>NZ_JAJIRR010000021.1:0-52110 GCF_025717595.1 Kinneretia sp. DJ1R-11
CAATGATCCCAAGGTCCGCGCCGCTTATCTGGGCGAGTGAAGCGGGGCGGCAGCAGCCGCCGCGTTCCGCACAAAACAAAAGAGACCCTCGGGTCTCTTTTTTGTTGGCAGGGCCTAGGCCCTCTTTCTTTACTTGCGTTTCTTGCCAGCGGCCTTCGCTGCAGGAGCTGGTGGCGGCGTTTGTGGCTCGCTCGGGGTGATGCCGATTCCGCCCTCAGTCAGGGGCTCGTTCACCTGGGCCATGGCCACTTGCTCGGCGTGCTGGCAACCGTCCACCAAGCGCTGGCCGATGCGGGTGTTCATCAGCATGGACTTGGCTGGAATCTGCAGCCAGACCACGCCGGCTTGCTTGTCCTCAAGTCGGACCGCGCCGGTCGTGGTCGGCTCCGGCGCCATGTTGTAGATGGTGCGGCCGAATTGCAGGCGGAAGCGGCCCGGCTGCTCGGGGTGGGGGGTCACGGACACCTTGCTTTTGAATTCGCAATTGGCTTCGCCGGCATGTACATGGGGCGCCACGGCCAGCTGCTCTTCGCTCAAGGGGCTGTGATCCTCGGTGGCGATCTCGGGCGCGGCCGCAGCAGCGGCTGGCTTGAGCTTGGCCGCCAGGCGGTTGCGCGGCTTGGCGCTCTCCACGGCTGCCGACCAGGAACTTGCGCTCACGGCCGCCAGTGCGAAGGCGATCACAGTCGATTTCAATCGGGTGTTCATGACAGTTGAGGCCTCTTGAGGCAGATGCATTCGGAATGCCACCATTGTCGCTCCGCACCGAGGCGGCTGGGGTAATCGTTTGCCAGCAAATGCAAGCAGGGGTGCCTGCCTGCCACCAACCTTAAGCGGCGTCGTACTCGCCTGCAAAGTAGGCTTGGCGTGCCTCGATCGGCAGGGGCTGGCCGGTGCTGTGAGCGCGCTCCAGCACGTGCCAGAAATAGCGATAGCTGGCCCGGTCATGCAAGCTGTCGCGGTGCTGGATGGGCGCCCACTGTGCGGCTTGGGCCGCTTGGATGATCTCCAGTGCCTCATCGAGCTCGGCAGCGCTGGGCGCAAATGCGTCGAGGATGGGCTGGATCTGGGCGGGGTGGATGCTCCACATGCGGGTGTAGCCGAACTCACGCGCGGCCCGGCTGGCGGCGTGCTGCAAGGCGGCGCTGTCTTTGAATTCGGTCACGACGCAATGCGATGGGGTTTTCGCATGGGCATGGGCTGCCGCAGCAATCTCCAACTTGGCGCGTGCCACCAGCGGGTGGCTGAATTGGCCTTCGGCCGTCAGTGCATGGCGAGGAATGGCGCCGCGGTGGGCCGAGACGAAGTCCATGAGCCCGAAGGACAGAGACTCGATCCGAGGGTGGGCCGCGATCTGCGCGACTTCACGCAGTGCTCCATGGGTTTCGATCAGGGTGTGCAAGGGCAGGGGCTTGGCGATGCCGTGGCGCAGCAGGCTGGCGTCGATGAAGTCACAGGCGTGTTGGAGATCGGCCGCGCTACGAGGCTTGGGGATCATCAAATAGGCCAGGCACTCGCCCGAGCCGGCCAGCAGGCCGTCGACATCTGCTTCAAACGCCGGGTGATCGAAAGGGTGGACGCGTGCCCCGACCCGGCCATGGCGGTTCAGGCTGCTGTTCAGCAGTTCGTTCACGCATTGCACATGCTCGGCCTCGCCGCCGATGGGCGCGCCGTCCTCGCAGTCCAGGGTGATGTCGAACACCGGGCCCATTTCGGCCTGCAAGTCCAGGCTTTTGCGCATGCGTGCCTCGACGCCGCAGTAGTGGTCGACCACGGGAAGGCTGACGGCACGATCTCCGTCCTCGAACAGGGCCAGTTTGGGGTGCAGGGCAGGCAGGGCGCTCATGACGGTCGGACTCGGTGCGTGGTTCAGGCGATGTGGTGGAAACAAATCGGGCCGGCATGATTGCCATGCCGGCCCGATTCTCTGCTCAAACAGCCCGCGCTGCGGGCTTCAGTGGCATCACAGCAGGTGCTTGACGCCGTCTTGTTCGGCCAGCAGTTCGTCCAGAGTCTTCTTGATGCACTCTTGCGAGAAGGCATCGATTTCCAGGCCTTCGACGATCTTGTATTCGCCGCCTTCGCAGGTGACGGGATAGCCGAACATGACTTCCTTGGGGATGCCGTATTCGCCATTCGAGGGGATGCCCATGGTGACCCACTTGCCTTGTGTGCCCAGGGCCCAATCGCGCATGTGGTCGATGGCGGCGTTGGCGGCCGAGGCAGCCGAGGACAGTCCGCGTGCTTCGATGATGGCGGCACCGCGCTTGCCCACGGTGGGCAGGAAGGTGTCCTTGTTCCAGACCTGGTCGTTGATCATGTCCTTGACCGAGGCGCCGTCGATGGTGGCGTAACGGTAGTCGGCGTACATGGTCGGCGAGTGGTTGCCCCACACGGCCAGCTTCTCGATGGCGGCCACCGGCTTGCCGGTCTTGGCGGCGATCTGCGAAGCGGCGCGGTTGTGGTCCAGGCGCAGCATGGCGGTGAAGTTCTTGGCCGGCAGGTCCGGGGCCGACTTCATGGCGATGTACGCGTTGGTGTTGGCGGGGTTGCCGACCACCAGCACCTTGACATTGCGCGAAGCCACGGCGTTCAAGGCCTTGCCCTGGGTCGTGAAGATCTGGCCGTTGATGGACAGCAGCTCGGCGCGCTCCATGCCGGCCTTGCGCGGCATCGAGCCGACCAGCAGGGCGTAGTCGGTGTCCTTGAAGGCTTGCATCGGGTCGCTGTGGGCTTCGATGCCGACCAGCAGCGGGAACGCGCAGTCTTCCAGCTCCATGATCACGCCCTTGAGCGCCTTTTGCGGGCCTTCGACCGGCACTTCCAGCAATTGCAGGATCACGGGCTGGTCTTTGCCCAGCATTTCGCCGGAGGCGATGCGGAACAGCAGGGCATAGCCAATTTGGCCGGCAGCGCCGGTGACGGCAACGCGAACGGGTTTCTTGCTCATGGAGTGACTCCGAAGGTTGGGAAGTAGGAACGAATCGGTACTGCAAAAAATCGCTGGACGCTGCCCTGCGGACGAGCCGCTTGCCTGAGCCCGTGGCGAACCAGGCCGGGCGCAGCGAGTGCGCGGCAAGTGTAGGACAGACTCCGGGCATTCCCCTATGCTGGCGCTCGTTCGGGCCGCAGATTGGCGCTGCAAAACCAGGCTTTATGGTGAAAATCTGACAGTCTTGTGTCTTATAGAAGACTTGGGCGCTCGGAAATGATGATCCGTCTGGACTCGCTTGCCTCGCCTGTGCTGCAATGCCGGCCATGCCCCTTAGCCCGCCGTCCAGCGCCACCACGAAAATGCGTTCGCCTGCCGACAGGGGCGGGGTGGCGGAGCTCGGTTCGGAGGTCTCGATCGGCGCCGGTTCGGCTGCGTTCAGTCCGCTGTACCGGCAGATCAAGGGTCTGCTGATCGGCCGCTTGCAGGCCGGTGAGTGGAAGGCCGGCGAGGCCATCCCGAGCGAGCTGGAGCTGGCGGCGCGCTTCGGCGTCAGCCAAGGCACCGTGCGCAAGGCCATTGACGAGATGGCGGCCGAGAACCTGTTGGTGCGGCGCCAGGGCAAGGGGACTTTTGTCAGCACCCATGCCGAGCAGAAGCAGCAGTACCGTTTTTTGCGCTTGATGCCAGATGAGGGCAGCGAGTCGCTAGGCCGTCAATTGCTGGATTGCAAGCGCCTGCGTGCGCCGGCGGCCATCGCGCGCCAACTGCAGCTGCGCACCGGCGACCCCATGCTTGAAGTGCGCCGCTTGCTGCACAGCAAGGGCGAACCGGTGGTTCTGGATGACATCTGGTTGCCAGGGCAGCTGTTCAAAGGCCTCAGCAGTGAGCTCCTGAACCAGCACCGCGGTCCGTTTTATGGCTTGTTCGAGACCGAGTTCGGGGTCCACATGATTCGGGCTCAGGAGAAGATCCGAGCGGTACCGGCCGATGTCGAAAGTGCGGCCTTGTTGCGGGTCGCACCGGGCACCCCGCTGCTCAGTGTGGAGCGCCTGTCATTCACCTATGGGGATAAACCGGTAGAGTTGCGGCGCGGTCTCTACAACACGGCCTCGCACTTCTACCGCAATGAGCTGAACTGAGTCTTGCAGCAGTGAATTGCCACTCTCTGCGTTGTGTCCGGCGCACTTGTTTCGGCAGCCCTCGTGCTGCATTGCAATAAACTCCCGTGGTTTCACGTTGATTACAAAGGTTGGGTATGACAGACGCCAGCAATTCAAAAGCAAAAAATCGACCGGTCTATCGCAACATCCATGTGACCGAGATCATCTCCTACCGTCTGCCGCCAGCCGGCATCGTGTCCATCTTGCACCGCATCAGCGGCTTGCTGATGTTCTTGCTGCTGCCCTTCATCATCTGGATGTTTGACGCCAGCGTCACTTCGGAAATCTCCTACGAGAGTTTCACCAACGCCTTTGTGGCCGGCATTGGCTTCGTGCCTGCCTGGTTCGTCAAGCTGACCGTGCTGGGCCTGATCTGGGGCTATCTGCACCACTTCATCGCTGGCGTGCGCCATCTGTGGATGGACGCGACTCACAGCGTCAGCAAGGAGCAAGGTCACAACTCGGCCGTCATCACGCTGGCTTTGAGTGTGCTGCTGACCTTGCTGCTGGGCGCCAAGCTGTTCGGCCTGTACTGATCGATGGCCATTTAGGAAAGAAGAGACAAGCAATGAGTACTTTTGGCTCCAAACGCATCGTCGTCGGTGCGCATTACGGTTTGCGCGACTGGCTGGCGCAACGTATCACGGCTGTTCTGATGGCTTTGTTCACGGTGGTTTTGCTGGCGCAGTTTCTGATGCCCGGCGAACTCGGTTATGACCGCTGGGCGGGCATCTTCGCGCAGCAGTGGATGAAGGCCTTGACCTTTGTCGTGATCCTTTCCTTGGCCTACCACGCGTGGGTCGGTGTTCGGGATATCTGGATGGACTATGTGAAGTCGGTCGCTGTGCGCCTGGCTCTGCAGGTGTTCACGCTGGTGTGGTTGGTGGCTTGCGCCGGTTGGGCGATTCAAGTGCTGTGGAGACTGTGATGACGGTGGCGAACAACAAGACAATTCCTAAGCGCAAGTTTGATGTGGTGATCGTCGGAGCCGGTGGCTCGGGCATGCGCGCATCCTTGCAGCTCTCTCTGGCCGGCCTGAATGTTGCCGTGCTGTCCAAAGTCTTCCCGACCCGCTCGCACACCGTGGCCGCTCAGGGCGGCGTCAGCGCTTCGCTGGGCAATATGAGCGAGGACAACTGGCACTATCACTTCTTCGACACCGTCAAGGGTTCGGACTGGCTGGGTGACCAGGACGCGATCGAGTTCATGTGTCGCGAAGCGCCCAAGGTCGTGTACGAGTTGGAACACTTCGGCATGCCCTTCGACCGCAATGCCGACGGCACCATCTATCAGCGTCCCTTCGGCGGCCACACTGCCAACTACGGTGAAAAGCCGGTGCAGCGTGCCTGCGCTGCGGCCGACCGTACCGGCCACGCCATGCTGCATACCCTGTACCAGCAGAACGTCAAGGCCAAGACGCAGTTCTTCGTCGAGTGGATGGCCCTGGACCTGATCAAGGACGAGGCCGGCGATGTGGTCGGTGTGACCGCGCTGGAAATGGAAACCGGCGAGCTGCACATCATGGAGGCCAAGACCGTCTTGCTGGCCACCGGTGGTGCCGGCCGGATCTTCGCGGCCTCGACCAATGCCTTCATCAACACCGGTGACGGCCTGGGCATGGCGGCGCGTGCCGGCATTCCGCTGGAAGACATGGAGTTCTGGCAGTTCCACCCGACCGGCGTGGCTGGTGCGGGCGTGCTGCTGACCGAAGGCTGCCGTGGCGAAGGCGCAATCCTGCGCAATGCCAATGGCGAGCGCTTCATGGAGCGCTATGCACCGACGCTGAAGGACCTGGCGCCGCGTGATTTCGTGTCTCGCTGCATGGACCAGGAAATCAAGGAAGGCCGTGGCTGTGGTCCGAACAAGGACTACATCGAGCTGGACATGACCCACCTCGGCGCCGAGACCATCATGAAGCGCCTGCCCTCGGTGTTCGAGATCGGCCACAACTTCGCCAATGTCGACATCACCAAGGAGTCCATCCCGGTGGTGCCGACCATCCACTATCAGATGGGTGGCATTCCGACCAATATTTACGGTCAGGTTGTGGCGCCCAAGGACGGCAACCCGAATGCGGTGGTCAATGGCCTGTACGCTGTGGGCGAATGTGCTTGCGTCAGCGTGCACGGCGCCAACCGCCTGGGCACGAACTCGCTGCTGGACCTGCTCGTCTTCGGCCGCGCGGCCGGCAACCACATCGTCGAGTCGGGTTTGAAGCAGAAGCTGCATAAGGCGCTGCCGGCCGACGCTGGCGCGCAGTCGGTCGCTCGCCTGGAACGTCTGGACCAGAGCAGCTCGGGCGAGTATGCCCAGGATGTTGCCAACGACCTGCGCGCCGCCATGCAGCTGCACGCCGGTGTGTTCCGCACCCAGGAGTCGCTCAACGCCGGCGTGGGCAAGATCGCCGAGATCGCCGCCCGGGTGAAGAACATCACCCTGAAGGACAAGTCCAAGGTCTTCAACACCGCCCGCATCGAAGCGCTGGAAGTCGAGAACCTGATCGAGGCGGCGCAAGCCACCATCGTGTCGGCAGCGGCCCGCACCGAAAGCCGCGGCGCGCACACGGTCAATGACTACGGCGACACGCCCGAGCACCCGAACGGCCGCAATGACGCGCAGTGGATGAAGCACACGCTCTGGTATTCGGCCGGCAACCGCCTGGACTACAAGCCGGTCAATCTGAAGCCGCTGACGGTCGAGTCGATCCCGCCGAAGGTTCGTACCTTCTGATCGACTCCGCACCGACCACCTGCGACCCGAATATCAAGGACACCCCATGACCAAGCGTACCTTCCAGATCTACCGCTACGACCCGGACAAGGATGCCAAGCCCTATATGCAGACCCTCGAGGTCGAGCTGGACGGCTCCGAGCGCATGCTGCTGGACGCGCTGATGAAGCTCAAACAGGTCGATCCGACCCTGAGCTTCCGCCGTTCCTGCCGCGAAGGCGTGTGCGGCTCTGACGCCATGAACATCAACGGCAAAAACGGTCTGGCCTGCCTGACCAATATGCGCACCTTGCCGGGTGTTGTGGTGCTCAAGCCGCTGCCGGGCCTGCCGGTGGTGCGAGACCTGATCGTCGACATGACGCAGTTCTTCAAGCAGTACAACTCGATCAAGCCCTTCCTGATCAACGACACGCCGCTGCCTGACAAGGAGCGTCTGCAGTTCCCTGAAGAGCGCGACGAGCTGAACGGCCTGTACGAGTGCATCCTGTGCGCCAGCTGTTCGACCAGCTGCCCCAGCTTCTGGTGGAACCCCGACAAGTTCGTCGGTCCCGCCGGTCTGCTGCAAGCCTATCGTTTCATCGCTGACAGCCGCGACCAGGCCACGGCCGAGCGCCTGGACAATCTGGAAGATCCGTACCGCCTCTTCCGTTGCCACACCATCATGAACTGCGTCGATGTCTGCCCCAAGGGTCTGAACCCCACCAAGGCCATCGGCAAGATCAAGGAAATGATGGTGCGCCGCGCTGTCTGACGCGCCTGCACCCGCCCTGGCCATGAGCACAGCAGCTGCCATCACCCCTGCACCGGACGCGCTGATCGACGAGCGCGCCCTGTCCAAGCTGCGCTGGCGTTGCCGGCGCGGTTTGTTGGAGAACGATCTCTTGATCGAGCGCTTCTTCAACACTTACGCGGACAGGCTGACCGAAGCGCAAGCCCAAGGGCTGCGGGATTTGATGGATTTGTCCGATAACGATCTGCTGGACCTGCTGCTGCGCCGCAAGGAGCCGGAAGGCGACTTGCTGCGCCCCGATGTTGAAGAAGTCCTGAGCCTCATCAGGACTGCCCCGTAAAAGTTTTCCCAAGAAGTCAAAGGACCTGCTCATGACACCGTCTGACGTCAAAGCCACCCTGTCGTTCTCCGACGGCAGCCCGCAAATGGACCTGCCCATTTACAAGGGTTCGGTCGGCCCGGATGTGATCGACATCCGCAAGCTGTACGCGCAGACGGGCAAGTTCACCTACGACCCGGGCTTCCTGTCCACGGCTTCGTGCAACTCCACCATCACCTACATCGACGGTGACAAGGGCGAGCTGCTGTACCGCGGCTACCCGATCGAGCAGCTGGCCGTCAACTGCGACTATCTCGAGACCTGCTATCTGCTGCTCTACGGAGAGCTGCCGAACGAGACGCAGAAGGGCGATTTCGAGAACCGCGTCATGCACCACACCATGGTGAATGAGCAGATGCAGTTCTTCCTGCGCGGCTTCCGTCGCGACGCGCACCCGATGGCCGTGATGACCGGCTTGGTGGGCGCCATGTCGGCTTTCTATCACGACAGCACCGACATCAATAACCCCGAGCATCGTGAGATCGCGGCGATCCGCTTGATCGCCAAGATGCCGACCCTGGTGGCCATGGCCTACAAGTACACCATCGGTCAGCCCTACATCTACCCGAAGAACGACCTCAGCTACGCCGGCAACTTCATGCGCATGATGTTCGCCACGCCCTGCGAGGATTACAAGCCCAATGACGTGCTGGTGCGCGCCATGGACCGCATCTTCACCCTGCACGCCGACCACGAGCAGAACGCTTCGACCTCGACCGTGCGCCTGTGCGGCTCGTCGGGTACAAATCCGTTTGCTGCCATCGCGGCCGGCGTGGCTTGCCTGTGGGGCCCCGCCCACGGCGGCGCCAACGAGGCCTGCCTGAACATGCTGGGTGACATCCAGAAGCAGGGCGGCGTCGACAAGATTGGCGAGTTCATCAAGCAGGTCAAGGACAAGAACTCCGGCGTCAAGCTGATGGGCTTCGGTCATCGCGTCTACAAGAACTACGACCCGCGTGCCAAGCTGATGCGCGAGACCTGCTACGAGGTGCTGGGCGAGCTGGGCCTGCAGGACGACCCGCTGTTCGAACTGGCCATGAAGCTGGAAAAGATCGCGCTGGAAGACGAGTACTTCGTCGCCCGCAAGCTCTATCCGAACGTCGACTTCTACTCGGGCATCGTGCAGCGCGCCATCGGCATCCCGGTGCCGCTGTTCACCGCCATCTTCGCCCTGGCTCGCACGGTCGGCTGGATTGCCCAGCTGAACGAAATGATCGGCGATCCGGAGTACAAGATCGGCCGTCCGCGTCAGCTCTTCGTCGGCGCCAACTCGCGCAACGTCAAGCCCATCGGCGAGCGTTGAGCGTCGCCCGCAGACCGGGTTGATCCCGGTCCGTTGGCCTGCTGCCGCAGGTCACAATGCAGCCCCTGCCGGCCATCGGCCGCAGGGGCTGTTTTTTTGCGTCTCGGTCTTGCTGGTCGTGCCGGCGGAGGATCGAAACTGGCTCTGATCGAGTGTCGATCGACGCCGGTTCAAGCGCTCAAACCCTGCTTTGCGCAAATTCCCAATTTGCATGTGCGCAGAATGCGTCTTGCATCGGCTATGCTTCGGCCTCGTTGGCAAACGTTTGCCAACCCCCAATAAGTCACATCAAAAGAGAGATGGCTCGGTTTTCGGCATTTCGGTGCAGAAGCCAGAGTTGTCCGTCAGCGAGACCGTGCGAGTGTTGATCCTGTGAGCACCATCAAAGATGTCGCAGCCCTGGCCGGGGTGTCCTTCACCACCGTGTCCCATGTGCTGAACGAGACCCGCCCGGTCAGTGCCGATGCGCGCCGGCGTGTCTTGGCCGCAGTCGAGGAAATCGGCTACCTGCCCAGCGCGGTGGCGCGCTCGCTGCGCAAGAGCGAGACCAAGATCGTGGGCGTGCTGGTGCCCAATGTGCAGAACCCCTTCTTCGCCGAGCTGGTCTGTGGCGTCGAAGAAAGCTGTCGCCTGGCCGGCTACTCGGTGTTCCTCTGCAATTCCGACAACGACCCCAAGCGTCAGCAGCAGTACATGCGCACCTTGCTGGAAAAGCGAGTCGATGGCTTGCTGCTGTCCTCGGCCGGCGACGACGAAGCCCTGGCCCGTATCTTCAAGCTGGCCAGCGTGCCCTCGGTGACCGTGGACCGTCTGGTGCCGGGCGCGCGCGCCGACCGGGTGTCGGTGCACAACCAGCAAGGCGCCTACAAGGCCGTGCGTCATCTGATCGAGCTCGGCCACCGCCGCATCGCTTGCATCAGCGGCCCGGCCGAGTTTGAAGTGGCGCGCGAGCGGATCGAGGGCTGGCGCCGTGCCCTGCAGGAAGCAGGCATCACGCCGGACGAGCGCTGGGTGATCGAGAGCGATTTCAGCAGCCCCGGCGGCTACGACGCCGCGCGGCGCCTGCTGATGGCTCAAGCCCAGCCAGCGCTTGGCGCAGACGCGCCCTTCACCGGCATCTTTGCCAGCAACGACATGATGGCAGTGGGCGCGCTGCGCGCTGCTGCAGAGATGGGCCTGCGCGTGCCGCAGCAGCTCTCGGTGGTTGGTTTTGATGATATCGAGCTCAGCCGCTACGTTTTCCCGGCGCTGACCACGGTGGGTTGCTCCATCAAGGAGCTGGGCCATGAGGCCGGCCGCGTGCTGATCGAACGCATCGAGAACCCGGGTGCCGCTCTGAAAGATGTTTTGTTGACCCCGCGCCTGGTTGTGCGCGAGAGCACGGCCGCACCCGAGGCGGCACTGGTCGCCCCCTGATTTTGAAATCGGTAGAACTCAAGATGACAGCACGCAGCGTGACCGTGGTCGGCAGCCTCAATATCGACATGCTTGCGCATTCCGAGCGCTTGCCCGAGCCGGGCGAGACCCTGGTGGGAGAGCGCTTTGTGATGACGCCCGGAGGCAAGGGCGCCAACCAGGCTGTGGCTGCGGCCCGCCTCGGTGCCCATGCGGCCTTTCTGTCGCGCGTAGGCACGCGCCAGTACGGCAGTGAGCTGCTGCAGGCGCTGGAAGGTGAGGGCATCGATTGCCGTGCCGTGCACCGCGACCCTGAAGCTTTGCCAGGAATCGCCGTCATCATGGTGGCCAGCCGCGACGGCGAGAACGCTATCGTCTACGTGCCGGGCAGCAATGCCCAGCTGAGCACGGCCGATGTTCAAGCTGCCCGCGAGCAACTGCAAGCCAGCGCCGTGGTGGTGGCTCAGCTGGAGGTGCCGGTGCCGGCCATTCTGGCGGCCTTTGAAATTGCGCGGGCGGCAGGTGCCATCACGGTGCTCAATGCCGCACCGGCCCTGGCGGTGCCGGCCGAGCTGCTGGCGCTCAGCGACTGGCTGGTGGTCAATGAGACCGAGGCTTTGTTGATGGCGGCTGGCGATGCATCGCTTGATGTCGCCGCCGCGGCAGAGTGTTTGCGTGCCCGTGGGCCGGCCCAGGTGCTGGTGTCCCTGGGCGCCAAGGGTGCATTGCTGTGCAATGCCGAGGGTCAGGTCTTGTTGCCGGCCCAAGCGGTCAAGGCGGTGGAGACCGTCGGCGCCGGCGACACCCTGGTGGGCGGCTTGGCCGCAGCCTTGGCCGAAGGGCAGGGCGCGCAAGCCGCTGTTCGCCTCGGGCAAGCCGCGGCCGCGCTGGCGGTCAGCCGCCCCGGCGTGCAAGATGCCATGCCGCGCCGCGCTGAATTGGGCGCCGCGTTTGCGCCGCGCTGAACGAATCAATGATGAAGGAGAAGCGCTTGGCTTCTCCGAGTGAGTTTTTGGAAGCAGTACTGTCATGACTGATTTCTCGCACCGCCCCCGCTCGGTGATTTTCGACACCGACCCAGGCATTGACGATGCCATGGCGCTGTTCCTGCTGGCCCGTCATCCGGCGCTCAAGCTGCGTGCCGTGACTTCGGTGTTCGGCAATGCCTCGATCGAGGTGACCACGCGCAATGCGCGCGCGCTCTGCGCCTTTTACGGCCAGCCGGTGCCCGTCGCCGCCGGCGCTGCAGGCCCTTTGTTCGCGCATGCCGCGCGGCCGCATTCCACCCATGTTCATGGTGAAGACGGCTTGGGCGGCCGCGCCGAATTGGCCCTGACTGATCAAAACCTGGCCCCGCTCGACCCGCGCCCTGCGCATGAGCTGATCTGCGACATGGTCAATGCCGAACCGGGCGAGATCACGCTGATCGCCGTCGGTCCCATGACCAATCTGGCCCTGGCCCTGCAGCATGACCCCGGCATCGCCGGCAAGGTGGCCCAGGTCATCATCATGGGCGGCGCTTTTGGCACCCACGGCCACAGCGGCAACGTCACGCCGGTGGCCGAGGCCAACATCATCAACGACCCCGAGGCGGCCGATCAGGTGTTGGCCGCGCCTTGGCCGGTGGTGGTCGTCGGTCTGGACGTGACCCATGCGGTGGTGATGCAGGAGTCCTACCTCGACGGCCTGCGCGGCCGGGGCGGGCAGGGCGCTGCGGTGGGCGAGTTTCTCTGGCAGGCCACCCGCCACTACCAGGACTTCTATCGCAGCGTGGCCGGCATCGAGGGCATCTACGGCCACGACGCCAGCGCGATTGCCTATGGCATCGACCCCAGCCTGTTCACCCTGCGCGCCGGCCCGGTGCGGGTGGTGACCGAGGGCCTGGCTGTGGGCCAGACCATTCAGAACACCCGGCCCGCGGCCAGCCTGACGGCCCCCTGGGACCAGTGCCCCGTGCAGCAGGTCTGCGTGGCCGTCGACGGCCCGCGACTTCTGGCGCTTTTTGAGCAGGTGTTTGACCCATCGTTCGATCGCCCGGCCGCCTAAAGTCTGGCCCCATCCACCCATTGTCTGGCCCCATCCACCCATTCATCCCCGGAGTTCCCGACCATGAGCACGACGACGATCCTGAAAGCCCGCTGGCTGCTGACCATGACCCCCGGCAGCGAGGTGCTGAACGAGCACGCCCTGGTCATGCAGGGCGTGCGCATTGCCGCCATCCTGCCCTGGGCCGAGGCTGAAGCGCAGTTCCCCGATGCACAGCGCGTGGAACTGGGTCAACACGTGCTGATCCCCGGCCTGATCAACGGCCACACCCACTCGGCCATGTCCTTGCTGCGCGGCGTGGCCGACGATGTGCCGCTGATGGACTGGCTCAACAACCACATCTGGCCGCTGGAGAAGAAGTGGGTCAGCGAGGACTGGACCTACCAGGGCAGCCTGCTCTCGGCCGCCGAGGCCTTGCGAGGCGGCGTCACCTACCTCAATGACATGTACTTCTTCCCCACGGCCATGGCCCGCGCCGCGGTGGATTCTGGCATCCGCGCTGGCGTGTCCATCAATGTGATCGACTTCCCCACCGGCTATGCCTCCGGCCCGGACGATTACATCGCCAAGGGCGTGGCTGCTTATGAGCAGTTCAAGGGCGAGGCCTTGCTGGACTGGACCAGCGCACCGCACGCGCCCTACACCGTGTCGGACGAAACCTTCGTCAAGCTGCGCGAGCTGTCCGAGCGCCTGGACATCCAGATGCACTGCCACATCCACGAAACCGAAGACGAAGTGCAAGGCAGCCTGAAGCAGTACGGCATGCGCCCGCTGGAGCGCCTGAACAAGCTGGGCGTGTTGAACTCGAAGATGATGGCCGTGCACATGGTGCACCTGAACGAGGACGAAATCACCATGCTGGCCCGCCAGGGCGTGCACCTGGTGCACAACCCCAACTCCAACCTCAAGCTGGCCTCGGGCGTGGCGCCCATCACGGCCCTGGAGGCGGCCGGCGTCAACACCATCCTCGGCACCGATGGCGCGGCCTCCAACAACCGCCAGGACATGTTCGGCGAGATCCGCGCCGCAGCCTTGCTGGCCAAGGGCACGACGCAGAACAGCACCACCGTCTCGGCCCGTACCGCGCTGGAAATGGCCACCATCCGCGCCGCCAAGGCCATGGGCCGCGAGGCGGATCTGGGCTCGCTGGAAGTGGGCAAGCTGGCCGATGTGGTGGCCGTCTCGCTCGACGCGCTGGAATGCCGCCCGGTCTACCACGCCGACGCGCAGCTGGTCTACGTGGCCGGCCGCGAGCATGTCTCCGACGTCTGGGTCGGCGGTCGCCGCGTGCTCAAGGGCCGAGAGCTGACCACTCTGGATCAGGGCGCCCTGCTGGACCGCGTGGACGCCATCGTCCATGCCATGAAAACCGAGCGCTGAAGCTCGGGAAAGCTGAAGCAAAGAGGGGCCGCCAGGAATTCTTGGCAGGCCCCTTCGCTGCTTTGTCCGGCCAGGTCCCGCGCTCTCGGTAGAATCCCGCACCTTCACACGGCATCTTGGCCGTGCCATCCACGCGGGACACCATGGCAACACCCAAGCACTTGCTTTCTTTCGAGGGCGGCAACGCTCTATCCGCCTTTCGGGCTCAGGCCTTGCTGCCGCAGCTGCAGGCGATCAACGAACGTATCAACGGTGTGCAAGCGCGCCATGTGCATTGGGTTTGGGCCGATGCGGCCCTGGATGCGGATGCTGGTGCCAAACTGGCCGCGCTGCTGAACTATGGCGATGCCTATGTGGGCGGCGAAGACGGCCATCTGGTGGTGGTGGCCCCGCGCCTGGGCACGGTCAGCCCTTGGGCTTCCAAGGCCACCGACATCGCGCACAACTGCGGCCTGAACATCCACCGCGTCGAGCGCGTCACCGAGTACCGCATCACCCTCAAGAGCGGCCTGCTGGGCGGCACCAAGACTCTGAGCCAGGCCGAGCTGATCGCCTGCGCCGATCTGCTGCACGACCGCATGACCGAGAGCGTGCTGCTGGCCCGTGAAGACGCCGCCCACCTGTTCGACGAAAAGACCGCCCAGCCGCTGGAGCATGTCGATGTGCTGGGCCAGGGCCGCGCCGCCCTGGTGGCCGCCAACAAGACCTTCGGTCTGGCCCTGTCCGAAGACGAAATCGACTACCTCGAGAACGCCTTCCAGACCCTGAAGCGCAACCCCAGCGACGTTGAGCTGATGATGTTCGCGCAGGCCAATTCCGAGCATTGCCGCCACAAGATCTTCAATGCCAAGTTCACGGTGGACGGTGTCGACCAGGACCTGAGCCTGTTCGGCATGATCCGCAACACCGAGAAGCTGAGCCCGCAGCACACGGTCAAGGCCTATTCGGACAATGCCTCGGTCATGGAAGGCCACCGCATCGAGCGCTGGATGCCAGCCGGCGACCAGCGCGCCCCGCAGTACCAGGCCCGCGAAGAGCTGGCCCATGTGCTGATGAAGGTCGAGACCCACAACCACCCGACCGCCATCTCGCCGTATCCCGGTGCCTCGACCGGCGCCGGCGGTGAAATCCGTGACGAAGGCGCCACCGGTCGCGGCTCCCGCCCCAAGGCCGGCCTGACCGGCTTCTCGGTCTCCAACCTGCACCTGCCGGGCCTGAGCGAGCCCTGGGAGCAAAACCCGGTCGGCAAGCCCAGCCACATCGCCAGCGCCTTGCAGATCATGATCGAAGGCCCGCTCGGTGGCGCGGCCTTCAACAATGAGTTCGGCCGCCCCAATCTGAACGGCTACTTCCGCGTCTACGAGCAGAAGGTGGACGGCATTCAGCGCGGCTATCACAAGCCCATCATGATCGCCGGTGGCCTGGGCGCCATCCGCGACGACCAGACGCAGAAGATCGAGTTCCCGGCCGGCTCCCTGCTGGTGCAGCTGGGCGGCCCCGGCATGCGCATCGGCATGGGCGGCAGCGCCGCCAGCTCGATGGCCGCCGGCACCAACACCGCCGACCTGGACTTCGACTCGGTCCAGCGTGGTAACCCCGAAATCGAACGGCGTGTGCAGGAGGTGATCAACCACTGCTGGGGTCTGGGCGAGAAGAACCCCATCCTGGCCATCCACGATGTGGGCGCCGGCGGCATCTCCAATGCCTTCCCTGAGCTGGTCAACGATGCCCATCGCGGCGCCGTCTTCGATCTGCGCAAGGTGCCGCTGGAAGAGTCCGGCATGGCGCCCAAGGAAATCTGGTGCAACGAGAGCCAGGAGCGCTATGTGCTGGCCATCGCCGCCGACAGCCTGGACCTGTTCCAGCGCATGTGCGAGCGCGAGCGCTGCCCCTTTGCCGTGGTCGGTGTGACCACCGAGAAACGCGAGCTGATTCTGGAAGACGGCCCCGGCGGCCAGCGTGCCGTGGACATGCCCATGGACGTGTTGCTGGGCAAGCCGCCCAAGATGCACCGCGAGGTCAGCCGCGTCGCCCGCGATGCCGGCCGCCTGGACCTGAACGGCGTCAGCCTGGCCAGCGTGGCCCCCACCGTGCTGCGCCACCCGACCGTGGCCTCCAAGCGCTTCCTGATCACCATCGGTGACCGCACCGTGGGCGGCCTGAACAGCCGTGACCAGATGGTCGGCCCCTGGCAGGTGCCGGTGGCCGACTGCGCCGTGACCCTGGCCGATTACAAGGGCTTCGCCGGTGAAGCCATGGCCATGGGCGAGCGCACGCCGCTGGCGGCCGTGGACGGCCCGGCCTCCGGCCGCATGGCGGTGGCCGAGTCCATCACCAACCTGCTGGCCGCGCCGATTGAGCTGCCACGCGTCAAGCTCAGCGCCAACTGGATGGCCGCCTGCGGCGAGCCTGGTGAGGATGCCGCCCTGTTCGACACCGTCAAGGCGGTCGGCATGGAGCTGTGCCCGGCCCTGGGCGTGTCCATCCCGGTGGGCAAGGACTCCCTGTCCATGCGCACCCGCTGGAGCGATGCGCAAGGCAGCGAGCAGCAGGTGACGGCCCCTGTCTCGCTGATCATCACCGCGTTTGCCTCGGTGGTCGACGTGCGCGGCACGTTGACCCCTCAGCTCAAGACCGATGCCGGCGACACCAGCCTGATCCTGGTCGACCTGGGTGCTGGCCAGCACCGCATGGGCGGCTCCATCCTGGCCCAGGCCCTGAACCAGTTCGGCGGTGCCGTGCCTGATCTGGACGACGCGGGCTTGCTGAAGAGCCTGGTCGCCGCAGTCAATGAGCTGCGCGCTGCCGGCCAGCTGCTGGCTTACCACGACCGCGGTGACGGCGGACTCTGGGTCACGGCCTGCGAAATGGCTTTTGCCGGCCATGTGGGCGTGAGCCTCAATGTCGACATGCTGGTCACCGAAGGCGATGGCGTCAGCGACAGCCGCGCCGACACCGGCGACGCCAAGAACTGGGCCACGCAAGTGGGCGCGCGCCGCGAAGAGCTGACGCTCAAAGCCTTGTTCAGCGAAGAGCTGGGCGTGCTGCTGCAGGTGCGCACCGCCGACCGCGACGCCGTGCTGCAGGTGCTGCGCCGCCACGGCCTGTCCAAGCTCAGCCATGTGGTGGGCAAGCCCAATGGCAACGGCCAGGTCGAGGTCTGGCGCGATGCCAAGAAGGTCTACAGCGAATCGCTGGAAAACCTGCACAAGAGCTGGGACGAGGTGTCCTGGCGCATCAACCAGCTGCGCGACAACCCGGCTTGCGCCGACAGCGAGCATGCCCAGGCGGGCCTGGCCAGCGACCCCGGCCGCCATGTGCACCTGAGCTTCGACCCGAACGAGGATGTGGCCGCGCCCTTCATCGCCACCGGCGCTCGCCCCAAGCTGGCCATCCTGCGCGAGCAGGGCGTCAACTCGCATGTCGAGATGAGCTATGCCATGGCGCAGGCCGGCTTCGACACCTTCGACGTGCACATGAGCGATCTGCAGGCCGGCGCAGTGACGCTGGAGCAGTTCAAGGGCTTTGTGGCCTGCGGCGGTTTCAGCTACGGCGACACCCTGGGTGCCGGCGAAGGCTGGGCCCGCTCGGTGATGTTCAACCCGGTGCTGGCCGAGCAGTTCAAGGCCTTCTTCGCCCGCAGCGACAGCTTCGCCCTCGGCGTGTGCAATGGCTGCCAGATGATGGCCGCCCTGTCGCCCATCATCCCGGGCGCGCAGCACTGGCCCAAGTTCACGCGCAACAAGAGCGAGCAGTTCGAAGCCCGCCTGGCCATGGTGGAAGTGCTGGAGTCGCCCAGCCTGTTCTTCCAGGGCATGGCCGGCAGCCGCCTGCCCATCGCTGTGGCGCATGGTGAAGGTTTTGCCGACTTCTCGCAGCGCGGCGATGCCGCCCAGGTCGCACGCGCCATGCGCTATGTCGACCATTCGGGGCAAGCCACCGAGACCTATCCGCTCAACCCCAACGGCAGCCCGGACGGCCTGACTTCGGTGACCACGGCCGATGGCCGCTTCACCGTGCTGATGCCGCACCCGGAACGCGTGTTCCGCAATGTGCAGCTGAGCTGGACCTCGGGCGATGTCAGCGCGTTCAGCCCGTGGATGCGCATGTTCCGCAACGCCCGCAAGGCCTTGGGCTGATTTTCTACTGCGCGGCCGCCAGGCGTCGTTGGTCCGGTGCTCGGAATCCTCACGTACCAAAGTACGTTCCGGTTCCTGTGCTCCGTCCGCCTCGGCCAGAGGCCGAGTCCTTCGCCAGGCTGATCCAGTCCTCAGGACTGGATCAGTCCAGGCTCAGCCTAGCCTGACAGCCGCTCGCTACGAAAATCCTCACGCTCAGGGGCAATAGCTCAGCTCTTGAGCTCCGCGAGCTGCGCCAGCAGCTCGTAGGAGCGCAGCCGGGCCTGGAAATCATGCACCGCCGTGGCGACGATGAACTCGTCGGCGCCGGTGCGTTCCTGCGTGGCGCGCAAGCCCGCGCGCACCGTCACTGGCGAGCCGACGATGGATTCGGCCAGCATGCGCTCAGCCCCCAGACGTTCGGCCGGCGAGGCAGCGGCCCACAGCGGCGCCATGCTGTCCACCGGCCGCGGCAGCGGCCCGCGCTGGCCGCGCTGCATGCCCAGAAAGCGCTGCTGCAGGGAGCTGAACAAGCGACCCGCCTCGGCGTAGCTGTCGGCCACGATCACATTGAGCGCCACCATGGCGTGGGACTTCGGGTGTGCCGCGCTGGGCCGGTACTGGCTGCGGTAGAGATCGAGCGCCTGTTGCAGCAACTCGGGCGCGAAGTGCGAGGCAAACGCAAAGGGCAGGCCCAGATAGGCCGCCAGCTGCGCGCTGTAGAGGCTGGAGCCCAGCAGCCAGATCGGCACCTCGGTGCCCTGGCCGGGGATGGCGCGCACGAGCTGGCCCTCCCGGGCCGGCGCTAGATAGGCCTGCAGCTCCATCACATCTTCGGGGAAGCGGTCCTCAGAAGCGCTGCTCAGATGGCGGCGCAGAGCGCGCATGGTGGGCCCGTCGGTGCCCGGTGCGCGGCCCAGGCCCAGATCGATGCGGCCGGGGTAGAGCGTGGCCAAGGTGCCAAAGGCCTCGGCCACGGTCAGCGGCGCATGGTTGGGCAGCATGACGCCGCCCGAGCCGACCCGGATGCGCGTGGTCGCGGCGGCCAGCTGGCTGATCAAGACCGCGGTGGCGGCGCTGGCCACGCCCTCCATATTGTGGTGTTCGGCCACCCAGAAGCGCTGGTAGCCCATGGCATCGGCATGGCGAGCCAGAGCGATGCTGTGGAGCAGAGCGCTGCGCGCGTCGCTGCCCTCAACAATAGGGGCGAGGTCGAGAATTGAAAGCGGGATGGAGAGCGGGGTCATGCCCCGAGTCTAGGAGTTCGGCGGCTTCGGCACCGGCCTGGGGTCATGGGCGCGCTCTTCGGCCTTGGCCGAGTGCTGCGGTGCCACATAAGGCAGGCGGAAGGTGAATCGGCTGCCCTTGCCCAACTCGCTGCTGAGTTCGATCTGGCCGCCCAGGATGCCGGTGACGATGTTGTAGACAATGTTGAGGCCCAAGCCGGTGCCGCCGCTGCCCATCTTGGTGGTGAAGAAAGGGTCGAAGGCGCGGCGCCGTACCGCCTCGCTCATGCCCACACCGTCGTCCTCCACGACCAACAACAGCCAGTCGGGCGAGAGCTCGTCGGCGCGGATGGACAGGCGGCCATGGTCGCGGCCGCCAAAGGCATGGAGCAGGGCGTTCAGCACCAGGTTGTTGATCACCTGGCCCAGGGGGCCGGGGTAGCTGTCCAGGGGGCGCTGCGTGTGCACCTCGCAGATCACCTCGAACGGTGTGGTGCGCATGCGAGGTCGCAGCAGGCTCAGCACATCGTCCAGGGCGCTGGCCAGGTCGAAGACGCGACGCTGTGAGCTGGTCTGGTCGACCGAGAGCTGCTTGAAATGCGATACCAGTTCGGTCGAGGTGCTCAGCGAGCGGAGCAGGATGCTGGCCGCCGTGCCGGCGTCGCGCAAATAGTCAGCCAGGTGCTGGCGACGCATGCCCGGGCCGTTGAACTCGGCTTGGATCTCACGCGTGCGCTCCTCCAGGGTCGAGGCCGTGGTCAGGCAGTTGCCCAGTGGGGTGTTGAGCTCATGGGCCACGCCGGCGACCAGTGAGCCCAGGGCTGCCATTTTTTCCGAGCGCAGCAGCTCGTCTTGGGCCTGGCGCAGGGTGTGCATGGCCTCGGTCAACTCGGCCGTGCGGCTGCTGACGCGGTCTTCCAGTTCGGCATTGAGTTTGACCAGGGCGCGCTCAGCTTGGCGCTGCTCGGTGATGTCGCGAGCAATGCCCAGGTAGCCCATGGCCGGACCGCCGCGGTCGCGCACCAGGCTGACGGTCAATGAGACATCGAGCGCGCTGCCGTCTTTGCGCAGATAGGTCCAGACCCGCGTTTCGCTGCCATGGACCCTGGCCAAGGCCACGAAGGTGTCAAAGCCCTGGATGGTCTCGCCCAGAGCAGCGCTCAGCTCGACGGCGCGCTGCTGCACTTCCTCGCGCCGGTGCAGAAAGTCGGGGTAGCGGCCCAGCATCTCGCGCTCGTTGTAGCCCAGCATGCGCTCGGCGCCGCGGTTGAAGACCGTGATGCGGCCGGCCAGATCGGTGGCAATGATGGCGACGTCACTGGCCGAGTCGAGGATGGCTTGTAGGCGATTCAAGGTGTCGGTGAGCGCCGCCTGCGACTCCAGCAGGGCCTGTTGCGCGATTTTGGCCGCGCTGATGTTGCGGCCGGTGCCGCGGTAGCCGGCGAACTGACCCTGGGCGTCGAAGAAGGGCACGCCCGAGACGCTGACATGGCGGATGCTGCCGTCGGCTGCATACTGCGCATACTCGAAGTTACGAAACGGTTCGTGCCGTTCCAGCAGGGCCTGGTGAGCCGACCAGTCTGTGCCGGGAACCAGAGCCGGCGATTCCCAGCGCTTGAGGCCCAGCAAGAGCTGCGAGGGAACCTGGGTGGCGCGTTCCGCCGGCCGCGAGACAAAGCTCAGGCGCAGCTCGCGGTCCTGCTCCCAGACCCAGTCGGTGGACAGTTCGGTCAAGCTGCGAAAGCGGGCTTGTTCGGAATCCAGTGCCGCCTGCATCTGGCGGCTGCGATCGATCTCTTCGCCCAGGGTTTGGTTGTGAATGAGCAGCAGACGGCGGCGGTAAACCAGCAGACCGGCCAGCCAGGTCAGCGCCAGGCTCACGCCCGCGGACAACACGGTTTCCATCGAGCGCCAGCTCGGGCCTTGGCTCCAGCCCTGGGCCGGGACGCCTGCCAGCATCCAGACAGCGCCCGGCAGATTCACGGCCAGCAGCATGGGCTGGCCTTGGGTCAGGTTGCCTTCACCCCAGATCGACTCCCCAAGACTGTCGGCGTTCAGACCCGGCAAGTAGAGGCCCAAGCGGAGGTCGCTGCGCCCCTCCAGCCCGGTGCTCTGCACGAAGCGTTGCAGGTCCGCCACGACCGAAATCACGCCCCAGTATTGCGGAGCCCCGCCTTCCCGTTTTGGCAGAAAGACCGGCACGCGCTGAATCAAGCCATAGCCGCCTTGCACCAGCTTGACCGGCCCGACGAGCAGTGGCTGGCCCAGCTGGCGCGCCCTCTGAATCTGCTCGTGTTGGCGCGGAATCTTGCGGTAGTCCAGGTGCAGGACGGCTTCATTGCCGGCCAGGGGGTAGACGTACTCCGCCACATCATCGGGTGCGGCGACGATGCTGCGGACGTGGGGTAGCAGGCGGATCACCTGGCTGCTCATGGCCTGGAAGCGTGCCTCGGAAATACCGCCGTCCAGGCGAATCAGTGCCTCCAGGCCCAGGGTGGGCGCGAAGGTCGTCTGTGCCACGGCCTCGAGCCGGCTGCGCAAGGCGTTCAGCTCCTGCTGAACCCTGACCTGCTCCTCGGCCAGGGTCTGTCCGTGACGCAACCAAGCCAGGGCGATGCACAGGCTCAGGCTGATGACGGCGGTCAGCAAGGCCGGCCAGTAGGCCAACAGCGTGCGGACAAGACTCGGGCGTTCAGGCGCGGGGCTGGCGATGGGGGGCGACTGGGGCTGGGGTTGCGGGCTCATCGCCGGTGGGCTGGGTCGCGAAGAAGACGGTTTGAGTCGACGGTATCACAGCGCCGGCGACCCGCCAGCCGGGAAAGTGCCTGCAGTGGAGCGCTTGATGCTTCAGTCGGCGCTGCCCAGTTGCACGGCCTGCTTGCGTGTCTTGCCGGCGTTCCACAGGCTCAGGGTCACCCGCTCACCGACCTGGCGGCGCTCGAGCAGACTCAGCATTTCATCGAGGTCACGCACGGGTTCCTCATTGACGGCGGTGATGACATCGCCCGGGATCACCCTGCCGTCGCGACCACGTGCGAACACTTGCAAGCCAGCTTGTGCCGCCGGGCTGCCCGGGGTGACACGCAGCAGGGCCACGCCCTTGGGCAGCTTGAGCGCCTGGTTGACGTTGTCCGGCGCAGCCGTGATGCCCAGGGCCGGGCGGATCAGGCGGCCATCGCGGATCAGCCGTGGCACGATGCGGTTGACCTCGTCCACGGGAATCGCAAAGCCGATGCCGGCGCTGGCGCCGCTCGGGCTGTAGATCGAGGTGTTGACGCCGATCAGTCGGCCGGCCGAGTCGAGCAGGGGGCCGCCCGAGTTGCCTGGGTTGATGGCTGCATCGGTTTGGATGGCGCCCCGAATGGTTCGCCGGGTCACGGACTCAATCTCGCGGTTGAGGGCGCTGACGATGCCCAAGGTCAAGGACTGGTCCAGACCGAAAGGGTTGCCGATGGCATAGACCGACTGTCCGACCTGAAGTTCGCGGCTGCTGCCGATCGCGATGGCCGCCAATTTTTCTTTGGGCGCTTCGATGCGCAACACGGCCAGGTCGCGGTCGGGGAAGCTGCCGACCAGCTTGGCCGGGTAGCTGCTCTGGTCTGACAGCGTGACGGTGGCGGCGTCGCCGTCCTGGATGACGTGGAAGTTGGTTACCACATGACCGGCATCGTCCCAGATGAAGCCACTGCCGGTGCCGCGCGGCTGCTGGGTGATGTTCATGGAAAACATGTCGCGGCTCAGGGCCAAGGTGGTGATGTGCACCACGGAAGGCGAGACCTTCTTGAATACTTGGATGTTGTTCTGTTCACCAGCGTCAAGCGGGCCGCGCGGCTGCACGGCGCGTGGTTCGGCCTGCGGCTTGCTCTGGGCGGTGTTGGGCCAGCAGGCGCTCAAGGTCACGCCGGCCAACAAGGCCAGGGCGAGCAGGGCGGCTTGGGAGGCAAGGGTGGTGGGCAGTTTCATCGGGCGTGGTGAAGAGGTTCTAGAGGGCAAACACTTCAGATCGTTGTGCCGGGCCGCGTTTCAAGTCCGGCAGCGCGTTTTAGGGCGGCTTGCCCGTAGACTGCCGCCATTCTGACTCTTCTCGCGGCATGCTTTTGGCCCCCGACCTGACTCCCGCCCCGAACTCCGCGCTGAAGCGCGTGCCTCGCCTCGACGCCTTGCGCGGCGCCGCCATCGTCTGGATGGCGGCCTTCCATTTCTGCTTCGACCTCAACCACTTTGGCTGGATCACGCAGAACTTCCACCGCGACCCCTTCTGGACGGGCCAGCGCACGGCCATCGTCAGCCTCTTTCTGCTGTGCGCCGGCCTGGGCCAGGCGCTGGCCTTGCACCAGGGCCAGCCCTGGTCTCGCTTCTGGCGGCGCTGGGCCCAGGTGGCCGGCTGCGCCCTGCTGGTCAGCGCGGGTTCGGCGCTGATGTTTCCGCGCAGCTTCATCAGCTTCGGCGTGCTCCACGGCATGGCGGTGATGCTCTTGATCCTGCGTGCGCTCGGGCCGCGCCTGCCGCTCTGGGCCTGTCTGGGCCTGGGCCTGCTGGCCTGTAGCGCCCCGCAGCTCTGGACGCATCCTTTCTTTGACAGCCGCTGGACCAACTGGGTCGGCCTGGTCACGCGCTTGCCTATCACCGAGGACTTTGTGCCGGTCCTGCCTTGGCTGGGCCTGATGCTTTGGGGCTATGCCGCAGGCCGTTGGCTGCTGGACACGCGCCCAGCCTGGCTGGCTGGCGGGCTGACGGCGCCCCTGCAGCCCTTGGCGTTGCTGGGCCGCTGGTCTTTGAGTTTCTACATGTTGCATCAACCGGTTTTGATCGGTTTTCTGGGCGCAGCCGCTACGATGCGGGGATGAGCAGCAGCAGCAACAAAATTCTCTTTGGCTTCCATGCCGTGACCGTGCGCCTGAAGACGCATCCCAAATCGATCAGCGAGATCCATGTCGACGCCAGCCGGCGCGACCAGCGCATGCGCCAGTTTGTCGAGCGTGCCACCGAGGCCGGCGCCAAGCTGGTGGACAGCGATGACGATCGACTGGGCAAGCTGGCTGGCAGCAGCCGTCACCAGGGCGTGGTCGCCCGTGTGCAGCCCCTGGCCATGCAACACTCGCTCGACGCCGTGATGGAAGACCTGGAAGCGGCCGAGGTGATGCCTTTGCTGTTGGTACTGGACGGCGTGACCGATCCGCACAACCTCGGCGCCTGCCTGCGCGTGGCCGATGGCGCCGGCGCCAACGCCGTGATCGCACCCAAAGACCATGCCGTGGGCCTGAACGCCACCGTGGCCAAGGTCGCCAGCGGCGCGGCGGAGACCGTGCCTTACCTCATGGTGACGAACCTGGCCCGCTCGCTCAATGAGCTGAAAGAACGAGACATCTGGATCATCGGCACCTCCGACCAGGCGAGCAAATCGATCTACGACATCGACCTGAACCGCCCGGTCGCCCTGGTGCTAGGCGCTGAGGGCGACGGCCTGCGCCAGCTCACCGCCAAGACTTGTGACGAGCTGGTCAGCATTCCCATGCTGGGCGCGGTCGAAAGCCTGAATGTCTCGGTCGCAGCAGGGGTGTGCCTCTACGAGGCGCTGCGCCAACGCCGCCCCAGCCAGGGATAATCGGCGGCTCCCCCTTTTTCGCACCCAAGAAGAGCACAGCCATGGCCGTCATTGAAGTCCAGCACCCCCTCGTCAAACACAAGATTGGTCTGATGCGCGAGGCCGACATCTCGACCAAGAAGTTTCGCGAGTTGACGGGCGAAGTCGGCCGCCTGCTGGCCTACGAGGCCACGGCCGACTTTCCGCTGGAAAAGACCACGATCGAATGCTGGAGCGGTCCGACGGCCGTGGACCAGATTGCTGGCCGCAAGGTCACGGTCGTGCCCATCCTGCGTGCTGGTCTGGGCATGATGGACGGCGTGCTGGACATGATCCCGAACGCCAAGATCTCGGTCGTGGGCCTGGCCCGTGACCACGAGACCCTGCAGCCGGTCCATTACTTCGAACGCTTTGTCGGCCAGCTCGATGAGCGAACCGCCCTGATCGTTGACCCCATGCTGGCCACCGGTGGTTCCATGATCGCCACCATCGACCTGCTCAAGAAGCGTGGCTGCAAGGACATCCGAGCCCTGGTGCTGGTCGCCGCACCCGAGGGTGTCGCCGCGCTTGCCGCGGCCCACCCCGATGTGCGCTGCTGGACTGCGGCCATCGACAGCCATCTGGATGAGCAGGGCTACATCATTCCCGGCCTCGGCGACGCCGGCGACAAAATCTTCGGGACGAAAGAGGGCTAGTAGCCCTCTTTCGATCTTGGAAGGCTAAGCAGCGTCTGCCTACCCCCCGGGCAACGCGGCAAACACGAAGCTTGAATGGCAGGCACGATTCAGCTCCTGAGCAGACAAATCTTGGACTTGGGGCCATTGAGCCAGGGCACGTGGCGCCGGGTGCTTCTCGAAGAGATGGTCCGCCTGATTGACAAGTTGCAGCGCCAAGGTGGAGCACCCGTTCCGGTTCATCAAGCGCCAGTTCGGCCATGTGAAGTTGCACTATCGCGGGTTGGCCGTCCAAGCGGCGAGCTGCCAAAGACCCTGCATGGCGCATAACAGGGCACTTCGCCTCAGGCTCAGGCTTGCTTGGCCCAGCGCTTGCGGTATTCGGCCGGGGTGAGGCCGGTCTTGTCCTTGAAGACCTTGTAGAAGCTGTTGCGGTTGTTGAAGCCGGCACGGTAGGCGATGTCGGCCACCGTCAGGGCCTGCAGGCCCTCCGGCTGCTCCAGCAGTTGCAGGGCTTCTTGGTAGCGCAACTCGTTCAGATAGTCGTAGAAGCTGCTGCCCATGTGCAGGTTCAGCAGCTCGGAGAGCTGGTGCGAGGTCAGATCCAGCAGGGCCGCCAGTTTGCCCAGCGACATGTGCTCGTCCAGATGGGGCTTGTCCTGCTGCGCGAGCGCTTGCAGACGCTGGGCCAGCTCGCGAGCCAACTCGGGAGACAGCTCCACCACCCGCAAGGGCGCACCCTTGGGCGGCTCGGCCGGGCTTGCGGCCAACTCTTCAGCCGGCAGCGGTACCGGGGGAGGGGCCTCGGTGCCGCCCGACTCGGTTACGAACACCTCGGGCTGGTAGATCGCGAACAAGGCCATCAAGTCCACATACAGGGCCAACAGCAGGGCCGCGCCAAGCAGCAGGGAGCGTGGCGGCAATTGCCCCTGCCAGGCCATGGCATGCACCACCAGATCAAAACAGGTGGCCACCAGCAGGCCGCCTGCCAGATAGAGCAGCCAGTAATAGCTGCTGTTGCGATGCCCGGACGTCAGCTGTGCCAGCCTTGAACGGTGCCGCATCAGCAAGCGTACGCCGCTGACGGCATAGACCAAGACTTGCAGCAGCAGCGCAGCGACGAGCAGTGGCGAACCGAGCCAATCGGCCTGCGCCCGCCCTAGGGCGCAGACGCTCAGCATCGGCAAGGCGTGCAGCAGCAACTGGCGCCCAGGCAGCGCCGGCAGCAGCAGCGCCTGGCGCAGGCACAGCCACAGCAAGGGCCCATAGGCCCAGGTCAGCCGATAGCGCAGCAGGTCCAGCCAGGGCAGGGGCGTTCCACCCAGTGCCAGCTCCAGATAGGCCTGCAAGGGCGGCAGCAAGAGCAAGCCCACGAAGACCGCCATCGTGACTCGGTTGCGGCGTTCACCGCGCCGGCTCAGCAGCAGGGTCAGCAAGGTCCAGCAGCCCAGGCTGAAGGAGAACAGCAGCCAGGCTTTCAGCGCTTCGGCATTGAGGGTCATGTCGATGAATGGGCGGCCGCGCGCCGCCCGAACCTGTGGTTCAACGCGGGAAGGTGTCGAAGGTTCCGGAAAAGCGGATCAGGCCATTGGAAAAGTTCTGATACCAAGTGCCGGAGTTGGGAGTCTTGAAGGTGTAGACCATCGTATAGGGCTCCTTGAAGAAATCACTGGTCTGGATGGTTTCCTCCACTGCCGTGTTGGCCGAGAGTCGCTTGTAGACGTACGTGCCCTTGGAGTTGAGGGTGCCGGGGCCGAAGCCCTGGAAGCTCAGCGTGCCGTCGCTGGCGTAGCTCTGCAGCACGAGGCCGGCCGAGGGGTAGACGCCGGGCGGCAGCATCGGTGCCACCGCGCTCTTGATGATCAGCGCCACATGCAGGCCGGCATTGCTGGCCGGGGCCAGCTGCTGGGCCGGGCTGGGCTGGCTGGGCGCGGTGCTGAAATGGCCGCTGAGCTGCTGTTGGCCATTGTTGAAGCTCTGCACCCAGGTGCCGCCACGTGGGTGCTCGAAGCTGTAGCGGGTGGTGGACTGGCCGTAGCCGCTGTCGTCCACCGTGCGTTCTTCCAAAGTGTTGGGGCCAGCATGGCGCAGCTGGTAGCTGCCGCTGGCCAGGCGGTGGCCAGTGCCGCCGGCGCCCTGAGAAGTCCAGCGCCCGAACGTCAGGTAGCGCTTGACGATCGCACCCTGGTTGGGGAGCGAGGCGGCCGGCGTGGCCTTTTCGATTTGCAGGTTCACGTCCAGCCCGATCAGCTGGCTGGCCGCCAGGTTCTCCTGGGCATGGCGCTCGGGTTCAGCATGAGCAGGCGCAGCAGGCAGCAGGCTGCCCAGCAGCAGATGCAGGGACAGAACGGTGCCCAGTGCGCGGCGGCGCTGGCGGGTGGGTTGGGTCGTGTTGTGCATGTTGACTTGGGCTCAGGGAGTTGCAAGAGCGGCCGATTCTGTGGAGCCCCGGCCCCGGCCCTGTGTGTCTCGAACGAAGATGACAGGCCCAGACTTCATTCAAAGGGCTGTTCCAGCAGGTCCATCCTGCGACGTTCTCGCCGGACCCTCACATACGCCTTGCCTTGAGGCGCATCGACAGGTCGGGCTTGATGTCGAAGGGCAGGAGGGACTCACCGACCTTCATGCGCCAAGCCTTGGCCTGGTGGGTGAAGAAATTGAGGAATCAGCTGGCCGACACCGGCTGGCCTGAAGTGCGGACCTGTAAGCGCCGTAGCCTTCTTTCAATCATTGAAGGCGACCCGCCTTCACACCCAGCCCAGGGCACCCAGCACCCCACCCGCCAGCACCATCCAGACCAGGCTGATCCGGGTCTTGAGCGTCAGCAGCACCGTGCCGGCCATCAGGGCCAGGGTGGCGAGGCGGTGCTTGGGCAGGCGCAGATAGGGTTCGGCCAGCAGCCATCCGGTGGCCAGCATCAAGCCCAGGGTCAGTGGCGCCATGCCGGCCGAGAAGGCGCGCACGCCCAGGCTGTCCTTGTTGCGACGCGCCCAGCGTGTGGCGGCCAGAACCAGGGTGGTAGAGGGCAACATGATGCCGGCCATGGCGGCCAAGGCGCCGCTCAGGCCGGCCACATTCCAGCCCAGCACGGCCACAAACAGGATGTTGGGCCCCGGTGCCGCCTGGGCCAGGGCGATCGAGGACGTGAACTCGGTGTCGCTGAGCCAGTGCCGCTCACCGACCAAGTACCGGTGCATGTCCGGGGCAGTGCTGATGGCGCCGCCGATGGACAGCAGGGACAGGGTCAGGAAATGCAGGAACAAGTCCAGCAGATCCGCATGCGCAGCGCTCAGCATCATGCACGTTCAGCCGTCTGAGCAAGGCCGTGCCATGCGGCCGCCATGCCCAGGCCGCCGAGCATCAGGACCAGCCAGGGCAGGGGCACGCGCAGCCACACCACCGCCACCACGGTGGCCACGGCCAGCACAGCCGCCAGCACAGGGCCCATGGAGTTTCGATGCACAGCCGGCAGCAGCTTGAGGCCGGTAGCCAGGATCAGGCCGGCGGAGACCGCGCCCATGCCACGCAGTGCGTTGCCCACCACGGGATGTTGCGCCACGCTGCCATAGAGCGCCGCCATGCTCAGCACCAGCAGCGAGGGCAGGACGAACATGCCGGCCAGTGCCGCAAAAGCACCGCGCAGGCCGAAGTAACGGTCGCCAATCATCAGCGAGAGATTGACCACATTGGGGCCAGGCAGCACCTGGGCGATGGCCAGGGTTTCGACAAACTCTTCGCGGCTCAGCCAGCCCAGGCGCTCCACCAATTCGCGCTGCGCCACCGCCAGCACACCGCCAAAACCCTGGAGGGCCAGGCGGTTGAAGGCCAGGTAAAGAACCCAGAGCGAGGCCGGGCCTTGCGGTGCGCCTGGCGCTTGCGCCAGCTCGGGCGCGTCTGGCGCGGGAAGGCTCATCGCTGGACTTTCAGCGCTTCGGGATTGACGATATTGGTCGGTTCGCCCCGAATGAAGTTCAGGATGTTGTCGAAGGCCGCGTTGAAATACATCTCGTAGCTGTCCTGCTCGACATAGCCGATGTGCGGCGTGCAAACCGCGTTTTCCAGGCGCAGCAAAGGGTGGCCTTGCAGAATCGGTTCGCTCTCGAACACGTCGATGGCGGCCATGCCGGGCCGGCCTCGGTTCAGGGCCGAGACCAGGGCGCCGTCGGCCAGCAACTCGGCTCGTGAGGTGTTGACCAGCAGGGCCGTGGGCTTCATGCGCGCCAGGTCTTCGGGCGTGATCAGGCTGCGTGTTTCATCGCTGAGGCGCAGGTGCAAGCTCAGCACATCGCTGCTGGCAAAAAAAGCTTCGCGGCTTTCGGCAGCGATCAAGCCGTCGCTCTGGGCGCGCAAGCGCGAGGCTTCGCTGCCCCAGACCTGCACTTGCATGCCGAAAGCGCGGCCGTAGCCGGCCAGCAACTGGCCGATCTTGCCGTAGCCCCAGATGCCCAAAGTCCTGCCGCGCAAAACCATGCCGACGCCGAAATTGGGCGGCATGGATCCAGCCTTGAGCCCGGCCTGCTGCCAGGCGCCATGTTTGAGGTTGCCGATGTACTGCGGCAGGCGGCGCATGGCGGCCATGATGAGCGCCCAGCTCAATTCGGCCGGTGCCACCGGTGAGCCCACGCCTTCGGCCACGGCAATGCCCAGGCGCGTGCAGGCTTCGATGTCGATGTGGTTGCCGATGCGACCGGTTTGGGCGATCAGCTTGAGCTTGGGCAGCTTGTCCAGCAGTTGGCGGGGAAACTGGGTGCGTTCTCGGATCAGCACCAGCACCTCGGCGTCGCGCAGCCGTATCGACAGCTGGCCGTTGCCTTTCACCGTGTTGGTGAAGACTTTGGCATTGAGATGCTCCAGCTTGGTCGCGCAGTGCAGTTTGCGCACCGCGTCCTGATAGTCGTCAAGGATGATGATTTTCATGCGTGAGGGCTATTTTGCACCCTGACGCAAGTGTCGCCGTGCTGGCGGCCGGTTCAGGGGCGCCGGCGCTCGGGGTAGACCCGCTGTGAGGCCAGTTGTATGCGTGTGCAATGGGCCAGGCCACTGTCACCCTGGCGGGCCAGGGCCGCCAGCAGGCTGCTGCGCAGCAGCCAGAGTTCGGACGGTTCGCTGGACTGTCGCACCAGGGTCTGCAGGTGCTGGCCCGTGATCCCGCCCACAGTGGCCGCGGCCTGCATGAAGCACAGCTTGAGTTCGACGAAGCTGCGGCGCAGGGCGATGCGGCCGCTGACGGCCGGGGAGGCGAGGGTGTCGTTCATGGCGTTGCTGACATCAGTGGCGGGGCTGTGCCGTGGCGGCGGCGTCGGCGCGCAGGCCGGCCTGGCCTTGGAAAACTGGCCGCAGGGCTTGCAGGCGGAGTTCGGCCTCGGCTTGCGAGAAGCTGCGCGCCACCTCGGTGTACAGCCAGGTGCGCAGATGCCAGAGGTCGCGCAGGCTGCGGCTGCGCCGGATGCTGCGTTGCAGCTCGGCGATGCGTTCGCTGTCCAGCCCGCGCAAGCAGGCCTCGAATTCGGCCCGGGCGGCGGGCATGTTGTCGCTGCGTTGGTGCGGTGGCGGGCTGGCCGCACCCCAGGGGTCGGCCTCGCCCGGCATCCAGCGCAGGATGCTTTGCCAGATCGTGTCCACGGCTTGCCCGCTGCGCCCGGAGGCCATGTGGCTGCTGTCACCGCCGCTGGTTGGCAGACGATGCAGGGATGCGGCGCGCCGTCTGGCCCAACGGCTCAGAATGTCATTCAACATTTGATGTGGTGTTGTTGTTCATTCGACGGTCGGGTTCGACCGCCTCCCCCTCCTACAGGGTGAAGCGATTCTGATCAGTCGGCCGCTGGCATGAAGCCTGGAAGTGGCGGGCCAAAACCGAGCAAATCCGGCACGGTGCTTTCGGTGGGCGCACTGCGCCCAGAAGGGCTGGGCCCGGCGCAGCAGGCCTGCCATGGTCTGAATAGGCGAGGCTTTCCCGCCCTAATCGACCCGCCTTTCAGGGCCTTGCGCTCCTACCATCGAGTCTCAGCGACCGGTCTGATGGCCCTGGGGCCGGCTGAGCTTCCGCACGGGTCCCCGTTCGGGGTTCGGCGCCAGAGCCTTGGCACCGAGCGCCGATTGCTCCACCTTTGCGCCGTCACCGCGGCCACCCTTGCCATGGACCTTTCCACACCGCCCGCCACCCGCCCCAAGGCCGCCATGAATGATGTCGAGCAATTGCTGAGCCGGGCCCGCTCCGGGCAGATGGAACTGGCGGAACTGATGGACCGCACCGGGGCCCTGCAGCAGGCGGGCCAGCTGGAGGCTGCTGCCCTGGTCTATCAGAACTGGATTGCCAGCACGCCTTCGCCCATGCGCCATGTCGCCTGCTACAACTGGGGCACTCTCTTGGGCAATCTGCAGCAGCACGCGGCGGCCGAGAATGCTTACCGCCTGGCCCTGAGTCAAAACGAGGGCTTCACCCAAGCCCGCTTGAACCTGGGCCATCAGCTCGAACACCTGGGCCGCATCGACGAAGCGCTGGCCGAGTGGCAGCGCGTCGCCGCCGATGACAGCCTGCTCCGTAAGGGCCCGGAATCACTGGACTTGCTCCTTCATGCCCTGAACAACAGCGCGCGCATGCTGGAAACCCACAAGCGTTATGGCGAGTCGCAGGCCTTGATGCGGCGCAGCCTGGAGCTCAAGCCCAGCCAGGGCTCGGTGGTTCAGCACTATGTACACATCCGCCAGAAGCAATGCGACTGGCCGGTCTACCAGACCGTGGGCGAGCTGACGCAGAATCAGTTGCTGGTCGGTACCTCCTTGCTGGCCATGCTCAGCGCCAGCGACGACCCGGCGCTGCAGCTGATGGTGGCGCAGCGCTTTGTCCACGAAAAGGTGCTGAATTACAAGGGCCGGCCGCTGCATGAGCTGGCCAGCGAACGCAAGCCGCGCAGCGGCCGCATCAAGATTGGCTATCTCTCGGGTGACCTCTGCATGCATGCGGTGGGCCTGATGACGGCCGAGCTCTACGGCCTGCATGACCGCGAGCGCTTCGAGACCCATGCCTTCTGCTGGAGCCGCGACGACGGGACGGCGCTGCGCGCTCGCATCCTGCAAGGCTTTGACCACCATGTGCGTCTGGCCGGCGTCGATGACCACACGGCTGCCCGCCTGATTGCCGAAGCCGGCATCGATGTGCTGATCGACCTGCAAGGGCTCACAAATGGTGCCCGGCCCAATATCCTGGCCTACCGGCCGGCGCCAATCCAGGCCTGCTGGATGGGCTTGCCCGCCACTTCGGCCCTGCCGGGCGTGGACTGGATGATTGCCGACCGTTTCGTCATGCCCGAGGACTATTTGCCCTACTGCACCGAGCGGCCCATCTACCTCGACCACTGCTACCAGATCAGCGACCGTCAGCGCCAGGTCGGCGCCGAGCCGACCCGCGCCCAGTACCAGTTGCCGGAGGACAAGTTCGTCTTCTGCAGCTTCAACAACAACCACAAGTTCAGCGAAGAAATGTTCAGCTGCTGGATGCGCATCCTGCAGCAGGTGCCGGACAGCGTGTTCTGGCTGCTCGCCGACAACGAGTGGGCCCATGACAATATGCTCAAGGTCGCTGCCGCCCATGGTGTCGCGGCCGAGCGTCTGATCTTCGCGCCCCGGGTGGCGCCGCCCGAGTACCTGGCTCGCTTCGTGCTGGCGGATCTGGTGCTGGACACCTTCCCCTACAACGCCGGCACCACGGCCAGCGATTGCCTGTGGATGGGCACCCCCATGCTGACCCGTTCCGGCCGCACCTACATCTCGCGCATGGCCGGCAGCTTGCTCAGCAATGTTGGATTGCCGGACCTTGTCACGTATTCCCTGGCTGAATATGAGCAGCGGGCGGTTCAGATCGGCCAAAATCCAGCCAGAGCGCAGTCTTACAAGCGCTTTCTGCGCGAACAGGGGCGGCAGTCCAAGTTGTTCGACATTCCCGGCCTGGTGCGGGATCTCGAAAACAAACTGGAAGCCATGGCCCTGTCGCAGCGAGAACGCGATGTGCGTTGACCGCAGCGATCCAGCTCGCGCTGAAGGACTCACGTGACTCAGCGACACGACCCTTTCTTTGACGGCGGCAAGCCAGCGGCGCAGCCCGGTATCTACCTGGCTGCCGATCGCAGCGCCGCGCCTGCGCAAGCCCAAGTGACGGACGAGAGCTGGCAAGCCGAGGCCGGCTCCGATGTCGGCAACCCCTTGCTCCATGCCCTGGTCTGGATGACCCAGCATTTCGGTCGGGCGCGCTCGGCCGAGTCGCTCTGCGCGGGCAGTCATTTCGAAGGCGCACTGAGCCCCGACCAGGCGCTGCGCCTGATGCGCGAGGCCGGCTATAGCGCGGGCCTGGCGCGCAAGAAGATCGAGGAAGTCAGCCCCTTGCTGCTGCCCGCGGTGATGCTGCTCAATGGCGGCGACGCCTGCGTGCTGGTGCGCCGCCTGGAGCCGGCCAGCGAAGGCGCCGAGGTTCATTACGAGGTCGTGTTCCCGGGGGCGGATGCCAATGTCTGCACCGCCACGGCCAGCGAACTCGAGGCCGAGTACAGCGGCTTCCTGATGCTGCTGACCCTGCCCGAAACTTCGCAGGCGAGCAACCGCGGCGAGCCGCTGCTGCGCACCGACGGCAGTCACTGGCTCTGGGGCACGCTCAAGCGCTTCATTCCCTACTACCGCGCCGCCATGGTGGCGGCTCTTCTCAGCAATGTGCTGATGATGGTGACCGGCCTGGTCACCACCGTCATCTACGACAAGGTCATCCCCAACCAGTCCTTCGTCACCTTGTGGACCCTGGCCTTGGGCGCTGGTCTGGCCGTGATCTTCGACCTCTGCGCGCGCCAGCTGCGCACCCATGTGATCGACATTGCCGGCCGCAAGGCCGACCTCATCATCGGTTCCAAGCTGTTCCGCCAGACCCTGGGCGTGCGCATGGAGCACAAGCCCGCCTCGGCCGGCTCCTATGCCAGCACGATTTCGCAGATCGAGGTGGTGCGTGAGTTTTTCGCTTCGGCCAGCGTCACCGTGGTGACCGATCTGCCCTTCATTGCCTTGTTCGTGCTGATGGCCTTCATGGTCGGCGGGCCGCTGGGCTGGGTCCTGGTCGGCGCGATCCCGCTGACCTTGGGGCTGACCTTGGCCATCAAGAGCCAGATGCGCAATGCGGTGCGCAGCCACATGAACGAGACAGCCGATCTGCAGGGCACCCTGGTCGAGGCCATTGAAGGACTTGAGGACCTCAAGACCTCGGGCGCCGAAGGCCGCTTTGTGCAGCGCTACGAAACCAGCACAGCGATTGCCGCTGATGCCGCCATGCGCAGCCGCGGCCTGAACAGTCTGAGCAGCAATGTCGCCATGAGCATGCAGCAGGTCATCACCCTGGTGATGCTGGTCTGGGGCGTCTATCTGATCGAGGACGGCAGCATCACGGCCGGTGCCTTGATGGGCGCCATCATGTTTGCCAGCCGCGCCATGGCGCCGCTCAACAGCGTGGTCAGCCTGGCCTCGCGCTACCAAAGCGCGCAAGCGGCCTTCATCGCCCTCAATCAACTGATGGCCCGCCCGACCGAGCGCGATGCCAGCCGCAACTATGTGCCGCTGTCCCGCGTCTCGGGCAGCATGGGCTTGCACGACGTCAGCTTCTCTTATCCCATGGAAGGCGAGGGCAGTGCCCCCAAGGTCTTGCGTGCCGTCAGCCTGCGTTTGGCTGCGGGCGAGCGCGTTGCGGTGCTGGGCCGCATCGGCAGCGGCAAGTCCACGGTCTTGCGCATGCTGGCCGGTCTCTACCTGCCGACCGAAGGCATGGTCGAGGTCGACGGCATCGACTTGCGTCAGGTCGACCCGGCCGAGTTCCGCGCCCGGGTCGGTTTTGTTTCGCAGGACCCGCGCCTCTTTCATGGCAGCCTGCGGGACAACGTCCTGATGGGCCGCGCCCATATCGACGCCAGCCGCCTGGTCGAGGTGGCACGCCTGACCGGCCTGGACCGCGTCGTCGCCAACCACCCCATGGGCTGGGACTTGCCGGTCGGCGAAATGGGCAATTTGTTGTCCGGCGGCCAGCGTCAGCTGGTGGCTCTGGCGCGCAGTCTGGTGACCAAGCCGCAGATTCTCTTGATGGACGAGCCGACCAGTTCCATGGACGCCCAGTCCGAGGTGGCCTTTCTGCGCCAGCTGCGCGATGCGGCCGGGGCTTGCACCCTGGTGGTGGTCACGCACCGTCCGGCCGTGCTGGAGCTGGTGACGCGCATCATGGTCATGGATTCGGGTCGCCTGGTCATGGACGGGCCGCGCGACCAGGTGCTGGCGGCCCTGTCCGGCGTGCGCCCGAGCCAGCCGGCCGCGGGCGATGCGTCCAATCTGCATCTGCATCCAGCAGCCCAGCCCGTGCAGCGCTCCGCCTCAGTTTGAGGCCGCGCCTGTGCAGGCAGCAATTGGCGCCACGATGAACAAGAAGCAAATGATGGGGATGGGACGGAATTCATGAACGTCGGTCAAAGCGACAAGGCATTTCTGAGCAGCTTGGCGGCCGCGCAGGTCGATGAGCCATTGCCGCGTGTCACTTGGGCGCTCTACCTCCTGCTGGCGGCCCTGGTCACGGCCGTGGTCTGGGCGGCCTTCACCGAGGTCGATCAGCTCAGCCGCAGCGAGGGCGTGATCGTGCCCGATGGGCGCGAGCAGGTGATCGCCAGCGCTGAGATCGGTATCTTGCGCGAGCTGTTGGTTCGCGAGGGCGACCGGGTGGAGAAAGACCAGGTGCTGGCCAAACTGGACCCGACCCGGGTCGAGGCGCAGCAGAACGAGGGGCAGGTCAAGCGCCTGGCCTCACGCGCCACCGTGGCCCGCCTGACGGCCGAGGCCACCAGCAAGCCCCTGCAGTTCCCGGCCGAGCTCAATGCCGTGCCGGCCATCGTCGCCGCTGAGGCTGCAGCCTATGCCGCTCGCCAGCGTCTGCTCGATGAGGCCGTGGCCAGCATCGAGCGCAGCATTGGCATGTTGGGCCGCGAGCTCAAGGTGTCTCAGGACATGGCGGCCAAGGGGCTGATGTCCAATGTCGAGGTCATGCACCTGTCGCGCCAAGTCAATGAGTTGCAGCAGCAGCGCAGCGAGCGCATCAGCCGCTTCAGGCAGGAGGCCAGCTCCGAGCTGGTGCGATTGCAGAACGAGCTGGCCATGCAGGACGAGCAGATGGTGGTGCGCGACGATGCCCTGAAGCGCACCGTGCTGACCTCGCCGGTACGCGGCATGGTCAAGAACATCCGCGCCAATACCGTCGGTGGCGTCATCACGACCGGGTCGCCCATCATGGAGATCGTGCCCCTGACCGATGCGGTGCTGATCGAGACCAAGATCAAGCCGGCCGAGGTCGGCTATCTGGCCGTGGGCATGCCGGCCAAGATCAAGCTGCAAGGCTTTGACTACAACGTCTATGGCGGCCTGGAAGGCCGGGTTGAGTACATCAGCCCCGACGCCCTGGGCGAGGCCGACAAGACCGGTGCCGGCCGCTACTACCGGACCTTGGTCCGTTCCGAGCGCAACAATCTGCGCTACAAGGGCGAGACCGTGGCGGTGATTCCCGGCATGAGCGCCACGGTCGAGATCAAGACCGGCGAACGCTCCGTGCTCAGCTTCCTGCTGCGCCCGGTGCTCAAGACCCGTGAAGCCCTGAGCGAACGCTGAGTTAGGCGCTTGATTTGCCCAGGCTAAGGCCTGTTGTTCCGGGCTTCGCTCGGCGCCCAAACTGGTCAAGTACGGTTCATGTGGACCGATAACTTCCGGGGCGAAAAAACGGCGCGCAAGGCAGCCCCTTTGCACGCCATGCTGCAGCACCTGCCCCTGCTGCTGGGCTTGTTCTGCCTGATGCCTCCCGCAGCTGCTGTGGCGCAGACGCGCGCCAAGGCAACGGCCGCTGTAGCCGCCAGCAAGGCCGCGACCAAAGCCGCTCCGGCGCCCGCCGCCGAGCGCAGCCCCACGCAGAGCCAGTGTGGCGAGGAAGACGCTTTGCCGTCCAGCTCGGGCCGAGACACCCAGATGCTCGATTCCAGCGCCATCGATCCGCGCAGCCAGTTGCAGGAACTGGTGGACCGGGCCTTGCAGCGCAGCCAGTCATTGGGCGCGGCTACCTTGCTGGCGCAGGCCGCGCATGCCGACTGGCAGGAAGCGCGTGCGGCGCGCTTGCCCCAGATCAATTTGGGCGGATCGCTCAACCACATCGGGCTGAAGTCCGACAACCGGCCTCTGGAACATGGCATGCAGGGCCGCGCCATCCTCAGCATCAGTGCGCCGCTCTATGACTTCGGCCGCACGGCACAGCTGGCCAACTGGCGCAGCCAGTTGGCCGAGTCGGCCCGCCTGGGGCTGGCCAGCGCCGAGCAGCAGCTGGCCTTGCAGACGGTCGCCTTGGCCATGGACCGCAGCCGCTATCAGCTGCAAGCCCAGGTCTATGCGCAATACGTGCGCAAGATGGCTTGCCTGGTGGAGGCCCTGGACACCATCGTCAAGGCGGACCGAGGCCGTGCCAGCGAACTGGTGCAGGCGACCAAGAACAAGCAGCAGGCGGAGCTGGCCGTGCAGCAGACCGATTCTGCACTGGCCCAGGTGGAGACACAGCTGCGTCGCTTCGTCGGCGATCAGCTGCCGCGCAGTGCGGTTTATTCGGCCTTGCTGATTCAAGTGCCCGAGCTGTCCGAGATGCAGCGCGATGTGGCCTTGTCTCCCGAAGTGGGCCAACTCGACGCGCAGGCCAAGGCGCAGGCCAGCTATGCGGAATCGGTCGCTGCAGGCTACAAGCCGCAGATCAATGTCATCGGCACCAGCACGGCCATGGCCGGAATGAGCAAGGGCGGTGATTGGTCGGCCGGGCTCAGCGTGTCGATGCCCCTCTACAACGCCACGGCCGAGCCCGCCATCAGTGCGGCCCGCAAGCGGGCCCAAGCGGCAGTTTTGCAGCGTGAGGATGGCATCGAGGCGCGCCGTTACCGAATCGCCGACATCCATGAATCCGCGGTCTCGTCCTTCGACCGGGCGCGCCGTATTGTCGACATCCTGCGCAACAGCGACCGCTTGCGCGCCTCCACCTTGCAGCAGTGGCAGCAACTCGGGCGCCGCTCGCTGTTCGACGTGATGGGCAGCGAGGCCGACTATTTCTCCTTGCGGGTCGCCCATGTCAACGCCTTGTTCGACGGCCAGCAGGCGGTCGCCATGATGTGGTCCATGGGGCGCGGCGTGCTGACGCCGATCCGCTGAGCCGCGCTGCCTTCGTTTCTTGCCCTTAGGCCTTGCTGACTGCTGAACCATGACGACGACTGCTGCCCGCCCACGCCTGGTCATCTACACCGTGCTGACCGGTTCCAAGGAGCCGCTGGGTGACCCGCTGGCCGGCATGCCGCCTGGCCTGCGCCAGGACAGCGACCTGGAGATCGGCTTCGTCTGCTTCACCGACAACCGGGCCTTGCGCTCCGAGGTCTGGCAGTTCCGCTACATCGACGACATCCCTTTGCCGGCCGAGAAACTCTCGCGTCGACCCAAGGCCTTGCCGCATGAGTATCTGCAGGACTGGGACTACAGCCTCTACGTCGACAACATCGTCGTCTTCAAACGTCTGCCCCAGCAGCGCGATCTGGCCCTCGATGCGCCGGAGTTCGCCGCCGGCAGCCCCGTCTTTCGCACCTTCCCGCACACCACCCGCAGCAACCCGCAGCAGGAGGCCGAGGCCATCATCCAGCTCGGCTACGAGAGCGCCGAACGCATTTGTGGTCAGCTTGATTTCTACGCCGGCAAGAAGGCGCTGGCCGAGATCACACCGCTGAGCACTTGCACGGTCATCCTGCGCCAGCACATGCACCCGACCCTGATCCGCTTCGGCCAAACCTGGTGGGAGCAGATCCTCAACTTCTGCAAACGCGACCAGATGTCCTTCGACTTCGCGCGCCAGTGGAGTGGGGCGCAGATCCGCTACTTTGCCGGCCTCAAGCATGACAATGACTTGATTCAGAACTCGGCCAATATCAGCCCCAACCGGGTTCACGCCAACTTCGACGCCGTGCGTTACGCCTGGCAGCATCGCAGCGATGCGGCCGCGCAGAAGGACCCGCGTCAGCACTACCTGGATCATGGTCGGCATGAGAGCAAGCAGTTCAGCGCGCCCCTGGAACTGCTGGAATTCCTGTGCCACCGCCATGGCTCCAGCCTCGGTTCGCGAGTCGCGCCGCGCCGGCAGATGGCCAGCGCTTTGCAGCAGCTGCTGCAGCCGCGCCGCCAGGCCGGTGGTCGGCTCTTGCTGGTCCAGGTGGCCGCAGCCGGGCCGCTGGCCTTTGATGCCGAGGAGCGGGCACGTGCCGAAGCCGCGCTGTGCGCTTTTCTGCCGGCCCATCGTGGCACCCGCATCGACTTGACCGAGGCCCAGCTGGCCGGCGGCCAGCTGGCCTTCCGGCCCGAGGACGCTGGCTTTGACCTGGTGCTGGTGATCGGCGCGCCGGGTGCGTCTTTGCGCGCGATCCACACCTTGGTGGCCGGCGCGCTCTTGCCGAGCGGCCTGCTGTGCCTGCTGGGCAGCGAAGGCTGCGAGCTGTCCGAGGTGGCGGCCGTGGAGGCGGCGCTGACGGCGCGCCTGGGCGGCACCGGCCGCTGCCGGGCCCAGCTCCATGGCACGCAGCATGACGGCGCCACCGAGGCCCTGGCCAATGGCTTGCTGGCCTTTTCCTGGGCGCCTTCGGCGGCTGGCCCGGCCCTGGCGAAGAGCTGAGCTCCTTTCCCTTTGTTGTTCCGAGCGCCAGCCTTGGCGCCAAGGCTTACAGTGCGGACATCAGGGCGCCTCGAGTTCTGCTTCCAGTGAGTGCCTTGCTGCTCGCTTCCACTGATTTCCACCACAGCTAGATCTGCATGCGCGTCAACGTTCTCAGTTATGAGCCGGCCGGTGGCTGGATTCTTTACGACTACGCCGCCCGCCTGGCCGCCGCGCTGGCGCCCCATGTGCAGGAGGCCGTGGTCGGCTTCGCCCAGATGCCGGGTTTCGATGTCACCCTGCATGTCAATTACGCCTGTCTGCGCCAGGTCCAGGTGCCGGGCTTGCACTGCACCATGGTGACCCATATCGACACGCCTGAGAAGTTTGGCCTGGTGCAGGCCCAGGCGCGCGCTGGCATCTGGGGCTTGTGTATGTCCGAGGAAACCAGCCGACGGCTCAGCACGCTCACCGGCGTGCCCCGATTTGCGAACTTCGCACCACCGGCCATGCTGCCGGGTGAGCGGACCCGGCGTACCGTGATGGTCTCGGGCCGCCTGTATGAAGACGGCCGCAAGAACGAAGCCTGGGTGTCTGATTTCGCCCGGGCCTTCCGACCTGGCGATCTGCTGCTGCGTGTGATGGGCGCCGGCTGGGAGGCTCGCCTGGCCGAGCTGATCGCTGAGGGCTATCAGGTCGAGCACCAGCCGCAGTTCGAGCGCGGCCGCTATATCGACTGGCTGCGCAGCAGCGACTACCTGCTCTACACCGGCAATGATGAGGGCGCGCTCTCCACCCTGGATGCCTTGCTCTACGGCGTCACGCCCATCGTCACGGCACAGGGCTACCACCTGGAGCAAGAGGGCGACATCATCACCTACGCCACCCATGAGCAGCTCCTGGCGGTCGCCCAAGGCCTGCAGCGTGAGCTGGACGAGATCCACGCGCGCCGTCAGCGCCTCAGCGACTGGGACGGCTTCGCGCGTCGCCATGTGCAGCTGTGGCAAGGCTTGCTCGCTGCGCCGGCAGCCCCTGTCGATCCGGCCGCTGCGGTTCAGGCCGTGCCTGCGGCCGCTTGAGCCCATGTCCCCATGAAGCCGAGTCCCGCCATGCCCCCCAGTCTGGAATCGATCGTGCACCAAGGCCTGAACCTGGCCTTGATCCTGCGTCACCACCACCGCCAGGACGGCATCACCTTCTTCACCGGCGACGACAGCACCCAGCAGCTGGGCTATATGCATCGGCCTCAGGGTTATGTGATTGCGCCCCATGTGCATCTGCCGGTGCCGCGCCAGGTGCAGTTCACCCAAGAAGTGCTGTTCATCAAGAGCGGCCGGGTGCGTGTGGACTTCTACAGCCCGGAGCAGCAGTACCTGCGCTCGGCGGTGCTGGAGGCCGGCGATGTGGTCTTGCTCGCCCAGGGCGGCCATGGCTTCGAGATGCTGGAGGCGGCCGAGATCATCGAGGTCAAGCAAGGCCCATATGCCGGCGACCGTGACAAGCTGCGCTTCTCCCCGGTTTCTGCCGCGGAGCTGAGAAGCGCCGACATTCCCTCTGCCGCTGCTGCGGCGGCAACGACCCAAGGAGCCGATCTGTGATCGCTGTCAATGAACCCCTGCTCGACGGCAACGAGCGCAAGTACCTGCTGCAAGCCATCGACAGCGGCTGGATCTCGTCCGAAGGGCCCTTCATCACCGAGTTTGAAACTGCTTTTGCCGCGCGTGTGCAACGCCAGCATGCGATCGCTGTCAGCAATGGTTCGGTGGCACTCGATGCGGCCGTGGTGGCGCTCGGTATCGGCCCCGGTGACGAGGTGATTCTGCCCAGCTTTACCATCATTTCCTGCGCCGCCGCCATCGTGCGCGCCGGTGCCACGCCGGTGGTGGTCGACTGCGATCCGCTGACTTTCAATATGAGTGCAGCGGCGGTGGCCGCCCGCATCACGCCTCGCACCAAGGCGGTGATGGTGGTTCACCTCTACGGCCTGCCCGTGGACATGGACCCGCTGCTGGACCTGGTGCAGCAGCATGGCCTCAAGCTGATCGAAGATGCCGCTGAAATGCACGGTCAGACCTACAAGGGCCGGCCTTGCGGCAGCTTTGGCGACATTTCCACCTTCAGCTTCTACCCTAACAAGCACATCACCACGGGCGAGGGCGGCATGATCGTCTGCAACAGCCCCGAATTGGCCGCCCATTGCCGCAGCCTGCGCAACCTCTGCTTCAAGCCCGAGCAGCGCTTCGTCCATGAGGAGCTGGGCTGGAATATGCGCATGACCAATCTGCAAGCCGCCCTGGGCCTGGCCCAGCTCGAGCGCCTGGACGAGTTCGTGGCCCGCAAGCGCCGCATGGGGCAACGCTACACCGAGCTGCTGGCCGGCACGCCGGGCCTTCAGCTGCCCGTGGCTCAGACTGCCGAGGCCGACAACATCTACTGGGTCTACCCCCTGGTGCTCGACGATGCGGTGCCGCTCGATGCCAAGGCCATGATGAAGGCCTTGGGTGAGCGGGGCATTGGCACACGTCCCTTCTTCTGGCCCATGCATGAACAGCCGGTCTTTCGCAAGATGGGACTCATGGCGGGCGAGTCGCATCCGGTGTCCGAGCGCATCGCCCGGCGTGGTTTCTACATTCCCAGCGGCCTGGCCTTGAGCGAGGAGCAGATGGTGGCCTCGGCGCAGGCGGTGCGAGAGGTGATGGAACAGGCCATGAGTGCCACCCAGGAGCATGCCCATGTCCAGCACGCCTGAAATGGCGGCCGTGTCCGCCGACGCGCGTTTTGCGCTCTACACCCGCTACTACGACCTGCTCTACGCCGACAAGGACTATGCAGCCGAGGCCGCCTATGTGGCCGCTCTGATTCGTCAGCGCCTGCCGCAGGCCCGCCGGATCCTGGAGTTGGGCTGTGGCACCGGTGCCCATGCCGAGCATCTGGCTCGCCTGGGTTTCACGGTGCACGGCACCGACCTCAGCGACAGCATGCTGGCCCGCGCCGAGGCGCGCCGGGCCGCCTTGCCCGAGGAGCTGTCTGAACGCCTGAGCTTCGGACCCGGCGATGCCCGCGAGGTGCGCGTGGGGCAGGGCGGCGGAGCCGATTTCGACGCGGTGATCACCCTGTTCCATGTCATGAGTTACCAGACCAGCAATGCCGATCTGCAGGCCGCGCATGAGACCGCCGCCTGGCATCTGGCGCCCGGCGGTGTGTTCGTGCACGACCATTGGTATGGCCCGGCCGTGCTCAGTCAGCAGCCGCAGACGCGTGTGCGCCGGCTCGGCGATGCGCAGATGCGTGTCACCCGCCTGGCCGAGCCGGTCATGCACTGGTCGCGCAATGTCTGCGACGTCAACTACACCATGCTGGTCGAGCCCGCGGACGGCAGCCCCATGCAGCAGTTCCATGAAACCCACCCCATGCGCTACTTGTTTGCGCCCGAGCTGGAACTGATCGAAGGCGCGCGCTGGCGCGATGCGCAGCACCTGGCCTGGCTGGAGCAAGGCCAGCCGGACGCCCGCCACTGGGCCGCCGTTCGGGTTCTGAGCCTGGCCTGAAGTGCAGGGCTCGCCCCATGAAGAAAGCCGCCCGAGGGCGGCTTCTTTGATGGCGCTGCGGCCGATTATTCGTGGTGGTCGTAGGCGTTGAAGCCGGCCAGTTTGACCAGGCTGTCGCGCTTGGCGGCCGTGTAGTCGCTCTGCACCATTTCCTTGACCATGTCCGCAAACGTGATCTGTGGCTGCCAGCCGAGCTTGTCCCGCGCCTTGCTGGCGTCGCCGAGTAGGGTCTCAACCTCGGTGGGGCGGAAGTAGCCGGGGTCCACGCGCACGATCACATCGCCGGGCTTGCAGCGCGGCGGCAGATTGCGGGTCAGCTCGTTCTTGGCCACGGCCGTCACCACGCCGACCTCGTCCACGCCCTGGCCCTGGAATTCAATCGTCAGGCCCAGTTCAGCACCGGCGCGCTGGACGAAATCGCGCACGCTGTGCTGCACGCCGGTGGCGACGACGAAGTCTTCGGCCACCTCTTGCTGCAACATCAGCCATTGCATATGGACATAGTCCTTGGCATGGCCCCAGTCTCGCAGGGCGCTCAAATTGCCAAGGTAGAGGCAGTTCTGCGTGCCGATGGCGATGCGGGCGATGGCGCGGCTGATCTTGCGGGTGACGAAGGTCTCGCCGCGCACCGGGCTTTCGTGGTTGAACAGGATGCCGTTGCAGGCATACATGCCGTAAGCCTCGCGGTAATTGACCGTGATCCAGTAGGCGTAGAGCTTGGCCACGGCATAGGGGCTGCGTGGGTAGAAGGGCGTGCTTTCGCGCTGAGGGGTTTCTTGCACCAGGCCGTAAAGCTCGGAGGTGCTGGCCTGGTAGAAGCGGGTCTTCTTCTCCAGCCCAAGGATGCGGATCGCCTCCAGCAGGCGCAGGGTGCCGATGCCGTCGACATCGGCCGTGTACTCGGGTTGCTCGAAGCTGACGCCCACATGGCTCATGGCGCCGAGGTTGTAGATCTCGTCGGGCTGCACCTGCTGGACGATGCGGATCAGATTGGTGCTGTCGGACAGGTCGCCGTAGTGCAGTTGCAGGCGCGGGTCGGGTTCATGCGGGTCCTGGTACAGATGATCGACACGGTCGGTGTTGAACATGCTGGAGCGGCGCTTGATGCCGTGGACCTTGTAGCCCTTGTCCAGCAGCAGCTCGGCCAGGTAGGCGCCGTCCTGGCCTGTCACGCCGGTGATCAGTGCGGTTTTGCTCATGAATGTCCCTTGCTGTACATGCGCTGAAGAATAGAGCCTGTCCGGTCGCCCAGATCCTGTGAACAGTCCCCGGCAGCGGCCTCAATTCCCCGCGCGGGGGGCCGATACCGCCGGCCGCACGAGTTGTGCCGTAATTCTCGCCTTCAACGGTGCATTGGCCCGGCCGTGATCGGCTATCTTTGCTCCGGTCGAGGGTGCGGCTTGTGCGGCACCCGGTTTTCCAGGAACAGCAGCGAGCCCCCTCTATGCCCAGCCACAGCGCCCCGCCGCCCGCAGACCCCCGCAAAATGCTCGATGTCTATGTGCACCCGCAGGCCCTGGTCGAATCGCAACAGATCGGCGCCGGCAGCCGGGTCTGGGCCTTCAGCCATGTCCTGCCCGGTGCGCGCATCGGTTGCGATGCCAATATCTGTGACCATGTCTTCATCGAGAACGATGTCGTGGTCGGCGACCGGGTCACCGTCAAATGCGGTGTGCAGCTCTGGGACGGCGTGCGCATCGAGGACGATGTCTTCATCGGCCCCAATGTCACCTTCTCCAACGATGCCTTCCCGCGCAGCAAGCAGCGGCCCGAGCGCTTCGTTCAGACCCTGGTGCGCAAGGGTGCCAGCATCGGCTCCAACGCCACCATCCGCCCCGGCCTGACCATCGGTGCCAATGCCCTGGTCAGCGACGGCGCGGTGGTCACCCGCGATGTGCCGCCGAATGCCATCGTCGCCGGCAACCCCGCCCACATCACCGGTTACGCCAACACACCGCATCTCGACCTGCCGGGCCAGACCGTGGCAGCCGGGCCGGCAGCGGCGGCTGCAGAGCTGCCGCGTCTGAACGTGGCCCGTGCCACCTTGCACCGCCTGCCCAAGATCGTGGACATGCGCGGTGCCTTGTCCTTCGGCGAGATCGGTGCCCATCTGCCCTTCACGCCGCAGCGCTTCTTCATGGTCTACGACGTGCCCAGCCGCGAGGTGCGGGGCGAGCATGCGCACCGGGCCTGCCACCAGTTCCTGGTCTGCGTCAAAGGTTCGGTCGGCCTGGTGGTGGACGACGGCGCCGGGCAGCGCGACGAGATCCTGCTCGACAGCGCCCGCCTGGGCCTGCACATCCCGCCCATGGTCTGGGGCATCCAATACCAGTTCTCGGCCGACGCCGTGCTGTTGGTGCTGGCTTCGGACACCTATGCCGCGGACGACTACATCCGCAACTACGACGAATTCCTGGCTGCCGTGGCGGCCGGCGCTGGAGGCCAGGCATGAGTGCCGCTGAAATCACGGTTCCCTTTTTGAATCTGCAGCCGGCCTACCGCGAGGCCCAGGTCGATATCGACGCGGCCCTCTTGCGCGTGGCCGGCAGCGGCTGGTTCTTGCTCGGCCAGGAGTTGCAGACCTTCGAGCGCGCCTATGCGGAGTTCTGCGGCAGCGCGCATTGCGCCGGTGTGGCCAACGGCCTCGATGCGCTGACCCTGAGCCTGCGCGCACTTGGCGTGGGCGAGGGCGACGAGGTGATCGTGCCCTCGAACACCTATGTGGCGACCTGGCTGGCCGTCAGCCAGTGCGGCGCCCGCCCGGTGCCGGTGGAACCCGATCCGCGCAGCTACAACATGGACCCGGCCCGCATCGCGGCGGCCATCACGCCGCGCAGCAAGGTCATCCTGCCCGTCCATCTCTACGGCCTGCCGGCCGAGATGGACGCCATCCAGGCCCTGGCGCAGCGCCATGGGCTCAAGGTGCTGGACGACTGCGCGCAAGCCCATGCGGCCCGCTACCGCGGCCGGCCCGTGGGCAGCCTGGCTGACATCTCGGCCTGGAGCTTCTACCCGGGCAAGAACCTCGGCGCCATGGGCGATGGCGGCGGTGTCAGCTGCAGCAGCCCTGAGCTGGACGCCCAGGTTCGGGTGCTGCGCAATTACGGCTCTCGCGTGAAGTACCACAACGAGCTCAAAGGCATCAACTCGCGCCTGGACGAGATCCAGGCCGCCGTGCTGGCCGCCAAGCTGCCCCATCTGCGGGCGGCCACCGAGGCGCGCCGCCGCATCGCCGCCCAGCTGCTCGATGGCCTGGCCGGCTTGCCACTGCAACTGCCGATCGAACCCGAGGGTTGCGAATCGGCCTGGCATTTGTTCGTGGTCCGTCACGAGGCGCGCGACCGGCTTCAGGCCGACTTGCAAGACCAGGGCATTGGCACCCTGATCCATTACCCGGTGCCGCCGCATCTGCAGCCGGCCTATGCCGAGCTGGGCTACGGCCCCGGTGATTTCCCCATCTCTGAAGCCATCCACAGCCAGGTGCTCAGCCTGCCGCTCTGGCCGGGCATGAGCGAAGCGCAGGTGCAGCGGGTGATTGCGGCCGTGAGGGCCTCGGCATGAGTGGCGGCACTGGGTTAGGAAAAAGCGCCGGCTTCCAGCAGCGCGGCAGCGGCAACCGGGTCAGCGTGGGCGCCAATGTCGAGCTGCTCGGTTATGTCAACGGTGACAACAACCAGATCGAGATTCGCGACACCGCCGGTGCATCCAAGCTGCATCTCTTCATCAATGGCGACAACAACCGCGTCTTCATCGACCGCGACTCCGAGATCAAGGGACTGGGCATTTGCTGCGGCAACCACATCCGGGCTCACAACACCGTGATCCAGATCGGCCCGGAGTTCACCATCGAGGCGGGCGGCCGCTTCTTTCTCTACAACTCCGGCAATCGCCTGACGATAGGCCGCGAGTGCATGTTTTCCAGCTCCATCACCCTGCGCTGCGGCGAATCACCGCATCTGATCTTCGACAGCGAGAGCGGTGCCTACCTGGACATCAGCGAAGGCGTCGAGGTCGGCAACCATGTCTGGGTGGGCGAGGGCGTCTACATCACCAAGTCGGTCAGCATCGCCGACGAGACTGTGGTCGGCGCCTGCAGCGTGGTGACCAAGCGCTTCAGTCAAACCCATGTGGCCTTGGCCGGCAACCCAGCCCGGGTTGTGCGCGAGCATGTGCAGTGGATCCGCAACCCCGGCCTGCTGCAGTCGGGCAGCGCCTACCACGCCAGCTACCTCGCGCAGGCGGCGCTGTTTCCGCAGCCGCTGACTGGTGATGATCCTGCGGCCATGGCGCCGCCCTTGGCCGCGATCTAGCGCCTCAGCTCAGTCTGCGCTTTCAGGTTTCGGTACCGACCCGCGGGAGCGTGCCGGGTTGCCGACCCAGAGTTCGCCCGCAGGCACATCACGCGTCACCACGCTGCCGGCACCGACCATGGCGCCCGCGCCGATGCGCAGGCCGCCCAGGATGGTTGCGTTGGCGCCAATCGAGGCGCCCGCCTCGATCACCGTGCGCTGAAAAGCTGCCGGGTACTGCTTGGAGCGCGGCAGCCGGTCATTGGTGAAGGTGACATTGGGGCCGATGAAGACACCGTCGGCCACGGTCAGACCGTCCCAGAGCTGCACCCCGCACTTGACCGTCACCCGGTCGCCGATCTGCACATCGTTCTCGATGAAGACCTGTGCATTGATATTGCAATCACGGCCGATGCGCGCGCCCGCCAGTACCACACAGAACTGCCAGATCTGAGAGCCGGGCCCGATCTGGGTCGTCTGTACATCGGCCAGGGGATGGATGCGGGGGGGCGGCGATGTCTCGGTCATGGCTGTGGCGTGGCTGAACTTCCAGGTGGCGCAGCATAAAGGAAACGCGGCCCCGGCGGCGACTGGAGAGTCACCGTCGGGGCCGCGTTCGGCTGGGCCACAGGGCCCGGCCATTCTTGCCGAGCTTAGGCTCAGATCAGCGGTGTGATGCGATCGAGGTCGTCGTCGTCCAGCTTGGGCTTGTGGACAAAGTGAGCCTCGGGCGCCGCGTGCTCCAGCTTGCTGCCTTGGACCGCGCTGCCATCGCCGAGCAAGGTGCCCGCCGGTCCGGCCAGCAAGTCGCCCAGGCTTGGCGGCGCCGCATCGGCCGCACCGTCCTTCGGCAGATCCTTGGCGAACCAGACGTCAGCCATGCTGTGGGTCTGACCGTCGCTGGTCTTGTAGTCGGACACCAGACCCACCAAATTGCCGTTGTCGATCGCGCTGTTGGCTTGCGAGGCCAAATTCAGCTCGGTGATGCCCAGGTCCTGCAGGGACTTCAACTCGCCGGCATCGGTCTTGCCGTCATGGTTGGCATCGACCCAGACCTTGAGCTCGCCCCACTCCTTGTCAAGGATGCTGAGCTTGCCGTCGTGGTTGGCATCCAGGGCGGACATCGCGGCGTAGCCGTCGGCCGCGCGGTGACCGTCAGCCAGCACCGTGCCCGAGCCGAACAGCTCCTTGCCGTTGTTGATCACGCCGTCACCGTTGACATCGCGGACCAGCAGACCGTCGTTGCCGCCGACCCAGCCCCACTTCTGAACCGTGCCGGTGCCGTAGGTGTCGAAGTGGACACCGTTGGCGGCAGACAAGGTGCTGATGCCGTTGCCGTCCAGATCCAGCACGATCGGTGTGGCCAGGTAGAGGCCGTCGAGCTGGGCTGCCGTCAGCGAAGCCAAGGCCTCGGTCTGGAAGGCATAGACCTGGGTCATGTTCAGCTTGGCCAGGTCCTCGGCGTCGAAGCCCTTGATCTGGTCCGAGGTGATGCTGGCAATCTGATCCGTGGTCAGGCCGGCCATCTGGCCGGTCGTGAAGGCCTTGATGTCGTCGGTCTGGAAGGCTCGGAACTGATCCGTGCTCAAGCTGCCCAGCTGGGTTGAGGTGAAGGCGGCGACCTGGGCGGTGCCCAGGGCGTTGATTTCCTCGGTGCCCAGGGTGGCCAGGTGGCCGGTCGTGATCGCCTGCAGCTGAGTCGTCGACATCGCAATGATGTGGTCGGACGTCAGGGCATCGAACTGATCGGTCGACAAGCTGCGCAGGGCTGCCGTCGTCATCGCCTTCAGATCATCGCTGGCCAGGTTGTGCACTTGCTCGGTGGTGAAACCCGCCACCTGGGAACTGGTCAGCGAATTGGCCTGAGCCGTGGTCAAGGCAATGATCTGGTCCGTGCTCAGCACCGCCAGCTGCACCGAGCTCATGCCGCGGAAGCCGGCCGTGCCGATGGCGGCAAAGTCATCCGTGGTCAGGGCTGCGAACTGGTCGGTCGTGAAGGCCGCGACCTGACCCGAGCTGATGGCCTTGAACTGGCTGCTGGTCAGCGCGTTCAAGTCTTCGGTGCTCCAGCTTTGGATCTGTGTGCTGGTCAGGGCGTTGACCTGGGAGGTGGTCAGATTGGAGATTTGATCCGAACCCAATGCTCCCAACTGTTCCGAGTTGAAAGCTCGCAGAGCCCCGGTGTTCAATGCCTTGAGATCATCGGTGGCCAGTATGGAGACTTGCTCGGTCGTCAGACCCGCAACCTGGGCGCTGTTCAAGGAGGCCGCTTGCGCCGTGGTCAGGGCCACGATCTGCTCGGTGGTCAGAACGCCGACCTGGGTTGAACTCAGACCGCGCAAGCCGCTGGTGCCGATGGCTGCGAAGTCATCTGTGGTCAGGGCCTTGATCTGGTCGGTGGTCATGGCCCCCACTTGACCGGAGCTGATGGCCTTGAACTGATCCGAGCTCAGTGCATTGAGATCCTCGGTGCTCCAGTTCTGAATCTGAGTGCTGGTCAAGGCATTGACCTGCGCCGTGCTGAGGCTCGGGATCTGGTCCGAAGTCAGGGCTCCCAACTGATCGGAGCTCAGTGCACGCAGGGCAGCGGTGTTCAGGGCCTTCAGGTCGTCGGTCGCCAGTGTTGCCATCTGCTCGGTGGTCAGACCGGCGACTTGGGCACTGCTCAGCGAAGCCGTCTGGGCCGTGGTCAGCGCGACGATTTGCTCCGTGGTCAGCACGCCGACCTGGGTCGAGCTCAGGCCGCGCAGACCGGCCGTGCCGATGGCTGCGAAGTCTTCCGTGGTCAAGGCCTTGACCTGGTCGGTCGTGAAGGCGCCGACCTGACCGGAGCTGATGGCCCGGAACTGGGTGCTGGTCAAGGCATTGAGATCCTCGGTGCTGAGGGTCTGGATTTGCGTGCTGGTCAGCGCATTGACCTGGGACGTGGTCAACTCTGCGAGCTGGTCGGAGGTCAGGGCGCCAAGTTGGTCGGAGTTCAGCGCACGCAGAGCACCTGTGTTGATGGCCTTGAGGTCATCGGTGGCCAGGATGGCCATCTGCTCGGTGCTCAGGCCGACGACCTGTGCACTGGTCAGCGAGGCCGCCTGGGCGGTCGTCATGGCCACGATCTGTTCTGTGGTCAACACACCGACTTGCACCGAGCTGAGACCACGCAAACCTGCCGTGCCGATGGCGGCGAAGTCTTCCGTGGTCAGAGCCTTGACCTGGTCGGTCGTGAAGGCGCCGACTTGACCGGAGCTCAGAACCCGGAACTGCGTGCTGGTCAGCGCATTCAGATCCTCCGTGCTCAGCGTTTGAATCTGGCTGCTGGTCAGGGCGGTGACCTGGGCCGTGGTCAGCTGGGCGATCTGGTCGGAGGTCAGCGCACCCAACTGGTCAGAACTCAGTGCCCGCAGCGCGCCGGTATTGATGGCCTTGAGGTCGTCTGTGGCCAGGATGGCGATCTGTTCGGTCGTCAGTCCTGCGACTTGGGCACTGTTCAAGGACGCTGCTTGGGCTGTCGTCAGGGCCACGACTTGTTCGGTGGTCAGCACGCCGACCTGGACCGAAGTCAGACCGCGCAAGCCACCCGTACCGATGGAAGCGAAATCATCGGACGTCAGGGCCTTGACCTGATCGGTCGTGAAGGCCGCAACTTGCCCAGAGCTGATGGCCCTGAACTGGTCCGAACTCAAGGCATTGAGATCCTCGGTGCTCAGGGACTGAATCTGGCTGCTGGTCAGCGCGTTCACCTGGGCAGTGCTGAGGTTCGGGATCTGATCCGAAGTCAAGGCGCCCAGCTGTTCGGAGTTCAACGCACGCAGAGCGCCGGTGTTGATGGCCCGGAGGTCGTCGGTGGCCAGATTGGCGACTTGCTCAGTGGTCAGGCCCGCCACCTGGGCGCTGTTCAAGGAAGCGGCT
>NZ_JAJIRR010000022.1:0-37324 GCF_025717595.1 Kinneretia sp. DJ1R-11
GATTTGTTTTGAATCTCAATTCCAATCGAATCGCTTCGATCTTCACTACACACCACAACAGGACTCTTGCGAATCCTGCTGCGCAACCACTAAAAGCAGTCTTTGCGAGCAGCGAAGCCCTCTACTGTAGCACAGGAATTTTCTACATCGCAAGAAGATCGCGACTTTTGGTCGTGCGCGCAATCCAGCTCACAACTGACAAGAGCACCCACCAGCAGCAAAGGCAACCTGATGGAGCACAGCCATACAGGAGGCTATTGCATGCTGCTGGTGGACTTGTGCGCTAAGAACGCCACCTGAGCCTCGCGCTGCGGGTCTTCACTGGTCAGAACTGCCGCGATGCCGCGCGCAAGCCGAGACGCATCGGCACGCAAGACGCGCTGCTTCACAGAAGGGATCTGCGAGGGATGCATCGAAAAGTTGCGCAAGCCCATGGCGAGCAACAAGTCAGTGAAGGCAGGGTCGCCCGCCATTTCCCCGCACACACTGACCGACTTGCCCGCTGCGCTCGCATCAGCAATCGAGCCGGATAGCAGTTGGAGCACGGCCGGATGCCAGGGGTCATACAAATGTGCGACCGCTTCGTCTGCGCGATCTATGGCCAAGGTGTACTGAATCAGGTCATTGGTCCCGATCGAAACGAAATCCACGTGGCGGAGTATCAAAGGAAGCATCACCGCTGCTGCCGGGATCTCCACCATGACGCCGAGTTCGACACGTGTGAATGCTTGACCCGCATCCGTCAACTGCTGCTGCACCTTCCTGACTGATTCCAGGATCTGGCGGACTTCGCTCAAGTGAGCAACCATTGGAATGAGCAGCCGCACTTTGCCGAAGGCACTCGCACGGTAAATGGCCCGCAGTTGCTGCCGGAACATGCTGGGCTCGGCCAAGCTCCAACGAATGGCGCGCAAACCCATGGCCGGATTGAGCACATGCTCATGGCGCAACTCGCTGGCACTCATGCGATCCAGCGGCTTGTCCGCCCCGACATCCACGGTCCGGATGGTCACGGGCATGCCACGCATGGCCTCCACTGCCGCACGGTAGGCCGCGAATTGTTCATCTTCACTCGGCAGCTCACCATCCCGGTTCATGAACAAGAACTCGCTCCGGAACAGGCCGACACCTGTCGCTCCGGATTCAATCGCTCCGGCCGCGTCGGCAGGCAACTCAATATTGGCATGCAGTTCGACTCGCTCGCCATCCAATGTGACCGCGGGCGTGTGGCGCAGGCGGGTCAGGCGGGCCCGCTCAAGCTCACTCTGGCGCTGCCGGAATCGGTACTCCTCCAGCATGATGGGCGAAGGATTGACGATCACAGCACCGGCATCGCCGTCGATGATGACCCAGTCATCATGGCGAATCAGGCGCGAAGCCTCGCGCGTGCCGACCACCGCGGGGATGTCCATGCTGCGCGCAACGATGGCGGTGTGCGAAGTCTTGCCACCGATGTCGGTGATGAAGCCGTGGAACACGCTGCGCTTGAACTGCATCATGTCGGCGGGCGCAATATCGGCAGCCACCAACAGCAGTGGATCCTCACCGGCGAAGTCGCGCTGCACGACGCTGGCGGCGTCGACCGGCGTGTGCCCTTGCTCGCGCGCCAGGGCGCTGAGCACCCGTTCGACCACCTGTTCCAGATCTGCCTTGCGCTCGCGCAGGTAATCGTCCTCCATCTCGTCGAACTGACGCGCCAAGACTTCCAACTGTGCAGACAAGGCCCATTCCGCGTTGTAGTGACGCTCGATGATCCACTGTTTGGTGGCGCCAGTCAGCGCTTCGTCATGCAGCAACATCAAGTGGACGTCGAGCAGTGCGGCCAGCTCATGAGGCGCATCGCCCGGCAAGTCCTGCTTGAGAGCCTCCAGCTCCGCAGCCACCACGTCGCGTGCGCGCAGGGCCCGCAGGATCTCTGACTCCACTTGCGCTTCACTGATGAAGTAGTGCGCCACATCGACCCGACTGGACGCCACCAGCACTGCTCGGCCAATGGCCACGCCGCGCGAAACAGGGATACCGAAGACCTGAAAGCTCATGCGCCGACTTTAGCAGCGACGCCGCCAGCCCAGTGCCGTCATCGAGACGTCATTCCAGCGTCACGGCCGCGTCATTGCCGACGCCGAGCATGGCGGTGCCAACAACGACTTGCATGAGGCCACCATGAGGGATCTTCCGCTGCCAACGCTGCCCTTCTCCGATCTGCGTGCCCTGAAGAGCGAGCGCCGCCCTGGCTTGCCCCAGCCTGAAGCGCGCCCAGCGCCAGCGCCGGCCCGCCTGGACGTCAGCTGGGCACGACACGAAGACGACGTGCGCGAAGCCCAGCGCCTGCGCTACCAAGTGTTTGCCGAAGAGATGGGGGCACGCCTGAGCGTGCCTGCTGGAGCCCCCGCTCGCCATGACATCGACAGCTTTGATGCCTTCTGCGAGCACTTGCTGGTCCGAGAGGTAGACGCCCATGGCCGCATCGGCCAAGTCATCGGCACCTATCGCGTCCTGACTCCAGCTTCAGCCAAACAGGCCGGCGGTTGGTACAGCGAAACCGAATTCGACCTGACCCGCTTGCGAGGCTTGCGCGAGCAGATGGTGGAGCTGGGCCGCTCCTGCATCCACCCCGATCACCGCTCGGGCGGCGCCATCATGGCACTCTGGGGCGCCCTGGCGGAATTCATGATGCGCAACAAGCTGGACACCATGATCGGCTGCGCCAGTGTCAGCATGCGCGACGGCGGCCATTTCGCCGCCAGCCTCTGGAAACAGCTGGAGCAAAGCCATCTGGCCAGCATCGAATGGCAGGTGCGTCCGCGCTTGCCGCTGCCGGTGGAAGAGCTGCGCCACGACCTGGTGGTGGAAGCGCCGCCGCTGATCAAGGGCTATCTGCGTTGCGGCGCCCGCATCCTGGGCGCACCGGCCTGGGATCCCGACTTCAACACCGCCGACCTGCCCATGATGATGCGCCTGGCCGACCTGCCCTCACGTTACCGCCGTCACTTCATGGGCGGACAGTAATCACTGCCCCTCGCCAAACTTGTCGTTGACGAGGGCGGTGATGGCGTCGTGAGCGGCCTGCTCATCGCCGCCCTCGGTTTCCAGTTCCACCTGCGAACCCAGGCCCGCAGCCAACATCATCACCCCCATGATGCTCTTGGCATTGACGCGCCGATTGTTGCGACTCATGAAGACCTCGCACTGAAAGCTACCCGCCAGCTTGGTCAGCTTGGCCGAGGCGCGGGCATGCAGGCCCAGTTTGTTGCTGATGGTGAGCGTGGACTTGATCATTGAAACTCAGGACTCCAAAGAAGGGTTCACCAGCCGCATGCCTGCGACTTGAAAAGTTCAGGCCGCAGCCTCGGGCGTCTCAGCCAACACAATGCCCGCTTGAGCGCCGCCGACCGCACGTTCGGCCAAGCTCGCCAAAGGCTGACTGGCATAGCAGAGCGAACGCCACAGCATCGGCACGTTGACGCCGCTGATCACTTGGACGGCGGCGCTGCGCAAACGCAGCGCCGCGTTGCATGGCGTGGCGCCGAACACATCCGTCAACACCAGATTCTCAGCATGCCCGCCCGCGTGCAACAGCACCCGCGCGGCCGACTCCACGGCATCGGCCGACATTTCCGGCGTCACATCCAAGACCTGCAACTGCCGGGCGCAATCCGGAAAAGTGTGCTCGGCCACGGCTTTGAGGGCCGAGGCCAGGGGCGAATGGGCGATCAGCAGCAATCCGGACATAGGCTTTCATTATCAATGCTGCCCGCGCTCCTCAGCCCTGTGCCTCGCCACAGCATCACAACCGAACTCACGTTTCCAGCCTCATGGAGTTGATGAAGCCGTCCCAGGCCGCAGGCTGGCGCTTGGGTGCGAGCATGACCGCTTGGTAGACCCAAACGCCGCGCGTGAACACCGCGATATCGGCCTCGGCGACCCCGGAGCCCGCCAGCCCACCCAAGTGGACCTGTGAGGCCTCCGGACTGGGCGTCATGCCTGGCACCAGCAAAGCCTGACTGGCCGCTGGTGCGGCACTGCCAGCACTCAGCTTGCTACGTAAGGCGTCGCGCATCTGTCGCATGGCCGGGTTGACCAGCGCCGGGTCGCGAACCTCCGCCCAAGACAAGGAAAACGTGATGCCATCGGCCTTGCACTGGGCCATGCCCATGCGAACCGGTTCGCTCGGTGTCGAAGGGCGGCTGTGAACTTCCGGCTTGCAAGGGAACATGAGCACCATGCCGGACTCGGCCGGGCGCACCTCACGCCAATCCAGGCCCGGGGAACAAGCCGACAAGCAAGCAGCAAATACCAGAAGCTGCGTCTGGCGCGGAGCCTGCCTGACACGTGAGCGCATTGAATTCATACGGGCATTATCCGAGGCGACGGAACGGCACCGGAGCGCACAATGAATTGCATGGATACGCCCAGCCTCAAACCAAGCAACTCCCCCGCCCCAAAAGCCTCCATCCTGCCGGCGATGTCCCTGGCCGGTGTGCGCGTGCTCGACCTGTCGCGCGTGCTGGCCGGCCCCTGGTGCACGCAGACTCTGGCCGATCTGGGTGCGGATGTCATCAAAGTCGAGCGGCCCGGCAGCGGCGACGACACCCGCGCCTGGGGTCCACCGTATTTGAAAGATTCCCAAGGCAACGACACCAGCGAGGCCGCCTACTACCTGGGCGCCAACCGCAATAAGCGCTCCATTGCCATCGATATCGCTTGCAGTGGAGGTCAGGATTTGATCCGCCGACTGGCAACCCAGGCCGACGTGCTGGTCGAGAACTTCAAGGCCGGCGACCTGGAGCGCTTCGGCCTTGATGCTCAAACCCTGCAGGACGCCAACCCGCGGTTGGTGGTCTGCTCCATCACGGGCTTTGGCCAAACCGGCCCGTACCAAGACCGTGCTGGCTACGACTATGCGATCCAGGGCATGGGCGGGCTGATGAGCATCACCGGCGAGCGAGACGATCGGCCGGGCGGAGGCCCGCAAAAAGTCGGCGTGGCCGTGGCCGATCTCTTCACCGGGCTCTACGCCACAGTGGCCATCCTCGCCGCTCTACGCCACGCCGAAGCCACGGGCCGGGGTCAAGTCATCGACATGGCCTTGCTGGACACCCAGGTCGCCATGCTGGCCAATGTGGGGTCCAACTTCCTCTGCACAGGCCGAGCTCCAGGTCGCATCGGCAATGCCCACCAGAACATCGTCCCCTATCAGGTGTTCGAGGCGTCCGACAGTCACCTGATCCTGGCCGTCGGCAACGACCTGCAGTTCGCAAAGTTCTGCGACATCGCCGGCCACGCAGAATGGGCACTGGACCCTCGCTTTGCTCGCAACAGCGACCGAGTCCGGCATCGTGGCGAATTGGTGCCCTTGATCGAGGCAGCCATGCGCAGTCGCCCGCGCGATCTCTGGCTGCGCGCCCTGGAAGCCGCCAAGGTGCCCTGTGGCCCCATCAACAGCCTGGCTGAAACCTTTGCCGACCCGCAGGTGCAGGCGCGGGACACCGTCGTGCCCCTGCCTCACCCATTGAGCCCCGAGCTGCGGGTGGTGGCCAACCCTATCAAGCTGTCCCTGACCCCCGTGAGCTACCGGCTGCCACCGCCGCTGTTGGGCGAGCACTCGCGCGAAATCTTGCTGGAGGCCGGATATGTCGAAGCTGAGATTGAAGCCTTGGTCGCAAGCGGGGCCGTACGGTGAGCTGAGGTGAGCCGAAGCAAGCAGCTTCTGCATTCAATTCACCGGCTTCGGCGTGCAGAATTCACCGAACTTGCGCACCAGGCTGCACCCACGCCAATTTCCCCCGGATCGGGGGATGGACGCTGCCAGGCTTCACCATGACCATGGCGACCGCTGCAGGAGAACCCTCAAGCAGGGGTTTCTCTTCCTCCACCCATAACCAGAACAACGAGTCAGCGACCCGCACCCTCGCCTTCCAGCCCATGCGCAGCAACACTCCACCTTCCGCCAGTTCCGGCGCCGCGAACGATGTCGCCGGCGAGCCGAGCCATGCGCAATGGGCGGAGATCGTGCAGCAGCTGGGCGCGGAAATTGCCGGGCCGCTGAGCGCGGCACTGGAGCGCATACACAAGCTGGTCAGCACCGGGCAGATCGACCGGCAAAGCCTGCGCGCCTTGCGCGAAAGCGTCAGCCAGGCGCGCGAAGCCGGCATGGTCGGCCAACAGCTGGCCCGCCTGGCCTCCGGCCGCTTGCATTTGTCGCGAGAAAAAATGCACCTGACCCAGGTGCTGCGCAGCGTGCTGGCCCAGCGCAGCCGCGAGACCCAAGCACGCGGTATCCAGGTGCGGCAGGTGCTCAAGCCCATCGAGGTGATGACCGATGGTTCCCTGCTGTTCGCCTTGCTCAATGCATTGATGGACTGGGCCTTGTCGAGCACGCACAGCTCCATCGACTTGCGCCTGGACCTGACGCCCTGGCCGGCCAAGGCCCGTCTGGTCTGCCGCTTTGCCCACCGCTCGCTGGACCTGCTCGACGACCCACGCGCGGCCGAAACCCCGGCGGCCTTGAACTCCCTGGCCTGGCGCCTCGTTGAGCAAACAGCCATCACCCTCGGTGTGCTGCCCTTGCGCGAGGACGAAGCCGGCATCACGGTGCTGACGCTGGAATTTCCGCACATCGTCGGCGACGAGGCCAACGGCCTGGCCGCCACCGAACGCGTGCTCGATGCCGAACCGGACGGAGAACATCAACCGTCCAGCAATTCCAAGCCTTTGGCCGGCAGCCACATTCTGATCATTGCCCAACGCCGCGAGCTGCGCAGCCAGCTGCAGGTCGCGATGCAGCACATGGGACTGATCATCGACGGCGTTGGCAGCATGGAAGAGGCTCATCAGTTCTGTGCCGAAGGCCTGCCGCATGGCATCGTCTTCGAGGCAAGCCTGCGCGGCCCCGAATTCGACCGACTCTATGCCGAAGTGATGCGCGAAGTGCCTGACTTCAGCTTCGTGGAGGTGCTGGACGAAGCGCACAAGACCCAGCTCTCCACGGCCACACCTGACGGCTTGGCGCGCATCTCGCGTCAGCATGTCAACGACGCCCTGCCCTCGGTGCTGCTGTTCGAACTGTCCAAGGGCATGTGACGGCGGCGACGCGGCGCAGGCTCTAAACTCCAGGGCATGAAGAAGAACTCTCGTCTGCTCGCTCCCGCCCTGCTGGTGCTGGCCTTGGCCGGTGGCGCCTACTTGGCCTACCAAAGCCTGGGTGCCCGCGAAACCGCGCCGCGCGTCGACTATGTGCTGCTGGACGGCAAGAAGGCCGATTCCAGCCAATGGCGGGGTCAGGTCATGCTGGTCAACTTCTGGGCCACCAGCTGCACCACCTGCGTCAAGGAAATGCCGCAGATCGTCGCGACGCATGAGAAGTTCAAAGGCCGCGGCTTCGACACCCTGGCCGTGGCCATGAGCTATGACCCGCCGGCCTTCGTCGCCAAGTTCGCCGAAAGTCGGCAGCTGCCCTTCGGCGTGGCCATCGACAACACCGGCCAGATCGCGCAAAGCTTCGGTCGCGTGCAACTGACACCGACGACGCTGCTGATCAACAAGCGCGGTGAGGTGGTCAAACGCTATGTTGGCGAGCCGGACTTCGCGGCCTTGCATGCGCTGGTCGAGAAGTTGTTGGGCGAGTCGGCCTGAACCCAGCCCAGACGCCGACGCCATGTCGAGGCTGCTGCTGACGCAAACACGGCGCTACGCCAGCGTCTTGCTCACGGCACTCGCATTGTGCGCGCAGGGCCCGGTCTGGGCTGAGGAAGCATCTCTGGTCTTGGCCGGCGAGGACGATTGGCCCCCCTACAGCGCCGCCGAGAAACCGGGCGCTGACACGCAGCGCCCGCCGGTCGGCTTCAGCGTCGACCTGATCCGCGCGGCCTTGGCCACGCAGGGCGTGCAGGTGCAGATCATCACCGTGCCCTTTTCGCGCTGCATGCTCTACGCCAAAACCGGTCAGGTCGCGGGCTGTTTCAACGCCACCATCACCGACGACAACCGCAACGACTACGTCTGGCACCAGCCGGCCATGTTCGAAGAGGAGCTGTCCATCTTCGGCCGGGCTGATGACACCAGTCCCGAGATGCGTTTGTCCGATCTGCGCGGTAAACGGGTGGCCTACACCAATGGCTACACCTACCCCAGCGAATTCATGCACGACGCGCGCATCCAGAAGTTCAGCGCCGTCTCGGATGCCGCCCTGATGCGCATGCTGCTGAACAAGCGCGTGGACTACATCCTCTTGAACCGCACGCCGGCCTGGCTGCGCATCGACAACACGCCCGAGTTCCGCGGCCAACTGCGCCGCACCGGGCTGATCTCCATGGATGGCTTCTGGGTCGCGTTTTCCAAGCAACACCCGCAGGGCGAGCGCCTGGCCCAGCAGTTCAGCCAAGGCCTGACGCAGATGCGCAAGGACGGCAGCTACCAGCGCCTGGTCGACGAGTTCAGACGCCGGGTCCGCTACCGCTGAGGGCAGCGCCGATCCAGCCCGGACAAACCGATCTCAGGACGCAGCCGGAGCTTCAGCGCCGGCGGCCAGCACGCCATGGGCCTGCTGGTCGGCGTGGTAACTGCTGCGCACCATGGCGCCCACGGCGGCGTGAGTGAAGCCCATCTTGTAGGCCTCTTCCTCGAACATCTTGAAGGTGTCCGGGTGCACATAGCGGCGCACCGGCAGGTGGTGGCCCGAGGGCGCCAGGTACTGGCCGATGGTCAGCATGTCGATGTGGTGGGCGCGCATATCGCGCATGACCTGGAGGATTTCCTCGTCCGTCTCGCCCAGGCCCACCATGATGCCGCTCTTGGTCGGCACGCCGGGCACTTCTTCCTTGAAGCGCTTGAGCAGCTTGAGGCTGAACTCGTAGTCCGAGCCCGGGCGCGCTTCCTTGTAGAGGCGCGGCGCGGTTTCCAGGTTGTGGTTCATCACGTCCGGCGGTGCGGCCTTGAGGATGTCCAGCGCACGGTCCATGCGGCCGCGGAAATCGGGCACCAGCACTTCGATCTGGGTCGAAGGGCTGAGCTCACGCACCTTGCGGATGCACTCGGCAAAGTGACCGGCGCCGCCGTCACGCAGGTCGTCGCGGTCCACGCTGGTGATCACCACGTACTTGAGCTTGAGCGCAGCGATGGTCTTGGCCAGGTTCTCGGGCTCGTTCACATCGAGCGGATCGGGGCGGCCGTGGCCGACATCGCAGAAGGGGCAGCGGCGGGTGCACTTGTCACCCATGATCATGAAAGTGGCCGTGCCCTTGCCGAAGCATTCGCCGATATTGGGGCAGGAGGCTTCTTCGCACACCGTGTGCAGCTTTTGCTCGCGCAGGATCTGCTTGATTTCGTAGAAACGGGTGCTGGGCGAACCGGCCTTGACGCGAATCCAGTCGGGCTTTTTCAGCGTCTCTGCAGGCACGATCTTGATCGGGATGCGCGCAGTCTTGGCCTGGGATTTCTGCTTGGCCGTGGCGTCGTACGCCTCGCCTGTCTTTGCTTCGTGAGTGATGTTCTCGGTCGCCATGCCAGCCTCGTTTCGTCAACGCTCCAGCTGGGCTTGCAGCCGTTCCCCGAAGCGCTGGGCCACTTCGGGCCAATCCGCAAAAACCCCAAGTGTAACGAGGTCCACCGTGCGCAGCCCCGCATAGCCACAGGGGTTGATACCTGCGAAGGGTTGCAGGTCCATGGCCACATTGAGAGCCACGCCGTGATACGTGCAATGACGCGTAACCTTGATGCCCAGGGCCGCCACCTTGCCCAGGCCGCGGAAGGGGTCGTCGGCCGGCGCCGGGCCGGTGAGCGCCGCATGGGCGAACGGGTCGTCCAGGCGCACATAGATGCCCGGCGCGCCGGCCACGCGGTGGCCGGTGACGCCGTAGCTGCCCAGGGTCTGGATCACCGCCGTTTCCAGGCGGAACACGAACTCACGCACATAGATGCCCAGGCGCTGCAGATGGACCAGCGGATAGGCGACCACCTGGCCGGGGCCGTGGTAGGTCACCTGGCCGCCGCGGTTGGTCTGCACGACCGGGATGCCGGCCGGGGCCAGCACATGGTCGGCCTTGCCGGCCAGGCCTTGGGTGTAGGTGGGGGGATGCTCGCAGAGCCAGAGCTCGTCTTCGGTCTCGGGCCCGCGCTGTTCGCTGAAGGTCCGCATGGCGTCGACCGTCTCGGCATAGTCGACCCGGCCCAAGTTTTTCACAATCATGGCGACATGGTAGCCAAGCCTGCAGGGCGGCGTGAAATCGGCTACCGTCTGGCCCTTTCCGAAACGGAACCATTCACCGATGCAGCCGATGCACACTTTCTCTCTTTGGAAGAAGACCGTCTGGATGGCGGCCCTGCTCGCCCTGAGCAGCAGCGCAGCGCTGCACGCCCAAGAGGCACCTGCGCCCGAGCCTCCGCCCACAGCGCTGGAGCGCGCCGTTCAAGCCTACGAAGCCGGTGAGCTCAAGGCCGCCGCGCGCGGATTCACGGCGCTGTCGGCCCAGGCGCGCCCGCTGCCACTCGCCGACTACAACCTGGCCATGATGCATTTGCGCGATGAGTTGCCCAAACCCAGCGCGCGCCGCGCCGAGCGTCTGCTGAAGCGGGCGGCAGCGGGCGGCCTGGTGCGCGCCGAGCTGGCCCTGGCCCAGCTCTACGAGCAAGGCCTGCTGGGCAAGCCGGATCTGGCCCAGGCAAAGGAATGGAATCTGCGCGCCGCCAAGCGCGGCAGCAGCGAAGCCCAGGTCGCCCTGGCCACAGCCTTTTACCTGGGCCGAGGCACGCCGGCGGACCCGGAACAGGCCGCGCACTGGTACCGCGAGGCGGCCAAGGCCGGGGACGTCGGCGCGCAATACCTCTTGGGCTCGATGTACGAGAGCGGCTATGGCGTGCCGGCCGATTTGCGCCTGGCGCGCTATTGGTACGACATCGCCGCGCGCAACGGCGACGAAGGTGCGCCCTACAAGATCAAGGCGATCGACGCGCAGTTGGGAAACTAGGCCCCAGCCTGCTCAGAGCACGACCTTGACCATGGGGTGGGTTGTCAGGGTGCGGTAGAGCTCGTCGAGCTGTTCGCGGCTGGTCACGCGCACGGTGATGGTCAGGCCCAGGTAGTTGCCGGCCTTGCTGGGACGCTGCTCCACGGTGGCGGCGTCGAAGTCCGGGTCGAAAGCCTGGGCCACCTTCACGATGGCCTCCACATAGCCCTCAACCTTGGCGCCCATGACCTTGATTGGGAAATGCGAGGGGTAGGTGATCAGCGACTGCTCGGGCGGAATGTCCGGCGGCTGCATGGGGGGGAATTGGCTCATGGTGCTTCTTCAATCAGTAGATTCAGATCATTGGACGCAGATGCGTCGCTTCAGATCGATTGCAAGGGCTTGGCTCGCTGGTAAGCCTCATACAGCCGGGCGTAGACCGGCCCGGGTTTGCCGTGCAGAGCGCCATGGCCGACCGGCTGGTGGTCCAGCCGCGTGACGGCCAGCACTTCCTTGCCGGCCGAGCTGAGAATGATCTCGTCAGCCGCAAAGAGCTCAGCCTCGGAGATGGGCCGCAAGTTGTAGCCGATGCCGCATTCCTCGCAGAGTTCGCGCAACAGCTCGACCCGTATGCCTTCGAGCAAGTCCTCGCTGCGCGGCGGGCCCAGCAGGGCGCCCTCTTTGACGATCCAGACATTCGAGGATGCGCCCTCAGTCAGGAAACCGTCGCGCAGCAGAATCGTCTCTGCCGCGCCTTCGTCGGCCGAGATCTGCCGCGCCAGCACATTGCCCAGCAGCGAGATGCTCTTGATGTCGCCGCGCTGCCAGCGGAAGTCTCGCGCGCTGATGCAGGCCACGCCACGGTGCCGCTCTTCGGCCGACATCGGCTTGGACGGCATGCTGTAGGCGAACACCGTCGGCACGGCGCCCTCAGGCATCGCATGGTTGCGCGGCGCGACGCCGCGGGTCACTTGCAGATAGACCAACTGCTCGTCCGCCGCCACGCCGCGCACCAACTCACGCGCCATCTCCAGCCACTGCGCACGCAAGAGCGGGCTGGCGATGCGCAGCTTGGCGAGGTTGCGCTCCAGCCGCTCCATATGCGATTCGAAGCGAAACAGTCGCCGCTCGTAGACCGGGAGCACTTCGTAGACCCCATCGCCGAAGATAAAGCCCCGGTCCATGACCGAGATCTTGGCCTCAGCCAGAGGCTGGTAGCTGCCGTTCAGGTAGCAGTGGACATCGGGCAAAGCAAGCATGCGGGCCTCCAGCAGCCAAGGTGATGCGTCGTCGTCAAGCTCCGAGCTTACGCCCGCCACGCGCATGGCAAAGCAGGATCACTTGATCCACAAACGCATGGCGTCCCAAGCGCGGCCCAAGATGCCGGCCAGCGGCACCTCTTCCAGCACCACCAGAGGCACTTCGGCCACCGCAACGCCGCCAGCGGTGCTGACCTTCAGGGTGCCAACGCGCTGGCCCTTGCTCAAAGGCGCGACCAGGGGGTCGGTACGTTCGATCTGGGTCTGCAGCTTGGCACCGTCGCCACGCGGCACGGCCACAAAGACAGGGCCTGCGGCGCCGAGCTTGGCTTGCGGGCTGGCGCCCTTCCAGACCGGCACGGTGCTGATGGCGGCGTCCTTGTCGAACAGGCGCACGGCATCGAAGGCCGAGTAGCCCCAGTTCAGCAGCTTCTGGCTTTCGGTGGCGCGCGCTTCCTTGGAGGCCGTGCCCATGACCACGCTGAGCAAGCGGCGCTTGCCATTGGGAAACTCGCGCTGGGCGCTGGAGACCAGGCAGTAACCGGCGGCTTCGGTGTAGCCGGTCTTCATGCCGTCGACGCTGGGGTCGCGGCGCAGCAGCAGATTGCGGTTGTCCTGGCGGATCTTGTTGAAGGTGAAATCGCGCTGCGAGTAATAGCTGTAGTACTCGGGGAAGTCGCGGATCAGGCTGGAGGCGATCACGGACAGGTCACGCGCGCTGCTCTTGTGGCCCGGCTCAGTCATGCCGGTCACGTTCTTGAACTGCGTGTTCTTCAGACCCCAGGCCTGGGCTTGGCGGTTCATCAGCGCCACGAACTGCTCCACCGTACCGGCCACACCTTCGGCCAGGGCCACCGAGGCATCGTTGCCGCTCTGGATGATCATGCCTCGCAGCAGTTCGTCGACCTTGGGCGTCATGGTCGTGTTGATGAACATCAGCGAGGGGTCACCTTTGCGCTCGTCCCAGGCGCGGGTGGAGACCGGCAGGGTTTGATCGAGGGTCAGGCGCTTGTCGCGCAGGGCCCCAAACACGACATAGGCCGTCATCAGCTTGGTCAGCGAAGCCGGGTCATTGGGCGTGTCGGCATCGCGCTCGCTGAGCACGCGGTTGGCGCTCATGTCCAGCAGCAGGTAGCTGCGTGCAGCGATCTCAGGGCCGGGCATCTGCGATGCCGCTTGAGCCTGGCTGGCCGCGGCCGGCGCCTGCGCCAGCACCACGGGCGAGACCAGGGCCGCAGCCGCGGCCAGAGAGAAAGCAAGAGGGAGCGAATAACGATTCATCACAAGGGTTCTTTCGACTCGCGTTCAGGCGAATCCAAGCAGGAAAACAGAGGGCGGCAAAAAACTCAGGCGCGCCAGTTGCGCACGACCAGATCGCGCAGCAGCGGCAGCTGGCCGTGGAAGAAATGGCCCACGCCAGGCACCACGACCACCGGCAGCGACTGCGGCCGAGCCCAGTCCAGCACCGAACTCAGGGGCACGACATCGTCCACTTCGCCGTGGATGACCAGGGTGTCCGAGGGCACGGGCGCGGTATCGAAGCGACTGGTCGCCGGGCCCACCAGCGCCAGCCGTTCGGCGCGCTGGTCTTCGGGCAGGCGCAGCGCGGCTTGCGAGGCCACATAACCACCGAAGGAAAAACCGGCCAGCACCAGGGGCTCGCCCGGCTCGCGCAGCGCGGCCAGCACGGCCAGGGCGTCATCGATCTCACCACGGCCTTCGTCCCAGCCGCCTTCGGACTTGCCAATACCGCGGAAATTGAAGCGAGCCACCCGGTAGCCCAGTTGCACAAAGGCTCGCGCCAAGGTCTGCACCACCTTGTTGTCCATGGTGCCGCCCTGGGTCGGGTTGGGGTGGCAGACCAGGGCCAGGCCGCGCGTGGGCGGCATGGGCAGATCGGCATGGCCGCTGGCGGGCCGGTCGATGGCGCATTCAATGGCGCCGGCCGGGCCCGGCACTAGGCGCTTTTCGGTCAAGGAATTCATGACGAGCGCGGCGCCTCTTCAGCGGCCGACGCTGTCGGGCAGCACCAGGCGCTCGACCACTTCGCCACCCTTGAGGTGCTTGTCGACGATTTCGTCGATGTCGGTCTGGTCGACGTAGGTGTACCAGACGGCCTCGGGATAGACCACGGCCACCGGGCCACCGGCGCAGCGGTCCAGGCAACCGGCCTTGTTGACGCGCACGCCGCCCTGGCCGCCCAGGCCCAGTTCGCGCACCCGCGCCTTGCAGTGGTCGAAGCCCGCCTGAGCGCCATGCTGAGCACAGCTGTTGTCACCGTTTTCGCGGTGGTTCAGGCAGAAGAAGATGTGGCGCTCGAAATAGCTCATGCCGCCATTGTAGGGAGCCAGGACAAGAAGCCCTGGGGTTCACCCTTTGTTTCAAGACTCGCGGCGGGCGATCACGCGCAGCAACCAGGCCAGGGCCGCAAACGGCCAAACCCATCCCAGCCATTGGGCCAGGCCGTACATATTGATGAAGCGGCCCAGCTCCCAGGTCTGCAGTCGTTCTTCGAGGTAGGGGTCGGTCGGTGCCTGGCTGACCAGAGCGATCAAGCTGCTCAACACGATCAGGCCCAGGGCCGCATTGACCCGGCGCGGCAAGGCGCTGGCGGCCATGCCCAGCAGCGCACCGACCAGCAGACCCGGCCCGCTGGCCAAAGTCAACCAGGACCAGGCATGTTGTGGGCCGAAATTGAGGCCCGTGGAGATGGCCGTGCCCAGGGCGCCCAGGCCCAAGGCGCCGAGTGCCAGCGCCAGCCGGCGCTTGCCCGGCCGCGCCACCGACAGCGCCACCAGGGTGGGCGCTAACAAGCCCAGGGCGATGGCGATCGCCTCCAGGCCCGGCGGCAGGGCTCGGGCCGCACTCTCACTGAGCTCATCGCCCCACTGCAAGGCCCAGGGCGTGCCGGCCAGCAGGTCGACCGCCGCCACCTGCAGGCGCGGCAACCACTGGCCCAGGCCCAGCGGCACCGGCGCAGGAAACAGCAGGCCCAAGGGCCAGAGCGCCAGCAGCGCCAGCGCGCCGGCGCTGTGCGGCTGAAACCAGTAATCGCGCACATCCTCCCAGCGCCGCAGACCGCCCAAACGATAGAGCAGCCAGGCCAGAAACAGCCCCAGCCAGGCGCCGGCGCCGTTCAGCAAAAAGTCGCCCAAGGCTGGCACCCGGTTGGGCAGGAAGTACTGCAAGGTCTCCAGGCCGTAGGACAGCAAAGGCCCGGCCACAGCGGTCACCAAAACGCCGGCGCGCAAGCTCCAGCCGCTGCGCATGGCGGCGGCAAAACACAAGAATCCGAGGGGCAGATAACCCAGCAGATTCGCCTGCAGGTCAAACCAGCTGAAATAGGGCGACCAGGGCAGGCTGAGCATGCCGCGCAGCTCCAGCCCCGGCGGCCACATCCAGGGGCCAAAGGGATAGAGACTGGCGTAGACGATCAACGCCAGATAGGCCAGCGCCAGCCAGGATGCAGAGCTTTGGCGGCGCATTGCTAGCTGGGCCCGTGGGTCAGAAGGGCTTGACGACCACCAGGACGACGATGGCAATGAACATCAGCACGGCCGACTCGTTGAAAACACGGAACCAGCGGTGACTGCGGCGGTTGGCCGACTGCTCAAAACTGCGCAGGATGGACTTGCAGGCGTGGTGATAGCCGATCACGCCAAGCACCAGCAACAGCTTGGTGTGCATCCAACCCTGGTTGAAACCGCTGAAATTCAGCGCCCACATCCAGCCGCCAAGAAGCAGGGCCGGGATCATCAGCAGGGTGGCAAACCGGTAGAGCTTGCGCGCCATCAAGAGCAGGCGCTCGCGCTCGGCATGGCTGTCGGCCGGCACCATGGCCAGGTTGACGAAGATGCGCGGCAGGTAAAAGAGACCGGCGAACCAGCTGGCCACGAAGACGATGTGAAAGGCTTTGATCCAGAGCATCGCCGCATTATGCGTGGCGGCTTGACGCGCGCGAGGAACCGCCCGAAGCGGTCGATTTCGCCGCGTGCAAACAAAAAAAAAGCCCCGGCCATGAAGCCGGGGCGAGAAAGCCTTATCGCTGTCATCACGCTAAGGCTCCTGCTCAGGGAGGAAAAGCAGGGAACGACCACCTTGCGGCTATCATTCAAAGTGAATTTTAACATAAGCGTCATCCGGGGGCGCATCAGGGAAGTCGCGTAGATTGCGCAGTCCCTCACGCCGGCCCGGGCCCACTGCGCCGCGTGAGTTCATCGCCTGCCCCAAGCCCCCATTCAGTTCAACCTTGCCTCGCCCGGAGTTCCCTGTGTCCCTGCCCGCCCCCTACCCCGCCAGCCGCCCCCGCCGCCTGCGCCGCGATGCCTTCACCCGGGCCCTGGTGCGCGAGCACCATGTGCGTGCCAGCGATCTGATCCTGCCGGTGTTCGTGCATGAGGGTGAGAATCGGGTCGAGTCTGTGGCCTCCATGCCCGGCGTGGCGCGCCTGAGCCTGGACCGCCTGCTTGATGTGGCGCGCGAATGCGTGGACCTGGGCATTCCGGTGCTGGCGCTGTTCCCAGTGATCGACGCCTCGCTGAAGACGCCCGACGGCCGCGAAGCCACCAACCCCGACGGCCTGGTGCCACGCGTGGTGCGGGCGCTGAAGGAGCAGGTGCCGGAGCTGGGCGTGCTGACCGATGTGGCCCTGGACCCCTTCACCAGCCACGGCCAGGACGGCGTGCTGGACGAGCATGGCTACATCCTCAATGACCCGACGGTCGAGATCCTGGCCCAGCAAGCCCTGGTGCAGGCCACAGCCGGCGTGGACATCGTGGCACCCAGCGACATGATGGACGGCCGCATCGGGGCGATCCGCACAGCGCTGGAAGCCCACGGCCACATCCACACCCGCATCATGGCCTACAGCGCCAAGTACGCGAGCGCCTTCTACGGCCCCTTCCGTGACGCCGTGGGCTCGGCCGCCAACCTCGGCAAGGCCGACAAAAAGACCTACCAGATGGACCCGGGCAACAGCGACGAGGCCCTGCGCGAGGTCGGCCTCGATCTGGCCGAGGGTGCCGACATGGTGATGGTCAAGCCCGGCATGCCTTACCTCGACATCGTGCGGCGTGTGAAGGACGAGTTCCGCGTGCCCACCTTCGCCTACCAGGTCAGCGGCGAGTACGCCATGATCAAGGCCGCCGCCGCCAACGGCTGGCTGGACCACGACGCGGTGATGATGGAATCCCTGCTGGCCTTCAAGCGCGCCGGCGCAGATGGCGTGCTGACGTATTTCGCGCTGGAAGCCGCCCGCCTGCTCAAGCAAGCGAAAGCCGGCTGATCCCAGGCATGCGCCTGTTCCACATCCACGGCGACCAGTTCACCGAGCTGAACCAGCTGCCGGCCGACTTGCCCGCCGATGGCTTCCTCTGGCTGGGCTATGGCCGGCGCGAGTTCGAACTGCAGCTGGGCGAGATCCAGCAAGGCCTGCAGCGCTGGGGCTGTGGTCAGGTGGTGGACCTGCATGTCTCCGACCTGCTGAACAACCAGCTGCCGTCCCATTTCGACTACACCAGCTGGTACGACTTGCTGGTGTTCCGACGACTGGCAGCCGCGCCCGGCCACGAGCATCTGCTCGCCGACCCGGAGCACGGCACGCTGCACAGCACCCATGAGGCGCTCAAAGCCATCGACACCAGCCCCGTGGGCTTTGCGGTCTTCGACCGGGTGCTGCTGACCGTGCACCCGACCGACTGTCTGGTGCGCGACTACTTCGCCAGCAAGATGGGCGCCCTGGCCGAAGGCCGCGATCTGCGCGGCAGTGCCCGCCTGCCCAACAGCCCGGCCGAGCTGATGCTGCGCATGGTCAACCACATGGTGGACAGCTATCTGGAGCTGCGCCGCCTGCTGACCCGGCAGATGACGGCGCTGCAGCGCACGCTGATGGACGCCAACAGCCATTTCGAGGACTGGCCCCTGCTGCTGGAATCGCGCGACGCCCTGCACCGGTTGGAAGACACCTGCGAAGACCAACGCAGCGCCATCCAGGAATGGATCGATGTGCTGGACGATTGGCCCTCGGCCGAGGAGCCGGCAGCGCAGCGCGAGCGCGAGCTGCTGCGCGTGCGTTCGCGTGATGTGCAGGAGCACATCGAGCGGGTGCTGGCCCATGTGCGGCGCATGGAGTCGTCCAGCGAGTCGGCGGTGCAGATGCACTTCTCGGCCCTGGGCCACCGCACCAACTCCATCATGCGCACGCTGACCGTGCTGACCGCCATCTTCCTGCCGCTGAACCTGATCACCGGCATCTTCGGCATGAACTTCGACGGCCTGCCCCTGATCCACAAGGCCGCCGGCTTCTGGGTCGCCTTCGGCCTGATGCTGGCCGTGGGCCTGGGCCTGGGCCTGTTCTTCTGGCGCAAGCGCTACCTGGGCACGCGCCACGGCTGAGGCGTCGCTTCAGCGCGCCGCGTACGGGTCGGCAAAACCCAAAGCCTGCATCAGCTCGCTTTCACGCGCTTCCATGCAGGCGGCTTCGTCGTCTTCCTCGTGGTCATAACCCTGGGCATGAAGGGTGCCATGCACCAGCATATGGGCGTAGTGCGCGGCCAGGTCAAGGCCGGCCTCCTTCGCCTCACGCTCCACCACTTCGGCGCAAATGACCAGATCGGCCGTCACCACGGGTTCGTGGCTGTAGTCGAAGGTCAGCACATTGGTCGCGTAGTCCTTGCTACGGAACTCGCGATTGAGCTGCTGACCCTCTTCGGCGTCGACGATGCGCACGGTGATCTCGCCCGGCAGCTCCAGGGCGCTGCGGATCCAGCGCGCGACCTTGTGGCGGGGCAGATGCGCCTTGTGGCGCGGGTCAGCAAATTGCAAGGACAGACTCAGTTCGGGCAGGCTCATGGCTGGGCTTTCTTCGCTTTGGGGCTGAGGTGGCGCGCCTCATAGGCGTCAACGATGCGCGCGACCAAGGGGTGACGCAGCACATCGGCACTGGTGAACCGGGTCATGGCCACCCCATCCACCTGCGCAAGCACCTGTTCGGCATCGACCAGGCCGCTGCTCACGCCCTTGGGCAGATCGATCTGGCTGGTGTCGCCGGTGACCACGCAGCGACTGCCAAAACCAATGCGCGTCAAGAACATCTTCATCTGCTCGGGCGTGGTGTTTTGTGCCTCATCGAGGATGACGAAGGCGTGGTTCAGCGTGCGACCGCGCATGAAGGCCAGGGGCGCCACTTCCAGCTGACCTTTCTCGAAGGCCTTGGTCACCTTGTCAAAGCCCATCAGTTCGTACAAGGCGTCGTAGAGCGGGCGCAAATAGGGGTCGACCTTTTGCGTCAGGTCACCGGGCAGAAAGCCGAGGCGTTCACCGGCTTCGACCGCAGGGCGGGTCAGGACAATGCGCTGCACGGTGCTGCGCTCGAGCGCGTCGACCGCGCAGGCCACGGCGAGAAAGGTCTTGCCGGTGCCGGCCGGGCCCAGGCCCAGGGTGATGTCCTGGTTGAGGATGTTGTGCAGGTACTCATGCTGACGGGGCGTGCGCGCGGCCAGATCGGCCCGTCGGGTGCGCAGCACGAGCTCAGTCGCCCGTGCCGGAGGCCGGGCGGCCGCGGCCGTCTTGGGCACCGATCGGCGCGCCATCCGCGCCGGCCCAAGTTCAGCCGCGGCTTCGGCCAAAGCCATCTGCATGAGCTCGGGGGCCAGGGCCCGGCGGCTGCGCTCGTAAAGGGCAGCCAGAAGCTGCAAGGCCCGCTCGGCGGCCGCCTTCGGCCCCTCGATGCGGAAACGCTCGTTTTGCCGGCCGATGCGCACGGCCAGCGCCACCTCGATCTGCCGCAAATGCTCGTCCAGGCTGCCACACAGATGGGCCAGACGCTTGTTGTCGACCGGGGCGAACTCATGACGAAGGATCACGGCGGTACTTTCTTCTAGGGATTTGGCAATAACAGCATTGTCACCCGGCCTTGTTCACTGCTGCAGCGTCACCGGCCTCCTGCACAATCGACGCCCATGCACAGCTTGTTACAGGAAGACTCGCCACGGAGCGTTTCGCGCCGGATGGCAACCACCGGCCCGATCGCACTGGTCCTCGCGCTCACTGGCGGCGCCGCCCAAGCGGCGGCCAGCCCGCCATTGGGCGCCCTTCCCACGGCCGGCCTGGCAGGCATGCTCCTGGTCTTGGGGCTGTCCGTGGCCGCCTTCGCCTACCGGCATGGCCAGGAGCGCGGAGCCGGCCTGGGGCTTGGCGCCTGGATGCTTTGCTTGGCGCTGACGGCAGTGCTGGCGGTGGCCGGCGCGGGCCTGAGCCCCGGCATGGCGCTGGGCTTGAACCTGAGCCTGGCGGCCTTTGGCACCTGGTGCAGCATCAAATTCCTGCTCCACCGGCCGGTGCCAATGCCGCTGTGGCAAGACCTGGCCCTGTTCGGCCAGCTGCTCATGCTGCCCGCATTGGCAGTCGCCCTTCGCAACCATGCCAACCCAAACGCTTCGCTGCTGCTGCACAGCGTGCCCTTGCTGCTGACCTTGGAGTCCTTGCTGGCCTTGACCTTCAGCTGGAAGCGCCGTGCCAGCCTCCATGTCGGCAAGGGCGGCAAGCCAGAACCATCACCCGGTAGCCGGCGCCCCGAGGCGCGCTTTGCGCCGGCTTTGCTGGCGCTCTGTGGCCTGGGCTTGCTGGCGACCGCCGTCGCGGCCATGCCGGTGGCGCCGGGCCTGAACGGGCTGCAAGACATCAGCGCCTGGCTGGCCTTGTTGCTGCCGGCGGCTTTGCTGGCCATGGGCTTGCAATACCTGCTTGGCTTTGCCCGAGACCGGGTGGAAGCCGAAAAAGAGCATGCGCAGTTCGAGCAGCGCATGCAGGAGCGGGTCAGCGAGATGGAGCGAAACTTTGGCGTGATCGCCGAGCAACGCCTGGAGCAGGTGACCGAGCGCGAGCGCAAGCGTATCGCGGCCGACCTGCACGATGACCTGGGCGCCAAGCTCCTGACCATCGTGCACACCAGCGAATCGGATCGCATCTCCAGCCTCGCCCGCGAAGCCCTGGAGGAAATGCGGCTGTCGGTGCGCGGCCTGACCGGCAAGCCGGTTCAGCTGCTCGACGCGCTGGGTGACTGGCGTGCCGAGGTGGTTTCGCGCCTGGGCCAGGCCAATATCAATGCCGAATGGAAGTCGCCGTCCGAGGATCTGGTGCACACGCTTCCGGCGCGGGCTTACGTGCAAACCACACGGATCTTCCGCGAGGCGGTCAGCAACATCATCAAGCACAGCGGCGGCACCAACTGCATGATCAGCTGCTCGGTGCAGGACGGAGATTTCGTGGTCGTCATCCAAGACAATGGACAAGGGATTCCAGCCGAGCTCGACGGCCGCCTGGACCGGGGTCATGGCATGGCCAGCATGAAGTCGCGCGCCAAGCAGATGCAGGGACAATGCTTGGTTGAATCGGGCCCGGGCTGGGGAACCGTGATTCGCCTCACAATCCCGCTCTGAATTCGAACCTCGGCCGCCATGCCGCCTTCAGTTTCTTTTTTCATCTGCCGAAATTGCCGTATCGCTGGAACCGCTTCCAGACTCTTTGAATGCCACCCAGTAGGCGCGCATACCGCGTGACCACGGGACGACCGAGACCGCCATGGACCACATCCTGCTGCTTGAAGACATTCCCGAGATCCGCGCCTGGCTGAAGGCCTTGGTGAAACAAGTGTTCGCCAATGCCCAGATCACCGAGTGCTCGCGCGTGCAAGACGCGCTGGCCTTGGTCAACAGCCAGCGCTTCAACCTGGCACTGCTGGATCTGGGTCTGCCCGACGGCTCGGGCGTGGACGTGATCGCTGCCCTGCGTGAGAAGCAGCCTGAAGTGCAATCGGTCATCGTCACCATCCATGACGATGACGAGCACCTGTTCCCGGCCCTGCAAGCGGGCGCATTCGGCTATTTGCTGAAAGAGCAGTCCCGCGAGCTGCTGGTCGAACAGCTGCAGCGCATGAGCCAGGGCGAGCCGCCTCTCTCGCCCTCGATCGCCCGCAAGGTGATCTCGCACTTCGCCAACCAGAAGCGCCCGCAAGCGGCGGCTGTGTTGCACGAGGTCTCGCTGACCGACCGGGAGACCGAGGTGCTGCTGCGCGTGGCCAAGGGCTTCACCTTGCCCGAAATTGGCGTGCAGCTGGGCCTGTCACGCCACACGATTGCCGACTACGTGAAGCAGATCTACCGCAAGCTCAACGTGTCCTCGCGCGCCGAAGCGGCCCTGGAAGCACAGCGCCTGGGTCTGTTCGGCAGGAACTGAAGCTCAGCCGTCGGGCGCGCACGATAATGCGCCGATGATCGGCAGACTCACAGGCGTCATCGCGGAAAAATCGCCCCCGCAGCTCCTCATTGATGTGCAGGGCGTCGGCTATGAGGTCGACGTGCCCATGAGCACCTTCTACAACCTGCCGGGCCTGGGCGAGCGCGTCGCCCTGCTGACCCATTTCGTCGTGCGCGAGGATGCGCAGATCCTCTACGGCTTCCTCAGCAGCGAAGAGCGCGCCACCTTCCGCCAGCTGATCAAGATCAGCGGAGTAGGCCCCAAGATGGCGCTGTCCCTGCTGTCTGGCCTCTCGGTCGCCGAGCTGGCGCAGGCCGTCTCCAAGCAGGAAGCCGGCCGCTTGGTGAAAGTACCGGGCATCGGTAAGAAGACGGCCGAGCGCCTCCTACTGGAACTCAAGGGCAAGCTGGGCCCCGATCTGGCCCTGCCGGCCAGCCTGGTGAACGACAACCAAGGCGACATCCTGCAGGCCCTGGTGGCCCTTGGCTACAGCGAGAAGGAAGCGGCTGCGGCGCTCAAGCTGCTGCCGCCGGACGTGGGCGTCAGCGAGGGCATCAAGCAGGCCCTGAAGTCGCTGTCGCGTTGATGATCTTGATGGACTGCTGCCGGAGCCTTTTCGCATGAGCATTCAAACCGACGACTTCGCCAGCCAGGTCAGCCGCGTCATCAGCGCCGCGCCTGCTTCGCCGCGCGAAGAAGCGATCGAACGCGCCTTGCGGCCCAAGCTGCTGGACGAGTACGTGGGGCAAGCCAAGGCGCGGGAACAACTCGAGATCTTCATCGGCGCCGCGCGCAAACGCGACGAAGCCTTGGACCATGTGCTGCTGTTCGGGCCGCCGGGTCTGGGCAAGACGACGCTGTCTCACATCATTGCCGCCGAGCTCGGGGTGAACCTGCGCCAGACCTCGGGGCCGGTGCTGGAGAAGCCCAAGGACCTGGCCGCGATCCTGACCAATCTCGAGAAGAACGATGTGCTCTTCATCGACGAGATCCACCGGCTCTCGCCCGTGGTCGAGGAAATCCTCTACCCGGCGCTGGAGGACTACCAGATCGACATCATGATCGGCGAAGGCCCGGCCGCCCGCTCGATCAAACTCGATCTGCAGCCCTTCACCCTGGTCGGTGCCACCACTCGCGCCGGCATGCTGACCAACCCGCTACGCGACCGCTTCGGCATCGTCGCACGGCTGGAGTTCTACACCGCCGCCGAGCTGCAGCGCATCGTCACTCGATCGGCCGCCCTGCTGAACAGCCCGATCGACACTGAGGGCGCGCTGGAGATTGCCCGGCGCTCGCGTGGCACGCCGCGTATCGCCAACCGCCTGCTGCGCCGTGTGCGCGACTACGCTGAAGTCAAAGGCGACGGCCGCATCGGCAAGGACATCGCCGACAAAGCCCTGGCCATGCTGGACGTCGACCCGCAGGGCTTTGACCTGATGGACCGCAAGCTGCTCGAAGCCATCGTGCACCGCTTCGACGGTGGCCCGGTCGGCCTCGACAATGTCGCCGCCGCCATTGGCGAAGAAAGCGGAACGATCGAAGACGTGATCGAGCCCTACCTGATCCAGCAAGGCTTTCTCCAACGCACTCCGCGCGGCCGCATCGCCACGCTGGCGGCCTACCGCCACCTCGGTATGACCCCACCGAAAGCACACGGGCAGTTGTTCGGGGACGAGTGAGCCCTTTGAATCACTGAGGACTCCGTGTCAGGAATGTCGGTTCACGGCACAAAGCAGCCGAATACAAAAGGCAACCACGGAGGCACAGAGGCATAGAGAAATACAAAGCCGAATTGGTTTTTGCTCTGTGCCTCCGTGCCTCTGTGGTTGCAATTGAATTTCCGCTTCGTGCCGAATGCAGCCTCCGACATGCCCGCCTGCCGACCAATGAAAAGGCCGCCCGATCTTGCGATCGGGCGGCCTTTGTTTTGATGCGGAGCCCTTCTGGGCGCTCCGGGATCAAAGGGGCTGGCTTGTGGCCGCTGTTTACTCGGCAGCCGGCTCGGCGCCTGCGTCGACGCTGGCCATCTGCGCAGAAGCCAGTTCCTCGGCTTCTTGCTGGGCGATGGCGCGGCGCTCGGCGTCGTCCATCTTCTCCTTGGCAAAGCGAGCGCGGTGGAAGGCCATGCCGGTACCTGCGGGGATCAGGCGGCCGACGATGACGTTTTCCTTCAGGCCACGCAGCTCGTCGCGCTTGCCCATGATGGCAGCCTCGGTCAGCACGCGGGTCGTTTCCTGGAAGGAAGCGGCCGAGATGAAGGAGTCGGTCGACAGCGAAGCCTTGGTGATACCCATCAGCACGTCGGAATAGGTGGCCGGAACCTTGCCTTCCTTGCGCAGACGATCGTTGGTATCGAACAGCTCCGAGCGTTCCACTTGCTCGTTGATGATGTAGCTGGAGTCGCCGGCATTGGTGATCTGCACACGACGCAGCATCTGGCGAACGATCACCTCGATGTGCTTGTCGTTGATCTTCACACCTTGCAAACGGTACACGTCCTGCACTTCGTCAACGATGTAGCGAGCCAGCTCTTCCATGCCCAAGAGGCGCAGGATGTCTTGCGGGTCGGCAGCGCCGTCCACAATCAATTCGCCGCGGTTGACCACCTGGCCTTCGTGCACCAGGATGTTCTTCTCCTTGGGCACCAGCTCTTCGTGCTTCTTGCCATCGGGGTCGGTGATTTCCAGGCGGTTCTTGCCCTTGGTCTCCTTACCGAAAGACACCGTACCGGTCAGCTCGGCCAGCACACCCACATCCTTGGGCGAACGGGCTTCGAACAGCTCGGCCACACGCGGCAGACCGCCGGTAATGTCTCGAGTCTTCTGACCTTCCATCGGGATACGTGCAAGCACTTCACCCGGGGCCAGGTCTTGACCGTCACGCACCTGCACCAGCGAACCGACCGGGAAGCCGATGGTCACCGAGTGGTCGGTACCCGGAATCTTCACTTCCTGGCCGTTGGCATCCAGCAGCTTGACCTGCGGACGCACGACCTTGGCGGCACCACGACGCTTGGGATCGATCACCACCAGGGTGGACAGACCGGTCACTTCGTCGACCTGCTTGGCCACGGTCACGCCTTCTTCCACATTCTCGAAGCGCGCCTGACCGGCGAACTCGGTGATGATGGGGCGGGTCAGCGGGTCCCAATTGGCCAGGATGGTGCCAGCCTTGATGGCCTGATCCGGCTTGATGCTCAGGATCGCACCGTACGGCACCTTGTGGCGCTCGCGCTCGCGGCCATGTTGGTCGGCAATGATGATTTCGCCGGAACGCGAAATCACCACCAGCTCGCCCTTGCCGTTCGTCACATAGCGCATGGTGGCGTTGAAGCCGATCAAGCCGTCGGACTTGGCGTCCACGCTCGAAGCCACAGCTGCACGCGACGCCGCACCACCGATGTGGAAGGTACGCATGGTCAGCTGGGTACCCGGCTCACCGATGGACTGGGCGGCAATCACGCCGACCGCTTCACCGATGTTGACCAGGCCACCGCGGCCCAGATCGCGGCCATAGCACTTGGCGCACAGGCCGAAGCGTGTGGCGCAAGTCAGCGGCGTGCGGACCTTGACCTCGTCGGCGCCGGCAGCTTCCAGCATGTCGAGGTTGTCTTCGTCCAGCATGGTGCCTGCGGCCAGCAGCACGTTTTGAGTCTCGGGGTGCAGCACATCGATGGCGGCCACACGACCCAGAATGCGGTCGCGCAGCGATTCGATCACTTCACCGCCCTCGACCAGGGCGCGCATGGCGATACCGTTGTCGGTGCCGCAATCGTCCTCGATCACCACCAGATCCTGCGTCACGTCGACCAGACGGCGGGTCAGGTAACCCGAGTTCGCGGTCTTCAGCGCCGTATCCGCCAGACCCTTACGAGCACCGTGGGTGGAGATGAAGTACTGCAACACGTTCAGGCCTTCGCGGAAGTTCGCGGTAATCGGCGTCTCAATGATGGAGCCATCAGGCTTGGCCATCAGACCCCGCATACCGGAGAGCTGGCGAATCTGTGCGGCAGAACCACGAGCGCCGGAGTCGGCCATCATGTAGATGGAGTTGAACGATTCTTCGTTCACTTCCTTGCCATGACGGTCGATGGTCTTCTGCTTGGACAGCTGGCTCATCATGACCTTGCCGACTTCGTCGCCGGTCTTGCCCCAGATGTCCACCACCTTGTTGTAGCGCTCGCCGGCAGTCACCAGACCGGAGACGTACTGCTGCTCGATCTCCTTGACTTCCTTCTCGGCGCGGGCGATCAGCACAGGCTTCTCAGGCGGCACCAACATGTCGTCAACTGCGATCGAGATACCCGCACGCGTGGCCAGCTTGAAACCGGACTGCAGCAGCTTGTCAGCCAGCACCACGGTTTCCTTCAGACCGCACTTGCGGAAGGAAGTGTTGATCAGGCGCGAGATTTCCTTCTTCTTCAGGGCCTTGTCGATGTTCGAGAACGGCAGGCCCTTGGGCAGGATCTCACTCAGCAGCGCGCGACCGACGGTCGTGCTCACCAGCTTGGTCTCGGGGATCCACTCGCCCTCGGCCTCGCCCTTGGTGTACTGAACCATGCGGACATTGATCTTGGCCGTGATCTCGACGGCGCCGTTTTCCAGCGCGCGGATCATTTCCGAGATGTCCGAGAACACCATGCCCTCGCCCTTGCCGTTGATGCGTTCGCGGGTCGCGTAGTAAAGACCCAGCACCACGTCTTGCGACGGCACGATCGACGGCTCACCGGAAGCCGGGAACAGCACGTTGTTGGAGGCCAGCATCAGGGTGCGGGCTTCCATCTGCGCTTCAATCGACAGCGGCACGTGAACAGCCATCTGGTCACCGTCGAAGTCGGCGTTGAAGGCCGAGCAGACGAGCGGGTGCAGTTGGATGGCCTTGCCTTCAATCAGCACGGGCTCGAAAGCCTGGATGCCCAGACGGTGCAGCGTGGGCGCACGGTTCAGCAGAACCGGGTGCTCCTTGATGACCTCTTCCAGGATGTCCCAGACCACGGGGGTGCCGGATTCGACTTCCTTCTTGGCGGCCTTGATCGTCGTCGCGATGCCCATGGCTTCGAGGCGCGAGAAGATGAAGGGCTTGAACAACTCCAGGGCCATCAGCTTGGGCAGACCGCACTGATGCAGCTTCAAAGTCGGGCCCACGGTAATCACCGAACGACCGGAATAGTCGACGCGCTTACCCAGCAAGTTCTGACGGAAACGACCGCTCTTGCCCTTGATCATGTCGGCCAGGGACTTGAGCGCGCGCTTGTTGGCGCCGGTCATGGCCTTGCCGCGACGGCCGTTGTCCAGCAACGAGTCCACGGCTTCCTGCAGCATGCGCTTTTCATTGCGCACGATGATTTCAGGGGCCTTCAACTCGAGCAGGCGAGCCAGACGGTTGTTGCGGTTGATGACGCGGCGATACAGATCGTTCAGGTCGGAGGTGGCGAAGCGGCCGCCGTCCAGCGGCACCAGCGGACGCAGGTCCGGCGGCAGCACGGGCAGCACTTCCAGCACCATCCAGTTTGGCTTGATGCCCGAACGCTTGAAGGCTTCCATGACCTTGAGGCGCTTGGAGTTCTTCTTGACCTTGAGCTCGGAGCCGGTCATGTCGTTGCGCAAGCGATCGATCTCGACGTCGAGATCCATCTCTTCCAGCAACTTCTTGATGCCTTCGGCGCCCATCAGCGCGATGAACTCGTCGCCGAATTCCACGCGCTTCGCGTCGTAGTCGTCCTCGGTCATGATCGCGAATTTCTTCAGCGGGGTCATGCCCGGATCAACAATCACATACGCTTCAAAGTACAGGACGCGTTCGATGTCGCGCAGCGTCATGTCCAGCACCAGACCCAAGCGCGAAGGCAGGGACTTCAGGAACCAGATGTGAGCGCAAGGCGCGGCCAGGTCGATGTGACCCATGCGGTCACGGCGAACCTTGGTCTGGGTGACTTCAACGCCGCACTTCTCGCAGATGACGCCGCGGTGCTTCAGGCGCTTGTACTTGCCGCACAAGCACTCATAGTCCTTGATGGGGCCGAAGATCTTGGCGCAGAACAGGCCGTCACGCTCGGGCTTGAACGTGCGGTAGTTGATCGTCTCAGGTTTCTTCACCTCGCCGAAAGACCACGAGCGAATCTTCTCGGGCGATGCGAGCCCGATCTTGATTGCGTCGAAATGTTCGTCGGGTGTGAACTGCTTGAAAAGGTCCAGCAAGCCTTTCATGCATAACTCCTTGGTTTTTTAGTCGGATACAAAACGTTCAGCTCAAAGGAAAGGGAACCGCCGGGCGCTTCATGCGCCACGGCGGAGATCCCCCGCCCTGCCTCAGTTGCGTTCCAACTCAATATCGATACCGAGCGAACGGATTTCCTTGACCAGCACGTTGAACGATTCCGGCATGCCGGCTTCGATCGTGTGCTCACCCTTGACGATGCTCTCGTAGACCTTGGTCCGGCCGTTCACGTCGTCGGACTTGACCGTCAGCATTTCCTGCAGGATGTAGGAGGCGCCATAAGCTTCCAGCGCCCACACTTCCATCTCACCGAAACGCTGGCCACCGAACTGAGCCTTACCACCCAGCGGCTGCTGGGTGACCAAGCTGTAGGGGCCGGTCGAACGGGCGTGCATCTTGTCGTCCACCAAGTGGTGCAGCTTCAGCACGTGCATGTAGCCGACGGTGGTCGGGCGCTCGAAGCGCTCGCCGCTGCGGCCGTCCGACAGATAGGCCTGGGTGCGCGTGGCGGTCAGGCCCTTCTTGGCGGCGATGTCATCCGGGTAGGCCAGCTTCAGCATGGCGCGGATTTCATCTTCCTTGGCACCGTCGAACACCGGCGTCGCAAACGGCACGCCATGGCGCAGATTGCTGGCCATCTCGAGGATCTCGTCGTCGCTCAGGTCGTCCAAATGCTCGGCCTTGCCGCCGGACTTGTTGTACAGCTCATCGAAGAACTGACGCAGCTCGGACACGCGGGCGTGTTCCTGCAGCATGTCGCCGATGCGCTGGCCAATGCCCTTGCCGGCCCAGCCCAAGTGGACTTCCAACACCTGACCCACGTTCATCCGCGAAGGCACGCCCAGCGGGTTCAGCACGATGTCGGCAGGCGTACCGTCGGCCATATAGGGCATGTCTTCGATCGGCGCGATCTTGGACACCACACCCTTGTTGCCGTGACGGCCGGCCATCTTGTCGCCAGGTTGCAGGCGGCGCTTGACGGCCAGGTAGACCTTGACCATCTTCAGCACGCCAGCCGGCAATTCGTCGCCTTGCGTGAGCTTCTTGCGCTTTTCTTCAAAGCCCAGGTCGAAGCTGTGACGAGTCTGCTCCAGGGAGTTCTTGATCGATTCCAGCTGGTTGGCGACGTCGTCCTCGGCGGGACGGATGTCGAACCAATGGAACTTGTCGACGCCGGACAGATAGGCCTTGTCGATGACCGTGCCCTTGGCGATCTTCTGCGGGCCGCCGTTGGCCACACGGCCGATCAGCAGCTTTTCGATACGGTCAAAGGCGTCGGCCTCGACGATGCGCAGCTGGTCGTTCAGGTCCAGGCGGAAGCGCTTCAGTTCATCGTCGATGATCTGCTGAGCGCGCTTGTCACGCTGGATGCCTTCACGGGTGAAGACCTGCACGTCGATGACGGTGCCTGAGGTGCCTTGGTCGACACGCAGGGACGTGTCCTTCACGTCGGAAGCCTTCTCGCCGAAGATGGCTCGCAGCAGCTTCTCTTCCGGAGTCAGCGTGGTCTCGCCCTTGGGCGTGACCTTGCCCACCAGCACGTCGCCGGGGTTCACTTCGGCGCCGACGTAGACGATGCCCGACTCGTCCAGGCGAGCCAGTTGCTGCTCGGACAGGTTAGGGATGTCGCGGGTAATTTCTTCGCTGCCCAGCTTGGTGTCACGCGCGTTGACCACCAGTTCCTCGATGTGGATCGAGGTGTAGCGGTCTTCGGCGATCACGCGTTCGGAGATCAGGATCGAGTCTTCGAAGTTGTAGCCGTTCCAGGGCATGAAGGCGACCAACATGTTCTGGCCCAGCGCCAGTTCACCGATGTCGGTAGAAGCGCCGTCCGCGATGATGTCTTCAGCCGCCACATGGTCACCGCGCTTGACGATCGGGCGCTGGTGGATGTTGGTGTTCTGGTTGGAACGCTGGTACTTGATCAGGTTGTAGATGTCGACGCCGACTTCACCGGCCACGGTCTCCGCGTCATTGACGCGAATCACGATACGGTTGGTGTCCACGTAGTCCACGATACCGCCGCGGCGAGCTGCCACCACGGTGCCCGAGTCCTTGGCCGCCACGCGCTCGACACCGGTACCGACCAGCGCCTTTTCGGGGCGCAGGATGGGCACGGCTTGACGCTGCATATTGGCGCCCATCAGTGCACGGTTCGCATCGTCGTGCTCCAGGAAGGGCACGAGCGAGGCGGCAACCGACACGATTTGGGTCGGGGCCACGTCCATGTACTGGATGCGCTCGGGCGAGGTCAGCACCGATTCGCCGTTTTCACGGGCCGAGACCAGCTCGTCGATCAGCGCGCCTTCCTTGCTCAGCGAGGCATTGGCCTGAGCGATGACGTACTTGCCTTCCTCGATGGCGGACAAGTAGTCGATCTGCTTGGTGACCTTGCCTTCAACCACGCGGCGATACGGCGTTTCCAGGAAGCCGTACTCGTTCAACTGAGCGTACAGCGCCAGGGAGTTGATCAGACCGATGTTCGGGCCTTCCGGCGTTTCGATCGGGCAGACGCGGCCGTAATGGGTGGGGTGCACGTCCCGGACTTCGAAGCCGGCACGTTCGCGAGTCAGACCACCCGGGCCCAGTGCGGAAACACGACGCTTGTGCGTGATTTCCGACAGCGGGTTGGTTTGATCCATGAACTGCGACAGCTGCGAGGCACCGAAGAATTCCTTCAGTGCAGCCGAGATCGGCTTGCTGTTGATCAGGTCATGCGGCATCAGGGCTTCGGTCTCGGCCTGGCCCAGACGTTCCTTGACGGCCTTTTCGATACGAGCCAGACCCGAGCGGTACTGGTTTTCGGCCAGTTCGCCCACGCAACGCACGCGACGGTTGCCCAAGTGGTCGATGTCATCGACTTCGCCACGGCCATTGCGCAGCTCGACCAGGATCTTGACGACGTCCAGGATGTCCTCGTTGGACAGCGTCATCGCGCCTTCGGGCGTGTCGCGGCCCGCACGGGCGTTGAACTTCATCCGGCCCACGCGCGACAGATCGTAGGTGTCGGCGTTGTAGAACAGGCGGTTGAACAGGGCCTCGACGGCGTCTTCCGTCGGCGGCTCGCCGGGGCGCATCATGCGGTAGATGGCGACGCGGGCAGCCAGCTGGTCGACGGTTTCGTCGGTGGCCAGGGTCTGGCTGATGTAGGCGCCTTCGTCCAGTTCATTGGTGAACAGGCACTGCACGTCCTTGATGCCAGCCGAGCGCAGCTTCTTCAGCAGCGCATCGGTCAGCTCGTCATTGGCCTTGGCGATGATCTCGCCGGTGTCGCCGTCGACCATGTTCTTGGCCAGCACGCGGCCGAGCAGGAAGTCTTCGGGCACGGTGACGTGCTGGGTGCCGGATTGCTCCAGCTGGCGGGTGTGGCGCGCGGTGATGCGCTTGTCCTTCTCGACGATGACCGCACCGCTCTTGTCGGTGATGTCAAAGCGAGCGACTTCGCCCTTCAGGCGGTCGGCCACGAATTCCATCTGCGCACCCACGTCCATCAGACGGAAGTTGTCGAAGACGAAGAAGTGGGCCAGGATCTGCTCGGGGTTCAGGCCGATGGCCTTGAGCAGGATGGTGACCGGCATCTTGCGGCGGCGGTCGACGCGGAAGAACAAGATGTCCTTGGCGTCGAATTCGAAGTCCAGCCACGAGCCGCGATAAGGAATGATGCGGGCCGAAAACAGCAGCTTGCCGGACGAGTGGGTCTTGCCCTTGTCGTGTTCGAAGAACACGCCGGGCGAGCGGTGCAGCTGCGAGACGATGACACGCTCGGTGCCATTGACGATGAAGGAACCGTAGTCGGTCATCAGGGGCACTTCGCCCATGTAGACCTCTTGTTCCTTGATTTCCTTGACGGTCTTCGCCTGGGGCGATTCACGGTCATAGATGATCATCTGCAGGCGCGCGCGCACGGCGGCTGCATAGGTCAAGCCCCGCTGCTGACACTCACGGGTGTCGAACGGCGGCTTGGCGATGTTGAATTCGAGGAATTTCATTTCCACGAAACCGTTGTGCGAAACAATCGGGAACGCGGAAAGGAAGGCTGCCTGCAGGCCTTCGGCCTTGCGTTTGGCGGGGGGAACGTCCTTTTGCAGGAAGGCCACATAGGCCTCTTTCTGCATGGTGAGCAAATAGGGAACGTTGAGAACGCTCTCGCGCTTGCCGAAGCTCTTGCGAATCCGCTTGCGCTCGGTATAGCTATAGGGGGTTGCTTGCGCCATAAACACTCCGTGTCGAGAGCCCACCCCTGGCCGTGGGACGGGCTTCGTCGGCGACTGGCTTCACGAGCCACATCCAGAACGGATGGCTCGATGCTTGGTGGTTGGCCACTACCAACCGCTGGCGGACAACCCTGGCATTGCACCTGGGCCCGACCAAACCGGATCTCTGCAGTCGGATCAGAGAACACTTGAAAGAACCGCACATCATACCTCGCGCGAAGCTTTCAACTATTCTCAACAGGACTAACCCCTAAAACAGCAAAAGGGGGAGGTCCGTAGACCTACCCCTTTCAGGCTTTGACCGAAGCTTCTTGCTGCTTGTCGGCATCCCCAAGACCTCGTCAGGCGGGACATCAACAAGAGCGCAGAGCCGGTCGCAACCGGGTCAACGGGGGAAGGCTGCAAAGCCCACCCCCTGAGCCAATTACTTGACTTCGACCTTGGCGCCGGCTTCTTCCAGCTTCTTCTTGGCGGCTTCGGCATCGGCCTTGGCCACGGCTTCCTTGACAGCCTTGGGAGCGCCGTCGACCAGGTCCTTGGCTTCCTTCAGACCCAGACCGGTGATTTCGCGCACGGCCTTGATGACGGACACCTTGTTGGCGCCGGCTTCCAGCAGCACAACGTTGAACTCGGTCTGCTCTTCAGCAGCGGCTGCACCAGCAGCGGCGCCACCAGCGGCCGGAGCGGCCATGGCAGCAGCGGACACGCCGAACTTCTCTTCAATGGCCTTGACCAGGTCATTGAGTTCCAGAACGGTCATGGCGTCCAGGGCGGTGATGAATGCGTCTTTATCGAATGCCATTTGAGGCTCCTAGATTCAGTTAATGGTTGCTTTAACAGCAGATCGTTCAGGCAGCAGGCGCGGCTTCGGCTTCTGCCGGAGCAGCTGCACCACCACGTTGCTCGGACACAGCGGCGATGACGCGTGCGAAACGCGACACCGGCGACTGCATGAGACCCAACAGTTGCGCCAGCAGGACTTCCTTGCTGGGGACCGATGCCAGGGCTTTCACGCCGTTGGCATCCAGTGCCTTGCCACCGTAGGCTCCGCCCTTGATGATCAGTTTGTCGTTGGTCTTGGCAAAGTCAGCGATGACTTTGGCCGCGGCCACAGCGTCTTCAGAAAAGCCATAGATCAGCGGGCCGACCATGCTCTCCGAAGCAGCCTCGAACGGGGTACCGGCGACGGCACGACGCGCCAGGGTGTTCTTCAGCACGTGAAGATACACACCCTTGGCACGCGCTTCGACGCGCAGCTTGTTCAAGGCTTCAACGGTGAGGCCACGGTATTCGGCCAACGCCAGGGTCTGCGACTTCGCCGCTTGGGCTGCCACATCCGTAACGACGGCTGCTTTCTCGTTGCGATTGAGACTCAAGGTCTACTCCTCACAAAAACGTGTCCTTCGCCTTGCGGCTCCGGACACACCCGGGTTCAGCGACCTTCTGTCCAGGAAACCCGCTCTTCGCCCAGTTCAGAACGAAGAACAAATCAAACCTTTACAGCGGGACCGCCATCTGCGTTGGTTTCCGACCCGGCTTGCACCGGGCTTTCGATTAAGCCGCGCCACTGAAAAGCGACGCGACACCAACGGTCTTGGATGACCTGAAGCTCGCGCATTTGCGAACACCCGGCCTTTGCGCTTGAGAGCACAAAAGCCTTCGGCGCGCACAAGGCAGTTCGCTAGGAACTGCCCCCTGTCGAGCCTCAGCCCACCAATTCATCAGCGCGGCGCCAGACAAGCGCCGCACCTCATTTCTTCAAACTCAGGCCGAAGCTTGAGCGTTGATGCTGGCCACTTCCACGCGGGCGCCAACGCCCATGGTGGAAGAGATCGCGACCTTGCGCAGGTAGACACCCTTGCTGGTGGCCGGCTTGGCCTTGTTCAGGGCTTCGATCAGGGCGCGCAGATTGCCTTCCAGCTTGTCGTTGTCGAACGAACGACGACCCAGCGTGCCGTGAATGATGCCGCCCTTGTCAACGCGGAACTGGACTTGACCAGCCTTGGCGTTCTTGACTGCAGTGGCCACATCGGGGGTGACGGTGCCAACCTTGGGGTTAGGCATCAGGCCACGCGGGCCCAGCACTTGACCCAGGGTACCGACGATACGCATCGTGTCCGGGGACGCGATCACGACGTCGAAAGGCATGTCGCCAGCCTTGATGCGCTCGGCCAGGTCTTCCATGCCGACCACGTCAGCACCGGCCGCCTTGGCTTCTTCAGCCTTGGCACCTTGTGCGAACACAGCCACGCGCTTTGTCTTGCCCAGGCCGTGAGGCATCACGACCGCGCCGCGAACGACTTGGTCAGACTTCTTGGCGTCCACGCCCAGTTGCACGGCCACGTCGATGGACTCGTCAAACTTGGCGGTGGCCAGGCTCTTCACCAGGGCCAGGGCTTCGCTCAGCGGGTACAGCTTGGTGGTTTCGACCTTGCCTTGCAGGGCCTTTTGGCGTTTAGTCAGCTTTGCCATCTCAAACACCCTCCACCAGCACGCCCATCGAGCGAGCGGAACCAGCAATCGTACGAACGGCAGCGTCCAGATCAGCAGCGGTCAAATCCTTGACCTTGATCTTGGCGATTTCTTCCAACTGGGCGCGGGTCAGCTTGCCGACCTTTTCCAGATGGGGCTTTGCCGAACCCTTGTCCAGCTTGACAGCCTTCTTGATCAGGGCAGTCGCCGGGGGCGACTTGATCACGAAGGTGAAGCTCTTGTCTGCGAAGGCGGTGATGACCACCGGCAACTTCATACCCGGCTCGTGGCCTTGGGTCTGAGCGTTGAACGCCTTGCAGAACTCCATGATGTTCAGACCGCGCTGACCCAGCGCCGGACCGACCGGAGGCGAAGGATTAGCCTTGCCTGCCGCAACTTGCAGCTTGATAAAGCCGACAATTTTCTTGGCCATGATTTCTCCTGACAGAGCCGCAGCGGCCGCGCCGCAACTCTTGAGTGCTAGCGCAAGGGACTAGGGGCTCTAACACCCCGTTACCCTTGCTCCTCTTGCCCGCGTCTCGTCGCGGGCTGACTACGGACAGGATGTGCTGCTCTTGCGAACGGCACGAGCCCTGTCAGGCTCTTGAACTCTTGACGCCGATCAGACCTTCTCGACTTGCGAGAAATCCAGCTCGACCGGTGTGGCGCGGCCGAAGATGGTGACCGAGACGCGCACCTTGGACTTGTCGTAATTGACGTCCTCGATCGCACCATTGAAGTCGGTGAACGGGCCTTCCTTGACTCGCACCACTTCGCCCACCATCCATTCGACCTTGGGCCGGGGCTTTTCGACGCCCTCTTGCATCTGGCTGACGATCTTCATCACTTCGGCTTCCGAAATCGGCGCCGGGCGATTTTTCGCGCCGCCGACAAAGCCGGTGACCTTCGATGTGTGCTTGACCAAGTGCCAGGTGTCGTCTTCCATCGCCATCTCCACCAGCACATAACCGGGGAAGAAGCGGCGCTCGGTCACGGCCTTCTTGCCGTTCTTCAGCTCAACGACTTCTTCGGTCGGCACCAAGATGCGACCGAACTTATCTTGCATACCGGCGCGGTCAATACGCTCGCGCAGATTGCGTTCGACGGCCTTTTCCATGCCCGAATAGGCGTGCACAACATACCAGCGCTTGGGAAGCCCGACCGGGGCTGCCGCAGCCTCCGTCACCACTTGGCCTAGTTCTTCAGTCATTGCAATCCTTCAACGCTCTACAACGCTTGCCTTGCGGCTCAATTCCAGCGCGAAAGACGCCCGCAGGCGCCCGTTCGCATTCGATCAACGCTTCCAGCCCAGAATCAGGTCATAGATGACCCACTCCAGCGTCTTGTCCGTGATCCACAAGAACAAGGCCATGACCACAACGAAGGCAAACACATAGCCGGTCATCTGGCGCGCTTCTTTGTGCGTCGGCCAGACCACCTTGCGCACTTCGCGCGACGAGTCGCGACCGTAGGCGATCAAGGACTTGCCGGTTTCGGAGGTAAAGAAAGCCGCCAAAGCCGCTGCCAACAGCACCAGCAAAGCGCCCCACTGAACCCACTGACCCTGCTTGGCCAGACCGTAATAGGCCACCAAGGCAGCAGCCAGCAACAGCGCAGCAACGCCCAGCTTGGCCTTATCGGCACTGGTGGTCACGGTTTCGACTTGAGGATTCGACATTGATTCTGTTCCATGCCCAGCTTGACGGCTGCGCATTCAATTCTTCGGAGGTGTCGGTGGCACTACCCACCAGCAGCAAAGCCCGCCGAGATGAACTCCCGCGGGCTGATGCCTGGACCAACAAACCAGCTTCCGTGATCAGCGGTGGCTGGCAGGGGCAGAGGGTCTCGAACCCCCAACCTTCGGTTTTGGAGACCGACGCTCTGCCAATTGAGCTATGCCCCTGTGGCCTTACAAATCTTAAGCGAGGATGGTGGCAACCACACCCGAACCCACGGTACGGCCACC
>NZ_JAJIRR010000023.1:0-29687 GCF_025717595.1 Kinneretia sp. DJ1R-11
CCCCGGTTCGAAAGAATCGGGGGCGTTTTGCTTTACGGGTTCAAAGTTGCGCGATGCGATAGGCGCGGGGCCGGTTGGGTGGGCTCAGCTCGGGAAATGCTGCTGGACCTCTTTCAAGTGTTTTCGCTCAGCGGCGTTATCGGGGCGGACATTTGCGGAAAACAATGCTGTTGCTAGTTCTTGCTCACGAGCTTCCACCGTAGCCAGGAACTCCTTTGCCCCTTTCATGGCGCGGAATGTGTCGAATCCCGTCTCAAGAAATGTCTGTAGCTCTTCAAGTCCGGCTGCAGCGGCCGGTCCGCGCATCATGCGCAATGCCTGGCGCAGCAAGGGCTTGCGGGTTAGGCGGTCAAGTTCGGCGCCGATGGCAATCGTGAGTTCGATCTGCTGACTGCGCAACTCGGCATGGCCAACGGCCTGCCAGGCCTGCAAATAGGACTGCGCGTTCAAGACTTCGGTAGTCGTATGAACCAGCTGTTCTCCCATCCGTGTGTCCAAGCCTTCGGACAATGCGTGCAGGTGGGCCAGTTTGGCGACGGTGCCGACCACATCGCTGGGAAACAGGCGCACTACGACAGGCACCACCCGCGCGAACTGTGCATCGCGGCGGCTGAAATCTCCGGGTCCGTAGAGGTGGTTCAAAAAGAAGTGTGCCGCGCCGGTGTAGCGCGGATGCTCAAGCAGGTCGGCATAGCTTCGCCGGAATCGCTCTTGCTGGAAGTGCTTGATTTGTTCGCTTGCTTGGACCAAGCCTGCTTGAGCAATTCGATGATGTCGCAGCCGTTCCACCTCATGCAGGTGGGCAAGAATGCTTTCGGCGGGTGTGTGCTGCATGGGGCGTGAGCGGGTCTTGCATCAATGGTCCAGCATTCTCGCCGGCCTACACTCGCGCCATGAATGCGAAACTGCAACGTTGGCAATTGTTCTTGCGACTGGTGGTGACCTTGGGGCTGATGGTCGTGGTTTGGCGAGCCTATGGATGGGGGCCGGGGTTTGGCCTGTCGTTACTTGTGTTTTGGGCCCATGCGCCTTTCATGCTGCTGTCCTTTGCCGCACTGCGCTTGGTGAATCGCCAGGAGTCGCCGTCTTGGCCAGCTTTGCTCCGTGCTTGGTGGCATGAACTCGCATCCTTGGACCTGGTGTTCGCGTGGCAACAGCCCTTTGCCTGCGAGCGTTGGCCGGATGCCAGCCCGCCTACGGCCGGGCGGTTTCGCCCCGTCGTTTTTCTACATGGCTACACCTGCAATCGCGGGCTTTGGAATCCGTGGCTGCGTGGCTTGAGCGAACAAGGCGTGCCTGTGCGGGCTTTGACCTTGGAGCCGGCTTTTGGCTCCATCGATGCGTATGCCGAGAGCATCGAGACGGCGATTCGGGACCTGGAACAGCGCTATCCCGGCAATCCACCGGTCGTGGTCGCTCACAGCATGGGCGGGCTGGCGCTTCGAGCTTGGTATCGGAAGCATGGGCGTGCGGGGCGTTTGGCGCGGATCCTGACGCTGGGCACGCCGCATGCTGGCACATTGTTGGCGCGCTTCGGGCGTGGGCGAAACGGACAGGAAATGCGCCGTGGCAGCCTCTGGTTGGATGACTTGGCTGCGCAGGACTCACCATCGCTCGCCGCTGAGCTGGACTGTTACTACTCGCGTTGCGATCAAATTGTGTGTCCGGTAGAAACGGCCCGCCTGCCTGGCGCCCGCGCAATCGAAATTGAGTCCACGGGTCACCTCGGCCTGGTGTTTCATCCGCGAATTCAAGAAGATGTATGGCAGCTGCTTCAACTGTCTCCCGAGGGGGCTGCCGCTCCTGTGGGCTGAAAAGAAAAAAGCCCCGAGTGGCGCGGTATGCGTCTCGGGGCTGAAGTCCTCGGGTGAGCCATGTGGCTGCACCCGGGGCAGACGGAAACAATCGTTCTGTCAGGCCGGATCAGCCTTCTTCCTTCAGGACGCCGCGGCGGATCTGGTCGAGCTCTATGCTTTCGAACAGTGCCTTGAAGTTCCCTTCACCGAAGCCTTCATTCCCTTTGCGCTGAATGATCTCGAAGAAGATTGGCCCAATCACTTCCTTGGTGAAGATCTGTAGCAGCAGTTCGTTTGGTGCGTCCAGATGGGCGGCGCCGTCGATCAGGATGCGCAGGCGGCGCAGCTCTTCGACGTTTTCCCCGTGGCCGGGTAGGCGTTTGTCAATCAGGTCGAAGTAGGTGTTGATGGTGTCTTGGAAGTCGACACCGGCGGTGCGCATGCGCTCCACCGTCGAATACACATCGTCCGTGCCCATCGCCACGTGTTGGATGCCCTCGCCGTGATAGATGTCGAGGTATTCGGCGATCTGGCTCTTGTCGTCGCTGCTTTCGTTGATCGGGATGCGGATGTGGCCGCAGGGGCTGGTCATGGCCTTGGACTTCAGGCCCGTGAGCTTGCCTTCGATGTCGAAATAGCGCACTTCGCGGAAGTTGAAGAAGCGCTCATAGAAGTCGGCCCATTCCTTCATGCGGCCGCGGAAGACGTTGTGTGTCAGGTGGTCGATGTACGTCAGGCCATGGCCCACCGGATTTGCCGGAACGGGTTTGCCGTCTGCGTCCAGTAGCGGCACGAAGTCGACGTCATAGATGCTGATATTGCCAATGGCACCGGCTTCAGCGCCACCCTTGCCTTGCCAGCGGTCAACGAAGTAGATCAGCGAATCGCCGATTCCCTTGATGGCTGGAATGTTCAATTCCATCGGGCCGGCCTTGTTGTCGAAGCCCCAGGCGCCGAGTTCCAGCGCACGCTTGTAGGCGTGGGCCGCGTTGTCCACGCGGAAGGCGATGGCGCAAATCGACGGGCCGTGCAGGCGCGCAAAGCGCTGTGCGAAGGCGTCGACTTCGGCATTGATGATGAAGTTCACACCGCCTTGGCGATACAGGGTCACGTCTTTGTGGCGGTGTTTGGCCACGGCCGTGAAGCCCATGGTTTCAAACAGTTTGCCCAGGGCTGCGGGTTCCGGGGCCGCGAATTCGATGAATTCGAAACCGTTGGTGCCCATCGGGTTTTCCCATGGAGTGAAGGCCATCTTGTCTCTTTCTGAAAAGTCTTACGATGGGTCAAGACTGTAGGCTGGAGTGGGCGCAGGATTCATGCTAAAACTCGCGTCGCCACTGCAAGGTGCGCAGCAATTATGCGGAGAAGTCCACGATGGAAAACGAGATCCAGCTCGACACGATAGATCGACGCATTTTGAGGGCGTTGCAAGTTGACGGGCGCGTCACTTACGACGCGCTGGCGGCTCAGGTCAATTTGTCTGCTTCAGCGGTGCTGCGCCGTGTCCGCCGGCTTGAAGAGTCGGGCGCGATTTCGGCTTATGTGGCTCTGGTCCCGCCGGAAAGGGTTGGCTTGGGGCTGACGGCCTATATCAATGTGCGGCTGGAAAAGCACACCGAAAGCCACAAACGCAACCCCATGGACCTGTTCCGCGCCGCGGTCCAGGCTTGGCCGGAAGTGGTTGAATGTGCCGCCTTGACCGGGGACATGGACTATCTGCTGCGCGTGGTGGTGCAAGACATGGCGCACTACGCCCGCTTCATCACCGAAACCTTGCTCAAGCACCCGAGTGTTCAGGACTGCAAAACCAGCTTTGTGCTGGACCGCGTCAAGAACACCACCGCCGTGCCGGTCTGAATCGGCCTTTTTGGCCGAGAATTTCTCGGCTTGAAGTGCCAACTGATCAGCGGCGTTGCAGCACCACGGCCAGTTCGGCCCAGCCCTGGCCATGGGCCGTACTTGTGTAGGGCGGTGCCGGCCAGTTCCAGCGCGAGGCTGGAAAGAGCGCGCGCATGCCCTGAATGTCGCCGTGATACGGCGGCCCCTCGACGAATCCCTCCGTCGCACTGTCGCGACGCGCTTGCATGAACAAGGCTAGCAGCAAGCCGCCGGGCTTCAGCCACCCATGGAGTTGGTCTGCGTAGCGGCGCCAGTGGTCCGGGTGCAGCGCGCACAGACAGGTTTGTTCGTACACACGGTCCGCGGGCGTATCGGGCTGCCAGTCCAAGACATCGGCCAGTTCGACCTCTCCCGGCAAATCAGCCAGTTGTGCCCGAGCCAGCGCTACGGCCGCCGGCGCATAGTCCAGGCCATGTGCGGCAATGCCAGCTTGGCCCAGTGCCCTCAGCTCATGGCCGCGGCCACAACCAGGGATCAGCACTTTCAGGTCCGAGGTGAACATACCGGCTTGAAGCCAGGCCAGCAATTGCGGGTGCGCAGCGCCACGGTCCCATGGAGTTTGGCCGCTGTTGAAACGTGCTTGCCAGAAGTCCTGTGATGGGCCGGCCTGTTTGCCTTGCGAATCAGTCGAACTCATGGAGCAGCTTCAAGGTCGCCTCTAGGCTCAAATTGAGCAAGGCTGCGATTTCGCTCAGGTCATCCGGCACGGCTTCGTCATCCCAGCCATCGGCGGTGTGCCGAGCCAGACGGACTGCCAACTTCACGCATTGAACTTGCGGGTCGTTGGCTCGTTTGTCGTTGGTGATGTGGCGCAGCAATTCCGGCAGGCGCCAGGCCTGCATCAGAGCTTGTTCAAGGTCAGCCAGTTCGATGTGAAGCACATCGCGTTGCACCGCCACGCTGCGCAAGTGGCGGTCGGCTTGTTGGCGTTGGCGGATTTGGGCAGCCAGTTCCGGCGCATGGATCCACAGCAGCATTTCGGCGAAATCGTGCAGCAAGGCCGCGCTGTGGATGACGGCTGCATCCGGGTCCAGACGATGGACGGCAAACCCCAGGGCAAAGCGAGCGGCTCGATCGGCACGGCGTAGCACACGCTGAAGGCCATCCAGCGCATAGGGCGTGGCAGCCAGCTTGTCCTCAGCCGTCGGCTGCGGGCCAAACTCGCGGAAAAACGGTGTGATCCCCATCAGCACCAGGGCTGCGGTCACCGTCTCGGCATCTGTCAACAGCCGGCTGGAGCGATGCGCCGCAGCGTAGGCCAGCACCTTCAGCGTCATCAGGGGGTCGGTGGCAATCATTTCGCCGAGGCTGTTGGCGTCGACGGCGTCCTCATTGGCGCGTAGCAGTTCCAGGGCGTCAGTCGTCTCGGCCAACACCGGAATCTCGGCATCCCGGAACAGGGCGACCCAAGCTGCCAAATCGGGCGGGGCGGTGTGCAGCGAGGGTAGAGAGGATGGCGCGGACATGGAGTGCTCGGACGAGGTGCTTGCATCGTATATCGGCGGCCGATGTTCCATCTTGAAACCAGTGGCCGCCGCACGACGAGGTGCAGTCGCAAGTGCTGTGCACAATTGCGCACAGCACTTGCTCACATTCGCCTCGCTGCGATCAACGCATGCCGCGCAAGTGGCATCGGGGCAGGTCAGCGTCGCTAAAGACGACTCACTCCTGGCAGAGTGCCAACCCGCTGACCGTCGGCGTAAAGGGCACCTTCCGGGGCGCCGGCTTCGGCATAGAACTCCAGCTCCGGCCGGCGACGGTTGACGCGGCGTACCTGGTTCAGCAGCACGGCCAAATGGGTCAGTCCTGCGCTGGCGCTGAGCAGGATACGGGCGGCGCGCCAACGCCAAGCTTGATGGGTGATCTCAAATTCTTCGGCCGAGCGATCCGGGCCGGTCAATTCTCGCAAATGCATGATGTGTCTCCATTGCGGCCCCTCTGGGCCTTCAATTCATGGGCTGCTGTCGGGTCTTCCGATCTGCAGAATTTCTTGTCGTGTCTCGCGTTTGCCGGCTTGGCGCTGGCGGGTGGTCTGGCCCTGCAGGCCATGCTGACCGGCCTGGCGCAGTCGGGCATGGGCCACGATGGGATTGCGAGGCTTCAGCAGGCGCAGGTTCAGCGGACGGGGTGAAGTGAACTGGGACATATCGCGGACTCCGTAGCGTGCTGTAGGCGCGCCTTGTGTTGATGAATCAGTTCCGGCCATGCGGCGGCTCGACTGTGAGCAGTCCGATGAACGAAACCATTGGTGGGCAAGCGCTGCCACGAAAGCGGCAGGCGGCCCGAACTCCATGCAGCGGCCGGGCCTGCCGCGACTGAAGAACAGCCGATGCAAGGCGCCTGAACGCTTGATTTCCGATGTGGCTCGGAGGTACCGAGTCGCGTTGGGCACTGAGCCGGCGCAACGCAGGGCAGCAGGGCGGGCAAGGCGCATCGCAAACGATGTGCAAAGCCTGACTCCGGCGCTAGCGAGGGCGGGCAGCTCCCGGTAAAGACGTGGGGAGGAGGGACTTCACGGCTGGCTTGCGCCGGCCGCTTGAGCAAATGATAAACGAACGTTTATCAAATGCATATACTTTTTATCAAAAGAGATAAAGAAATGTGCGCACACTGTGTCGGCGCAGCATCACCGGTTCTTTTTCGGCTTCAAGGGGGCGATGCCTTGCTGCAGGCGTCGCCATTCGTCGAGCTCGGCGGCGCCGCCGCCCGCAGCTTGTGTGCGAGCGGCAGGCGCCGGGGCCAACACCGGCAGTGGTGCCGTCTTGCCAAGGCCGGTAGCGGCCAATTTGCCTGCCGCCGTGGCTTCCTGGGGCGGGGTCAGGACTTCGCCCAACAGGTCGAGCAGGCGCGTGCGGGCTCGTTGCGGGTGGCGGCGGTAATAGGTCAGAACCAAGCCGACGATGAAGCGCTCGTCGTCGTCTTGCGGCACGCTGGGCGTGGCGTCACGTTCCGCGGCGGCCGGTTCGGGCGCACCAAGGGCGTGGCTTTGATCCATCCAGCCCGCGGGTTTGTGGAACAACTGCTCGAACTGGCGCGCAAGGCGTTCGCCAATCTGGCGTGAGCGGCTCTTGATCTGGCTCCAGTAGCTAGGCTGGATCTGCAAGCGCTCAGCAAAGCGCCGCTCCAGGCCGCGCAAGGTGGCTGGGTCGGGGTGCTTGATGGAGACGGCGACGAATTCTTCAAACAGGAGCATCGCATTGTCCAAACGGATCTGCGCGACGTCCCGGGGGGCGGATGACATCTGCGTATGATAAAGCCTCCTTCATCCGACCCGCTTCAGGCGGGGCATTCAGGAGCTCATCATGCGTGCATTGATCGGCCTGTTTCGCCTCCTCGCTCCCGGCTTCTTGATGCTCATGCTGGGTTCGGCCCAAGCCGCCGAACGCAGCATTGATAAAGAAGTCATCATCAAGGCCAGCCTGGAGCAAGCGTGGCAGAGCTGGACCACCCGAGAAGGCATCGTGGCCTTCTTCGCCCCCGATGCCCGGGTGGAGGCCAAGGTCGGCGGCGCGTTCCAGATCTATATGGACCCGGGTGCGCCAGCCGGCATGAAAGGCGCGGACGAGATGCGCTTCATGGCTTTGCAGCCGCACAAGATGCTCAGCTTCGACTGGAACGCCCCACCGAGCTTGCCCGAGGCGCGCCAGCAGCGCAGCTTTGTCATCGTTCGTTTCGAAGCGGTCGATGCGCAGCAGACGCGGGTGCGCCTGCATCACACCGGTTGGGGGGAGGGTGGTGAGTGGGACAAGGCGTTTGCCTACTTCGACCGCGCCTGGGCGGCCGTGCTGACGAATCTGCAGAAGCGCTATGAGACCGGCCCCAAGGACTGGACCGAATGGTTGGCACAACTGGAACAATTCCGCGCCAAGGCCGCAGCAGGCAAATAGGCCGGCGCGTGCCAGGCGCGGCTCAGTCTTCTTCCTGTGCCTGGTAGGCCGCGATCAGCTGGCTTTGTGTGTGGGGCGGCACCGCTTCGTAGTGCGAGAGCTGCACGCTGTAGCGCCCCTGGCCGCTGCTAAGGGCATTGAGCCGGTTCTGGTACTGGCTCAGCTCGGCCAGGGGTGCCAGTCCGCGCACGATGCTGCGGCCGGGCAAAGGGCTGTCGGTGCCATTGACCTGGCCGCGCCGGGCGGCCAGATCGCCGGTGATGTCGCCGATCGCGGCTTCCGGCGCATGGACTTCCAGATGCACCACCGGCTCCAGCACCAAGGGCCGCGCTTCCTGGACTGCGGCGATCAGGGCGCGCCGGCCGGCGGTGACAAAGGCCACCTCCTTGCTGTCCACCGAATGGTGTTTGCCGTCGAACACCGTCACCCGCAGGTCCACCAGCGGGTAGCCGGCCACCACACCGGTCTCCAGAGCCGAGCGCACGCCCTTCTCCACGGCCGGCATGAACTGCCCCGGGATGGTGCCGCCCTTGACCGCGTCGACGAACTCAAAGCCAGCGCCGCGCGCCAGCGGCTCCACGCGCAGATAGACCTCGCCGAACTGGCCGGCGCCGCCGCTCTGCTTCTTGTGGCGGCAATGCCCTTCGGCCGCAGCCGAGATGGTCTCGCGGTAGGCCACGCGGGGCGGCTGGGTGTGAAGCTCGAATTTGTAGCTCTCACGCAGGCGCTCCAGCAGCAGGCGTAGGTGCAGCTCACCCAGGCCGTAGATCACCGTCTCTTGCGTCTGGCCAGCCTGCTCCAGCCGCAGGCAGGGGTCTTCCTCGACCAGGCGGCTCAGCTGCTCCCAGAGCTTTTGCTCGTCGCCATGGCGCACCGGGCGGATGGCCAGGCCATGCACGGGCACAGGGAAGTCCAGCGGGCGCAGATGGATGTGGGCATCCTCGGGCGCGTCGTGGAGCACGGCGTCGTAGTGCAGGTCGTCGACCTTGGCGATGGCGCAGAGCTCGCCCGGCAGGGCCTGCTCCACCTCGACATGCCGGCCGCCCTGCAGCAGGAAGAGGTGGCCGACGCGGAATGGCTTGCGCGCCGAGCCGATGAAGAGCTGGCTGTGGCGGCGCAGCGTGCCCTGGTGCACGCGCATCACGCCCATCTTGCCGAGGTAGGGGTCGGAGATGATCTTGAACACATGGGCCAGCACATGGGCGCTGGGCTCGGGCAGGGCTTGCAGGGGCAGGGCCTCGGGGCCCTCGCCGCGCAGGAACAGGGGCGGGTTGCCCTCGGCCGGGTTGGGCAGCAGGCGCGCGATCACATCGAGCAACTCGGCCACGCCGGCGCCGCTGCGCGCCGAGGTGAAGCAGACCGGGATCAGGTGCCCCTCACGCAAGGCCTGCTCCAGCGGCGCGTGAAGCTCGCGCGGGTCGACATCGCCTTCGCTGAGATAACGATCTACAAACGCGGCATCCACCTCCACCACCTGCTCGACCAGGGCTTGGCGCGCCAGGCCCACCGAGGAAAAATCGGCCTGGCCGATGATGTTGTAGAAGCAGTCCAGCACGCGTCGCCCGCCTTCGGCCGGCAGGTTCAGCGGCAGGCATTCACGCCCGAACACCGTGCGGATCTGCGCCAGCAGGCCCGGCAGGTCGAGCTCGGCCAGATCGATCTTGTTGATCACGATCAGCCGGCACAGGCCGCGCTGGGCGGCGGTCTCCATCATCTTGCTGGCCATGGGTTCCAGCCCGCTTTGCGCGTTGAGCACCAGCACCGCCGTGTCCACCGCCTCCAGCGCCGGCAGGGACTGGCCGATGAAATCGGCCGCCCCGGGCGTGTCGATGGCGTGGATGCGCACGCCGCCATGCTCGAGGTGCACCACGCTGCTGTGCAGGGAATGCTGGAGGCGGCGCTCCAGTGGATCGAAATCGCTGACGGTGTTGCCGCGCTCTACCGTGCCGGCTTGGGCGATGGCGCCGGCCTGCAGCAGCAAGGCCTCCAGCAAGCTGGTCTTGCCCGCCGCCGCGGGGCCCACCAGGGCCAGGCTGCGCAAGGTAGCGACAGCAGGCGACAGGGGCGCGCTGGTGGAGGATAGGGCGCGGCTGGCGTCGCCGTTCGGGCTCGGGCTCATGGCAGTCTCCTTGGCTCTCCGGCGCCCCGGCGTTTGCGGGGGCGCGGTGATGGATGCGTGCACTGTGCCGGGCTCTGACGCTGGGGACGGGTCCGCTCGGCTCTGGCCTCAGGGTAGAGGAAGGCCGGCCGGCTTACAAGGCCCGCGCCAGCGGGCCTGGGCCGGTTCGCTCAAATGGCGGCTTGCGCCCGGCCGGCCCAGGAATCGACCTCAGGCCCGCAGAAGGCGTAGTTCAGCTCGGGCCGGCGGCCGCAGATCAGGTCCGCCAGGGCCGCGGCCGAGCCGCAGCTGTGCGTCCAGCCCAGGGTGCCGTGGCCGGTGTTGAGGAAGGGGCGGCCGACGCGGCTGGCGCCGATGTAAGGCAGGTTGGAGGGCGTGGCCGGGCGCAGGCCGGTCCAATACTGGGCGCCGCTGGGCTGGCCCTCAGGCGCCACCATCTGCGGGAACAGCTCGCGCGTGCGCCGCAGCAAGGCTTCGCAGCGGCGCAGATTGAGCGTGCTGTCATAGCCATTGAGCTCGGCCGTGCCGGCCACGCGCAGGCGGTCGCCCAGGCGCGAGAACACCAGCTTGTACTCGTCGTCGGTCAGCGAGACCTGGTAGCTGTGTGCGGGCGAGATCACCGGCAGCGTCATCGAGTAGCCCTTGGCCGGGTAGATGTTGAGCGACACACCCAGCTCGCGCGCCAGGCCGCGGCTGAAGGAGCCCAGGCAGAGCACAAAGCGGTCGGCGCCCAGGCGCTCGATTTCACCGTTCGCATCGGCCACGATCACCCGCGCCAGATCCTGGCCCTCGCGCTCGCAGCCCAGCACCCGGGTCTGGTATCGGAACTTCACCCCGGCCTGCGCCGCCAGGGTGGCCAGGGCCTGGGTGAAGCGATGGGCGTCGCCCGATTCGTCGCTGGGCGTCATGCTGCCGCCGACGATCTGCGCGCGGCATTGCGCCAGCGCCGGCTCGATGGCCACGCATTCCTCGGGCGTTTTCATGTCCAGCTCGCAGCCTTGCTCGCGCATGATGCGGGCCGGCTCCTGCGCCGCGGCGTACTCCTGCTCGCTGGTGTAGAAGTGCAGGATGCCCTGCTGGCGCTGGTCGTAGGCGATGCCGGTGGCGGCGCGCAGGCGTTGCAGCTGCTCGCGGCTGTAGAGGCCCAGATTGACGATGTTGCGGATGTTGTGGGCGGTGCGGCCCGGCGTGCATTCGCGCAGGAACTGCAGGCCCCAGCGCCACTGGGCCGGGTCGGCGCGCAGGCGGAAGAGCAGGGGCGCATCCTCCTTCATCAGCCATTTCAAGACCTTGAGCGGCGCGCCCGGGTTGGCCCAGGGCTCGGCATGCCAGACGGAAATCTGGCCGCCGTTGGCATAGCTGGTTTCCAGGCCGGCCGCGGGCTGGCGGTCGATCACGGTGACTTCAAAACCCGATTGGCGCAGATACCAGGCGGTGGTGACGCCGGTGACCCCGGCGCCCAGGACGATTGCGTGCATGGTGTGCACTCCTGAAACAAGACAAACAGACCGTTGAGTGAGACGCGCAGGCGTACGCCCAGGCCCAGCGCGGGCTGTGTTTCATTCCAGGCAGGTGAGGCACCCCAAAGTGGTGCGCGAGCCAGGTGGAGCACAGATCGGGCAATGGCAGAGCGTGCGCTTGACGCGCGCCGCTCCCGCTGTCCCTGTTACCTGAGAGATTCAGCCGCGCCCCGGGGGCATGGCCTTGCTCCTTCGGTGGCGGCTTGCGCATCGGCTGCGCGGGCCGCTCTCTCCAGCATTCGGCTTGTTGACGGATCCAGTACGGGGCCTGAGCGAGTATGGGAGCTTGCGCCTTCGGCGGCAGGGCCCGGCTGGGCCTGCACTCTCCTGAATCCGAGGCGCAGTGTAGGGGGCGGCCGTGCCACTGGCTCTAGGGGCAAATGCCGGGGGGGGCTTTGGCGCGCTTGCCGAGCGGCGCTGGCGCAAAGCTCGCAGAATCAGGGCCTTCGTTTTTGGGGCCAGGATGACTGGTTGATGTGCATGCGTGCTTGGATCTTGGGAGCTGCCCTGGGCGGCGTGATGACGATGGCTGCGGTCGCTCAACCGGCGCCGCTGGATCCGCGCGTGCAGCAGATCCTGGCCGAGATCTCGGCGCCGCGCATCGAGCAGCGCATCCGCCGCCTGGTCGATTTCGGCACCCGCCACACCTTGTCCGAGACCGAATCGGAGCAGCGCGGCATCGGTGCCGCGCGGCGCTGGATCCAGGCCGAGCTGGAGCAGTGCGCGCGGCGCAGCGGCGGCCGCCTGCAGGTGAGCCTGGACAGCTTTGTCGAGCCCGCCGGCAACCGCATGCCGCGCGCGGCCACCCTGGTCAATGTGGTGGCCACCTTGCCCGGCACCGCGCCGGCGGCGGCCCAGCGCCTGCTGGTGGTCAGCGGCCACTACGACTCGCGCAACGGCGATGTGATGGATGCCGAGGGCGCCTCGCCCGGTGCCAACGACGACGCCTCGGGTGTGGCCGCGGTGATGGAGCTGGCCTGCGCCATGGCCGGCCACCGCTTTCCAGCGACCCTGGTCTTCATGGCCGTGCCGGGTGAAGAGCAGGGTCTGCTGGGCGCCACCCACTGGGCGCGCGAGGCGCGGCGCCAGGGCTTGCCCATCGAGGCCATGATCACCAACGACATCATCGGCAGCCCGCGCGGCGATGCCGGCCAGGTGGACGAGCGCCAGCTGCGCCTGTTTGCCGACGGCCTGGACCCGCTGCTGCGCATGCTGGTGGCCGCCCGCGCCAACACGCCCACGCCCGATGCCGAGGCGCGCGCCAACGAGGCTGCGCGTGAATCGCTGCAGCAGCTGGTGTTGGCCGGGGGCAGCGAAGACCTGCCCACCCATCAGCTGGGCCGCCATCTGAAAGCTGCCGGCGAGCGCTACCTGCCCGGCTTCACCGTCAACCTGATCCAGCGCCGCGACCGCTATCTGCGCGGTGGCGACCACCTGCCCTTCCTCGAGCGCGGCTATGCCGCGGTGCGCTTCTCCGAGCCCTTCGAGAATTTTGCGCACCAGCACCAGAACCTGCGCGAGGAGAACGGCGTGCGCTACGGGGACCTGCCCGAGTTCGTCGATTTCGCCTACGTGGCCAATGTCGCCCGTATCAATGCCGCCGGCTTGGCGACGCTGGCGCTGGCGCCCACCGCACCGCAGAACGTGCGCCTGGACGCCACGGAGCTCAGCAACGACAGCACGCTCAGCTGGACCCTGGCGCCCGAATCCGAGGTGGCCGGCTACCGCATCGTCTGGCGCCACACCGATTCGGCCGTTTGGCAGCATCACCAGGACCTCGGCCGGGTCGCTCGCCACACGCTCAAGAACCTGTCCAAAGACAATGTGGTGTTCGGCGTGCAGGCGCTGTCGAAGGACGGTCACGCCAGCCTGGCGGCGTTTCCGCTGCCGCTGCGGCGCTGACCGGTTTTTACTTCAGCGGAATCGGCGTGGCCCGGTCCACTGGCACGGCGGTCACGCTGTTCTGCGGTGAGCCGTCGATCAGCCGGTCGGAGTAGGTCAGGTAGACCAGGGTGTTGCGGCGGCTGTCGACCATGCGGACGATGCGCAGTTTCTTGAACACCAGGGAAATGCGTTCGTTGAACACCTCCTCCTGCCGCGCCAGGGGCTTGGCGAAGCTGATGGGGCCGGTCTGGCGGCAGGCGATCGAGGCCTCGGCCTTGTCCTCGGCCAGGCCTAGGCCGCCCTTGATGCCGCCGGTTTTGGCGCGTGACACATAGCAGGTGACGCCCAGCACCTTGGGGTCCTCGTGCGCGTCGACGACCACCTTGTGGTCGGGGCCAATAAGCTTGAACGCGGTGTCGACCTCGCCGACCGGCTCGCTGCGGGCGGCGCCGCTGAGACAGGCGGCCAGCAAGAGCATGGTCAGCGGGGCGCGGCGGGTTCGGGCGAGATGGGCAAGCAATGTCAACACGATGGCAACTCCGGTGTGGAGTGACCAGATTAGCAGGCCTGTTCGTCTTTGCCCTCCAGGGCCGCACGGCTGTCGGCCGGCGCCTGCTCGCGATCGTGCATGCCGTAGTCGCGTATCACCGCAGCAATGCGCAAGCGATAGTCGGCAAACACAGCGCTCCGGCCTTGTGCCTGCCCGCTGCGATGGTGCTCCTGATTTCGCCAGGTCCGCACGGCCGCTTCGTCGCGGAAAAAGGACAGCGACAGCAGCTTGTCCGGCACGCTCAGGCTTTGGAAGCGCTCGATGCTGATGAAGCCCTCGATGTGTTCCAGCCGTGGCCGCAGTGCGGCGGCCATGTCCAGGTAGGTGGCTTGTTGCCCGGGCGCAAGCCGGACTTCAAACAAGACCGCAATCATGTCGAAGCCTCCTGCGCAAACGTGGTTCGTAGCGGCTGCTCGGCGCGAAAGTTGGCGGCCATGGGCAGGCTGGTGCCGCAGTAGTGGCGAAACAGGTAAATCAAGGGCTGCCAGGCCTGCGTGTCGACATGCTGGCTGCCGGGTACGGTGATGTCTTCATGGGCGTGCACGCGCAGGATCTGCAGTTCGACGATGGCGAAACCGCGCGCCTGTGCGGCCTGGACCGGGTCGGCGCTCAGTGGCGAGGCCAGGCGAGCCTCGACTTGCAGCGGGCACTCGGGTGCGCGCTCCGCTTGCAGCAGCTCGGCCCGGCCGGTGGCACGCGCCAGGCGCTCCACCTGTGGCCACTGGCGGGCTGAGGGCAGGTTCAACACGCAGTCCGCATGCCGCTGCAGGTTCAGCCAGGCCTGGCCCTCGAGGCCCAGTCCCAGAACCAGACGGTCGGCCAAGGACCAGACCGAAGAGATCGGAGACAGGTTGCTGCGGCCATCCGGGTTGACCGTGGCCAGCAAAGCCACCGGCGTGCCGAAGTACAGCACCGAGAGACGGATGCTGCGTTGTGCGGGGATGGCGGTCATGTCTGCAGCTCCGTCGGGCAGCCCAAGCGCGGCACACGGGCATGGGCCAGTGCGTGATGCCCTGACGCAGTTGGCGCTAGGGGTGGAGCCCGACCTTCGGTCCGCGCAATCGCCGCCTCTCGCAATGCGCCGCGAGCCAGGGTCAGCGCCAGCTCCTGGCCCGGGCATTGGTGGCGGCCGTGACCGAAGGCCAGGCCGGCACCATCTTCCGGCACTTCGCTGGCCAGAATCAGCAGCAGGGCAGCCCCCCGGGCCAGTGCCGTGCCGCTCAGTTCGCAGGCGCGCAGGGCCCAGCGCCGGGTGTGCTGAATGGCGCCTGGGCATTGCGCATGCCGCAGCAGCTCGGTGTCAGAACCTGGGCCCGCCAGCAGGGCCTGGCCCAGCAGTGCAGCGCCAGCCTCATGGCTTTGCCAGAGCAGGCCCAGGGCTTGCGCCGCGGCGTTCAAGGGCTGCACCTGCAGCGCCCGCCACAGCGGGGCTGGGCCCTGACTGCCCAGGCCTTGACACAAGGCCTCGCAGGCAGCATCGGCGGCGTCCAGTTCGCGCTTCCCCGCATCAGGGCGCAGAGCCAGGGCCAGTGACTGCAGTTGCTGCCGCAACTGGCCTTGCGCGAGTGCGCTGCCCATGGGCAGGCCCAGCAGGGCGGCCAGGCTGGCTGGCAGTGAGGACCATTGCCAGGCGTCCCAGCCCTGCGCCAAGCCTTGCCGCGCCTGCAGGCGCACCTGATCCTGAACGCACTCAAGGCTCAGCGAGGCCAGGGCTTGTTCCAAAGCGCGCCGCTCGCCGGCACGCGCCGGGTCCTCACGCATGCGCAGCCATTGAGAGTAGACGAGGCCAAAGTGCCGCCCGTCCAGCGTGCTGGGCAGGGGCTGGTCCGGTGGGCGCACGCCCAGGTCCGGGTGCTCCAGTGCCTGGCGCAGCAGCGCCGGCGCAGCGACCAGGTAGAGCTGACGCTCGGCGTCGAAATGCAGCGCCTGGCGGCGCAAGGGCCGGTAGAAGTCGTGCAGGGCAGAGAGCTCGTTGCAGGCGGCTGCCGTCAGAACGTTCAATTCGGGCGGGTGGGAGAGGGGGCAGATCGTGGCTGGGTTCATGGGCCGCAGTGTCTGTGTCTCAGCGAATGCATGCTTCGTTTAGCATCGAAGCATGGATGCAGACGCTGTCACCCCGCCCCCGGCCGGTTTCGCCGATCAGGCCTTGGCCGAGATCGCCCAGGCCATGGCCGAGCCCGCGCGGGCACGCATGCTGTGCTGCCTGCTGGATGGCCATGCGCGCACGGCGACCGAGTTGGCTGCCGCAGCGGAGATTGGCGCATCGACGGCCAGTGCTCACCTGAACCGCTTGATTGGCGCCGGCCTGCTGCGCTGCGAGGCCCAAGGCCGGCATCGTTACCACCGCCTGGCCGGCGGTGAGGTCGGTGCAGCGCTGGAGGCCATGCTGGTGCTGGCCGCGCGGCAACGTGAGCAAGCGGCGCCGCCCTTCGAGCCGCGCACGCCACCTGAGTTGCGCGAGGCACGACGCTGTTACGACCATATGGCCGGCGACTGGGCCGTGCGCTGGCATGAACATGTCTTGCGGCAGGGCTGGCTGAGCGAGAAGCCCGATCAGCCACGCAGTTATCAGCTCAGCCCGACCGGCCAGGACGCGCTGGCGGCTTTGGGCCTGGATGTCGGCGCCGCGCTGCAGCAGCGCCGGCGCTTTGCCTGCCCCTGCATGGACTGGAGCGTGCGCCGGCCGCACCTAGGCGGCGCGTTGGGGGCGGCCTGGCTGGCGCTGCTGGAACGCCAAGCCTGGGTGGAAGGCGCACTGGACAGTCGAGCCTTGCGTATCACGGCGCGCGGCCGTGCCGGCTTGCAAGGCTTGCTCAGCGAGGGCTGAGCTGGGCCGCCGCCTTCAGTCCTCGTCCTGAAAGCGCTGGCGGATGTCCAGCACCTCGTCCCAATGTTCAAAGAACACCTGCACGCAGGCAGGGTCGAAATGGCTGCCCGCATGGGCCTTGATGTGGGCCGCGGCGGCTTCCAAGGCCCAGGCCTTTTTGTAGGGCCGCTCGGAGGTCAGCGCATCAAAGACGTCGGCTACGGCGACGATACGGCTGAAGATGGGAATGGCCTCGCCCTTGAGGCCTTGCGGGTAGCCCGTGCCGTCGTACTTCTCGTGGTGGCCCAGCGCGATGGCGGCGCCGGCCTGCAGCACCAGGGAGGAGCTGTCCTTGAGGATCTCGTAGCCATAGCTGGCATGCAACTTCATCACTTCGAACTCTTCCGGCGTCAGGCGGCCGGGCTTGAGCAGGATGCTGTCGGTGATGCCGACCTTGCCGATGTCGTGCATGGGTGCGGCTTCCAGCAGCAGCTCTTGATCGGCCACGGGCAGGCCCAGGCCGCGTGCGATCAGCTCGGAGTAGTGCGCCATGCGCAGGATGTGGGCACCGGTTTCGGGGTCGCGGTACTCGGCTGCTTTGGACAGGCGGATCACGGTCTCGCGCTCGCGCTGGACGATCTGGTTGGTCGCCTTGCGCACCTCCTCGGCCAGCCATTCAGCGCGGTCGGCCAGCTTGGCGCGGGCTTCGTTCAGGGCCTCCAGCGCGGCGTTCGCTTGCTGGCGCGCGGTTTCGGCTGCGGCATAGGCGCCGGCGTTGTCCAGGGCGATGGCGGCATAGGCGGCCAGGGTGCGGAAGATCGACTGCTCGCGCTCGCCGTAGGCATGGCTGTCCACCGACTGCACTGACATCACGCCCAGCAGTCGCTCGCCAATCAGCAGGGGCGAGAACATCATGCTCTGGGTGTCCAGCGGGCCCATCAGATGCTCAGGCGGGTTGTTGCGGGGTGACTGCGGAAAAAACAGTTCGCAACGTTCGCGAGCGCAACGTGCGGTCAGCGACTGCGGGTCATGCAGCGCAATCAGCGGCGAGGGGAAATGGTGGCGCGCCTGGTTGATGAAGGCGGCCTTGAGCGCGTGGCCGCCCGGCTCCAGCAGATAGACGAAGAAGGAGCTCGTGTCCAGCAGCTGGCCCAGATGTCGGTAGAGCGCAGCAAACACGGCGTCGGTATTGAGGCTGCCGGTGATCTCTCGGCCGACGCGCCCCAGGGTCTCCAGGGTGGCGCTGGCCTCTTGCAGTTGCGCGGCGCGCTGGCTTTCGGCCTGGGCCAGGCGGTGGTGGTACTCGGCCTCGGCGCGGGCCAGGGCGCTCTCCTGACGCACCTGCATGGCCATGGCCCGGTTGCGCGCGTCGTCCAGGCGTTTGTTGTCGCGCGCTGCGGCGGCAGCCTGTCCATAATGTCGAGCTTGTGCGGCATCGCCAGCCGCAGCGTAGGCGTTGGCGACTTCATCGAGCAGCTCGCTGGGCAGAATGTAGCCCTTGATGCCATTGGCGATCTGCAGGGCCTGCAGCAGGAAGTGCAAGCTTGCGCTCGGCGCTTGCTGACCCGCAGGCGCGGGCAGGGCGTACTGCAAGTAGAGCTCGGCAAAGACGCGCAGCACCTTGATCTGCTCATCGCCACTGCCCAGCTCGCGTGCCCGCAGCAAGGCGGAGGAAATCTTGCTCAGCGCTTGCTCGGGCTCGCCCAGGCGGCCCAGGGCGCTGGCCTGGCCCCGCCAGCAGCGCAGCAGGTAGAAGAACTCCCCCAGGCTGGCGGCAATCGTCTCCGCCTGCAAAAAGCAATCGAGTGCCGCGGCCGGTTCACCCATGTCCAGAGCCACGTCACCTTGATATTGCAGGGCCAGGCTGTAACGGCTGGCCCCTTGCAACTCGCGCATGGACTCGAGTGCGTCGTTCAGGATGGCGTGGGCCTCGGGCAGGCGCCCAAGCAGGCGCAGCACATTGCCGGTCTGCATCTGTGCGCCGCCCAGTGTGCCCGGCCAGCCGCTGGTCTGCGCTTGGGCGAGGGCCAGCTCATCCCATTCCAGGGCGGCGTCGAGGTCCCCGAGCGAGGCAAAGTTGTCGGCCGCATTGCTGGCCGAGAAGACGGCATGGCGGATCTGGCCGCTTTCCAAGGCGCAATGGTGGGCTTGCAGGAAATGCTTGATGGCCTGACCCAATTCGCCGGTGAAGGTGGCCACCAGGGCGCTGGCGCTGCTGACCCAGGCTTGCGCCGCGGCGGGCAGGGGCAGACTGGAGTCGAACTGGTGGTGCAGTCGAGCGGCCGTGCCGAGCGCGTCACGCCAAGCCGCATGGTTCAGCTGCATGGCCCTGACGACTTGCAGGCGCGCGTTGTCGCCGGCAGCCCGGAAGTCGTCTTGCGCTTGCTTGAGGCAGGCATCGCGGCCTGGGCTGTCACCGCGCTCCGTGCACAGCGACGCACGCAAAATCTGGCCGTCACCGCAGCCGATCCGGTCGCCCAGCTGGGCGAAATTCTCGACCGCCGCTTCGGCGTACTGTTCACTGGCATCGAGCTGGGCAAACAACCAAGCCACCTCACCGAGCACCAAGAGCAGGCGTGCATGGCACGCTTGGCAGCGGCCCTCGTCCCAGTCGACTTGCGTCAGCAGGTCTTCGGCTTCGTTGACCAGCAGCAGCGCTCGTTTGCAGTCTCGCTGGCGCAGGTGCCAGGCCAGGGCCGGGATGACACTCAGCCGTTCGGTACCGTGGAGTGTGCTCAGCCTGGTTTCGAGGCTGATGACTTCAGGGTCGAGAGCAAACAATTCCATGGCGGGCAAATGGGCCTCCCTCGGCTGGGGCTGCGGTCTGGGTCAGCGCCCAGTATCTGCTCGAAGGCCGCTGCCGAATTCATGTTCGGGGCCGATTCGTCAAGTATTGCAGGCGGGCCCGCTTTTCCACGCCACCGCCTTAGACGGTCAACTTGCGTGCGCTGCCCAGATAGGTTTCGGCCACGCGGCCGTCGCCGGCCAGCGTGGCGGCCGGGCCTTGCAAGGCGATGGCGCCGGTTTCCAGCACATAGCCGTAGTCGGCCACCTCCAGCGCAGCGCGGGCGTTCTGCTCCACCAGCAGCACGCTGACGCCCCGTTCGCGCAAGGTCTTTACGATGCGGAAGATCTCTTTCACCACCAGCGGGGCCAGGCCCAGGCTGGGCTCGTCCAGCATCAGCACCTTGGGCCGAGCCATCAGTGCGCGTCCCACGGCCAGCATCTGGCGCTCGCCGCCGGATAAGGTGCCGGCCGGTTGTTCGCGCCGTTCCTGCAAACGCGGGAACAGCTCGAAGACCTGCGTCAGCTGCTCGCGCCAGTCGCGCTGGCCCAGGCGCAGCGGCCGGTAGCCGCCGAGCAGCAGGTTGTCTTCCACGCTCATTGTGGTGAAAAGCTCGCGCTTTTCCGGCACCAGGGCCAGGCCGCGCATCACACGTTCTTCCAGGCTCAGGCCGGCGATGTCTTCGCCGTCCAGCAGGACGCGGCCGCGTGCAGGCAGCACGCCCATCAAGGCATTCAGCGTGGTGCTCTTGCCGGCGCCGTTGGGGCCGATCACGGTGACCACCTGGCCGGCCGGCAGGTCCAGATCGAGGCCGCTGAGCACCTCGGCGCGGCCATAGCCGGCGTGCAGGCCGCGCACGCTCAGCAAGGGTGGTTTGGAGCTCATGGGTTCACAGTCCTGGCAGAGGCGTTCAATGTTCGGTTCCGAGGTAGGCCGCGCGCACCTCGGGGCTGGCCTGCACTTCGGCCGGCGTGCCTTCGATCAGCTTGGTGCCGAACTCCATCACCACCAGGCGGTCGGTCAAGCCCATCACGAATTCCATGTCGTGCTCGACCAGCAGCACGCTCAGGCCTTCGCGCTGCAGCTGGCGCAGCACCTCAGCCAGGGCTTGTTTTTCCTTGTGGCGCAGGCCGGCGGCGGGCTCGTCCAGCAGCAGCAGGGAGGGGTCGCTGCACATGGCGCGGGCGATCTCCATCAGGCGCTGCGGGCCCAGGGCCAGATTGCCGGCCAGCTCATGCGCTTGCTCGGCCATGCCGATGCGGCGCAGCTGCAGCTCGGCCTCGCGGAACAGACGCTGCTCCTCGGCGCGGTCGAGGCGCAAGAGGGCGCGCAGCGTGCCGCTGTGGCCGCGCAGATAGGCGCCCAGGGCCACGTTCTCCAGCACCGTCATCTCGGCCATCATCTTGACGTGCTGAAAAGTGCGCGAAACGCCGCGCCGGGCGATCTCGCGCGAGGGGAGTCCAGACACGTCCTCGCCGCGAAAGTGCACCGAGCCGCCGCTGGCCGGCAGCACGCCGGTGATGAGGTTGAAGGTGGTGGATTTGCCGGCGCCGTTGGGGCCGATCAGGCCGATGATTTCGCCGGCCCGGATGCCGAAGCTGACATCGTTGACCGCCACCAGGCCGCCGAACTGTTTGCGCAGGCGTTCGACCTGCAAGAGCGGCTCGCCCGCCTGCGGCTTGGCGCGCTGGGGCAGGGGCTCCGCATCGATCCAATCCTGCGCTCGGCCCTGGCTGGGCCACCAGCGCTGCAGCAGCTGCTGGGCATAGGGCCAGAGCCCGCGCGGCGCATGCTGCAGCACCAGCACCAGCACGATGCCCAGCACGATGATCTCGAAATTGCCATTGCTGCCGAGCAGGGCGGGCAGCAGCTCTTTCAGCTGGTCTTCCACCAGCTTGAACACCCCGGCGCCGACAAAGGCGCCCCAGACGCTGGACACGCCGCCGACCACGGCCATGAACAGGTACTCGATGCCCATCTTCAGGCCGAAGGGGCTGGGGTTGACCGTGCGCTGCACATGGGCGAACAGCCAGCCCGAGGTGGAGGCCAGCAGGGCCGCCAGCACGAAGATGATGACCTTGTAGCGGAAGGTGGACACGCCCATGGCCTCGGCCATGGTGACGCCGCCGTTCAGCGCACGGATGGCGCGGCCCGGTCGCGAGTCCAGCAGATTGCGCACCGCCAGCGCCGCCAGCAGGGCGATGCCCCAGATCAGGCCGTAGATGGCGCGGCCGTCCTGCAGGCTGAGGCCGAAGAGTTGCAGCGCCGGCAGGCCGAGGATGCCGTCGTACTTGCCCAGTAGCTCGAGGTTGGCCATGCTGAAGTTGAGGCTCAGCGCCCAGGCGATGGTCGCCAGGGGCAGGTAGTGGCCTGACATGCGCAGCGTCAGCAGGGCCAGCAACCAGGCCACGCCGCCGGTCAGCAGCCAGCCGGCCAGCAGGCCCAGCCAGGGCGAGAGGCCGAACTGCGTGCTCAGCACCGCCGTACTGTAGGCGCCCAGGCCCACAAACGCGGCCTGGCCGAAAGAGGTCAGGCCGCCCACGCCAGTCAGCAGCACCAGGCCCAGGCTGACCAGGGTGAACATGCCGATGTAGTTGAGCTGGGTGATCCAGAACTCGGGCACCGGCAGCAGGGGCAAGGAGAAGAGCAGGGCCAGGCCGAGTGCTGCGGGCAGGGTATGTCGATTCAGGCGCATCGTCGTCGGGGCTCTTCAGTGCTCGTCTTGGTGCGGATTGCGCAAGGAGCGCCACAGCAGCACCGGCAGGATGGAGGTGAAGACGATCACCTCCTTGAAGGCGCTGGCCCAGAAGGAGCTGAAGGACTCCAGCAGCCCCACAAGCACCGCGCCCAGCGCCGCGCCGGGATAGCTGGCCAGGCCGGCGAAGACGGCGGCGACGAAGCCTTTCAGGCCGATCAGAAAGCCGCTGTCGTAAAAAATTGTCGTGGTCGGGCTGATCAGCACGCCCGAGAGCGCGCCGATGAAGGCCGCCATGGCCAGGGACAGGCGTCCTGCCGAGTTGCTGGAGATGCCCATCAGTCGGGCGCCCAGGCGGTTCACCGCCGTGGCTCGTAAGGCCTTGCCGTAGAGGCTGCGCTCGAAGAACAGCCAGAGCAGAACGATGAGGGCCAGCGAGGCCAGCAAGATGATCACCGTCTGCCCGGCAATGAAGAGCGGGCCGAGGGTGATGCTGCTGTCCCAGAAGCTGGGGTTGCGCGAGCCTTCGGCGCCAAAGAACAGCAGGCCCAGGCCGGTCAGGCTGAAATGCACGCCCACAGACACGATCAGCAGCACCAGCACCGAGGCATCGGCCAGGGGCTGGTAGGCGAGGCGGTAGAGCAGGGGGCCCATGGGCGTGACGATGGCCAGGGTCAGCAGCACCTGCAGCAGCAGTGGCAATTGCAGTGGCGCCGCCCACCAGGCCAGAGCCCCCAGGGCGACGGGCAATGCAGCCGCTTTGACCACTCGGATCAGCATCGGGGCGGTAGCCTCACCCGCACGCCAGCCGGCCCAAAGGTCCAGCAGCGCCACCAGAGCCGCCAAGCTCAGCAAAAACACCACAGTGCCGGGGCGCTGGCCTTGCTGCAGAGCGGCCAAGGTGAGCGCCCCGAAGGCTACGAACTCACCTTGCGGAATGAAAATCACCCGGGTCACGGTGAACACCAGCACGGTGGCCAGGGCCAGCAGGGCGTAGATGGCGCCATTACTCAGGCCGTCGAGCATCAGGATGCTGGCAATCGATAAATCCATGGAGGGCTTGGCTCGGAGCTCGCGGCAGGGCGCTGGAGCCCCGACTCTAATCAAGCCCGGCAGGCCGGCAGCTCGGGGCAGGGCCGCATTGACAAACGCGCACGCTGAAGCAGGTGTGAGGGACAGCCGCTAGACTGGTTCGTTTCGACCTCCTTGCCTCTGTCCTTGTCATGCTCGGTCTTGCCCCTCTGCTAGAAATCGATGGCCATTTGGCCCGCATCACGCTGCGGCGGCCCCGCTTGGCCAATCGGCTGGAGCCCAGCGATCTGCAGTGTTTGCAGCAGCAATTGCAGCAGGTGAACGAACGCCCGGAACTGCGTGTGCTGCTGCTGCGCGGCGAAGGCCGGCATTTCTGCAGCGGCTTCAATATCGGTGCTGTGCCGGGGCTCGATGCGGGCGCCCTGTTTGAGCAACTCAGCGATGCCTGGGAAAACGCCCGGCCGGTGACCGTGGCACAGATCCAGGGCGGGGTCTACGGCGGCGCCACCGACCTGGCGCTGGCCTGCGACTTTCGCCTCGGCCAGCCGGCCTGCGAAATGTTTGTGCCGGCGGCCCGGCTGGGCCTGCATTTCTATCGCGGCGGCATGGAGCGCTACGTCAGCCGCCTCGGCCTGCCCTGGGCCAAAAAAGTCCTACTGGCTGGCGCCACGCTCGATGCGGATGAGATGCTGCGCAGTGGCTTTCTCGACCAATTGCTGCCCGACGCGGCAGCGCTCGAGGCTGCGACCGAGGTCCTGTTGGCCCAGTTGCTGGCCATGGCGCCGCTGGCGCTGCTGGGCATGAAAAAACACTTGAATGCCATTGCTCGTGGCAGGTTGGACTCGTCGGCTTTGCAAGCGGATGTGGCTGAGGCCAATGCTTCGGAGGATCTGGCCGAGGGTGTGGCAGCCTGGCAAGAGTGCCGCAAGCCTCGTTTTCAGGGCCGTTGAGCGGACCGGAAACGCTTCGTGGCGGGTGGATTTGTGCCGAGGTCAACGCTGTTCTAGGGGAATCCCCTCCCTCTGTGTCTGGGGCCGTCTGAGTGCTACCGTGCCGGATTGGCCTCCAGATAGTGGAAAATAGAGGGGTTGGCTCAGGTGGCCGGCTGCTTCGGAGACGGAGTCATCGGCCCACCCTGGCAAGCTCCTACTAACTCACTATCAGGACCGACGTGGCCAAGGACAGTACTAAAACGACCATCGAAGCCGATGGTCTGCGTTACCGCTCTAAAGCACCAGGTTCGCCGTTCGCGGCGACCTCTTCCTTTGGTGCCGCAACCATGTCGTGCTTTTTGTGCGGCAAGCATCGTCCGCGTGCGATGCTGAAATCCAAGAAGCTCTTGGGCAAGTCGCAGCCGGTCTGCGCACCGTCGTGCAAGGAGCTCGACGAACAACTCAGCAAGGGCTGAGCCGGGCGCGAATGCGCCCTTTACGCGGTGCGCTGCTTCAGACCTGCTGTCTGAAGCAGCGGCCGCACACCGCCCGATAGCGGGCGTTGCCGCCAATTTCCACTTGATTGCCTTCGGTGACCTTGCGATTGTTGGCGTCCACGCGCATATTCATTGTTGCCTTGCGGCCGCAGTTGCAGATGGTCTTCATCTCGTCCATCTCGTCCGCCAGGGCCAGCAAGGTGGCGGAGCCAGGGAACAGCTCGCCCTGAAAATCGGTGCGCAAGCCGTAGCAGATCACCGGCACATTGCGTACATGCGCCAGTTCATGCAGCGCCCAAACCTGGGGCTTGAGCAGAAACTGAGCCTCGTCGATCAAGACGCAGGACACCTCAGGCAGTTGCAGCGCCATCGCCAAGAAATCGGTTTCCGGACCGAAGACCTCGGCCTCACGTTGCGGCCCCAACCGTGAGGTGATGGTGCCGCGACCATAGCGATCGTCCAGTCGCGCGGTGAAGAGTCGCACGCCGTGGCCGCGTTCCTCGTAGTTGTGTGCCACTTGCAGCAGGGCGGTGGACTTGCCGGCATTCATGGCTGCGTAGCGAAAGAACAGTTTGGCCATATCGGGGTTTTGAGTGGCAAAAGTGGTGGAGAGTCTGCCCGGGAGGGCTGATTGGAGCGGCCAGCGCCCGCATATGAGGGGGGTGGACCCGTTGGCGAGCGCGATTGTGACAAAACCTGGGGCAAGCGAGGTAGTCAAAGCCGCTCCGAGCCGCCTACTATGGTTCAGAGGGCAGAGGAAAGCAGTCCAGCACATCCAGGCCTAGGCGCCCCTCGCGCTGATGGTCGGCACCGTGAACCCGCGACAACAATGAGCAAAGACACCTACACCAGCGTCAGTGACAACGGTCTGCGTTACGAGTCCAAACTGGGCGGCTCGCCTTTCCTAGGTAGCGGCCACACCCGCTCCTGCTTCAAGTGCGGCAAGCACCGCACTCCCAACAATTTGCAGTCCAAGCGTGTCCTCGGCCGCACCGAAGTGGTGTGTAAACCGGCTTGCGCCAAACCCAAAGATCAGGCTTGAGGGCCCGGCTCCGCGACGGCGGGCAGCCGCCAAGAGTCCGGACTCATGATGACGAGCCCCTGGGCTCGGGCGCGTTTGGCCAGGGCAAGTACGGCCCGGTCACGTGAAAACAGCCATTGGGCGCCCTGGGAGATCGCCAGATCAATGAACTTTTGATCGTCTGGATCCCGGCAAATCAGGCGCACGGCCGGTGGGCTGGCTGCCTCAACCATGTGGCACAAGCGCGCGAAATGGTCTTCGATCCAAACGAGGTCGGGTTCAAAGGCGGCGGCAACGCCGCGCGCGAGCACGTGGTGCAGTTCATCGAGCATGGCGGGCTGGCCGATCCAGCGCAGCTGTCCATGGTTGACGGCCGCAGCCAGAGTGCTGACTCGTGCGTCCCGAAAAACCAGCCAGTCCATCACCACTTGGGTGTCGATGACGGCTTGGAGCGGGCGCGCGCCTGAATTCGGATCTCGGAGCATCAAAGGTTCAATGGTGTGAGCGGTTCAAATCTGGGTGAGCTCAGCGGTCTCCGGCCGAGTTTGCGTGCGTGGGCTTGGCGCCGCGCGCCGCAGCATAGCTGCTCGTGAGCCGAGTGCTTGTGCCATTTCGGCAATGTGTTCTACAATCGTGGGCTCTTCAGCAGGCCTTGCTGAGAATTTTCCATGGATTTACGGAAAACTGCCGGCGGTGATTTGTCCTGTCGGCCGCTTCGTTCTTGAGTCTTTGTGAGGGTTTCAGGCGTGTGTCGCATCCCGCGTAGGTGCCGGGTGCGCAGCGTCAGCCAGTCAAGGTTTGCGCTCATCCTGAGTGATGCTGCTGAAGTGTGTGACTTCAAACGGGAACAAGTTACTTATGCCAACCATCAATCAGCTCGTGCGCCACGGCCGTCAGGCCGAGGTCACGAAATCCAAGTCGCCGGCAATGCAGAATTGCCCGCAGCGCCGCGGCGTTTGCACCCGCGTGTACACCACGACTCCGAAGAAGCCTAACTCGGCTCTGCGTAAGGTTGCCAAGGTGCGCCTGACCAACGGTTTCGAGGTCATCTCCTACATCGGCGGTGAAGGCCACAACCTGCAAGAGCACAGCGTGGTGCTGGTGCGCGGCGGTCGTGTCAAGGACTTGCCGGGTGTGCGTTACCACATCGTGCGCGGTTCGCTGGACTTGCAAGGCGTGAAAGACCGCAAGCAGTCGCGTTCCAAGTACGGCGCGAAGCGTCCGAAGAAGTAATCAAAGAGTCATGTCGGCCCGGCATATTGCTGGCGCTAGACGTTTTTGCGGTTCCTGCCATTCCCATGTTTGGCAATGACCGAGTAAGTGGATGCCCCCAGAAGTCGGTGGTCATCCGAAGGTGCAGGGCATTTGCCCGTACCCACTGAAGCAAGAGGAAGAATCCCATGCCACGTCGTCGCGAAGTACCCAAGCGCGAGATCCTGCCTGATCCCAAGTTCGGCAATGTTGATCTGTCCAAGTTCATGAACGTCATCATGGAATCGGGCAAGAAGGCCGTTGCAGAGCGCATCATCTACGGTGCCCTGGAACAAGTCGAAAAGAAGGTTGGCAAGGACCCGCTGGAAGTGTTCCTGGTTGCCTTGAACAACGTCAAGCCGATGGTCGAAGTGAAGTCCCGCCGCGTTGGCGGTGCGAACTACCAAGTTCCCGTGGAAGTTCGTCCCGTCCGCCGGATGGCTTTGGCCATGCGTTGGTTGAAGGAATCGGCCCGCAAGCGTGGTGAAAAATCCATGTCGCAGCGTCTGGCCAATGAGTTGCTGGAAGCAGCTGAAGGCCGTGGCGGCGCCATGAAGAAGCGTGACGAAGTTCACCGCATGGCAGAAGCCAACAAGGCCTTCTCGCACTTCCGCTTCTAAACTAGTTTGATTCAGCCGCCCCGGGTTTCTACTGACCCGTTGGCGGCTCCTGCCTTTCTGGAGTGACATCATGGCACGCAAGACCCCCATCGAGCGCTACCGCAATATCGGTATCTCGGCGCACATCGACGCTGGCAAGACCACGACGACCGAGCGGATCCTCTTCTACACCGGTGTGAACCACAAGATCGGTGAAGTGCATGATGGCGCTGCCACCATGGACTGGATGGAGCAAGAGCAAGAGCGCGGCATCACGATCACATCGGCTGCCACGACCTGCTTCTGGAAGGGCATGGACGCTTCGCGCGCCGAGCACCGCATCAACATCATTGACACCCCCGGACACGTGGACTTCACCATTGAAGTCGAGCGCTCGATGCGCGTCTTGGACGGTGCCTGCATGGTGTACTGCGCCGTGGGCGGCGTGCAGCCGCAGTCGGAAACCGTCTGGCGCCAAGCCAACAAGTACAAGGTGCCTCGTTTGGCCTTTGTCAACAAGATGGACCGCACGGGCGCGAACTTCTACAAGGTCTATGACCAGATGAAGACTCGCCTGAAGGCCAATCCTGTGCCGGTGGTGCTGCCGATTGGTGCAGAAGAGAACTTCAAGGGCGTGATCGACCTGACCGTCATGAAGGCCATCTACTGGGACGAAGCGTCCCAGGGCATGAAGTTCGACTACCGCGACATCCCCGCTGAAATGCAGGCTGACGCCCAGAAATGGCGCGACAACCTGGTGGAAGCCGCCGCCGAGTCGAACGAAGACATGATGAACAAGTACCTGGAAACCGGTGAGCTCAGCGACGCTGAAATCATGCAGGGCATCCGTGCACGTACTTTGGCTGCCGAAATCCAGCCGATGTTCTGCGGTACCGCATTCAAGAACAAGGGCGTGCAGCGCATGCTGGACGGCGTGATTGACTTCATGCCTTCGCCGATCGACGTCCCGCCAGTTCCTGGCACCGACGAAGATGACCAGCCCGCAACCCGCGAAGCTTCGGACAGCGCCAAGTTCTCGGCTCTGGCCTTCAAGCTGATGACCGACCCGTATGTCGGTCAGCTGACCTTTGTGCGCGTCTACTCGGGCGTGCTGAAGTCGGGCGACTCGGTGTTCAACCCGATTCGCGGCAAGAAGGAGCGTATCGGTCGTATTCTGCAGATGCACGCCAACCAGCGTGAAGAAATCTCGGAAATTCTGGCCGGTGACATCGCAGCTTGCGTGGGCCTGAAGGATGTGACGACCGGCGAAACGCTGTGCGATCCGGAATCGATCATCACCTTGGAAAAGATGGTGTTCCCGGAGCCGGTGATTTCGCAGGCTGTTGAGCCGAAGACCAAGGCTGACCAGGAAAAGATGGGCATCGCCCTGGGCCGTCTGGCCAAGGAAGATCCATCCTTCCGTCTGCGTACCGATGAAGAATCGGGTCAGACCATCATTTCCGGCATGGGCGAGCTCCACCTGGAAATCATTGTCGACCGCATGAAGCGCGAATTCGGCGTGGAAGCCAACGTCGGCAAGCCGCAAGTGGCCTACCGCGAAACCATCCGCAAGTCGGCCACCGACGTGGAAGGTAAGTTCGTGCGCCAGTCGGGCGGTAAGGGTCAGTATGGCCACGTCGTGCTGACGGTCGAACCGCAAGAAGCAGGCAAGGGCTTCGAGTTCGTCGACGCCATCAAGGGCGGTGTGGTTCCTCGCGAATTCATCCCTGCCGTGGAAAAGGGCATCATCGACAGCCTGCCGAATGGTGTGCTGGCCGGTTTCCCGGTCGTGGACGTGAAGGTCACGCTGACTTTCGGTTCGTACCATGAAGTGGACTCGAACGAAAACGCCTTCAAGATGGCCGCTTCGATGGGTTTCAAGGACGGCTGCCGCAAGGCTTCGCCGGTGATCCTGGAGCCGATGATGGCCGTGGAAGTTGAGACGCCTGAAGACTACGCCGGTAACGTGATGGGCGATCTGTCCAGCCGCCGCGGCATGGTTCAGGGCATGGACGACATGGTCGGTGGCGGCAAGGTCATCAAGGCCGAAGTTCCGCTGTCGGAAATGTTCGGCTACTCGACGACCCTGCGCTCGGCCACACAAGGCCGCGCCACCTACACCATGGAGTTCAAGCACTACAGCGAAGCTCCGAAGAACGTGGCTGACGCCATCATCACCGCACGCGGTAAGTGATGCACCTGAAGCGCTGAATCCAGGCTGGATTCAGCGCTTCTCCTCATTCGAGAACGTCTTCGTCAAGTGCTGCCCGGTTGCCAGTCGCCGGGATTGAATGCCTTGACGGAAACGCTAAACCCTGAGACTGGCGACCTGTTCTTTTTGGAGCAATTGCAATGGCAAAGAGTAAATTTGAGCGCACCAAGCCGCACGTCAACGTCGGCACCATCGGTCACGT
>NZ_JAJIRR010000024.1:0-12754 GCF_025717595.1 Kinneretia sp. DJ1R-11
GCTACGCTGCCTGTATATTTTCAGCTCCGCGCGGCCAGCTGACTCCGGCCCCTCAGCTTCAACGTTGAACGTCATCAGATGCTGGGCTCCCTTTTCCGATCTTCAATCCCAAAGCAGGCGCTTGAGTTCGCGGGGTTCGTACTGGTTCATTGCGCAGCAATCGCCGATTCCAATCGGGCTGGCGAACTTATCTGCCCGTTCGCAGTCGTCACGGAAGCCGACGGGCGGCGCGTGATCGACTTTGAGTCTGAGACCCAGCAAGAGGCAGTCGCCAAAGGATGGGCTAGCCTTAACGATGCTAGGTCAAGCCGAGTCTGGTGGGCTTTTGGGCGAGAAGGCATATACAGAGAGCCTGATGGAAAAGGCACGGATGTCCTGGCGGTAACCGTTTGGCTTCCAGACATGAATCACCACTACAGCATTACGCAGCGATTTGGCAGAGGCGGTGACCAAGAGCTTTATCTCATCGGGGAACCAGAGTTGCTTGAGCACAAGACTGACCTGGCTGAACCGGTCACTCGCTGGGATCGGTCAGCACTAGCGCGCGGCATCGCTTCTCATCCGCAGGGCTCACGATGGGCGGAGTGGCGTTCACAATGACGTTCAACCTGTCATTCGAGCGGACCGCCTCCGGCGTCCGCTCACTTTCACGTTAGGCGCCATGGCTTGGTCCCTTCTCATCACCCCTCCGCGATCAGTAGATGCCATATTCGATGGCAAGCCTCCCGCCTTGTCCGCGTTACGGCTTCTCGAGACCCGCTCTCGACCTACCGAGGCTGGAGAGAATGTAGCGCTACTGCTGGAGTGGCCCGTATTGCCTGCATGTGCTCCACCGAAGTGGCGAGCAAAGGGACATAAGGCACTTCAACTACTTCTCACGCTCCACGCGTCGACGAAAATCGAGAAGAATGGTGTGTTTTCCGGACTGCCAGTTTCGATTGAACTGAGCCCCGGCTTGCTAGCTATGAAGCAAGACGACGGTAGTGCCTCGATGACATTCACGCTGGTCAGCGTATCTGCACAATTCCGCCCCTATGGCGGAGATTCGCTTCATGAAGGCATTCACTTCCCGGCGTTTCGCGATGACGCCTAACAAGTCGCTCGAGGGGACCTCAACCGGCTGGCCGCACTCCGCTCAGCAGTTCATGATCGCTTCGTGCGGCCAGCCGGTTTCGGCCCCTCAGCTCCAACGTTAGCCCGCATGAAAATAGATGCATTTTTCGGCGAAGGCCCTGGTGCTCAGGCACAGGACGGGTGTTCGGTTGAGGTCTACCGAAGTAGCCCCTACGCTGGCGACATTGAGCACCTTTCTGAATACCTTGAGCCTGGCACCTCGGTCCTTGAACTCGGTTGTGGCACAGGTCGTGTTACCAGGCGGCTGCTGTCCATGGGTTGTGTTGTCACAGCGGTGGACAACTCGGATGAAATGCTTGCCTATGCGCCGACAGAAGCGAAATTGGTACTGGCGGATATTGAGCAATTAGATCTCGGCGAGAAATTCGATGTCGTCATGCTTGGAAGCGGACTCATCAATCATCCGAAACCAGAAGTTCGCTCTGCATTTCTCGGTGCTGCGGCTAAGCATCTCGGTGCAAATGGAATTTTCATATTGCAGCGCCAAGATCCAGCTTGGCTATCCACTGCTGCAGTGGGGCCGGCAGGAGAAGCAAATGGATTGGCAGTACGAGTTGAGACTGTGAGTCGTACAAATGGCCTTGTCGCGATGACCCTCAGGTACGACCGGGGTGGTGAGAGTTGGCTGCATTCGTTCACCCTCGCAGAAGTCGATGAAACTATGCTCGAACTCCAAATTGGCTCTGCTGGTTTCGACTCCGTCGAGTGGCTTGATACTCGGCGCTGCTGGATTAAGGCAGGCTTTCCTCGTGCGGGCTAACCTGTCGCTCGAATGGACCTCCGCCAGCTGGCCGCGCTATGCCGCCTGTGTATTTTCAGCTCCGCGCGGCCAGCTGGCTGCGGCCACTCAGCTTCAACGTTGTGCGTCGCTAGATTGGTGACCGAGATGATCGACCGATTCATTCCGCAGATTGAGGCTGCTCAAACGCAAGGAGCCGTTGTCTTGCTCAAGTGGGACGGGGAGAGGCCGAACGTTCGCGGCACGGTTGTCATCACGCGTCAGGACACGGACTATGTTTGGCGCAAAGACTGTGACGATGTTGCGGCGGGATTGGCGGAAGCGCTACACGACTACGAGGCCAAGCATGCTCTTTGAATCTGGCTGCCTTTCACGCGCAACGCACAACCTGTCATTGGAGCGGACCGCCTTCGGCGTCCGCTCACTTTCACGTTAGGCCGCATGAAACGCTCCGTCGTCTCACTGGCGCTGCTACTAGTTCTTGCGATTGCCGCCGACGAACTTCGCGCCTCAATCGAGAACGCGATCTTCTTTCGCATCGATCCTCAGCTTGCAGGCAGCGTTGTTCTTCTCTCTACCCGTGTGCTGCTCTACTTGCTCATCTTCTTAGTAGCTGGTGCGCTACTATCCCGGCGGTTCCATGGCCGCTTGTCAGTATTTTCTGCAGGCCTAGCCCTCGGCCTGCTTGTTTTGGTACCTGGCGCGCTTCAAAGCGACTTTCATCCAGTTCACTACTCGACGCATGGACCGTGGTGGATAAACGCATTGGGTTGGGTAAACTGGTTTGGCCCGCCCGTTGCGGGCGCGGTTGGCGCCGCTCTCGCGGCAGCACTCTTCAAGGGGCAGCAATCCTCTCCACGAAATGCGGCCTAACCCTTCGTTCGAGCCGACCCGCTCAGGGAGGCCGGTTTTGGCCTTCATTTCATTCTGGGCCAATACCGACCTGCCTTCGCGGGCTGCTCAACTCAAACGTTAGGCTTCTTGGGAGAACGCGCGATGGAGTGGCTTGAGCCATGGACGTCTACGGAAGGTGCAGAATCGGCTTACCTCCGCGCATTCGCAGAGCAGTTGGAACGGGAAACAAGCATCGGTCATGAGCTTCATCGCGTTTCCGTATTGCTTATAGGTCGCGGCAACGGTGACGATGCGCTTTTCGAAATACTCGACGGCAGCAAACGAGTCGCAGAAGTCCATTTGGTCTGGCAAGGTCGCCAAATACCACCCTGGCCAGCTTCTACTATCTATGAAAACTTAGAGGAGTGGCGCGTCAAGCGCATGTTGCCCGAGCATAAGGAGTGGGTCGATGAGGAGTAATCACCTTTCGTCACTCGTGCAGAGGCCTAACCCTTCGCTCAACCGGACCCGAAACGGCACGCCGCCTACGGGCCTCATTTCATTCTGGCCCTCCGGCGTCCTGCCGTCGCGGGCCGGTTAGCTAAAACGTTAGGCGTCATTTGAAAAAACCGCTAGGCCTTGTTCGTGCGCACTCCAAAAAGTCTCCTCGTTCTGCTTCCAACTGGTCTCGCAGCTTTGATCGGAGTGATCGTTCTTTTTGTGCCGTCGGTGAGCGTCTGCACAGCATCGGGAGGAAAGTGGGCGAGCTCAACGGGAACTTGCATAACCCGCAGTTGCTACGCGTCTGGAAGTTGTGGTCAGTGGGCGTACCCCGCAGCACGCTGTGGTGAGCTCAGAGTCGGTGATACGCGAGCGGAGGTCTATTTCCAACTAGGAAGCCCGTCAAAAGTTCTGGCCAGCAACGCAACGTGGCAAGCTGGAAAGGATTCCACAGAGCTCATAGTTGCAACCTTCAGCGAGGAGCGCTTGGAAAGCTTGATGTGCCCTGCTACAAAATGACGCCTAACCCTTCCATCGAGCGGGACGCCCAAAGGCTAGCGCCTTTGGTCGCCCCTCATGTCAAACGTTAGCCCGCAAGCGTTTATCGAAGAAGATATCGGAGATTTCGATGAAATTCGTTAGAAATGTCGCTCTTGTTCTTTGCATGCTTTCCGGTGGGGTGGCATTTGCCGAGGATCCTGAGTCGGTGAATCTGGCAAAAATGGCCGCCGCCAATTGGGTAGCGCTTGCTGATTCTGGACAATTCTCAGCAACCTGGGATCAGGCGGCGATTCCTTTTCAATCTGCAATTGCAAAGCCAAAGTGGGAAAGTGCATTGCAAGCTGTTCGGATTCCACTTGGCTCAGTGAAGTCTCGCAAGCTTAAGTCTGCTGTATTCACTACGACGCTCCCTGGTGCGCCGGATGGTGAGTATGTTGTTGTGCAGTTCGATACGCAGTTCGAGAATAAAACCACCGCTGTTGAGACGATTACGCCCATGAAAGACAAGGATGGTACGTGGCGAGTCTCTGGCTATTTCATCAAGTAGCGGGCTACCCTTGAGGACTTCTTTGAACGCTACATAACTTCAGCTCGGACACTCCTGGATGAAGGCTCGATCAGGGCGGGAGATGCCGCTCAACCTGTTGCTGCAGCGGACGGCTTCGCCGACCGCTGAGCGCCAACGGTTGAGCGACCGCTTTGCGGCATCGAATACCGCAGTTGGACAGTCAGCCTGTTAGCGTAGGTGTTCGCGGCCCGGCCTGAAGCGAACGGCAATAGACGGCCTTTTCCCAAGGTTCGATGAACTTCTGCTTCGGGCACATTGGCGCCATACGGACTCCGGCCGCGACCGTCAGCAACCGCTGCATAGCGGCAGTTCGCCAGGACGTTCTCGGTTGATTTGAACTGCACTATTCGCGGCCCCAGCCATGTGTTGCGGCAACGACGTAGATTGGCCTTTGATCGCCTCAGCCCGGGTGTGCGACAGCTCAGATCAGTCACAAACGGGCGTCATGCACCCTATGTGGTTGCCCTGAAGACTGTGAGAAACGATGAGAGAAGCGACCTGATCTCAGTGAGCCGAGACTCGGGACCGGGCCTAGCCAACCAACTCCGAATTCCACTTTTGCATTGCCTGCTCCCACGCTCCCCAGGTGGACTCTGTCACCTCAAGGCTGTGAAGGGCTTCAGCACGTTCTTTCGCCTCAATACGTAGCTCAAGCAGTGATTCAGTTCGCCGCAATGTATTGAGCAATGCTGAAGTGAATTTGTGGCCGGCGGGTTGGTGGGCGGTGTGCATGCAGCTCTCCTACAACGATGGCATAAGCATCAGCGATAGCTTGCAGAGCATCCATCCGACCGGGGTGTGCCCTCTTTGGGGGGAGGTAGGGCTGACGCGCCAGTGGGCAGAACCTCAACCTTCTCGGCGGCGCAGGCACTCAGATCCACAGCTGATCGAATTCGAAGTTCAGCGCAAATAGTTCGAACTTCAGCGCAAACCAACACCCGCTCCCACGCGCCCCAGGTTGACTATGTCACTTCAAGGCTGTGAAGCGCTTCAGTGCGCTCTTTCGCCTCAAGTCGCAGCTCATGCAGCGATTCAGTTCAGGGCACTTGAACTGAGCACCGTGATAACTACCATTATCCCGGTACACAGTTTCATGACGCAAAAGGCTGGCTTTGAAAACACATGCCCCTCGGATCCCTTCACGACGAACGCATTTCATAGAGGAAATCGCATCGGCATCGGTAACGCGTGCAGTTGCGAAATCCCCGGCAAATGCCAACTCAGCGCTGCCCGACCAGTGCGGGCGGGAACTTTCGCGCTGCGCCCGGAGCGGACAACTCGGCGTCGCGAATGCTTTGCTTGCTTCCGCCATCGATTCAGCTTTGGCGCTTTGATCATGTCAGGATCCACTGCGCCAAAGCTTGGGAGTGGTGACTTCCGATTCCTGTCTGCTTGGATCCAAGGCATCGATGTCCACGATGCTTGGAGTCGATATATGTCTGCCCGTGGTTCAACAGACCTGCGGCGCATCCGAAGCACGACTCGTACGCTGCTAGACCTGATGGCTTCGGTCGCGAAGCGACATGGCGACCCTACAGTCGCGGCCTTGCTCCGTCGTGATCCTGGGCGCATTAAGACGGATGGATTGAGCGCCACGCTCGGAGCAGGCAATCCGGAGCACTGCGGTAGGGTGGTGGGGCGTCGTGCGGGTAGATCTGTTGGTCTTCCCACGCTCGACGAGTTCGCCGAAACCTTGGACGATCCCGACTTCTATAGCCAGGCTGAGCTGACCGATCTTTGGGAGGAGCGCTATGGCAAGGTGGCAGTTTCGACGTCCGAATCATCCGCCAGTCCTGTACCGCGGCTGCGAGATACCCCCGCCAATCGAGCGCTCAAGCGCAAGTCCAGGCTCATCGACCGACAGCTTGCGGCCCTGAAGCGGCTGGAAAAACTGGCAGCCAGTACACCAGAGCCGGACGACCCAGTCGACGCATGGTTGGATGTCGAAACCGCCAAACGCCTGCGATCCGTGGGCCTCCTGTGTTTGCGAGAGTTGCTGTACTTCGTGCGCCTACATGGCTATCGCTGGTACCGCAAAGTGCCTCGCATAGGCGAGGAAGGTGCTGTTCGATTGGTGCTGTGGTTACAGCAGCATGAGACTGCGTTGGGTGTCGTTCCAGCAGCCGCTTTGGCTCCGAGGAGTCAGCTTCCTGCCCAGGTCATGACTCCGCACCGGGCGATGGGTGTCGTACCGTTCGAACGTCTGCAAGTCCCGCTTGCTCTCAGCGGGGCGGCGGGCAGCAACCGCGCTGCCGTGGATCGCTGCAAAACCAAGGCGCGCAACGACTATGAAGCAATCAGCGAGTGGTTGGAATTGCGCAGACCGACTCAGGAAACGGGCAACGCGCACACTTACCGCGCATACCGAAAAGAGGCGGAGCGTTTTTTACTGTGGAGCCTCTTTGAGCGCCGTAAGTCGCTCAGCGATATCGACCACACCGACTGCATTGAATACCGACGGTTCCTGGCCCAGCCCGGGCCCATGTGGGTGGGCTCCAAGGCGGTGCCTCGTTGGAGTGACCAGTGGCGCCCGTTCGAGGGGCCGCTGGCCTCGCGGTCCAGAAAGGCTGCCGAGGTCATCGTGACTTCACTCTGCGCTTGGCTGGCGCGCGTTCGCTACTTCGACAGCAATCCGTGGGACTTAGTCCCCAAGGGCAGCAAGGCTCTGCCTATGCAAGAGTTGCGCTCGCTCTCGGATGTGCAGTGGGCCTATCTCAGGACATGGCTGGAAGCGCGTGCGCCCACGCCTGCGAATGCACGCCTGCTGTTCATGTTCAGAATCGCCTTGGGCAGCGGCATGCGCGAGGCGGAGCTGGCCAGCGCGCGTGTTGCCTGGCTGCATGAAGACGCAGACGAGGAGGGCGCGCAGGCTTGGAATCTGCACGTGGTGGGGAAGGGCGGCAAGGAGCGCGAGGTGCCGCTGCCAAATCGCTTGGCCGAACAGTTGTTTGACCATTTGGCCAGCAAGGGTCTAAGCCGAGATCTGGAGGCTCTCCATCCGGACACGCCTTTGCTTTCTGCGTTGAAGGAGCCCATGCGCGGTATGGCCCCAGCTCGGGTTTATGAGCTGATGAAAGATGCGCTGGAAGCTTGTGCCTACGATATCGAGCACAAGGATCCGTCAGCGGCCGCACGCATCAGGCGCGCATCACCTCATTGGCTTCGGCACACGCATGGCCGGAAGTTTGTGGAAGCTGGCGGCGATCGCGGCATCTTGCGTCAGAACCTTGGTCATGTCAGCGACGCGACAACTGCCATCTACGACCGTTCCGGTGCTCAGCGACGTCGTCGTGATGTGGAGAAGGTCTTTGGTTGAGTAGCTTGACTGCAATCCGACTTTGCGTGAGGGCATCGACGGAAATTGCGAGAAGGCATGGCTGCCCTCGGTGTGTATACAGCCGATGCTCAATCGCGTTCACCAACGTCGGGGGGCTCGGCGCTCCTCCCCGCGCACTAACGTCAATTGACTTGTCGCGATTGCGGTTGACCGCGTTGGGTCAAAGGCGACTTTCCTGCCAGCCAATGGCCCGGAGCACATCGCAGGTCACCCCAGGATGGTCGGCCGCTTCATCAATGCAGTCAGCAATTGCGCCCTAGAAGCAGGGGGAGGGCACATGCCAGCGCGCTGATCAAACCGCGCTTGAATGGTCTTAGAACGGGCCTGAGTTCGTCAGCCATGTGTATGAGAGAAAGACTGCGACCATCAAGAACAGAACCGACTTGAAGTCGTACTTAGGCAGCTTTTCTTTTGCCCATGCAGCAGTTTGTTCATTGCGTGTCGCCGCAGTCATAGCTTTCGCCATTGGGATCATGATCAGCAACCCCATTGCAACGAGTCCAGAGAACATGGCCACCATGATGAAACCGCCCAAGTGGCTTGTTTGCTGATCAAGCTCCGCCGCTTTCAGCCTGGCCCACCCGTCACCGGGAATTTGGCCCATGCTTTCGATGTTCAATTCCACACCGGCTGCATCCGCAATGCGGGTGCACTGCAAAAGCTGGCGCAAGTTGGCTTCGAATTGCTGGAGCATGATGGTGCGAATGTTCATTTCAGGTCCCTTGTCGGTTGCGTGATTCATCTTCTCAAGAATTGCGCTCAGTTCAAGTGGGATGCAGTTCTTCCGATATTCACCAGATAATCCAAGTCAACACCCTCAAGGTCGTCGAGTGGATTGCTAGGCTGGTTTTCTAGTGCGACTATGTCGCATGGTTGGTGTGTTCCTGTCTGCGGAGCCTTGCTGCGAACCGGCCTACGCCGTGGCAGTGGGCTTTCTGTTGTTGAAGGCTGAATCCCCTTCAAATGCTTCCCCGAAGTCAGCTCTGACTTAATGACCATCGCGCCAAATTGCGCGAGTTCAACCATCTTCCGATTTGGGTTGGTGCTCGTTAGGAGCGACTCACCGAGTTCCGATTCAGTGGGGACTCGCAGGCGCAAGTAAACGTACTCATCGGCCATTTGTTTCTATCGTCGGTAGGACTCAGTTTGCAGACTTGCGTGCATAAGTTTCACCGAATAAATCAAAGCCGCGTGCAATCGCAAATTGTGAATCGTTGAGCTTGGCCACAGTTGAAACGGCGGGGAACTGTGAACCAATCAGCCGTTCAAGAATATCGGCCCCACCACCCGCTAGTGCAATTGCAGTGAGGTCGTTTGCTGTTTGGATCTTAGCTATAGTTTTTCCAAGAATTTGTATCAGCAGTGCAACTGCTTCTTGGCGGCGATTTGCAAGATCGTAGTTACTTGGACTGATTTGACGTGACTGTGGCCAACATCGATTGCGATGACGTTCTTCATGAAGGATCTAGTGAGTGTTGATCCGTTCATTGAGTGAGTGCTCCGCGCAAGCGAGGGCTCAGAAGATGCGCGATAAATGGCCTGTTCGAACGCGTGGTCCGCTCAGGCGCCACGCCTTCCGGTTCGCGCGGTGCATGTGCAATTCAAATTCATGAAAAATTGAGTGAAATCGCGCCTTAAACGGTTAAATCCTCACCAGTTCTATGTCGATGGACCTATTGGTGAGGATACTAATTGGTTAATAGTTGACCGTTTCAGCGGGGGGGGCGTGGTTTCAGAGGGCTCGCTGCTGTTCACTCCCCTTAAACGGTCAAATAATCACCGATATCTCGACTTTGGAGCGCTGGAATCTGTTTTCGCTTCAAACAAGCGTTTCACACCACTGAATCGGTTAACAATTCACCGGGTATTGGCTAGTCGGAATATCGTTTCCGGTGATTCACACCGCTTAAACGGCCATATATTCACCGGAAGATGCTGAATTTGTATGCATCTTGCCGGCTGGCCCATTCACACCGCTTAATCGGTCAAAAATTCACCACGATCGGGAGTTGAATCACTCATCTGTTCGTGTGACTGGCCTCAGAGCCCGTGACAAATGAACGTTCGATGTTCGCGGGCTTCTTGTCATCGGAGGCATTCAAGGGTATCGTTCGCCCTATCGCGTCACTCGCGCGCTTGGAGCTGTCCAAGCCTAAACAACACAGCCTACGTCCCCCGTGACGCCCGGTCGAAAGACCCACACGCAGCTTCCCCAGCTGCGTCGCAGCCCTGTCAGGGCTCCAAAACACAGTTTTTTGCAAGTTCAGCGCCGTTGCCGCGCTCGTTTTCGTACCCGGGTTTAAGCACCTAGGCGGTAACCGAGTGGCGGGATTGCTAGAAAACATGCGGCTTAGCGGTCGATGTTGGATAGTGGTTACGGGGTGAACGAACAACTGAAACTGAGCGGATCGATCAGCTCCTCATGCCTCACGGCGACCTTTTCAGACACGACATCCTCGTGAACGAACGGGGCGAGCACCCAAGGCTAGTCACCATGGGATCGGCCAGGAATACAAACGACTGGATCAACCACGCTGAGTGCCCGGCCATGCCCGTAAGCACGTAGACGCGTACCTGCAGCAAGCGGGGCAACTGATGATCCAAGTCGAAGGACCAAGAGTCCACCCACAACCCCCTTCAGGTCGCCGCCACAGGCCTGACGCTCATTGAGATCCCGCATCAGGGATGGGTCACATATTTTTTACGAAGCAACGTGTATTGACTGGGTCGATGGACCCCAACTCCATCAAGCCAAAAAGAGAGCTCCTCTTCAAAGAGCGCACTACCGGGTGCTTGCCGGCATGAACTTGAGTGACGCTGGATCGAGGACCCAGTGATGACGTTGAACCAGAACACAAAGCCTGCCCTGAACAAAGAGGCAGCACCAGAGCACTCTCAGCCGATGCTGGAGGCGCATCGCGCCCGGATCGAGCGCGAAGTGAAAGACATCTACCGTGCGAGCACGCACCTGTCGCAAAAGACGCACGCTACGCAAGCGACGATCATCAAGCTCACCGTTCGGATCTACTCTGACCTGCACTCACTTGGATATGCAGGCCTAAGCGTAGGGAATCTCAAACCGGTGCACTTGGCCGCGCTTCTAGGTTTGTGGCGCAACGGCGTGAAGTCCGCGGACGGTAATGTCTTGCGGCAACCCGTGGCCAGGTCTACGGCCGGGAACATGTGGTCCGTTCTTCGGGGCTGGTGCGCCCTGCTCGGAAAGAACGGAATGGCCCGCGAGTTCCAATATGTGTGGCCGGATGATCAGCCTGCATTGAAGAAGGTTCGAACTGCGCGCGAGAAGGATGCCGTGTACAGCCGGCAATGCCTTGTGCACACAATCAGTGAGCCCGTATATCAGTCCATGATTGCGAGCTGGCACGATGTGCCATCGAGGAAATTGATTTACTGGGTCGTGCGAGCAACCCGTGAACTCAAGATCGATGTCCAGACCGCCCTTCAGCTTGAACCTGAAGTGAATTCGAAGCGGAAGGAAGGCTATCTGGTCGTCAAAGGATGGAAGGGTGCAGATGTAACTGCAGTGCCCATCGATACCGATGAAAAGCGAGCTTTGGTCGAGGGATTGATCTCCTACACAAAAACTCTGGGGATTAAGCGCCTTTGCTGGGATAAGGAAGATTGTCCGACGATCGACATTGCAGCGCGTCGTGTTACGAATGCAGTTCGCTACCAAGTGAGTAAGCTTGTCCTGGCTGAGGATGCATGATGAATGCAGACCTGACATATGGCGAATCGACCAAGCAGGGTTCTGACAGCGGGGTCAGTATTCCATCAAGAGCGTACTTGGTACCTGGTGCCGGGCGTGTGCGGGCAATCAAGCCTGAGTATCGACGTCGGACCCTGAAGAAGATTGAAACCGAGTTGGGCACTCGCACAGTCGTGAGTGGTGGTGGATTCAGAAGCAAACTGCATCAACTCATCAGCAAACACTGTGTAGTCAAGGATGATGCAGTCACGCGCACTTCCTTTACAACACAACGGAATCTGCGTACTGGTTTGAGTCGCTTGTTTGAGGTTCTGATCGGGAAGTACAAGCTCGAGAATCCTGCAAATCTTGATGGTCGGCACATTCAGTATCTATACGACTGGATGGAGGAACGATATCGGAATGGGCTGGAAGGGAAGAAGCCGGCCCTTAGCGCAGCGACCATCGATGGGTACGTCAGCTACCTCCGCCACTTTTGCCGCTGGATTGGGCAGCCCGAGTTGATCAAGCGAGCTGGCGTCAAGTTTCAGGACGAGTCGGCGACCAAAAGAACAGCCGCAGCGACACGAGACAAGACCTGGGAAGGCCAAGGAATCGATATTGCAGCGAAGATCGATGAGGCCTATCGAGTTGAAGAGTGGGTAGGTATCGCACTACTCGCGCAGCATGCATTCGGGTTGCGGCGCAAAGAGGCAGTGTGCTTAGTTCCTACCAAGAAGTTCAACGCTGAAATTGGTTATCTGAGCATCACTGAGGGCGCCAAGGGGGGCCGGAGCCGCTTGGTATTCTTCACTGAACCCTCGCAGTACGAAGTGATGGCACTCATATTGGAGTGGCTGAGAGAACAGCGTCGTCCCAATACTCATATTGGCGGCACAGATCGTGATCTTCAGGCTGTTCTCAGGCGTTATGCCCATGTGCTCGCCAAGATTGGAATTACCAAGGACACCTGCGGCACCACTGGGCACGGACTGCGCGCAGGCTTTGCGTGCCGGTTGCTTGAATCGTTTGGTGTCACGCCAGTGGTGAAAGGGGGCAAGCCCGGGGAACTAGATCCAGTAGTGGTCAGGACAGCCATGCTTGTCACCACAGAAGCCATGGGGCACGGTCGACTGGCGCCGGTGGGCGCCTATGCCGGGAACGAACGCACCAAGCTGGAGGCGCAGGCCAATCTCCCGACACCGTGCCCGCCGCTGGACATGCCGGCCCTCATCGCGCAGATCCGAGAGCGTCGTGCGGAAGCCAAGAGGTTGGCCAAGGCCCTCAAGCAAGAGTTTTTCGATTGAACCTACGTTCTTGAGGGACAAGGTCAGGCTGAGGGTGGCCACTCGCGGTGATGTGGATGCGGCCGCTGTTGATCAAGACCTGGCCTGCCGGGCAAGTGGCCGTGTGGTCTTCGTCGTTGAAGCGAAA
>NZ_JAJIRR010000025.1:0-6294 GCF_025717595.1 Kinneretia sp. DJ1R-11
CTGGACCTGGTGAACCTGCCCAACAAGGCGGACTTCAAGGCTCGGGTGCAAGGGCTGTGCTGGTGATGAATCCGGCTAACCACAGTCCCGCGCGAGGGGGCGCTCCAGTCGGTTCCGCTTGGCCGCGTGCCTTGCTCGGGCTCGCAGTGGTCTTGCTCTTGGTGTTGGGCCTGTACCACCAGACAGCCTGGGCCATGGTGCAAATCTGGAACCGCTCGGAGACCTTTGCCCATGCCTTCACAGTGCCGCCGATCGCGCTGTGGCTGATCTGGCGCCAGCGCGCGGCCTTGGTCCTGGTCGAACCGCGGCCTTCGCCGTGGTTTCTGCTGCCGTTGGCGGCCTGTGGCAGCTTGTGGTTGCTGGGGGATCTGGCGGCCGTCAATGCCGCGACACAACTGGCCTTGGTGGGCATGCTGGTCTTTGCCGTGCCTTTGTGTCTAGGGTCGGCAGCAGCCCGTGTGATTGCTTTCCCGCTTGCCTTCTTTTTCTTTGCCGTGCCCATCGGCGAATTCCTGATGCCGCTGTTCATGGACTGGACAGCAGATTTCACGGTCGGCGCCCTGCGTTTGAGCGGCATTCCGGTCTATCGCGAAGGCCTGCAGTTCGTGATTCCGAGCGGCAATTGGTCGGTGGTCGAGGCCTGCAGCGGTATTCGCTATTTGATGGCTTCGGTCATGGTGGGGGCCCTGTTCGCTTATCTCAACTACCGCTCAGTCAAGCGGCGTGTGATCTTCGTGATCTTCGCCATCTTGCTGCCCGTGGTGGCCAACTGGGTGCGAGCCTATCTGACCGTGCTGCTCGGTCATGTGTCCGGCAATAAGCTGGCCACAGGTGCCGACCATCTGCTTTACGGTTGGGTGTTCTTCGGCATCATCATGCTGGCCATGTTCATGGTCGGGGCCCGCTGGGCCGAGCCCGATGCGCCAGCACCCGAGGCCAATCCGGGGTCGGGCATGCCCGGTTTGCCTCGCCGCCTGAGTGCTGCAGCAGCGTTCACGCTGGTGTCGGCCCTGGCGCTGGTGTTGCTTCCTTTTGCCTGGTCGCAGCGTCTGACACTGCAGGCACCGAAGCCGGATCTGGTGCTCAACTTGCCCGCCGGCACGGTCGGCAGCTGGCAGGTTGTGCCCGGCAGCCCTGTGATGCTGAAACCCGTGTTCCAGGCGCCAGCCGGGCAAACCGAAGCGGTCTACCGCAAGGGCGAGCGGCAACTGGGCTTGCATCTCGCCTACTACCGCCAGCAGAGCTACAGCAGCAAACTGATCAGCTCGGTCAACACTCTGGTCACGATGGACGATCGCCGGTGGTCCACGATGCCACAGGGAAGCGTGGAGTTGCGGGTACCGGCCATGCGCCTGCGCAGAACCGAGTTGCGCAATCTGCAGGGCACGGACAGCCCTTGGCCGCAGCGCCTGGACGTTTGGCAGGTCTATTGGGTCAATGGTCAGGCTACCAGCAGTGATTCTCAGGCCAAGCTGCTCGGCCTCTGGCATCGTTTGATAGGGCGGGGCGACGATGCGGCGGCTTTGACCTTCTTTACCGACCGAAGCGAAGACGGTGCGGGCGAAGCGGCGCTTCGTGAGTTTGTGCAAGAAAACTGGGTCGCTTTGGATGCCGTCTTGCGCAAGGCACGGGATGGCCAAGCAACTATGCCGGCTGCATCTCAATGAGTAGCTGATTTTTGAAATTTGATCTCGAGATTTGATCGGACAAGGGAAGCGAGATGACGACCTTAGCGGTGATCGGCCTGGGCTATGTGGGCCTGCCATTGGTGGTGGAATTCGGCAAACAGATTCGGACTATCGGTTTTGACATTTCGACCGCCAAGGTTGAGTCCTGCCAGCGCGGTGTCGACCCCTCTCGCGAACTGAGCGACGAGCAAGTGCAAGCCGCCACCCACGCGGTCTATACCGACAAGCCCGAGATGCTGGCCGAGGCCGACATCATCATCGTCGCCGTGCCCACGCCGGTGGACGAGGCCCACATTCCCGACTTCAAGCCCCTGATCGGCTCCAGCACCAGCGTTGGCCGCCACATGAAGAAGGGCGCCATCGTCGTGTACGAGAGCACCGTCTACCCCGGCGCCACCGAAGAGGTGTGCATCCCGGTGCTGGAGCGCGAGTCGGGCCTGAAGTGGAAGCAGGACTTCTTCATCGGCTACAGCCCTGAGCGCATCAACCCCGGCGACAAGGAACACACGCTGACCAAGATCTTGAAGATCGTCTCCGGCGACACGCCCGAGACGCTCAACAAGGTGGCCGAGCTCTACGAGAAGATCATCCTCCCCGGCGTTCACCGCGCCTCCAGCATCAAGGCCGCTGAAGCTGCCAAGGTGATCGAGAACACCCAGCGTGACCTGAACATCGCGCTGATGAACGAGCTGGCCATCATCTTCGACAAGATTGGCATCGACACCTCCGAAGTGCTCGCCGCGGCAGGCACCAAGTGGAACTTCCTGAAGTTCAAGCCGGGCCTGGTCGGCGGCCATTGCATCGGCGTGGACCCGTACTACCTGACCCACAAAGCCGACATGCTGGGCTACCACCCGCAAGTCATCCTGGCTGGCCGGCGCATCAATGACAGCATGGGCAAGTTCATTGCCGAGCAGACCATCAAGCACATGATTGCCTCGGGCTCCTACATCAAGGGCGCCCGTGTCAATGTGCTGGGCCTGACCTTCAAGGAAGACTGCGGCGATCTGCGCAACTCCAAGGTCATCGACATCATCAACGAGCTGCGCAGCTACGGCGTGGAAGTGTTTGTGACCGATGCTCAGGCCGAGGCCGAGGAAGCCATGCACGAGTACGGCGTGCGCTTGCTGCCCTTCGATGAGCTGCCGCGCGCCGATGCGGTAGTTGCCGCTGTGGCTCACAAGGAATACGCAAAGCTGAACGTGGAAGACCTAGGCAAGAAGTTGGTCAAGGGGGGCGCTTTCATTGACGTGAAGGCCGCTTTTGACCAGGCGAGCCTGGAGTCCGCCGGCTACCGAGTCTGGCGTCTTTGAGCATGTTCACCCGAGCCGAGCCACATCATGACTGACCGGCGACCTTTGGTGGCCCATCTGCTTTTCCGGTTTGATACCGGTGGGCTGGAAAATGGGGTCGTCAACTTGATCAACCATATGGACTCCAGTCGCTGGCGCCATGCGGTTGTGGCCATGACCGAGGTCACCGAGTTCCGCCGTCGCATCCAGCGTGATGACGTTCAATTCCTTGCCTTGGACAAGCCTCCCGGCCCCGGCTTTTTGCAGTATGGCGCTCTGTACCGCATGTGCCGTCAGCTGCGCCCTGACATCATTCACAGCCGAAACCTGGCTGCACTCGAAGGGCAGTTGCCGGCCTGGCTTGCGCGGGTGCCGGTGCGCATTCACGGTGAACATGGCCGCGATTTGGATGATGCCGACGGGAGCAATCAGCGCAATCGTTGGACTCGCCGTTTCTACAGCCCTTTTGTGCAGCGTTTTGTTGCGCTCTCTTGCGACTTGAGTCGCTATCTCGAACATGCAATTGGCATATCGCCCGGGCGCATCAATCAGATCTACAACGGCGTCGATACCGACAAGTTTTTCCCTCGCAGCGAGCCCGTGAAGATTGCGGCTTGCCCATTCGAGTCGGGCCGACATGTGTTGGTCGGAACGGTCGGGCGTATGCAGCCCATCAAGGATCAGTTGACGCTCGCGCGGGCTTTTGTACATGCAATTCGTGCGCGACCTGAACTGGGCAGCCGCTTGAGGTTGCTGATTGCCGGCGATGGTCCTTTGCGTTCACAGGTGGCTCAGATCCTGTCGGACGCCGGGCTTGCGGAACTTGCCTATCTCCCTGGCGAACGTCGCGACGTGGCCGAGTTCATGAGGGGCTTGGACATGTTCGTGCTCCCTTCTTTGTCAGAGGGCGTGTCCAATTCGATTCTTGAGGCCATGGCTAGCGGACTGCCCGTGGTCGCGACATCTGTAGGCGGGAATGTGGAATTGGTCGAGGCTGAGAAAACGGGTCTGCTGGTCCCTGCCACTGATGTGCCGGCCATGGCGGAGGCGATCACGAGACTGGCTGAAAACGATTTGCTGCGCCTTGAATTCGGACGTGCGGGCCGACAGCGCGTGGTCCAGCAATTCAGTTTGAACAGTATGGTGGCGACATATGATGCCATGTACACGCAAGCCTTGACGCGGCAATCCCGCCGCTTCTCGCAGCCGCCTGAAGGCAATTGAGCAAACCAAGACATGTGCGGAATCACCGGAATCTTCGACACACAGGCGGCCCGCGAGGTCGATGCAGCACGCCTGCATCGGATGAACGAGTCGCAGCACCACCGCGGCCCCGATGAAGGCAGCCTGCACACCGAGCCCGGTCTGGGCATGGGGCATCGCCGCCTGTCCATCATCGACATCACCACCGGCCAGCAGCCGCTGTTCAACGAGGACGGCTCCGTGGTGGTGGTGTTCAACGGTGAGATCTACAACTATCAATCCCTGATCCCAGAGCTGCAGGCGCTGGGCCATGTTTTCCACACCAAAAGCGACACCGAGTGCATCGTCCATGCCTGGGAGGCCTGGGGTGAGGATTGCGTGCAACGCTTCCGTGGCATGTTTGCGTTCGCACTCTGGGATCGCAACACGCAGACCTTTTTCATGGCCCGTGACCGCATGGGCGTGAAGCCATTGTTTTACAGCGTGCTGGACGATGGTCAGTTGCTGTTCGGGTCGGAGCTGAAATCCTTGCTGGCCCATGGCCAGATGCGCAGAGACATCGACCCACTGGCGGTCGAGGAGTATTTCGCGCTGGGCTATGTGGCCGAGCCGCGTTGCATCTTCAAGCAGGCCCGCAAGCTCGAGCCCGGCTACAGCCTGTGCATCCGTCGCGGCCAGCCAATTCCTGCGCCCAAGCAGTTCTGGGATGTGCGTTTCACCCTCGACCGCCAGATCGGTGTGGAAGAGGCCTGCCTGGAATTGCAAGAGCGTCTCAAGGAGTCTGTACGCCTGCGCATGATTGCCGAAGTTCCGCTGGGTGCATTCTTGTCCGGCGGCGTGGACTCCAGCGCCGTCGTGGCGACCATGGCCGGCATCAGCTCAGGTGCGGTCAACACCTGTTCGATCGCCTTCGATGACCCAGCCTTCAACGAGTCGGAGTTCGCCAAGCTGGTGGCTGACCGTTATCGCACCGAGCACAAGGTGGAAACCGTCAAGTCCGACGATTTCGATCTGCTCGACACTCTGGCCCGGCTCTACGACGAACCCTATGCCGACAGCTCGGCCATCCCGACCTATCGCGTCTGTCAACTGGCCCGAAGGCATGTGACCGTGGCCCTGTCCGGTGACGGCGGTGACGAGACCTTCGGTGGCTACCGTCGCTATCGAGAACATCTCAGGGAGGAACGCCTGCGCTCCTTGATGCCCGCCGGTTTGCGCACGCCCTTGTTTGGCACTTTGGGCCGGCTCTATCCCAAGGCGGACTGGGCGCCGCGCGTGTTTCGCGCCAAGACGACGTTTGAAGGTCTGTCGCGCAATGCGGTCGAGGCCTATTTCCATTCGGTGTCCATCCTGCGCGGCCCCATGCGCGATCAGCTCTTCAGCCCGCTGTTCAAGGCGCAGCTCAGCGGCTACGGCGCGCAGGAAGTATTTGACCGCCACGCAACCAAGGCCCAGACCGAGGACCCGCTGGCCCTGATCCAGTACCTGGATACCAAGACCTACCTGGTTGGCGACATCAACACCAAGGTGGATCGTGCCAGCATGGCGCATTCCCTGGAGGTGCGTGAGCCGCTGATGGACCATGAATTGGTTGAATGGGTGGCCAGTTTGCCGTCCGATCTCAAGATCCGCGGCCAGGAGGGCAAGTACCTGCTGAAGAAGTCCATGGAGCCCTTGCTGCCCGACGAGGTGCTGTACCGGCCCAAGATGGGCTTCGCCGTGCCGCTGGCGCGCTGGTTCCGCGGCCCGCTTAAGCAACGGGTGCAGGACGCGGTGCTCGGCCCCCGCCTGGCTGCCACCGGCTGGTTCAACCGGGAGTACCTGCAACACCTGGTCGAGGCTCATCAGAGCGGGGCCCGCGACTACAGCGCGCCGCTGTGGACGCTGCTGATGTTCGAGGCCTTCCTACGCCAGGTGGTGGATGAAGAATTGCCTTTGGCCGTGCACAGCCGGGACGGCGTTCCCGCCTGAGTGAGGCCAGCCCGCCCGGCTTTGGCCGATGGCGGGCGCACGTGGATTCCGTGGCGTTCGCGCCCCGGAGCTGCATCAAGATTTCGGAGACTTTGAGCAATGAAGATCAGCATTTTTGGATTGGGCTATGTGGGCGCGGT
>NZ_JAJIRR010000026.1:0-5814 GCF_025717595.1 Kinneretia sp. DJ1R-11
ATCAGTCATAATCTCGCTTCTGTGCTGTTGACGCAAGTTGATGGCGGCAAGATCGGATGAAAGTCTGGCTTGTGCAAGATGAGCTTCGGTTCTCTTGGTTCTTTAAAAATTAACAGCCGATAAGCGTGGGCGTTTGAAGATGAGTGCTGAATGCAGGCGACTGCATTCAAGTCTCTTAGACTTTAAACGCTCACGGAAAATAGATTTGAACTATGCAGGCTCATGTAAAAGTGAGTTTGAGGTTTAAGTCGATTCCGTTGAGTAAATCAAGATCGAACTGTAGAGTTTGATCCTGGCTCAGATTGAACGCTGGCGGCATGCCTTACACATGCAAGTCGAACGGTAACAGGTTAAGCTGACGAGTGGCGAACGGGTGAGTAATATATCGGAACGTGCCCAGTTGTGGGGGATAACTACTCGAAAGAGTGGCTAATACCGCATGAGACCTGAGGGTGAAAGCGGGGGATCGCAAGACCTCGCGCAATTGGAGCGGCCGATATCAGATTAGCTAGTTGGTGGGGTAAAAGCCCACCAAGGCAACGATCTGTAGCTGGTCTGAGAGGACGACCAGCCACACTGGGACTGAGACACGGCCCAGACTCCTACGGGAGGCAGCAGTGGGGAATTTTGGACAATGGACGCAAGTCTGATCCAGCCATGCCGCGTGCGGGAAGAAGGCCTTCGGGTTGTAAACCGCTTTTGTCAGGGAAGAAACGGCTCGCTCTAATACAGTGGGCTAATGACGGTACCTGAAGAATAAGCACCGGCTAACTACGTGCCAGCAGCCGCGGTAATACGTAGGGTGCAAGCGTTAATCGGAATTACTGGGCGTAAAGCGTGCGCAGGCGGTTATGCAAGACAGATGTGAAATCCCCGGGCTCAACCTGGGAACTGCATTTGTGACTGCATGGCTAGAGTACGGTAGAGGGGGATGGAATTCCGCGTGTAGCAGTGAAATGCGTAGATATGCGGAGGAACACCGATGGCGAAGGCAATCCCCTGGACCTGTACTGACGCTCATGCACGAAAGCGTGGGGAGCAAACAGGATTAGATACCCTGGTAGTCCACGCCCTAAACGATGTCAACTGGTTGTTGGGAGGGTTTCTTCTCAGTAACGTAGCTAACGCGTGAAGTTGACCGCCTGGGGAGTACGGCCGCAAGGTTGAAACTCAAAGGAATTGACGGGGACCCGCACAAGCGGTGGATGATGTGGTTTAATTCGATGCAACGCGAAAAACCTTACCTACCCTTGACATGCTAGGAATCCTGAAGAGATTTGGGAGTGCTCGAAAGAGAACCTAGACACAGGTGCTGCATGGCCGTCGTCAGCTCGTGTCGTGAGATGTTGGGTTAAGTCCCGCAACGAGCGCAACCCTTGTCATTAGTTGCTACGAAAGGGCACTCTAATGAGACTGCCGGTGACAAACCGGAGGAAGGTGGGGATGACGTCAGGTCATCATGGCCCTTATGGGTAGGGCTACACACGTCATACAATGGCCGGTACAGAGGGCTGCCAACCCGCGAGGGGGAGCTAATCCCAGAAAACCGGTCGTAGTCCGGATCGTAGTCTGCAACTCGACTGCGTGAAGTCGGAATCGCTAGTAATCGCGGATCAGCTTGCCGCGGTGAATACGTTCCCGGGTCTTGTACACACCGCCCGTCACACCATGGGAGCGGGTTCTGCCAGAAGTAGTTAGCCTAACCGCAAGGGGGGCGATTACCACGGCAGGGTTCGTGACTGGGGTGAAGTCGTAACAAGGTAGCCGTATCGGAAGGTGCGGCTGGATCACCTCCTTTCTAGAAAATGGTCGAGCAGTGGTTTGTTGCATGCAGCAGATCATGAGCGAGATCCACATGCACTCAGATTGAAGCGCCCACACTTATCGGCTGTATCACAACAGTGAATGAATAGAAGAAGTGAGCCTGTGGAGCTAGCCTCATAGCTGGAAAAGCAGGTAAGCCTCAGATCCGCAGGCCACGAGTGATGAACGCGTGGGTCTGTAGCTCAGTTGGTTAGAGCACCGTCTTGATAAGGCGGGGGTCGCTGGTTCGAATCCAGCCAGACCCACCACGCATACAAAGCTCGTCAGACTAGGCGCGAGATACCGCAGCATAGCAACGCTATGTAAGGTATTGAGTAACGACGTATGGCGAGGTTTGCGGGGGATTAGCTCAGTTGGGAGAGCACCTGCTTTGCAAGCAGGGGGTCAACGGTTCGAACCCGTTATCCTCCACCAAAACTATTCATTCAAGAGTTGGCAAACCAAAGCGTCCAGGAAGGATGTTGTGGTTTGCCAGCCTTTATTGGCTGTTGTTCTTTAACAATTTGTAGAGTCGAATCAGCGTTGTCGACGGAAAGTTCAATCTTCTTTGTAAAGGGAGTTGAGCACCGTGCCGTCGACAACATTTTGATTGCGTCAAACACAAGACTTCAACTGAGCAAGAAATTGTTTAGGGTATGAAGAACGGCGTAACGCGTAAATACTCAATAAACGTATGGACTCATGAATGGGGTCTGTACGAGTTCTTGACCGACAGTGCTGTCAGCGCTGTCAAAGTTATAGGGTCAAGTGACTAAGTGCATATGGTGGATGCCTAGGCGATTACAGGCGACGAAAGACGTGATAGCCTGCGATAAGCTTCGGGGAGCTGGCAAATTAGCTTTGATCCGGAGATTTCTGAATGGGGAAACCCACCCCGCGAGGGGTAACTCTGACTGAATACATAGGTCATTGTGGCGAACCGGGTGAACTGAAACATCTCAGTAGCTCGAGGAAAAGACATCAACCGAGATTCCGAAAGTAGCGGCGAGCGAAATTGGAGTAGCCTTTACGTTTTAGCATCGTGTATATCAGAACGGAATGGAAAGTCCGGCCATAGCGGGTGATAGCCCCGTATGAGAAATGCTGCGGTGTGGAACTAAGCGTAAGACAAGTAGGGCGGGACACGAGAAATCCTGTCTGAATATGGGGGGACCATCCTCCAAGGCTAAATACTCGTAATCGACCGATAGTGAACTAGTACCGTGAGGGAAAGGCGAAAAGAACCCCGGGAGGGGAGTGAAATAGATCCTGAAACCGTATGCATACAAAAAGTAGGAGCCCGCAAGGGTGACTGCGTACCTTTTGTATAATGGGTCAGCGACTTACATTCAGTGGCGAGGTTAACCGAATAGGGAAGCCGTAGAGAAATCGAGTCCGAATAGGGCGAATTAGTCGCTGGGTGTAGACCCGAAACCAAGTGATCTATCCATGGCCAGGATGAAGGTACCGTAACAGGTGCTGGAGGTCCGAACCGACTAATGTTGCAAAATTAGCGGATGAGCTGTGGATAGGGGTGAAAGGCTAAACAAACTTGGAAATAGCTGGTTCTCTCCGAAAACTATTTAGGTAGTGCCTCAAGTATTACCATCGGGGGTAGAGCACTGTTATGGCTAGGGGGTCATGGCGACTTACCAAACCATTGCAAACTCCGAATACCGATGAGTACAGCTTGGGAGACAGAGCACCGGGTGCTAACGTCCGGACTCAAGAGGGAAACAACCCAGACCGCCAGCTAAGGTCCCCAAAATTGGCTAAGTGGGAAACGAAGTGGGAAGGCTAAAACAGTCAGGATGTTGGCTTAGAAGCAGCCATCATTTAAAGAAAGCGTAATAGCTCACTGATCGAGTCGTCCTGCGCGGAAGATGTAACGGGGCTAAGCCAGTTACCGAAGCTGCGGATGTGCAATTTATTGCACGTGGTAGGAGAGCGTTCTGTAAGCCTGTGAAGGTGGGTTGTGAAGCCTGCTGGAGGTATCAGAAGTGCGAATGCTGACATGAGTAGCGTTAAAGGGGGTGAAAAGCCCCCTCGCCGAAAGCGCAAGGTTTCCTACGCAACGTTCATCGGCGTAGGGTGAGTCGGCCCCTAAGGCGAGGCAGAGATGCGTAGCTGATGGGAAACAGGTAAATATTCCTGTACCGATCAATAGTGCGATGTGGGGACGGAGAAGGTTAGCTCAGCCAACTGTTGGAATAGTTGGTTCAAGCGTGTAGTCGTATCCCTTAGGCAAATCCGGGGGAATTAGATGAGGCGTGATAACGAGTCTGCTTGCAGACGAAGTGAGTGATACCCTGCTTCCAGGAAAAGCCACTAAGCTTCAGCTATTGACGACCGTACCGCAAACCGACACTGGTGCGCGAGATGAGTATTCTAAGGCGCTTGAGAGAACTCTGGAGAAGGAACTCGGCAAATTGACACCGTAACTTCGGAAGAAGGTGTGCCTCTAGTATGTGATCCATTGACTTGGTGAGCAGAATGGGGCCGCAGAGAATCGGTGGCTGCAACTGTTTATTAAAAACACAGCACTCTGCAAAGACGAAAGTCGACGTATAGGGTGTGACTCCTGCCCGGTGCTGGAAGATTAAATGATGGGGTGCAAGCTCTTGACTGAAGTCCCAGTAAACGGCGGCCGTAACTATAACGGTCCTAAGGTAGCGAAATTCCTTGTCGGGTAAGTTCCGACCTGCACGAATGGAGTAATGATGGCCACACTGTCTCCTCCAGAGACTCAGCGAAGTTGAAATGTTTGTGATGATGCAATCTCCCCGCGGAAAGACGGAAAGACCCCATGAACCTTTACTGTAGCTTTACATTGGACTTTGAACAGATCTGTGTAGGATAGGTGGGAGGCTTTGAAGTGAGGACGCTAGTTCTCATGGAGCCAACGTTGAAATACCACCCTGGTGTGTTTGAGGTTCTAACCTTGGTCCCTTATCGGGATTGGGGACAGTGTATGGTGGGCAGTTTGACTGGGGCGGTCTCCTCCCAAAGTGTAACGGAGGAGTTCGAAGGTACGCTAAATACGGTCGGAAATCGTGTTGATAGTGCATTGGCATAAGCGTGCTTGACTGCGAGACTGACAAGTCGAGCAGGTACGAAAGTAGGACAAAGTGATCCGGTGGTTCTGTATGGAAGGGCCATCGCTCAACGGATAAAAGGTACTCTGGGGATAACAGGCTGATACCGCCCAAGAGTTCATATCGACGGCGGTGTTTGGCACCTCGATGTCGGCTCATCTCATCCTGGGGCTGTAGCCGGTCCCAAGGGTATGGCTGTTCGCCATTTAAAGAGGTACGTGAGCTGGGTTTAAAACGTCGTGAGACAGTTTGGTCCCTATCTTCCGTGGGCGCTGCAAGATTGAGAGAGCCTGCTCCTAGTACGAGAGGACCGGAGTGGACGCACCTCTGGTGTATCGGTTGTCACGCCAGTGGCATCGCCGAGTAGCTAAGTGCGGAAGAGATAACCGCTGAAAGCATCTAAGCGGGAAACTCGTCTCAAGATGAGTCTTGCCGGGGCCTAGAGCCCCCTGAAGGGTCGTTCGAGACCAGGACGTTGATAGGCTGGGTGTGGAAGCGCAGTAATGCGTTAAGCTAACCAGTACTAATTGCCCGTGAGGCTTGACCCTATAACTTTGACAGTTCGTGAGCGACGCGAGTCGATCACTGAACCGGACAAGGACTATTGAGTAGTCAATGCAAGTTATGCTGTTCTTCAGAAGTCAGTTCATTCAATTGAACGTGTGAACGCAATCAAAATCAAAGCTGATTCGAAGTGCAATACCCGAGATACTCGGGTATACTGCGCAGCTCTACAAATTGGGCCTGTTGAGTGTCTTTAAAGATACTTCAGCCGGCCAACCAGTTAAGCCTGATGACCATAGCGAGGCGGTCCCACTCCTTCCCATCCCGAACAGGACAGTGAAATGCCTCAGCGCCGATGATAGTGCGGGTTCCCGTGTGAAAGTAGGTCATCGTCAGGCTAATATTTAAGCAA
>NZ_JAJIRR010000027.1:0-5314 GCF_025717595.1 Kinneretia sp. DJ1R-11
AGCACCCAGCTGGACGCGCAGGGCCAGCCCCTGCAGGCCGAACTACGCCGCTACGACGCCTGGGGCCGGCTGCTCCAACTCAGCCAGCAGAGCTACCAACATGGCCAGCCAGCGGGTGCACCGCAGCTGCTCAAGCGCTACGAGTACACCGACCGGCGCTTCAAGGACGGCTCCATCGCCCTGGGCCTGCAGCCCACGCTGATCGCCCGGCCCAGCGTCATGGCCGGCAAGGAGCACAGCACCCGACTGAGCTACAACGACCTGGGGCAGGTCGTGCGCGTGAGCGAAGCGGGCTGGAGCCCGGTCGGCGACAAGGGCGACGAAGCACCGCAGGGCGTGGCCATCACGCGCACGACCGAGTACCGCTACAGCACGATCAATGGCCGCAGCGTGCTGGCTGCCATCGACGGGCCGCTTCCCAACGGCCCCAAAGGAACGCCCGAAGACTCGGACGTGACCCAGGTGCTCTTGGACGCCCGCGCCGACCGGCCCGTCAAGCTGCTCCACCCAGCGGGTCTGATGACCCGTGCCGAGTACAGCGCTGAAGGCCTGACACAGAAGCTGATCGGCATGGACGGCGTGGTCAGCGAATTCGAGTACACGCCTGGTGGCGCCATAGCCAGCATCACGCGGGCCGGCGTGAAGCGGCGCTTCGAGCATGACGCCCAAGGCCAGACCGTCGGCGTGCTGGAGGCCACGGGCGCCCGCACGCGCGCCGCCTTCGATTTGAGCGGCCAGCTGACAGCGCTGTTCGATGGCCAGAACAATCGCATCGAGCTCACACGCGACCTGGAAGGGCGACTGACCCGTGCTCGGCTGCTCAATTCCAAGGGCAGCGTTTCGCAGCAGCGCGACTTCGCCGCGCAGGACGAACTGGCCTCTGCAAGCGGCTCGGGCCGCGATGCGGTGATGGAGGCCATGCGCCAGATCGTCAGCCGATCGGAAGACAGTGCCAATGTGGCTCGACCCAACTTGCTGGCGGCCATGCACGCGGCGCAAGACGCACTGTCCGATACGGCCGCGCCGCGCCCACAAGCCTATGCCCAAGTGGCCGATGCCAACGGCGCCTTCACCGGCTACTACCGCGATGACTTCCATCAGCTCCGTCGCGTGGAGAGCCCGACCACGGGGGTGGCGGTGTTCGAGTACGACGCCGCAGGTCGCCTGCTGGCCCGCGTGAACGTGGGCCTCCATCGCGCCGAGTACCGCCGGGACCCGGCTGGACGGGTGGTGGCGGTGAAGGTGAGCGACGTGCACGGCAACGTCGACGAAGACGCACAGATCATCTGGGGCCCAGGCAACAAGCCTCAACGCATTCGCTACCTGGCCGGTGAAGAGCGCTTTGCCTACGACAGCGGTGGCCGCCTCGTCGAGCATGAGCAGCGCATCGACCAACATCGCTGGAAGATCCGCTACGCCTACAACGCCGCGGGTCAGATGACGGGCAAGACCTTGCCCGGCGGCCAGATGCTGAGCTACCGCTACCGAGGCAGCCAGCATCCGCGTGCGGGCCTGCTGGAGTCCGCATGGCTGGGCACGCGCCTCGAGCGGCCGCTGGTGTACGGCCTCAATGACGAGACCGACAGCTACACGCAGCGCCGCTTCATGCTCGGCAACGGCCTGAGCAACGAACGCAGCTTGGACGCACAAGGACGTGTGGTTGCCGCCGGAACCGCCGAAGTGGGCCAGACGCAGCTGGGCTACGCCTCGGCGACCCCTGGAGATGACGAGCCTGCGCAGGTCAGGACGCAGCGCAGCTTGGGGCTGGGCCAAGTCGCTGCCGGCTCGCCGCTGTGGCAGGCTCGGCTGCATGCCCAGACGGACCGCTGGCGCGGCCCGGTCAGCGCCGCGCAACTCCCAGCCGACGGCAGCGCGCACGAAGGCGTGGTGTTGCCCAACGAGTTGTTCGACGACCTCGGTCGCCAGCTCACGCGCGGTGGGCTGCGCTTCAGCTACGACGCGCTGAACCGCCTGACCGAGGTGCAGCGTGACACCAGCGCTGCCATGCAGCCGGTGGCCCGCTACCGCTACAACCTCTTCGGCCAGCGCATCGCCAAGGTCGTGCCCCAGGCCGGCGGACAGGGCAGCACGACGACCTATTTCTTCTACGACGGCAGCCAGCTGGTGGCCGAGGCCGATGCCGAAGGCGCCGTGCAGCAACAGTACGTGTGGATCAACGACAAGCCCGTGGCCATGCTGGCCCAGGGTCAGGTCTTGCATGTGCACACCGACCACCGCAATGCCCCGCTCGCGCTGACCGACGCCTCGCGCCAGGTGGTCTGGCAAGCGCAAGTGGCCGACTACCTTGAGGCCACCCCGGCGCAAGGCCGGTCGCTGGGCAGCGTTGCCTTCAATCTGCGCGGCTCCAACCAATACCAGGACCCCGAGACCGGGCTGCACTACAACACCCATCGCTACTACGACGCGCAAGCCGGCCGCTACCTCACGCCGGACCCCATGGGCCTGGCCGTCGGGCCGGACCTGTATGCCTTCGCGTTGAACCGCCCGCATTCGATGCAGGATCCACTGGGCTTGGCGCCCATCACCCGCGACGAAGACGTGCCGACCGCTGACTTCGCCGACAAGCTGAAGTACGTCTTCGAGAAAGCCGCAGCGAAGTATCCCGGCGAGGTGGGCAATGCGCTGCTTGAGATGGTGAGCCCCACCTCTCTGGCCACGACCGCCGGCATCTTTGCCGTCTGGGCCGTCGCCCAAGCTACACCGGTGGGCTGGGCTGCCGATCTGCTGGTCGTCGGTGTGGGCTACTTCCTGCTCGGCTCCGCCATCGTCGAGACCCTGGAGACCTTTGTATCGACCTCGCTCAAGGTCTACAACGCCAAGTGCCTCGGTGATCTTGATGCGGCCGCCGACATCCTCGCCAGGGGCCTGGGCAGCGCCACAGCCAATATCGGCGCCGGTGCCGCAGCAGCCGGTGCCCCCAAGCTCGCCAAGATCATCCGCGACCTGCTGAACAAACGGCCCGCAGGCACCGTGCCCACGCCGCCTCGGGCCAGCAATCCACCGCCTGCTCCGCCGCCGGCCGCGCTCAACTCACTCAAGGGAAAGCAGCTATTTGGTCCACGCCTGAGCAACGTCAGGACGAACAATGACGGTAAGCTCGGCGAGCAAATTGCGGCCCAGGTACTCGAAGCGATGACGGGGGCAAAGTACAAAGGCATTCAAAATAGATCGGGCAATGGTCCGGACCTCATTCGAATCAATCCACAAACCAGAACCATTGAACATATCGAGGTCAAGTCCAGCCAGACTGGTGCGCCTGGTTGGCCTGCGGGGAATGGGACAACAAGGTTCCGTGACTGGATCTTCGAGGCGCAGCGGTTCGGGACCATTGCTGGCAAGGCTGTTTCGCCTGCCGATCAGCGCTATGCAAAGCAGATCCAGGCACTGCTCGATCAAGGATACAAGTTGGACAACAAAGTCATGCAAGTCACCATTCCGCCACCCAACAAGACCGGCACGCCGATTTTGGAACTGTTCGACTGGGTATAGAAACACCATGACTGCAGCAAGCTTCCAAGGATCCGGCCCAGCCGGTAAGTTTCCTTCGATCCGAAAATTTCTCGCGAACTACGTCCTGGGTCTACAGAACTGGGAAACGGAAGATTTGGGTTTCCTCAAAAGATACGCGGCTGAAGGCGGTTTTCCCTACCCTTCCCCTGACGGAGAGGGCATGTGGACTTACACGCTGGCCAATGCCAAAGACGACCTAGCACGCGTCGGCGTCGCACTGCGTTGGTCAGCCATCCAGTCTTGCCTCAAGGGTGAGCCTGGGTATGAGGCGACCTGGATACGCGCCACCGCCTACGAATACTGGGGGGGGCGTGCGGAACACCGCTTCGACCAATTCATGCTGCAAGACTACCGTAACGGCGGCCGGCCGCAATACTTGGGGATGCTTCGACTGCGCTCGGCGGTTTCCAGTCTGGCTCGGGTGTACTTGCTGGGCTGGGATCAGGAGACTTTGGCATTGACGCGCGGGATACTCTCTGCGCTGTCCCACGACGCCTATTTCGATGCCGATGAGACCTCACACCCGCGTGCCCAGTTCTTTGTGCTTCGCCTGCTGGCCTCGCATTTCGGACTAGCGATGCCGGTGGATCCGCCCTTTGCCCATGATGAGCCGATCTACGAGTTCCTTCTTGAGCATTGGCAAACGCCAGACCCCTTGCGGCTGACGGATGCACTGCTGGCGGCGCTGGACCGCCACACGCATCAGAGCGTTAGGCCCAAGCGCAATGGTCCGGCCTCAGATTTCTCATTCGACGAGGACTGGTATTTCCCCTACGAAGTGCTGCTCGTGCTGAAGCTGCGCGAGTTGGCCGGCTTGCCCAATCCGGCGGCCGAGCTCTTGGCGCATCCGCTGACGGCCACGCCGCTGGGGCGTCTGCCGGCACCGACACCGGTTTACAGCGATGCGGTATTGGACGGTGTTGTGCGGCGGCTGCGCAGTGAGTTCCCCGATCTGTAAAAGACGTCCAAGACGCAGCCATGCTGCGTTCGCTCGACATCTGGCAAGACATGGTGAGGCCCCAGTGAAAGCCGCAATCACCATCCACCTGGAGCTCCCACGGCTCATCGGCATGTTGGTCGGCCTTTCCGGTGAGCAGGTCCAAGCCGTCTGCCTCAAGGCCAGCCCCGCACGGGCCGAACTCATCGAGTCCGTCGATGTGTAAGGTCAGCTCCGTGATCTCTCGCTGGAACGGTCGAACTACGCGCCGCACGCCGAGATCCCAGCCGTGGCCGTGCTGATCAATTCGCGCGGCCGGGGTTTCGATCACGACAAAAACCTCTGAATGCGACGGTGCCAAGGCGTCGCATAGGAGGCGTACCAGAGCCCAGCGTGCAGTGCTGTACGCAGCCAACACCGCATCGGCACTCAATATGTTGCGCTTGGTAACTTCCAATCCACCGGTACCCGCGCCCGCGAGATCCGGCGCCGGGATCTGAGTCGCCACCCAGGCTGTCACACAGGGCCCATGAACACGGGCCGACGGCCTCGCCGCCCACCCGCGCGTATTCGGGAATGCACGCTGCCGGCCACCTTGGCATGAGCTGTTTGGCGCACAAACAGAAACACGAACCGACATCAACACAAAGACACTGCAGCGCGCGCGCGGGCAGAGCCCGGCGCTACCCCCGCCGGCCCGCCCCCTCATGAACTGCCGATGAAACTTACAAACGCACTCCCCCGCCTGCTGCTCGCCAGCGCCCTGAGCAGCCTGCTCGGCCTGCTGGCCCCAGCCGCCCAGGCCCAGCTCTTCCCACCCGGTGGCGGAGGCGGCAGCTGCGACCC
>NZ_JAJIRR010000028.1:0-4329 GCF_025717595.1 Kinneretia sp. DJ1R-11
ATCGGACGCAGGAGCGCAAGTACATCATCTGGAATCAACGCGTATTTTTTGTCGGTCCAACGCCACGCCAGCTTGTGCTCTCGAATGTCCATGGATTCAATGTCTAACGTGAAAGTGAGCGGACGCCGAAGGCGGTCCGCTCGAATGTCAGGTTATAGGTCAGCATGCGCGAATACTCTTAGTTTCGCGAGCCGGATTGTGGGGCCAGCACCATCCAGTGGACGAAGCTTGGTACTTCCGAGCACGATCATCGACAAGCACAGCCTGACAGTGAAATGGACGACACCCGGCATGTTTACCAAGGAACTCTGGCATGGCAGTAGCGGACTCGAACTGAACATCTACCGCAGCCGATGAAACCCAGCAGTCAGGCAGTTGCAACTTGACCAAAAGTAGTCTTAGGAACTCCCGATACGATCTGACGACCGACGCTACGGGTTCGTCGATTTGCTTGTCGTCGTGTGGCATCAGGTGAATTGATACTTGAAGCGATCCAACCTCGATTGCTCGTCGATAGAGCTGACCCATCGCCCAGTATCCGTTGACGTCGTTGTTCCTGCTCGAGAAAGAGCCGGCGATGGCGTTAGCAACTACGGTCAGCTCACGTCGACGAGGCATGGGTTCGATGACCTATAACGTTTGACATGAGGGGCATGCGACAGCAGGTGAAGCCTGATGTTGCATGTCCCCTCGATGGAAGGGTTAGGCCACGCGCTCATGCCAGCTCCAGCATGACCAGATCCTCGGCTTCGCGACCACCAGGCCCATGTTCGCGAATGATCTCAAGCAACCAGTCAAACACGGTGGTGCCTTCGCGATCTCGGGCCGAAGCTAGCTCTTGCTCAACTTGCGGCCTGTTTGAAAGGTGACAGGAAGCCAGTCGACGCTCGAGAACTCGGGCCGTTTCCTCATACCCCAACCGTTCCTGAGACACTGCGTGGTTCTTCCAGCGGAGTACGAAGCCACCGTCCGGGGTTCCGAATCCGCCGCGCAATACGTCGTTGAAGGCGTCGAGGTTCGTGCCCCACGGGGTGCTACCCGCCTGCTCCCCAAAATGGGCGAAGAACTCTTCCAGCGTGCCGAAAAGCGCTCCGTCAATTTGCACAACTACCACCATGCCTCCTCGGGGGCCTAACGTTGAAGCTGAGGGGCCGCAGCCAGCTGGCCGCGCGGAGCTGAAAATATACAGGCAGCGTAGCGCGGCCAGCTGGCGGAGGTCCACTCGAGCGAGGGGTTAGGCCGCACTAGGCACAAGCTGGCGCTGAAGCCAGACGGAACTTATGTACTGACCACGCTTCACCGCGTACTCAGTGAAAACTCCCACTTCGGTGAAGCCGAACTTTTTGTGCAGTTTCACTGACGCTTCGTTAGGCAGTGCGATGCCAACGACGGCGCAGTGCAAGTTCTCCGCGGCGAGCGTGGGAAATAGCGATGCGTACAACGCGGTACCAACACCTAGACCAGACTCTCCCGGCGCGGTGTAAATGCTGGTCTCTACCGTTTGGCGGAACGCTGGGTGATCTCGGTAGCGCTGGCTACTGGCAAAGCCGTGAACTCGGCCTCCATCAGTAGCCACAAGAAGGCGATAGGGGCCAGACACAGAGAAGGATGCGATCCAGCGGGCCACAGTCTCCGCAACCAGCGGCTCCTCGTCGAAGACGGCGAAAGAAGAAGTGACGTAGTGATTGCGGATGTGAAGGAGCGCCTCGCAATCTTCAGCGGTGGCAGGACGAATCTGCATGAGTGTGCGGCCTAACGTTGAAGCTGAGGGGCCGGAGCCAGCTGGCCGCGCGGAGCTGAAGATACACAGGCAGCGTTGCGCGGCCAGCTGGCGTAGGTCCACTCGAGCGACCAGTTAGCCGTCAGCTTCACAGCCCATCCTCCGTGGCCGACAGCCAATCCTGAAAGTGCTCTCGAGCCAACTGTGCCGCTTCCGGGCTGGGGAAAAACAGGTCGGCACCTCCATCGTAGGGAGCGTAAATGCGGCGTCGTTGAACATCAGCGAACAGTACTGGTCCAGTTCTATCGTCCGCGACAGCAAGGAAAAGCTCGTTGAAGGCGCCCTTCTGCCATCTAACTGGCAGATCGAAGAACTGGAATTCGTCGTCCTCATCTCCGGCAGACAAAAAATGCACCGGTGTTCTGCCATTCAGCGGCAATTCCTCAAATGACCACGCTCGGTTCTCGCCGAAGCGAGTGATGAGCAAATGGCAATCGGCATCGTCTCCTAGGACGTAGCTTGCGGCGGCATTCTGGCGATCGAGTAGCTCAGCTCGCTCAACCTCCGTCTCCGCATACCGCTTCGACTCTGAAAGGCTATGAATACGCAGCCACCGATCTGCCAATGTCTCTCGACATAGGAAGCCCGCAGGCAATGCGTCGCCAAAGCTGGCACGCCACTCGGTCGCGAAAGGAGGCATTTGCATCTGATGGCTAACGTGAAAGTGAGCGGACGCCGAAGGCGGTCCGCTCGAATGACAGGTTGGGCCGCAACTCACTCATAGATCTTCCCTGAGTAAAGGAAAAGTGCGAATTGTTTCCATGGGCTAGAAGTCGCTAGACCCTGGTGCAAACCGAAGTTGCTGTCTTCGGCCCATGCAACTGCTGACTCCAGAAAGGACTCAATGGATACATTCTCCCAGCCGCCAGCATCGGGTCCATAGGGCGATGCGGGTGATTCGATCTCCGCCTGAACCGCAGCAGCACGGTCTCTCGCAAGCGCCCGAGCAAAGGCCAGGAAAGACGCTTGGTCCGTAACGCGATCTAGTTGTTCGTCTAGTTCCATCTCGCTATGCACTTGCGGCCCAACGTGAAAGCTCAGCGGACGGCGAAGCCGTCCGCTGCAGCGACCGGTTGGACAGCAGCGCCACTAGTGCGCTCCCCACAACGCTTTGCCGATGATCATGCCAACAAAGCCGCAGGGGAGCGGAATCGTTGTGGAAAATCCAAGAATGGTCCCGATCGCCATATCACGGCGACTCTTCTCAATGTGACCAAACGCGGCAAGTAGAGCGTAGGCACCTACCAGACTGAGGATTGCGAAGCCCCAGAAGCCTGCGTTGGTCCCACCAGCAAGAATCCCTCCGATAAACCCGCCCGCGCCCATCACGACAATCGGGTGGCCTTCAGGTTCGCGCTCTGTGCCCATGCTGTTCAACGTTCGAGCTAACCGGCCCGCGACGGCAGGACGCCGAAGGGCCAGAATGGAATGAGGCCCGTAGGTGGCGTGCCGTAGTGGGTCCGGTTGAGAGAAAGGTTAGAGCGCATTTCGAACCTGCCCAACTGCTTTGCAAAGGAGATATCCCATCGGAACCACGCCAAAGACCAGTGACACTGCGAGGCTGAGAATCGTCCCTGAAGCGAGGCCCGGGCGCAGCACTGATAGGGTTGGTTGGTCCGGAGAGTAGTAAACCCGCGTTGGCCCGACCGGAAAATCGCGAAGAATGCTCGAATGACTCCAGGAGGAGCCGTATTGAACTCGTTGCCCTTGATAAGTAACTCCACCCGCGACAAATGTGTATCGCACTTGCGCACGGCTCTTCCCCCCGCCATCTGGGGATATGTAGTCTGAGAATGCAATATGGCCAGGAACTGAGGGCCAATTGACGGTTTCGTTCGCGCCTTCTATTTCGCCAAACGTCCTCTCAGTCAGGAACGCAGAAAACGATATGAAGGGTATGGAAAACAGCACGAGAAACACGGCGCGAATCCACGCAGCGGTGAGAGACGAAGCTTGAAGTGCCATGCGCTCTAACGTCTGAATTGAGCCGCGCCATATGGCGTCGGCTCGAATGAATGGTTAGCTGTCATTCTCTCGCCGCAACAAGTTCAGAGAGTAGCGACAGCTGACGGGTTGGAAATGGGTGTTCAATCCACTTTCCTAAGTAGCCCTCTGCGCCGTGCTCAGCGAGAACCGAAGCGGCAGCCCGTTGCACAGCAGCGGCAAATACAAGTGGGCGACAAGTGGTCGAAAGTAGGACCTTGCCGTCTGCATTCGGCTTGCATCCCCAAAGATCCTCGAACTCCAAAATTTGAAGTTGAATCTGATTGGGTTCAGTCTGTTCGATGACCCACCTGTATTCGCCAGGTTCTTCGTCGAACCCGAACGAAATGGACGCAAATCCAGAGAGCGCACTAAATGCGCCGACAACCAGGTTTCCCAATGCATCGGAAAGATACGAGGCCGAGATGCTGCACGATTTTTCTCCGTCTTCGATGGTGCACTTTGACCAGCCGGACCCGACCAACTCGTACGTGATTGAAAGTTGCATGACAGCTAACGTTTGAGATGAGAGGCGGCGCCCGGCTTGCCGGGTGACGTCCTCTCGA
>NZ_JAJIRR010000029.1:0-3392 GCF_025717595.1 Kinneretia sp. DJ1R-11
ATGGAAACTTTTTTCCAGCAAATCATCAACGGGCTGGTGCTCGGGAGCATGTATGCGCTGGTGGCGCTGGGGTACACGATGGTGTACGGCATCATCAACCTGATCAATTTTGCGCACGGTGAGATTTTGATGGTGGGGGCGCTGGTGAGCTGGACGGTGATCAGCGCGCTGGGCGACTCGGGGCTGCCGGGTTGGGGGCTGATGCTGATCGGCCTGGCCTGCGCGGTGCTGGTGTGCACGACGCTGAACTTCCTGGTCGAGAAGATTGCTTACCGGCCGCTGCGCAATGCGCCGCGCCTGGCGCCGCTGATCACGGCCATGGGCATGTCGCTGCTGCTGCAGACCCTGGCCATGATCATCTGGAAGCCCAACCCCAAGCCCTTCCCGCTGCTGCTGCCGACCACACCCATCGATCTGGGCGGCCCGGTGATCACGATCACGCAGTGCGTGATCCTGGGTGCGACGGTGATGATCTTGGCCGCGCTGATGTGGCTGGTGAATCACACGAAACTGGGCCGCGCGATGCGGGCCACGGCCGAGAACCCCAAGGTGGCCGGCCTGATGGGCGTGAAGCCCGACTTCATCATCTCGACGACCTTTGTGATCGGTGCCGCGCTGGCCGCGGTGGCCGGCCTGATGTGGGCGGCCAACTACGGCACGGTGCAGCACACCATGGGCTTCATGCCGGGGCTGAAGGCCTTCACGGCGGCGGTGCTGGGCGGCATCGGCAACCTGGCCGGGGCCATGGTGGGCGGCGTGCTGCTGGGCCTGATCGAGGCGATCGGTGCGGGCTATCTGGGTGACCTGACCGGTGGCGTGCTGGGCAGCCACTACGCCGACATCTTCGCCTTCGTGGCGCTGATCCTGGTGCTGACCTTGCGGCCCTCGGGCTTGCTGGGTGAGCGTGTCGCGGACCGGGCCTGAGCAGGCCTGAGCGTCAAGGAGACTCCACATCATGCAAAAGAACAAACTCTTCGTCTTCCTGCTGGCGGCCCTGGGCCTGCTGGTGGTGCCGCTGATCGCGCAGCAGTTCGGCAACGGGCCGGTGCGCATCATCGACTTGGCCCTGCTCTACGTGATGCTGGCCCTGGGCCTGAACATCGTGGTGGGCTACGCCGGCCTGTTGGACCTGGGCTATGTCGCGTTCTACGCGGTCGGCGCCTATATGTTCGCGCTGCTCTCGAGCCCGCACCTGAGCGAGAACTTCGAGGCCTTCCGCATGGCCTTCCCCAATGGCCTGCACTCGCCGCTGTGGATCGTGATCCCGCTGGCGGCCGGGCTGGCGGCTTTCTTCGGCGTCATGCTGGGTGCGCCCACGCTGAAGCTGCGGGGCGACTACCTGGCCATCGTGACCCTGGGCTTCGGTGAAATCATCCGCGTGTTCCTGAACAATCTGGAACACCCGGCCAACATCACCAACGGCCCGCGCGGTATCGGCCAGATCGACTCCATGCACTTCTTCGGCCTGGACCTGGGCAAGGGCACCGAGCTGTTCGGCTTCGCCATCCCCTCGGTGACGCTGTACTACTACCTGTTCCTGGTGCTGGTGGTGTTCAGCGTGCTGATCTGCTACCGCCTGGAGAACAGCCGCATCGGCCGTGCCTGGATGGCCATCCGTGAAGACGAGATCGCCGCCAAGGCCATGGGCATCAACACCCGCAACCTCAAACTGCTGGCCTTCGGCATGGGCGCCACCTTCGGCGGTGTGTCGGGCTCCATGTTCGGCGCCTTCCAGGGCTTTGTGAGCCCCGAGTCCTTCAGCTTGCAGGAGAGCGTGATGATCGTGGCCATGGTGGTGCTGGGCGGCATCGGCCACATCCCCGGCGTCATCCTGGGTGCGCTGCTGCTGTCGGCCCTGCCCGAGGTGCTGCGCTACGCGGCCGGCCCGCTGCAGGAGATGACCGGTGGACGCCTGGACGCATCCATCCTGCGCCAGTTGCTGGTGGCCCTGGCCATGATCAGCATCATGCTGGTGCGTCCGCGCGGCCTGTGGCCGGCGCCCGAGCACGGCCGCGCCGCGCCGGTGCCGCAGAAGTGAACACCGGGTCTGCAAAGGAAAACAAGCCATGACAAGCAACAACAACAGCAGCAGCAGCAACAACGCAGACGTGGTGCTCAAGGTCGCCGGCGTGTCCAAGCGCTTCGGCGGCTTGCAAGCCCTGGCCGATGTGGGCATCCAGATCAACAAGGGCCAGGTCTACGGCCTGATCGGCCCCAACGGCGCCGGCAAGACCACCTTCTTCAACGTCATCACCGGGCTTTACACGCCGGACGGCGGCAGCTTCGAGCTGGGCGGCGCGCCGTACGCACCGACCGCGGTGCACGAAGTGGCCAAGACCGGCATCGCGCGCACCTTCCAGAACATCCGGCTGTTTGCCGAGATGACGGCGCTGGAGAACGTGATGGTGGGGCGGCATGTGCGCTCGCGCTCGGGCCTGATCGGCGCCATCTTCCGCACCCCCGGCTTCAAGGCCGAAGAAGCGGCGATTGCCAAGCGCGCCCAGGAACTGCTCGATTACGTGGGCATCGGCAAGTACGCCGAGTACAAGGCCCGCACGCTGAGCTACGGAGACCAGCGCCGCTTGGAGATCGCGCGCGCCCTGGCCACCGACCCCAAGCTGATCGCGCTGGACGAGCCGGCCGCGGGCATGAACGCCACCGAGAAGGTGGTGCTCCGAGAGCTGATCGACCGCATCCGCAAGGACGGCCGCACCATCCTCTTGATCGAACACGATGTGAAGCTGGTGATGGGCTTGTGCGACCGCGTCACGGTGCTGGACTACGGCAAGCAAATCGCCGAGGGCACGCCGTACGACGTGCAGCGCAACGAGAAGGTGATCGAAGCGTACCTGGGCGCGGGCCACACCAACCACTGATCAAAACAAATGGCAACCACAGAGGCACAGAGGCGCAGAGGAATGCAAATGCAATTCCTGTTTGTGGGTCTCCGTGCCTCCGTGCTTCTGTGTTTGCATGCAAGGAATTGAAGACATGGCGACAAACATATTGCTCGAAGTGAGCGGACTCAAGGTGGCCTACGGTGGCATCCAGGCCGTCAAGGGTGTGAACTTTGAAGTGCGCGAGGGCGAACTGGTCAGCCTGATCGGCGCCAACGGAGCGGGCAAGACCACGACGCTCAAGGCCGTGACCGGTCTGCAGCCGGTGGCCGACGGCGACGTGAAGTACCTGGGCCAAAGCATCAAGGGCCAAGGCCCCTGGGACCTGGTCAAGCAAGGCCTGGTGATGGTGCCGGAAGGGCGGGGCACCTTCACCCGCATGACCATCACCGAGAACCTGCAGATGGGCGCCTACCTGCGCAGCGACAAGGCCGGGATTGAGGCCGACATCGAGCGCGTCTTCGGCATCTTCCCGCGCCTGAAGGAGCGCAGAGC
>NZ_JAJIRR010000003.1:0-481596 GCF_025717595.1 Kinneretia sp. DJ1R-11
GTCTTGCTATTGGAGCTTGAAACGGTGGGAAGTCCTTGTAGCCCGGTTAGGCCGCTGAACTGCAACGCCCCGCGTAACCTGCATTGCATGCGCCGCTCTGCGGCAGTAGACGATTGAAACTCCTTCCCGGATCACCATCACAACCCCCATACAGCCTCGAATAGATGCTTTAGCCACTGCGCGAAAGACTTGGACGGGCTCTCGTCGCGACAAAGGCGATGCGCAAATAGCCAAGTAGCGTACAGCGCAATGGCCAGGCACCCGAGAACTGTTACTAGAACGAGCGCAAGCTCCATTTTCTGCGGCCTAACGTACAGGTCAGCGGACGCCGCAGGCGGTCCGCTGCAACGACCGGCTATGCAGAGCCACCTTCGGAGGCACTGCGGTGGAAGTGGCCGAGAGCATACCGAAGCGGTACCCACGCCGCAGGCGGCTGAGGCGACAGGCTGCCTCCTCACCATGCGGCAGGCGGCGAACCGAAGAAAGCGGACGGCCAGTTTGGCTTGACCCGGCAAGATCACGACGACCGAAAGCGGGGGCTGATTGCGCCGAGCCCGAATGCGAGAACACCTCGGCCCGTAGCGCCGCGTGATTGCCGCGAACGCGCAACCCAGAACGGCTCGTCGAAGAATTCTTAGCCTGCTGCATAGCGTTCGAATTAACGGGCGCCGCCAGGCGTCCCGTTGAATGAGGGGTTAGGCCTCGGATTTTCCGCACCACAACGTAGGCAGATGTGAAGAGCTTTCGCCGCCGCAACACTATGAGTGGACATTTGTGCGAATCTTTCTAGCCAGAGCTTCAACGAACACATAGATGAAGACACTACTGCAAAAAATTAAGAACCCGAGTGGTATGCCCCAGCCGCCTAGGCCATGGAACTTACCGAAATAAATGCCGGTTCCCAAGCAGAGGAAGAAGTAAGCGAAAAAGGTGCACGCTGCGATGAAGATACCGAGGTTTTTGAGGACTTCCCGCTTTGAGCTTCCGATGAACAACAGTGCAAATGGGCCAAAGATAGCGAACACGTATAGAAGCGGGAACGCAAAGCCGATTCCTGCCCATTCTTGGATGAACTCAAGGTAGTGATGCATGGCTGAGGCCTAACGTTGAAGCTAACCGGCCCACGACGGCAGGACGCCGAAGGGCCAGAATGAAATGAGGCCCGTAGGTGGCATGCCGTTGTGGGTCCGGTTGAGCGACAGGTTAGGCCTTGAAGCACACGCGAACACCGCTGTAATACAGAATGCTTTGGTTTCACGCTAATCTACTGAGAAACGGCCTCGTGGTGATAGACAAGATTCCTTTCGAGTGAGTCGCGACAAAGTTTGGCTCGCCCCACAAGGCCGATAGGCAAATTCTCGTCTGCAAGAAAGAAGCGTTCTTCGGGATACAGCGCACCATTCTTATGGATGTTTAGTGCCTCAAGTTGCCGGCCAATTTCATCCGCAAGAATGAGCACCGCGCCGATGGAGTGCGGACTTACAAAGAAGTTTCCATTCTTCATTGGTAAAACTTTGAAGTCCGGACTGAATGCCAGTTCTTCCAAGCAGCGATGCGCATCTGCATCAGTATCAAATTCGGATTTTATGAAAAGGACAGTACCGTTCTCATAAATACGAAAGTTTCCCTTACCAGCGCCATAAGAACGCATCGCGTCGACCAACGCCTGATCTGACACCAGTTTTTCCGGACGCCACGAGATCGATGGATTTTCCATGCAAGGCCTAACGTTCGAGCTAACCGGCCCGCGACGGCAGGAAGCCGCAGGGCCAGAATGAAATGAGGCCCGTAGGAGGCATGCCGTTGCGGGTCCGGTTGAGCGACAGGTTAGAGCGCATTTTTGCCCTCAGCGAACACACCGCCCGAATGCAAATGCTCAAGGATTTTGAGCGCCAAGTAGCCATAGACGATCTCGGGTTTAGTGTCGTTCTGAACGTACCGCATGTGTGTGATGGTATGGGCGGTTCCCAGACGCGAATTGGCTTCAGCTAAGCCTTCAAGGACGCTAGCAATGACGTCCGCCTCCACTAACGGCTCGTGGCGGCATTCCCCTTGAGGCGGCAAACACTCGCAAGTCAGATCGCCCTGTACGCCAGCGCTCACACGAATTTGCAATAGGTTGTGCTTCGGGCCAGTGATCATCGAAGCGGCCAGGAAGTCACCGAGGCGGACGAAATGCATTTGATGCGCTCTAACGTCGAAGTTGAGCAGCGAGCGACGGCTGGGCACGGAAGGCCCAGAATGAAATGGGGGCCTGTAGTGACCAGCCGTTGCGTGTCGGCTCGAACGAATGGTTAGGCATCTGGCTGAACCAGCACCCATTGTGACGTGAAGTCTGGATCGATCACAGTTTCACCCGTGCCTCGCAAGTTGTATGACCCTGGAGGAATTGCTCTGAATACGTGCGTGGCTGGCGGCAGAGACTTGCTTTCTCCCTCACGAGTTCCGCGCAGGACAAGATTGATTCCGGAGTCTGCATTTGCCGAAACCACTGTTCCATGGAATTGCTCCTGGCGCAGTGTTTCACCACGACGATCTTCAATGGTGACGCCAACCAAGACGTACTTGCCAATCAGTTCGCGAGCAAATTCCGGGTCGAATGGAGGACGGTTGTCGTCGAAACTTGGGGGATGCTGCATTTGAGATGTCTAACGTGTTGTATATCGCAGGCAAACGCCGCTTATCACGGCTGCCGTCGCAATAACCGGTTGCACGCATGGCCAAGTAAGTGCTTGTCGGAATTGATTTTTCCTGCTGATTGTCTGCATTTCATCCAGCATTAATTTTCACGACAAAAGCCGCGCTTGTTACAAACAACCTTTTCGGTTCGTCGGGCGTCGGCAGCTGGATCGTAGGTGGCTATGTTGCCATCAAATCGCAGCGTTATTTCGCCGGCATTCACCCGTTCACCTGTTCACCTGTTCACTTCTTTCCGCCTCACTCCCCCAAATCCTGCAACTGCACCAGCCTCTGATACAGCCCGCCCTCGATCGCCATCAGCTCGCCGTGCGTGCCGCGTTCGACCAGGTGGCCGTGGTTGAGGACGACGATCTGGTCGGCTTCGCGGATGGTGGAGAGGCGGTGGGCAATCGCCACGACGGTGACGCGGCCGCGCAGCGCCGTCAGGGCTTCTCCGACGATTTGTTCGGTGGCGCTGTCGATATTGGAGGTGGCTTCGTCGAGGAACAAAATCTTGGGTGCGCCGGCCAGGGCGCGGGCCATGGCGATCAGCTGTTTCTGGCCGGTGGAAACGCGGGCTCCGCCTTCGCCGAGCAAGGTGTCATAACCCTGGGGCAGGGCGGACAGGAAGTCGTCGATGCGGGCCGCTCGTGCGGCCTCGCGCATTTGGGCTTCGCTGATGTCGGGGCGGCCCATGGTGATGTTCTCGCGCGCGCTGGCGGCCATCAGATAGGGCTCTTGCGGCACCAGGCCCACGGCCTTGCGGAAGGCCTCGTCGGGCACGCTGTCCAGGGCCTGGCCGTCGATCGTGATGCGGCCTTGCTGGGGGGCGTAAAAGCGCAGCAGCAGGGAGAGCAGGGTGGACTTGCCGCTGCCCGTGTGGCCGACGATGCCGACAAAGCTGCCGGGTTCGAAGTGCAGGTTCAAGCGCTCCAGCACCGGGCGGCCAGGTTGGTAGCTGAACTCCAGGCTTTCGATGCGGATCTCGCCGGCTTCGATGCACCGGCTGGCTTGCTGGCTGCTGCTGACCGGTGCGGTTTCCTGCAAGAGGCTGCGCACGCGCGCGGCGGCGATCATCGATTGCTGCAGCTGGCTGAACTGCAAGGTGATCTGGCTCAGTGGCTCGACCACGCGGGCGATATAGCTCAGGAAGGCGTAGAGCAAGCCCACCTCCAGCCCGCTCAGATCGCGCTGGCCGAAGCCGTAGATCACGGTCACCAGCAGCAGCACATTGAGCAGGTCCAGGGCCGGGCGCAGCAGCCAGGCATTGGCGCTGAGCTCGCGTACGCGGGCGCCCCGGTGCTGGGCATTGGTGGCCTCGAAGCGGGCGCTGAAGCGCGGCGCAGCGCCGGCCGATTGCAGCATGGCCATGCCGGCCATGCTCTCGGCCATCTGCGCATTGATGTCGCTGCGCAGCTCGCGCGCTCGCGCCACGGCCGGCGCGCTGAGGCGGCGGTAGATGCTGATGATGATCAGCATGGCTGGCACCAGCATGGCCACGATCAGCATCAGCCGCCAGTCCAGCCAGGCCATGGCGATCAGCGAGCCGAGCACGACGATGCTGGAGTCGAGCATCACGTACAGCACCTGGCGGTAGAGGGTGTTGACCGCCTCGCTGTCGTTGGTGACGCGGCTGACCAGCTGGCCGGTGATGGCGCGGTCGAAGAAGGCCATGGGCAGGGCCAGCACATGGTTGTAGACCCGCTCGCGCAGGCGCTGCACCGAGCGCCGCGCCACCCCGGCCATGCGGCTGAGCTGGGCAAAGCGGATCCAGCTGGCGGCCCAGCCGGTCAACAGCAGGGCGGCGAGCAGGCTGGCCATGGCTTGTACGTCGAATTGGCCGGGTAGCAGATAGGCGTCGATGTAATGCTTGCCGAGGATGGGGCCCAGCGCTTCCAGCCCGGCGGCCGTGATCAGCCAGGCCAGGCCGCGCCAGAGCTGGGGCCGCTCGGGTTGGGCTGCTTCCATCAGCAAGCCGACCGCCGCCCAGGGCGAGTCGGGCTTGCGGGCTTCGGCGGTGTTGCTGCTGTTGTTTTCGTTCTTGCTGTCGCTGCCTGCCGCGGCGGTGTCAGAGTGCGTCAAGGCTGGCCTCCAGTTGTTGATAGCGCCACTGGGTGGCATACCAGCCACCCAGGGCGAGCAGCTCGGCATGGCTGCCGCGCTCGGTGATGCGGCCGCCGCGCAGCACCAGAATCTGATCGGCCTCCATGACCGCGCTCAGGCGGTGGCTGACGATGATGGCGCTGTGCTCGGGGCGTTGGCGGCGCTGGGTGCGCAGGTGGTCGAGGATCTGTGTTTCGGTGCCGGTGTCCACGGCCGAGAGCGCATCGTCCAGGAGCAACACCCCCATGCCGCCTGAATGGGCTGGCCCGGCGCTTGGAACACCGAGATGGAGCAACGCCCGGGCAATCGCCACCCGTTGGCGTTGGCCGCCCGAGAGCGTCACACCGCGCTCGCCGATCTCGGTGGCGTAGCCCTGCGGCAGGCGCAGGATGTCCTCGTGCACGGCGGCCAGGCGGGCGGCTTCTTCGATCTCGGCGGCGCTGGCCTCGGGCCGGGCCAGGGCTATGTTCTCGGCGATGCGGGCCGAGAACAGAAACGGTTCTTGCGGCACCCAGGCCAGGGCGCGCCGCAGCGCGGCCAGGCGCAGCGCAGGCAAGACCTGGCCCCCGAAGGTGATCTGCCCTTGGCTGGGCTCGAACTGGCGCAGCAGCAGACGCAAGAGGGTGGACTTGCCCGATCCGGTCGGTCCCACCAGGCCCAGGGTCTGGCCGGGCGGCAGTTCCAGCGCGATGTCCTGCAGGGCCGGCTTCTGAGCCTCGGGGTAGCTGAAGCTGACGCCCTCGAAGCGCAGGGTCGCGGCTGGCGGCAGCTCGGCCTGGCCTTCGTCCTGCAGGCTCAGCGGCGCTTCCAGCACCGGGCCCAGGCGGTCCCAGGCGGCGCGGCCGCGCTCCAGCAGGGACAGCACCCAGCCGGCGGCGAACATGGGCCAGATCAGCTGGCCCAGGTACATGGTGAAGGAGGTCAGCTGGCCGATGCTCAGCTCCTGGCGCGCCACCAGCCAGCCGCCCAGGCCCAGGGCGATGGCCATGGCCGCGCTCAGGGTCATGCCCACGGCGGGTTCGAACGCCGCTTCCCAGCGCTGGGCCTGGAAGCTGGCTTCCCCGGCGCCGGCGGCCAGCTCGCTGAACTGGCGGGTGTTGCGCGGCAGCAGGCCCAGGGCGCGCAGGGTGCGCACACTGCTCAGGCCTTCTTGCACATGCTGGTTCAGGCCCGAAAACTGGGCCAGCGAGCTCTGCCAGGCCTGGTGCACATGGTTGGAGATGCGCCAGAAGGCAAAGGCCATGAAGGGAAAAGGAATCAAGGTGGCCAGGCCCAGGCGCCAGTCCACGCCCACCGTCATCATCAAGAGCACCAGCAGCAGGGTGAGGCTGCCGTCAAAGGCGGCCAGCAAGGCTTCGCCGGCGGCCATCTCGACGGCGTCGATGTCATTGGTGGCCAGGGCCATCAGGTCGCCGGTGCGCTTGGCCTGGAAGTAGGCCGGGCCTTGCAGGCTCAGCCGCGCATAGAGCCGGGTGCGCAGCTGCTGGCCCAGGCGGTAGGCGGCGGCAAACAAGGCCAGGCGCCAGCCCACGCGCAGCAGGTAGATGCAGACCCCCGCTCCCACCAGCAGGGCCAGCTCCTGCAGCAGGGCTGCGCCTTGCAGGCGACCGGCCACCAGGCCGTCCACCACCTGGCCCACCTGGCGGGGGATCCAGACGATCAGCAGGGCAATGCCGGCCAGCATCAGGGCCGAACCGGCATAGGCCGGCCAATGCCGGCGCACAAAGCCGGCGAGCATCTGGGTCAGGGTCATGGGGTCGAAAACGGGTTGGGGCGAGGTCGGGCGGCGATCAGAAGGAAGGGCCCGTGGTTTCAGCAGGCAGGCAGGCCGGCAGGGCGGGCTCGGCTGTCGGTGCTGGGGCGGATTCTAGGAGGCTCGCCAGTCGGGCCTTGTCAGCGGACTGGCGCGGCCCTGTTCCTTGGCTGGCGCGCCCCGGCGGCCCCCGTGTTTCGGGTGTCTCAAGTTGTCATCTATCCGCACTAGCATCTATTGCGCTGGGCTTGAAATCCTCAAAACATGCTCTGGCAAACGTTTGTTTGCGGCTCGGCTTGGGTGCCGGGGCTGCTGTGTCGTTCACCACCACGTCCTTCCATTCCCTTTTCTTCTTTTCATGTCGGAGTCCTCATGAAACTGAACACCCTCGTCGGCCTGCTGGCCACTGCGTTCGCCGCCCCCTTGGCCTTGGCGTCGAGCAATGGTCTGGTCATCAGCCAGGTCTACGGTGGCGGCGGCGCCACCACCGGCAGCCCCAGCTTCAAGCATGACTATGTCGAGCTCTTCAACGCCGGAAGCCAGCCGGTCAATCTGGCCGGCTATTCGCTGCAGTACGCCAGCGCCACCGGCACCGGCAGTTGGAACGTCTCGGCCCTGAGCAATCTGAGCAACACCGTGCTGCAGCCAGGCCGCTACCTGCTGATCCGCCAGGGCACGGGCGGCAGCCTCGGCGCCGACATCAGCACGCAAGACGGCACCGGCACGCTCAACCTCAGCGCCAGCGCCGGCAAGATCGCCCTGGTGGCCAACAGCACCGCCCTGAGCGGCGCCAATCCGGCTGCCAGCAGCTATATCGATCTGGTCGGTTACGGCGGCGCCAATGGTTTCGAGACCGCGCCCACGCCGGTGCTCTCCAACACCAGCTCGGCCCTGCGCAAGAGCGCCGGCTGCAAGGACGACAACAACAACAGCCAGGACTTCGACATCGGCAGTCCGCTGTTGCGCAACTCGGCCACGCCCGCGAACGTCTGCGGCGGCGGCGTGCCGGTTGACCAGCCCATCGTGCCGGTCTGCCCCGACAGCTCGGCCACGGCCGGCCAGACCAGCCGCTTCAACGTGACGGCCAGCGACGCCGACAGCATCGTCAACGCCCGCGCCATCTCCGGCACATGGCCCGCCGGCATCACCCTGGGCGCCTTCACCCCGGCCCAGGCCGATGGCGGCGTGGCCACGGCCGAGATCGAGGTGGATGCCTCGGCCGGCGGCGGCAGCTACAGCCTCAATCTGCAATGGGCCAACAACGAAGCGCAGACGGCCGTTTGCAGCTTCAAGGTCAATGTGGCCGGCCTCACGCCGATCTACAGCATCCAGGGCAGCGGCGCCAGCAGCCCGCTGCTGAACCAGACCGTCAGCACCGGCGGCGTGGTCACCTACCTGAGCCCCACCGGCTTCTACCTGCAAGACCCGCTGGGCGACGGCAACCCCGCCACCTCGGACGGCATCTTCGTCTTCACCAGCACCGCACCCACCGTGGCCGTGGGCCAGAAGCTGCAGCTCAGCGGTGTGGTCACCGAGTTCACTGCCGGCCAGGGCACCATCACCCAGCTGAAAAACATCAGCGGCCTGACGGTGCTGAGCAGCGGCCACCAGATCGAGCCCACGGCCGTCAACCTGGCCACCTTGCCCAATGGCGCGCTCGAGGCCTACGAGGGCATGTTGGTGACCTTGCTCGGCCCCATCACCGTGCAGCAGAACTACTTCCTGGGCCGCTATGGCCAGCTGACCCTGGCTGCCGGCGGCCGCCTGCTGAACCCGACCAATATCCTGCGCCCCGGCCCGGATGCCAACGCCCTGGCTCAGGCCAATCTGGCCCGCGCCATCATCCTCGACGACAACACCCTGGCGCAGAACCCCAACCCCGTGCCCTTCATGGGCCAGGACAACACGGTGCGCGCCGGTGACACTCTCGAGTCGCTGACTGGCGTGATCGACTTCGGCCCTGCCACCAGCAATGCCACCGGTGCCTCCATGTACCGCCTGCAGCCGGTGGGCACGCCGCAGTTCCAGCGCAGCAACCCGCGCCCGCAGACCGCGCCGGTCGTGGGCGGCAATGTGCGCATCGCCAGCGCCAATGTGCTGAACTTCTTCACCACCTTCACCAACGGCCAGACCGCCTCGGGCCAAACCGGCCAGGGCTGCAGCCTGGGCGGCGCCAGCTCGGCCGCCAACTGCCGCGGCGCCGACAACCTCAATGAGTTCACCCGCCAGAAGGCCAAGATCGTCGCCTCGCTGAGCACGCTCAATGCCGATGTCGTCGGCTTGATGGAGATGCAGAACAACGGCCAGGTGGCGGTGCAGAACCTGGTGGACGGCCTGAACGCCGTGCTCGGCGCCGGCACCTACGCTTCGGTGGCTTTGCCAGGCGACACCGGCGACGACGCCATCCGTGTGGCCATGATCTACAAGCCGGCCAAGCTGAGCCCGGTGGGCGCGCCGCTGTCTGACACCGACCCGGTCAACAACCGTCCGACCCTGGCGCAAGGCTTCCGCGCCGCCAATGGCGAGCGTTTTGCCGTGCTGGTCAACCATCTGAAGTCCAAGAGCTGCAGCGGTGCCTCAGGCACCGACGCCGATCAAGGCGATCTGCAAGGTTGCTACAACGCCACCCGCCAGCAGCAGGCGCAGCGCCTCAAGGTCTTTGTCAGCCAGGTCCAGGCGGCGGCCGGTACGCAGGACGTGATCCTGCTCGGTGACTTCAATGCCTATGCCAAGGAAGATCCGATCGAGATCCTGACCCAGGGCGGCGCCATCGTCGACCTGGTCGGCCGCATCGACCCTGAGGACTATTCCTACGTCTTCGACGGCTTTGCCGGCCGCTTGGACCATGGCTTCGGCAGCGCGTCCATCGTGCCCAAGGTGAGCGGTGCCACCTCTTGGCATGTCAATGCCGATGAGCCCACCGTCATCGACTACAACACCGAGTTCAACCCGGCCGGCTACTACAGCGCCGATCCCTTCCGCTCCAGCGACCATGACCCCATGGTCCTGGGCCTGAACCTGTACAAGAGCATCAAGGGCACGGCCGGCCGCGACACCTTGGTGGGCACGGCCGGTGACGACATCATCGAAGGCGGCCCCGGCGCCGACACCCTGACCGGCGGTGGTGGGCGCGACCAGTTCGTCTACACCAGCATGGGCGATGCCGGCGACGTGATCACCGATTTCAACCCCGCCGACGACCTGCTCGATGTGCGCGCCCTGCTGCAAAGCCTGGGCCTGAACCTGGCCGATCCTTTTGCCCAAGGGCACATCGTCTGCACCAATGTCAGCAGCAATGCCCTGGTCGGCATTGACGCCAAGGGCACGTCGGGCTTTCAGAAGAGCCGGCCGCTGGTGCAGCTCAAAGGCTTGCGCTGCGAGCAGCTGAGCCCCGCCAACTACCGCTACTGATGCTGAGGCGCGAGGGCCTGGTCCTCGCGCCACCTGCCCACCATTTTTAGGAAACACCGACCATGAAGCTTTTTTCGCACACCCTGATCCGCGGCGCAGCCGCCATGGCCTTGCTCACCGGTGCCCTGGCTGCTCAGGCCGCCACCTACAACTTCAGCGGCACCGTCATTTCCGGCCCGCAGCTCGGCCAGCTGCTCAGCGGCCAGTTCAGTTTTGACGATGCTGCCGCCGCCCTGGCTGGCCCGGACGGCACCGTGGCCCTGACCGGCTTGAGCCTGAGCTTCCTGGGACAGACCTTGCAATTGCCCGCGGCCATTGACGCCTATGCCCAGTTTGAGGGCGGCCAGTTGCTGGGCCCGAACGCCGGCTTCACAGGCTTTGCGACGCCGGGTGCCACGCTGCAGCTGCAGTCCTTTTTCGGCAGCAGTGGCTTCACCTACAACGCGAGCGGCCTGGACAGCCTGGGCGACTTGACCGTCAGCGCCGTGCCCGAGCCGGCCAGCTGGGCCTTGGGCCTGGCCGGCCTGGCCGTGCTGGCTGGCCTGAGCCGCCGCCGCGTGGGTTTCAGCGGCTGAGCGCCAATCGCAGCCCGAAGCCCAGCAGCATCAGCCCTGCCAGCTTTTCCAGCCAGCGGGCGATGCTGGGGTTGGCACGCATGCGCGCGGCCAGGTGGTGGGTCAGCAGGCTGGCCACCACGCCATAGCTGAAGCCCAGCACGGCGATGGTGGCGGCCATGGCCGCGAAGGTGTGAAGGCCCGGCTTCTGCGCCGGGTCCACGAACAGCGGGAAGAAGGCCATGTAGAAGACGATGGCCTTGGGGTTGAGCAAGGTGATGAAAAACGCCTGCTGGAAATACTGGCGCGGCCGGATGTTCAGGATCGGCGCCGCGCCCGGCTTGGCGCGAAGCATCTTCAGGCCCAGCCAGGCCAGATAGCCGGCGCCCAGCCATTGCACAGCGGCAAACGCGGTCGGGTAGGCCGCCAGCAAGGCCGCCACACCGGCCACCGCCAGCCAGAGCAGCACCTGGTCGCCGGCGACGATACCGGCGGAAGCGGCGATGCCGCCGCGCAAGCCGCCCTTGCTGGTCGATGTGATCAGGGCCAGATTGCCCGGCCCGGGGATCAACAGAAACACCAGGATGGCGGCGACAAAAGCGCCGTAGTCTGCAATGCCGAACATGGGTGGGGCTTTCGCTGGGGGCGGAGAGGTGATGGTAGGTGAACGGGTGAACGGGTGAACAGGTGGGGGCGGCTTCTTCACCCATTCACCCAATCACTCGTTCACCAAGGTCTTCCATCAATACGTCCTGCTCCCCTTGAACTGCGCGTGCTGGCGCCGCTGCAGCGTGGTGCTGCGGCTCATGGCCGCGAAGCTGACGCTGGCGTGGGCATGCATGATGGCCAGGCCCAGGGCGTCGGCTGCGTCCTTGCCGGGCTCGCCGGGCAGGTTCAGCAGGCGCTGCACCATGTGCTGCACCTGCTCTTTCTTGGCATGGCCGTTGCCGACGATGGCCTTCTTCATTTGCAGGGCGGTGTACTCGGCCACCGGCAGGTCGCCGGCCACCAGGCCCGTGATCGCCGCGCCGCGCGCCTGGCCCAGCAGCAGGGTGGACTGCGGGTTGACATTGACGAACACGATCTCCACCGCCGCACATTGCGGCTGGTAGCGCGTGCAGACCTCGCGCACGCCGTCAAAAATGATCTTGAGCCGCGCCGGCAGGTCGCCGGTGGCCACCGCATTGGTCTTGATGGTGCCACTGGCGATATAGCTCAGCCGCGGGCCGTCGGCATCGATGATGCCAAACCCCGTGGTCTGCAAGCCAGGATCAATGCCCAGGATGCGCATGGTGAAAAGTCCTCAGGATTGGCTCGCGTGGGGAGGGGTTCTGCGCAGGCTCACATTCGCACAGCGAATGTGAAGGCGCGCCAGCGCCGTGCCGAGGCTAAACCCCGTGGTCTGCGAGCCAGGATCAATGCCAAGGATGCGCATGGAGAAAAGAGTCTCAGGAATGGTTCGTGTGGGGATGGGCTCTCAACCGGTGGCCTGCAAGCCGGAGTTGATGGCGAGCATTCTCGTATCGCAAGTGTCGCAGCTGTGGCGACGTGTCCTGCGATGAGCTGTTTGGCTCAGGACTGACACCCAACGGTCACACTCGGATATTTCATCTCCGCTGCGTCTCCTCAATGCATATGAGGGTTTCGCCATAACGGCCCATTCAGAGGGAACTGGGCCTTGAAATCCCAGCTTATCGACTGGCCTCGCGATGCGCGCCTGAGAAGAATGCTGGCCATGCCCTGAGCCCGCCCCATGAAGCTGGGCCAGGAGTTTTGACAGAGCTTTCTTCAGGGAGAAGAAAAAATGAGCAGAACAGTTGGCTTTGGCATGCGTGCGCGCATGCGTGTCTTCGCGGCCGTGTTGACGGCCTTCACTTTGCTGGCCATGGCCCTGGGCCTGCAACGCCTCGGTGCGCTGGAGCAAGGCATGCGAACGGTGTATGAAGACCGGGTGTTGCCTTTGAAGCAGCTCAAGCGTGTGGCCGATGCCTATGCGGTTCAGGTGGTGGACGGCGCTCACAAGGCGGCCCACAGCGGCCGCGACATGAAGCAAGCCGCGCAGGACCTGCAGGCCGCCCGGGACACGGTCAACCGTGAGTGGGCGGCCTATCGCGCCACCCAGATGGACGCCAGCGAGCTGGCGCTGGCCCAGGAAGTCGAGTCCGCCATGCGTGCCGCCGAGGCGCCCTTGCTGGCGTTGCGTCAGCTGTTCGAGCGCCAGGCCCTGCCCGAACTGCAAACCTTTACGGCACAGCAGATGTATCCGGCCATTGACCCGATTTCCAGCCGGATCGAGGCCTTGGTCGAGTTGCAGCAGCAGGTGGCGGAGCAGGAGTACCTGGCGGCTCAGGCCAGCTACCGCCAGACCGTGCAGATGCAGATTGGCTTGATGGTGGCGGCCGTGCTGGTGGGCGCCTTGGTGGCGCAGTCCGTGGTGCGTTGGTTGACGCGCACCCTCGGCGGAGAGCCGGAGCTGGCTGCCCAGGTGGCGGGGCAGATCGCCTCGGGGGATCTGTCACAGCGAATTCAACTCCGGGCAGCGGGCGGCGTGCCTGCTGCTCAGAGCAGTGTGATCGGCGCGATGGCGGCCATGCAGACTCGCTTGCGCGAGGTCATTGGCGAGATCGCCTGCGCCTCCAGTTCGGTGGCCTCGGCGGCCGCGCAGATCGCCATGGGCAATCAGGACCTGAGCGAGCGCACCGAGAGTCAGTCTGCCAATGTGCAGCAGACGGCGGCCACCATGGCCAAGATGACCGAGGCGGTGCAGGACTCGGTCAAGGTGGTCAACGAAGCCGGTGCCCTGGCCCGGGGTGTCTCAGACACGGCCGACCGCAGCGCGGCCGTGGTGGAGCAGGTGGTCAGCACCATGCAGGGCATCGCTCAGGCCAGCCAGCGCATTGGCGAGATCACCTCGGTCATCGACGGCATTGCCTTTCAGACCAATATCCTGGCCTTGAATGCGGCCGTCGAGGCGGCGCGCGCGGGCGAGCAGGGGCGCGGTTTTGCTGTCGTGGCCTCCGAGGTGCGCAGCCTGGCGCAGCGGGCCACGCTGGCGGCGCGCGAGATCAATGGTCTGATCGCCGCCAGTGGGGAAAAAGTGGCCGATGGCTATGGCCAGGTGCAGGCCGCCGGGGCCTCGATGGAAGGCTTGTCGCAGCAGATCGCGGGCGTCAGCCAGCTGATCCAGGGCATGGGCGACCGCTCGAGCCACCAGAGCCGCGGTATCGGCGAAATCAACCAGGCCATTGGCGAACTGGATGCGCACACCCAGAAGAATGCCGCCCTGGTCGAGGAGTCCTCGGCGGCGGCACATGGCTTGCGCGAACAGGCGCAGCGCCTGAATGAGACGGTGGCCTATTTCCGCTTGCAGGCGCCGAGTGCCAGGGCCTGAGCGGCATCGAAGTCCGACAGCGGATGCCTGATTGAAGTGTTTGCTCTCAGACGATGCCGTCCTGGATCTGGTGCGACCAGGCTGTCTGAGCCCGTCTCACGGCGTCAGCTCGAATCGCCACCGCGGCGTTTGGGCCGCAGCGTGCTTGGCTGCGATCCGGAAGCAGGCGATCGGGCTTACTTTCGACGCGCCGCCCACAGCAAGCCCAAGGCCGTCAAAGACAGCAGCAAGGCGCCGGGCTCCGGGATCTGGCCGCCGGGCTGCAGGGTGGCGCTGTAGCTGGCCACGGCGTCGGGTGCTGCGGCAATGAACTGGCCGCCGGCCAAGGGGTCGCCGGAAAAGAAGTCTCCGGAAAGTACGAACAGACCGCTGTTGCTGCTGCCTTCAGGCGCTAGAGCATCCCAGCTCAGCTGGAACAGGCCGGCGAGGTTGGCGCTGAAGTTTTGTGAGACCGTGGCGCCTGGCGCCAGCACCGGGAAATCGAACAGGGACAAGGGCGAGCCCCATTGAAAACTGTCCGCATTCAAGGCGCTGGCGACAAAGTAGTCGCTGCTGTTGTTGGTGATCTGGTAACCCCAACCCACGGTGCTTCCGGCCACGCCGCCGACATGGGCCGGCGTGGCGAGGAAGCTGATCAAAGGATCGGCCAGGGCTGCGCCGCTGGCGGCGAGTGCAAGGCCCAAGCCCAGCAGGCCTTTTGCCAAGCGCCCGCTCAGGCCCGGATTGCGGCGCGAGTTCTGGCCCGTTGCGGCCGTTCCTGTCGATGCGTTCATGCTTGCCATCCTCCGTGAATCGTGGCGGGTGCTCATTGCTTGGTGTAGGCAGAAACAGAACCCGAGAAATTCAGGCTCGTGCCGCTGCCGTCTTTCAGCTGCCCCTGCTGAGTCAGGGAAATACGCTTGACCGAAGCCGGCAAGGCCAGCTGGACTTCGACGGTGCTCTTGGCGCCCGGCGCCAAGTTGCCCACGGTGATCGGCAGGCTGGTGCCGCTGACGGTGACCGTGCCGGCGCCGGCCAGCGAGCGCGCTGTGACTTGGTTGATGCGCACGTCCTGGGCCACGGAGGCGCCGTTGTTGCTCACATCCAGGCGGGCCAGGAAACGGCCCGGCGAGACCGGTGTGAGGCTGGCCAAGCTCAGGTTGACGCGCGGCGGGCCGGACTGCATCAGTACGCCGTAGGCCACGCCGCCATTGGCCAGGATGGCCGTCCAGTGTGCGCTCAGGTACTGCGAGCTGGCACCGGCCAGCACGACGGCGAAGCCCGTCAAGCTCTGGCCGGGCATGACATCGGCACTGCCGTCATTGCGCCAGCGCAGTTCCACGGCCGGACTCTCTTCGGTGGTCAGCACCATCGGCGTCCACGCGGCCGGCGACAGCACCGTACCCGGCATGATGCCGGCTTCGATGGTCCAGCCGTCGGGGTAGCGTGTCAGCTCTGGCACGCCGTAACGGTAGTCATTGCCGATGGCCAGGGCCACCACGCGCTGACTGCCCTGGTTGCTCAGCTTGTACTGATAGGTGGTGCGCCCGTTCAGCGTCAGTGCCGTGGCGCTCACGGAAATGCCGTTTTCCTGCTGGGCTTGGGCCGGCGCAGGAAGCACCAGCAGCAAGGAGACCAGCGGAGCCACGAAGCGCAGGAACAAGTTCCTGATGGGGGTCATGGTGCGCTCCTTATTGGTGAACATAGTGGACCGGATCGGTGGCCGGCAAGGGTCGATTCAGCAGGCAACCGGTGGTGGCGGTTGCGAACTGCGCTGCCGTCAGGCTGGACCGCATGTCGATCGCTTCCCCCTGCGTATGTTGGCTGGAGGCAGCCGGTCGCTGGGTCAGCAAGAGGCCGTGACGTTGAAACTCCGCCTGAACCTGGGTGCGCAAGTCGGCGCATTCTGGCTCACGCATATCGCGCAACAGATCCCACTTGTCCCAGACCTCACGCAAATGCTGCTGGTATTGGGGCGGACGGTAGGCCGATGCCACGGTCACCGTGCCACCCGCTGCCGCTGCAGCGGTTTGCACGCAGCTGAGCGCCGTGCGCATGCGCTGTGTCAAATTGGCGGTATCCAGAGAGGCACCGCCCTCGAATGAAATCGCTGTCGCGTCGGTCAGCGGGGTCAGCGGTGGCACCGTACAAGTGCTCAGCGTGAAGCCGATCAAGCGGCCCTGGGTCTGGTCGCCCCAGCCGTCGTTGGTCACGGCGAAGACGAAGCGCACCCGCTGATTGCGCCAGGGGTTCAGATTGATGGAGCGGGTGACCACCGGGCTTTCAAACAGCACGCCATAGGTCGAACCCGGCTGTCCGAGGCGGGAGACGATGGGCACGTTGCCCGTCGGCGTCTCGACATGAATGTCATACCAGTCGTAAATGCCGGCGTCATAGGTGGAAATGGCGTAACCGAAGGCGGCCAGACCGCCATCGTTGACGTCGACGTCGATGCTGAAGACGCGGCGGCCACTGGGTTCCAGGCCAGGTGCCTGCGGGCCGTTGGGACCGCCCGGGTAGGGCGTGTCCCAGCGGCTGATCAGGGCACTGAGGCCGTTGGCAGCCGTCGAACTGCTGATGTAGCCGTTGCCGCTGTCCTGGGTGCCGGCGATGACGGCCGGCCGTGCCGGAGGCAGCTGGGCCTGGGCCAGTTGCCCGGGCAGGCACAGGGCCAGGGGCAGATATCTCAGGGCCAGCAGGGGCCAGCGTGTGCGGGAAATCGGGGTCGTGCGGGTGGGCTTAGGGCCCTGCGGCACACTCGGGGACTTGCAATTCATGCCTTCTCCCTCTCGCTGGATGGCGTTGACAAGCAGACCCAGTACCAGCACCGAAGGCGCCAGACGCGCTCGCTGTGACGAACGCTCCGACGGCGGGTGGAACAGAGTGGACGCGATGCTAGCCCGCGCCGCACGAAAAAAACCATGCCCCCCTAACTCCGAAAGTGTACGTTCTTGTAACGGCCATGCTCGCAAGTGCTCACGCCCGTTTCAGCGGAAATTCACAAGGACAGCTTGAAATACCAGCGCACCGAATGGAAAAACACCGGCGCGGCGAAGCACAGCACGGCGATGCGGTCGAGCAGGCCGACCGCGCCGGTGATGGAGCTTCGGTTGCCCCAGTAGCGCACGCCGGCGTCGCGCTTCAGTGCTTTCATGACCAAGGTGCCGAAGCTGCCGGCACCGGCGGCGATGAAGGCCATGACCAGGGCCTGGCCGACCTTGAAGGGCGTGATCCAGTAGAGCAGGGCGCCGACCAGGGCGGCGCTCAGGGTGCCGATCCACCAAGCGCGCATTGAGAAACTGCGGCTGATGCGCCGCGCCACCGGGCGGCGGCGCAGGCGCCGGCTGGCCACCAGCTGGGCCAGCTGGCCGCAACTGACCACCATCACCAGAAAGAACAGCAGGAAGGCGCCGCGGCCCCGGTAGCCGGGGAAGTCCAGCAGCAGCAGAGCTGGCGCATGCGAAAGGCCGTAGACGCAGACCATGATGCCCCACTGGATCTTGGCATTACGTTCGAGGAAGCGGGCCGGGTCGTCGGCCAGTGCGCTGACCACCGGAATCGCCAGAAAGGCGTAGACGGGGATCAGCACCGAGAACAGGTCGAAATGCCTCCCGCCGGTCAGCACGTACTGCACGGGCAGGATGACAAAGAAGGCCAGGATCAGGCTGCGGTGGTCGGCGCGGCGGGTGTGCATCAGGGTGATGAACTCGCGCAGGGCCAGGAAAGACAGCACGCCGAACAACAAGGTGGCGCCCAGCGGGCCTGAGATCCAGGCCGCCCAGAACAGGCAGGCGCCGCCCCAGAGGAAACCGAGTTCATGGCGCAGGCCGCGGCGGCGCGGTGCCAAGGTCAGAGGTGCATCGCCCCAGAGGGTGGAGTCGAGGTGGCTGTCCGACTCGCCCGGCCGGTCATCGTCCTGGCTGAGGCCGCGGTGGCGGGCACGCAGCTGCAGCACAAAGCTGGCCAGGCTGAGCAGCATCAGGGCGCCGAACAAAATGATGAAGAGCAGAGCGACCTGGCCGCTGCTGTCCAGGGACTTGAGCCATTGAATCGGATTCATCATGATGCGGCCCCGCCCCCTTCGCCGCAGCCCGGGCGGCAGGCCAGCACGGCCGCGCGCGCACGCTCCAGGAAGGCGCGCTTGTCCTCGTCGGCCTTGAGCTGGATCGGCGCGCCAAAGGTGACCGTGCAGAGAATCGGCACCGGCACGATCTCGCCCTTGGGCATGACACGCTGGACGTTGTCGATCCAGGTCGGGATCAGGCGCACCTCGGGGAACTGTTCGGCCAGGTGGTAGAGCCCGGCCTTGAAGGCCTGCGGCTCGCCCTTGTTGGAGCGCGTACCCTCGGGAAAGATCACCAGGGAGTCACCGTTGCGCAAGGCCTCGATCAGGGGCTCCAACGGGTCTTCATCGGGCGAGCTGCGGGTGCGCGAGACGTAGATGGCGTTGAACACCGCGCGGGTCAGCCAGGCTTTGAGCGGGCTGCTGGTCCAGTAGTCGCGGGCGGCAATCGGGCGGGTCTGGGCGCGCAGCTCGCGCGGCAGCGCGGCCCAGATCAGCACCCAATCGAAATGGCTTTGGTGGTTGGCGAAATAGATGCGCTGCTCCGCCATGGGCGGGCAACCTTTCCAGTGACCTTGGGCGCCGGTGATCAAGCGCGCCAGCGAAGACAGGGCCAGACCGGCCGTGGAAGCAAGAGACATCCCGAGATGGTAGCCGCTGGCCGGCCTCGCCCGGGTGGCGCTTCAGTGGCCGCGCAGCATCCAGTAGATCAGCAGCCCTGCAGTCAGCCCGCCTTGCGACCAGAGTGTCAGGCGCAGCAGGCGTTGTGCGCCAGCGGGCAAACGCGTCTTCAGAGAGGCCTGCAAGGATAGACCCAGCACCAGGCAAACAGCCACCAACACAGCCCAGGCCATCCAGACGATGCCGATGCCCATGCAGCCAAAGCCTTCACAGCGCAATCGCCAGGTCAACAGTGCACCGCCAAACATCAGCAGGCTCAGCATCACGAACAGTGCCAGCAGCAGGCCCTGCAGGAGGCTCAGACGGTTTGCCTGATTCATGGCACTTCAGCGCTTCACCGCGCCAAAGGGGTCGCCCGCGCGCCAGGCCGGCAGGGCCTCCGCGTCGGCGACCGCGCGGCCCAGACGCAAGGTGTACTGCGCCTGTTCGCGCATGCCGGCGAGGTCCCAGCTCGGGTCGTACTGGTCGCTGGGCTGGTGGTAGCGCTTGCCGTAGGCGCGGCGCTTCTCGGCCACGGCCGGCGATTCATCGAGGTACTGGCCGCCGCTGCTGACCGAAAACGCCGGCACGCCGGCCTTGGCGAAGCTGAAATGGTCGCTGCGGAAGTAATAGCCGCCGACATCGACGCGCGGCGGCGCGATGCTCAAGCCCATTTGCCCGGCCACCTGGGCCGCCAGCGCGCCCAGATCGCTGCGCTCGGCGCCATGGGCACCGATGTCGCGCGTGCGGCCCACGAAGTTGAGGGTGTCGAGGTTGAGGCTGGCCGCCGTGCGCGCCAGGGGCCAGAGCGGCTGCTGGGTGTACCAAGCGCTGCCTAGCAGGCCCTGCTCTTCGGCCGCCACCCAGAGGAACATCTGGCTGCGCCGCGCCGGCTGGCGCACGGCAGCCTGCGCCATCGCCAGCAGGGCGGCCGTGCCCGAGGCGTTGTCCACCGCGCCGTTGAAGATCTGCGTTTCGCCGCGCTCGTTCGTGATGGTGCCCAGATGGTCCCAGTGGGCGGTGTAGATGACGAGTTCGTCCTTGAGCTTGGGGTCGCTGCCCGGCACCAGGCCGGCCACATTGAACTGCTCCAGGCGCCGCACGGCGGCATGCAGCTCGCCGCGCAGGCGCAGGCCCAGGGGCACGGGCTGGAACTCGCGGGTCTCGGCCTGGGCGCGCAGCGCGTCCAGGTCCAGTCCGGCGGCCTGGAACAGCTGCTGGGCGGCTGGCTCGCTGATCCAGCCTTGCAGTGGCAGGCCCGGGCTGGCGCCGTCGAGCTGGAACTGCTCGCTGAAAGCGCCCTGGCTGACCACGCTCCAGCTGCTCAGGGTCGAGGCCTCGGTGTGCAGCACCAGCACGCCCTTGGCGCCGCGGCGCAGGGCTTCTTCGTATTTGTAGCCGCGGCGGCCGTAAATCGTCATCGCCTTGCCGGCAAAGCGGCCGGGTTCGGCCTCGGTGGGATAAGGGTCGTTGGCCAGCACGATCAGCACCTTGCCGCGCAGGTCCTGGCCCTTGAAATCGTCCCAGCGTTCTTCGGGCGCGCTGATGCCGTAGCCGGCGAAGACCAGTTCGTCGGCAATCGCATTGAGCGGCTGCCCATTGCCGCTACCGTAGACCCAGTCGGTGCCGAACTTCAGCACGGGCGCCGCTGCCTTGCTGCCCTCGATGCGCAGCTCACTCTGCGCTTGCAGCGTGCGCGTGCCCAGCAGGCGCACCGCCTGGCGGTAGCTGCCGCCCGGCGCAGCCGGCTGCAGGCCCAGCACTTTCGCCTGCGTCTCCAGGTATGCCACGGTCAGCTCGCCGCCGCGCTGGCCGGTGCCCCGGCCTTCGAACAGCTCGGAGGACAGCAGGGCCAGGTGGGCGCGCAGGGCAGCCTCGTCCACCTCAGGGTTTAGGGCGTGTGGATTCGGCGCTGCGGCCTGGGCCTGAACCTGGCTGGGCATCCAAGCAGCGCCCACGCAGGAAGCCAGGGCGAGAGCCAGGGGAAGTGATCGAAAAATTGAGTGCATGATCCGAGCAAGATGGCCGCTAGGGGGACAAGCCAGCATTAGAGCGGCTAGGCCACGGCCACTTCTTGCGGGTTATCCCCCGGCAAGGTCAAGGGCCTCAGCGGCCAGCGCTCGGCGGGGGCGCTTGGCCTTCGTGCGGGCAGCACAAACACCGCACCCGTTCGCCGCGAGCTCTGCGGCTCGCAGTCGTTCACCCGGCAGCTGCGTTGCGGTGCAAGCCCAAGGGCAGGGCGCTGACTTGACTTCCAAGTCGCCCCGCATCGGCGAGCCGAGCCCGTGCATCCCCGGCTTCGCATTGCATGTGATGGCCGGGCCCTGCCACAGGCTGGCGGGCGGCGCGCTGATCGCGGGTGCCAGCATTGACGACCTCGTCCATTGCTGCTGCGGCGGCTGCTTGCGGTCCATCGTGAAGGCGAATCAGGCCCGACCGAAAGGCGCGCCGCCTGCGTTTGAATCAGAAGGGCGCTGGGCGCGATGTCAGCGATTCGCGCCGAGCAATTGCGCTGCCGCCCAGCGAGCATCTTTGGCCCGCTCTGGGCCATCTTGCTCCGCAGCGGTGAGGGCGCCGTCGAACAACACCACCAAGGCCCGTGCGGTTTGCTCCGGGTTTTGAACCGGTGCTGCCGCGCACCAGGTCGCCAGTTGCTCATGCAACCACTGGCGCTGCGAGAGTGCAGACCGCCGCGCAGGGTGGCCGGCTTCTGGGTATTCCGCCACCAGATGCTGCACAGGGCAGCCACGAAATGATGTCTGGCTGACCCAGTCCACCAGAAAGTCGAACAGCCGCAAAGGCCGTTGCCCCACTTCCACGTTCTCCACATAGGCCTGGATTTGCGCCCGCGCGTCCAAGGCTCGGCGTTCAATGCAGGCAGCCATCAACTCGTCTTTGCTGCCGAAATGCGCATACAGCGAAGCCTTGGCAGCGCCGGCCTCGGCCAGGACGCGGTCGATGCCGACGGCCCGAAAACCCTCTTGGTAGAAGAGGCGATCTGCACTGTCGATCAGGCGCTCTCGCACGCTCAGGGCGTCTTTGTCAGAAGCTTTTCTTGAAACCATGTGTTGACAATACAGACAAGTCTGTCTAAAGTCAAAAACATAAACAGACAGACCGGTCTGTTTTATTGAGTGAATTCAAGCGAGGACTGAAGACATGGGATTCCAAATTGAAGGGGCAGTGGCCCTGGTGACAGGTGCCAATCGTGGCATTGGCGAGGCTTTGGTCGATGCTTTGTTCGCCAAAGGTGCGCTCAAGGTGTATGCCGGCGCAAGGCAGTTGGCCGATCTGGCGGCCTTGCAGACCCGGCATGGCGACAAGCTCGTGCCCTTGCAGCTTGATGTGACGAAAGCCAGCGACATCCTGTCCGCCACCGGGCATGCGCAAGATGTGACCCTCTTGATCAACAACGCGGGCCTTGCTGCGCACATGGGTCAGGACTTTGCCGACCCGACTTGGCTGAGCGCCGGTCGTGCCGAGATGGATGTGAACTACTTCGGCACCTTGCACATGATGCAGGCCTTTTCCCCCATCCTGGGGCGCAACGGTGGGGGCGCGATCGCCAATGTGGGCTCGGTGGCCTCGCTGGTGAGCTTCCCTCCATTCATGGCCTACAGCGCTTCCAAATCAGCCACGCATTCGGTAACGCAAGCGGCGCGCCTGGTGCTGGCGGCCCAAGGGACCCAGGTGTTCGGCATCTATCCCGGCCCTGTCGACACTCGCATGGCCGAGCAAGTGCCGTTTGAGAAAGCCATGCCGACGGCAGCCGCGCAAGCCATGGTGGAAGAGATCGAGGCGGGCGTGGAAGAGATCTTCCCCGACCCGATTGCCAAGGAGTTTGGACGCCTGTGGCGCGGCGAGCCCAAATCGCTGGAAGCCCATGTCTCTCAGATGATGGCGGCATGAAGCGAGGGCGCTGAACTGACACCCTCGTCAGAGGCGGTAGCTGTGAGAGATCGGTTTGCTGTGAATCTCAACAGAGGGCCTGGGCCGCTTGTCCGAGACCATGGCCGTGAGCACCCAGGCGCTGTTGGGCTACATGACGATGCCTTGCGCCTGTTGCGTCTGTAGAACTCAGGCTGGAAACAGATGCTGCCGCAGGCCCTCGCAAGCGTCCTCGACGATGTCGAGCACCTGCTCGAAGCCCTCGGGGCCGCCGTAATACGGATCGGGCACGGCCTGGGCTGATTGGCGCTGGCGGAAGTCGGTCAGCAGGCGCAGCTTGCTTTGCGGCTGGTCGGCTGGGCAGCGCTGGCGTAGCAGGGCGAGGTTGTCGGCGTCCATGGCCAGCAGCAGGTCGAAGTGCGCGAAGTCCTTGGCTTGCACCTGGCGGGCGCGCAGGGCCGACATGTCGATGCCTCGTTGCCGCGCATGGGCTTGCGAGCGCGGGTCGGGCGGCTCGCCCACGTGATAACCGTGAGTACCGGCGGAGTCCACCTCGCAGCGCTGCGTCAGGCCATGGGCGCGCAGTTGCTCACGGAACACGGCTTCGGCACTGGGGCTGCGGCAGATATTGCCCATGCAGACAAACAAAACGCGGATCGGGTCACGGCTCATGGCAAGGCGCTGCAGGTGGGGCAGCCGGCATTGTGCCGCGCTGTTCCCTGCCTTCTTCTTAGCCTTCAGCCAGCAGCCGCGCTTCGCGCCCGTTCAGGCGCTGGGCCAGCCCCGCCGTCATGCGCGCCGCCTGGCTGTAGACCGTCATCTGCGGGTTGGCGCCGATGCTGGTCGGGAAGGTCGATCCGTCGTGCACCGAGACATTGCGCAGCTGCCAGTGCTGGCCGTCGGGCCGCACCACGCCGCGCGCGGCATCGGCCGCCATGCCGCAACCGCCCATCACATGGGCACTGGCAAAGCCGGTGATGTAGGGTTTGTAGGGCAGGGCCTGGATGGCCGCCTTGGCCTCGGCCCAGCTGCGGTAGTCTTGCGCCAGCTCATGAACCGGGTGCACGCTCTTGGCGCCGGCGGCGAACTGCACCTCAGCCATGGTCAGGTGGGCGCGGCGGGCGCCTTCCAGCAGATAGCTATTGACCGGGTAGTCCAGGGCCGGGCTGCCGTCACGGCGCAGCTTGACGCTGCCGCCGACGGAGTCGGGGTGGAAACCATCGCGCAGCAGGCCGATCAGTACGGCGGTTTGCGGCAGGGCGCGGGCTCGCTCGGCCAGCGCGCTGCCGATGCCGCCCAGATTGGTCAGGATCAGGCCCGGGTGCACCGGCGCAGTTTCGAGCTTGTAGCCGATCACGCCGTCCATGGGCTGGGTGCTGAGGAAATGGTCGGAGTAGAGCGCCAGGGGCGCGCCGGCCCAGCCGTTCACCGCCTCGGGCATGACGCTGCTGCTGGCCACGGTGGGGTGCAAAAAGGTGCGCCGGCCGAGCAGATTGAAGGGGTCGGGGGCGTCCGAGCGCAGCAGCAGGGCGGGCGAGTTGATGGCGCCGCCGGCCACGACGAAATGCTTGGCGCGCACGCGCAGCGGCGCGCCGGCCGGGCTGCCGTCGGTCTGGATGGGCTGGCAGATCAGGGCCTCAGCCTCGCGCTCGTCGCTGTTGCCCAGCTTGGTTTGCAGCTCAAAGCGCTCGGCCCGGGTCTGCACCAGCAAGGTGGCGCCCAGGTCCAGGGCGGCCGGGATGGTGGTCACCAGCATGGACTGTTTGGCATTGGTCGGGCAGCCCAGGCCGCAGGAGCCGAGGTTCCAGCAGCCTTTGACATTGCGATTGATCGTGGGCGCGGGGATGCCGATCTTCTCCAGGCCACGGCGCAGCACCTGGTTGTTGGCGTTCGGCTCGGCCAGCCAGGGCGAGATGTTCAGGCGCTTCTCCACCTGCGCGAACCAGGGCGTCATGGCGTCGAAACTCAGCGTGCTCAGGCCGAAGCGCTCGCCCCAGAAGGCCAGGGTTTCAGCCGGGGTGCGGAAGGAGCCGGCCCAGTTGACCGTGGTGCTGCCGCCAACGCAGCGGCCTTGTAGCACGGGGATGGCTTGGTCGGCTGTTTTGCGGCCGCCGCCCTCTTGGTAGAGCTGGGTGTAGGCGTCGGATTCGCGCTGGCGGAAGTCGCGGCTGGACTTGAGCGGACCTTCTTCGATGATCAAGACCTTGAGGCCGGCGCGCGCCAGCATCTCGGCTGTGATGCCGGCGCCGGCACCGCTGCCGACGATGGCCACATCGCAATCCAGGCTGGCGGGCAAAGCGCCGTGCGGGCCGCCCAGCACCTTCCAGCCACGCGCGAGTCCCTCGGCAATGGGGTCGGGAATGCTTGCAATCGTGCTGCTCATGTTCAACTCGTTCTCGGACCGGGGTAGCCGACCAAAGGCCAGCTGGCCGGGTCATTGAAGAAAACCAGGCAGTTCAGGTCGCGCAAGGCATGGAAGACCTGCTGGCGCAAGCCCAGGCCGGAGCGGCCCATGGATTGCAGCCGGGCCTGGACCTCGGCGGTCGAGGCCTCGGCCCAGGGGCTGCGCAAACCCATAAGGCCGATGCGGCCGGGCGCTGTGCCCAGCAGGGTCAGCAGCTGGCCCAGCTCCGCACGCAGGGCCGGCGGGAAGCCGGCGATCTGGCGGTCGACTTGTTCCAGATGGCTGCTCAGGCGCGCTTCGCGGGCCGGGCCCTCGGGGGGCAAGAGGTCGCCGCAGACGGCCAGGGTGATGGCCCGCATCAGCTGGCGCGCCGGCGCGCTCAAGCGACCCTCGACCAGGCCGGGCTTGCTCAGCAAGGCCGTGCCGGCGCCGGCCACGGCCAGCAACACGGTGGCACCTAGGCCTAACTTCAAAAAGCGGCGGCGTTGCGGCAGAGCGGGGGAGGAAGCCGTTGAACTCATGCAATTCTCTTCAGCAGGCCCAGCAGGCGATCAAAGGTTTTGCCGTAAGGCGGGAAGAACAGGCGGGTGCCGGCCCAGCGCGACTGGTGGAAGACCGGCTTCTCTTTGCTGAAGCTGCGGAAGCCGAACTCCCCGTGGTAGGCGCCCATGCCGCTGGCGCCGACGCCGCCGAAGGGCTGCTCTTCTTGGCCGAGATGCCAGATGCAGTCGTTGACCGTCACGCCGCCGGCTTGCGTCTGGCTCAGCACATGCTCGCGCATGGCGGCATCGCGGCCGAACCAGTACAGGGCCAGGGGCTTGTCGTGGCGGTTGATATAGGCCAGGGCGTGGTCCACCTCGACGTAAGGCACGATGGGCAGCAGGGGGCCGAAGATCTCCTCCTGCATCACCGTCATCTGTTCGTTCACGCCGAGCAGCAGATGGGGCACGAGGGCGCGGCCGCCGGGCTTTTCCTCATGGCTGGGGATCAGCTTGGCGCCCTTGGCGCGCGCATCCTCAAGCAGGCCGCGCAGGCGGGCCAGGTGGCGCGGCGTGGCGATGTGGGTGTAGTCCGGGTTGCCGCCCAGCTTGGGGTAGAGCCGGCGCATTGCCAGCTTGATCTCATGGACCAGGGGCTCGACCAGGTCCTTGGGCACCAGCAGGTAGTCAGGCGCCACGCAGGTCTGGCCGGCATTGAAGAGCTTGCCGTGGGCGATGCGGCTGGCGGTGAGCTTGAGGTCACAGCTGCGGTCCACCAGGGCCGGCGATTTGCCGCCCAGCTCCAGCGTCACCGGGGTCAGGTTTTGCGCGGCCGCCTGGGCGACGATGCGGCCGACCGGCGTGGAGCCCGTGAAGCACAGGTGATCGAAGGGCAGGGCGGTGAAGGCGCGGGCCAGTTCGGCGTCGCCGTTGAGCACGGTCATTTCCTCGGGCGCGAAGAACTCGGCCACCATGGCGGCCATCAGCTCACCGGTGCGGGGCGTCAGCTCCGAGGGCTTGATCATCACCCGGTTGCCCGCGGCCAGGGCGCCCACGGCCGGGCCCAGGGCCAGGTAATAGGGGTAGTTCCAGGGCGCGACCACGCCGACCACACCCAAGGGTTGGCGCATCAGCCGATTGCTGGCCGGCAGAAAATGCAGGGCGGTGGGCTGGCGGCGCGGGCGCATCCAGTCGCGCAGATGTTTTTGCGCATGGCGGGCGCCCGATTCGACCGTGAAGATGTCGGCCAGCAGGGTTTCCTGGCGGGCGCGGTGGCCGAAATCGGCCGAGATCGCCTTAACCAGAGCTTCGCTGTGTTTGGCCGTCATGCGGCGCACGCGCTCCAGCCGGTCCAGGCGGACCACGCGGCTGGGCGCCATCTCCGCCCTGAATGCGGCGCGCTGCTGTTCCAGTACGAGATGCAGACGCTCTTGCAGCGTTTGATCCATTGAATGGTCTCCTGGCGGTCTTTTCATGTTTGCCGCCAAGGCTAACCGCAAGCGCAAGCCCTGCCTAGCGAGTCAGCCCTTGGCTAGAGGATGGCGTCTAGTTGCACAAAAGACGGGCGGCTGCACAAGCAGAACGGCCGGCCCGGCCTCATGAAGGACTGGGCCGGCCGCATGCAAGCTGACCGGGTGCAGGGTGATGGACGATCAGTGGCGGAAGTGACGCACGCCGGTGAAGACCATGGCCAGGCCGCGCTCGTTGGCAGCGGCGATCACTTCGTCGTCGCGCATGGAGCCACCCGGCTGGATGACGCAGGTGGCGCCGGCATCGGCCAGCACGTCCACGCCGTCGCGGAAGGGGAAGAAGGCGTCGCTGGCGACCACCGATCCCTTCAGTTCCAGGCCGGCGTTGGCGGCCTTGATGGCAGCGATCTTGGTCGAGTCGACACGGCTCATCTGGCCGGCGCCCACGCCCAGGGTCATGCCGCCGCCGCAGAAGACGATGGCATTGCTCTTCACATACTGGGCCACGGTCCAGGCGAACATCAGGTCATCGAGCTGCTGGGCGCTGGGCTGCAGGGTGGTGACAATTTTGAGGTCTTCCTTCTTGAGGAAGTGGTTGTCTGCGCTTTGCAGCAGGATGCCGGAACCGATGCGCTTGCTGTCGCCCAGATTGCGGCCTTGCAGCCAAGGTGTCGAGCCGCCCGGGGGCAGGTCGATTTGCAGCAGGCGCACATTGACCTTGGCCTTGAAGATTTCCAGCGCTTCGGCGCTGAAGCTCGGCGCCATCAGCACTTCGACGAATTGCTTGGACACGTGAGCGGCGGCTGCGCCGTCCACCTCGCGGTTGAAGGCGATGATGCCGCCGAAAGCGCTGGTCGGGTCGGTCTTCAAGGCCTTGGCATAGGCCTCGGCCGCGTTGGCAGCCACGGCCACGCCGCAGGGGTTGGCGTGCTTGACGATCACGCAAGCGGGCACATCGAAGCTCTTTACGCATTCCCAGGCGGCGTCGGAGTCGGCGATGTTGTTGTAGCTGAGCTCCTTGCCTTGCAACTGCTTGGCGGTGACCAGGGAGCCGGGGGCGGGGTAGAGGTCGCGGTACAGGGCTGCAGTCTGGTGGCTGTTCTCGCCATAGCGCAGGTCTTGCACCTTGACGAAGCTGCTGTTCATTTGGCCGGGGTAGGCGGCCTGGCTGCCGTCTTCGCTGCGTGCGCTCAGGTAATTGCTGATCGCAGCGTCATATTGAGCGATGCGGTTGAAGGCGGAAACGGAAGCAGCAAAGCGGGTCTTGTCGCTGGTCTTGCCCTCCGTCTTCAGCTCGGCCAGCACATGGGCGTACTGGCTGGCGTCGGTCAGCACGGTGACGTCCTTCCAGTTCTTGGCGGCGCTGCGCACCATGGCTGGGCCGCCGATGTCGATGTTCTCGATCGCGTCTTCCAGCGTGCAACCGGGCTTGGCCACGGTGGCTTCAAAGGGGTAGAGGTTGACGGCCAGGATGTCGATCATGGTGATGCCGTGCTGAGCCGCAGCAGCCATGTGCTCCGGGAAGTCGCGACGCGCCAGCAGGCCGCCGTGCACCTTGGGGTGCAGGGTCTTGACGCGGCCGTCCAGCATCTCGGGGAAGCCGGTGTGGTCGGCCACCTCGGTCACCGGCAGGCCAGCGTCGGCCAGCAGCTTGGCCGTGCCGCCGGTGGACAGCAGGCGCACGTTCAGGGCGTGCAGCGCCTTGGCGAATTCGAGGATGCCGGTCTTGTCGGACACGGAAATCAAGGCGGTCAAAGTGGGCGAAGGCGTCATGGCAGGTGCTCGTCGGGGAGTGTGGATTCGTGGCGTGTGCTGTGTGCGGCGCTTACAGCATCTGGTGTTCGGTCAGCTTGCGGCGCAAGGTGTTGCGGTTGATGCCCAGCCATTCGGCGGCCTTGCTCTGGTTGCCCAGTGCTTTTTGCATCACCACCTCGAGCAGGGGCTTTTCCACCAGCTTGATCAGCATCTCGTGCATGGAATGCGGCTCCTCGCCTTCCAGGTCGCTGAAATAGGCCTGCAGGTTCTCGCGAACGCATTGATCAATCGGGGTGGGCGTGGTGCTCATGCGGGGGTTCTCGGGGCTTGTTCTTCTGTGTCGGTGGCTTCGCCGTCGCTGGCGTCGGGGCGCGAGGGCGGCAGTCGTTCGTGTTGGTCGGCCAGCTCGGCAAACCACTGGCGCAGGGCGTGGACCTGGGCCTCGCAGCTCTCCAGCAGGTTCATGCGCTGGCGGAACTCTTCGCCGCCGGGCAGGCCGCGCACGGCCCAGCCGATGTGCTTGCGCGCGCTGCGCATGCCGGCCAGGGCGCCGTAGAGGCTGTAGTGGTCGTGCAGGTGTTCGATCAGCCAGTCGCTGGCGTCCTGCACGCGCGGTGGCGGCAGCGCTTCGCCGGTGCGCAGGAAGTGATCGATCTCGGCAAAGATCCAGGGCCGGCCTTGGGCGGCGCGGCCGATCATCAGGGCATCGGCACCGGTGCGCTCGAGTACGGCCTTGGCTTTCTGCGGCGAATCGATGTCGCCATTGGCCACCACCGGGATCTGCAGCGCGGCCTTGACCGCGGCCACGGTGTCGTACTCGGCCAGGCCTTTGTAGCCCTGCTCGCGGGTGCGGCCGTGCACGGTGACCATGGCAATGCCTGCATCCTGTGCGGCCAGGGCCAGGCGCTGGGCGTTCTTTTCGGTCTCGCACCAGCCGGTGCGCATCTTCAGCGTCACCGGCACGCCGTAGGGTGCGGCGGCTTCGACTACGGCGGCCATGATCTCGGTGGCCAGGGGCTCGTCCTGCATCAGGGCCGAGCCGGCCCATTTGGTGCAGACCTTCTTGGCCGGGCAGCCCATATTGATGTCGATGATTTGGGCGCCGCGCTCGATGTTGTAGCGAGCGGCTTCGGCCATCATGGGCGCGTCGGTGCCGGCGATCTGCACGGCGATGGGACCGGCCTCACCGTCGTGGTTGGCGCGGCGCGAGGTCTTGAGGCTGTTCCACAAGTCCTTGCGCGAAGTCACCATCTCGCTGACCGCATAGCCCGCGCCCAGGCGCCGGCAGAGTTGGCGGAACGGCCGGTCGGTGACACCGGCCATGGGCGCCACGAACAGTCGGTTGGGCAGGGAATGGGTGCCGAGGCGTAGCGTCGGCAGGGCGGCAGGCATGGAGGCGGGCAGGTGGCGGAACAACAGCGGGGTGAGCGGTTTTTGGGTGAATCCATCTGCCCAAAAATGAGGCAGGATTATAACCGTCGCACGCTTTTGCCGTAGCGACGACCCGTGAGCTACTTCACCAGCGGGCTTTGCTGGCGCCAAAGCTGGATGTTTTTCTCCAGCAGTTCGGGCAACACGCTGGCGCCGCCGAGCTTGTGCATGGCGCGGGCGATGCGGCCGCGCAACTCGCCAGTGTTGCAGGGTGATTTGTGTGACAGCGTCAGATGCAGGTTCTCGTTGGCCACGGCCGGTGAGAGCATCTTTACGTTGTGGATGTCGAGCTTGGCCAGAAAGGCCTGGCCGGGGCTGTCTTCATAGATCAGGTAGCTCGCACGGCCGCGCTGCAGCATCTGGATGGCCTGCTCCAGGCTGGCCACCTGGCTGATCTTGAGCGACTGCTTGGCGTAGCGGTCAAAGGCCTCGCCGAAGCTGTTGTTGATCACGGTCACGCCCTGTTGCCCGACCAGATCACTCCAGTGCGAATAGTTCAGACGCGACTTGTCTCCGACCCAGATCACCGAGCGGGTCTGGTGAAAGGCCGGCGTGAAGTAGTCCATGTACTCGGTACGGGCCTGGGTCCAGAAGGCCCCTGCGATCATGTCGATGCGGCCCGCCTTGGCCTCTTCCTGCACGCGACCCCAGGGGCCGACATAGCGCAGCTCGATGGCAAGGCCCAGCTCCTGGGCCAGCATCTGCATCAAGTCGGCATTGGCGCCGATCAGGCGGCTTTCGTCGGCCGGGTCGCGCCAGAGGTAGGGGGGGTACTGCGGGTTGCCCGAGGCCACCAGCGCACTGCAGCGGGTTTCGGCTGGCGCTGCCCGTGCACCGCTGCTGCTCAGCACGGCCAGCCCCGCCCACAGCCCGACGCTGAGCAACAGCTGGCCCATGAGCTTGCGCCGCGTACCGGGCCGGCTTGGGCTGCTGGAGGGGGGGGCGGGGGCGTGCATGGGGCTGTCAGGATAATGCCTTTGATGGAAGCCTACTTGGAAAACATGATCCATGGCCTGCTGGCCATGGCTGCACTGCCCGCGGTGGGCCTGCCTGCGGTGTTTCTGATTGCCCTGGTCTCGGCCACCTTGCTGCCCCTGGGCTCAGAGCCGGCGGTATTCCTGCTCGTCAAGGCCGACCCGACCATGTTCTGGCCGGCTGTGTTGGTAGCCACTCTGGGCAACACCATGGGCGGGGCGATCAGCTGGTGGATGGGGCGTGGCGCCGAGCTGGCCTACGAGCGCAGCCTCAAGCAAGCACCGCCGAATCCGCGCGCCCTTGCATGGCTGCAGCAGTTCGGCGCCAAGGCCTGCCTGTTGAGCTGGCTGCCGGTGGTCGGTGACCCGCTGTGCGCCGTGGCTGGTTGGCTGCGCTTGCCCTTCTGGCCCTGCGTGGCATATATGGCTCTGGGCAAATTCATCCGCTATGTGCTGATGACGGCGGCTCTGATCTGGGTCTTTCCCGTTGCCGCGCCCTGACTTGGGGCATAGCCTGGTCGAACGTGGACAATGCGCCCCAGTTCCAACTCTTCGTGAACCGCCTCATGAGCACGCCTGCCTACACCGAACTGTTTCAGCGTCACCAGCGTTTGCATCGCCTGGGTCATTTGCAATCGATCGCGCAATGGGACCAGTCGGCCAATATGCCGCCCAAGGGCAATGAGGCGCGCTCGCTGGCCCTGGCCGAGATGGGCGGACTCCTGCATCAGTTGGCCACTGAGCCGCAACTGAAGGGTTTGCTGGAACAAGCCGCCACAGAAGGCCTGGAGGCCGACCCGCGCGCCAATCTGCGCGAGATGGGCCGCGCCTGGCGCGCCTCCAACGCCTTGCCGCAAAGCTTGGTTGAGGCCAAGTCCTTGGCCAACTCGCGCTGTGAGCATGCTTGGCGCGCGCAACGCCAGGCCAATGACTGGGCCGGCTATGTCGAGAACTTGCGCGAAGTGGTGCGCCTGACCCGCGAGGAGGCCACGCTGCTGGCCGATGGCACTGGACTGTCGCGTTATGACGCGCTGCTGGACCTGTACGAGCCTGGCATGCGCAGTGCCGAGGTGGACCGGGTGTTCGGCGACCTGCGCAGCTGGCTGCCGGGCCTGATCCGCCAGGTGCGGGAGAAGCAGGCGCAGGAGACCACGCTGAAGCCGGTCGGCCCCTTCACGCAAGCGGCGCAGAAGAACCTGGGCCTGGACGCTATGCGATTGATGGGTTTCGATTTCGATGCCGGCCGCCTGGACGAGAGCAGCCACCCCTTCTGTGGCGGTGTGCCCGAGGACGTGCGCATGACCACGCGCTACCGCGAGGACGATTTCCTGCCCAGCCTGATGGGCACCATCCACGAGACCGGCCACGGCCGCTACGAGCAGAACCTGCCGCGCGAGTGGCTGGGCCAGCCTATGGGCCAGGCCCGCTCCATGGGCTTGCACGAAAGCCAGAGCCTGTCCTTCGAGATGCAACTGGGCAGCCACCCGGCTTTTGCGCGCCTGCTCAGCCCTCTCGTCAGCCGCCACCTGGGCGAGCAGCCGGCTTTTGAGCCTGGCAATCTGAACCGTCTCTTGACCCGAGTGAACCCGGGCTTGATCCGCGTGGATGCTGACGAGGTGACCTACCCGGCCCATGTGATCCTGCGCTACGAGATCGAGCGGCCGCTGGTCGAAGGCGAGATTGAGGTCGAGGACATTCCCGCCCTTTGGGACGCCAAGATGATGGAGCTGCTGGGCTTGGACACCCGCGGCAACTACAAGGACGGTTGCATGCAGGACGTGCACTGGGGTTGCGGCCTGATCGGCTACTTCCCCTGCTACACCCTGGGTGCCATGTATGCCGCCCAGTGGTTCGCCACCATGCGCCGCGCCATGCCCGATTTGGACGCGCACATTGCCGCCGGCGATTTGGCCCCGGTGTTCGACTGGCTGCGCGAGAACATCTGGCTGCAAGGCAGCCGTTTCGAGACGCCCGAGCTGGTGCGCCGCGCCAGCGGCGAGACCCTGAACCCGGCGCATTTCAAGGCCCATCTGCAAGCCCGCTACCTGGGCTGATCGACATCAGCCCGTGCAGGGCATGTTGGGCTGGGGTCGAAGCCACAAAAAAAGAGGGCGCCCCGTGGCCGGGGCGCCCTGAACATTGCGTCTTCTGTCTTCGCGTGCGTTTTTGTCCATTCGCTGGGCTGCAACGGCGATGTGTGGAGATCGCCGCCCGCCCTGTTCCAACGTCGTCCTGTTTCTTCTACTTTCGCTCTCTCTCTTTGCATGACCACGCCCAAGGCGTGGCTGCCACTCAGGCCTGCCGCTGGCGACGGCGGGCCATGAATCCGATGGCGGCGAGGCCGCCCAGCATCAGTGCGTAGCTTTGCGGCTCCGGCACGGCGCTGGTGATGCTGACTTGGTCGAGCGAGCTGCCCAGCTGATCGCTGAGGCCGCTGGCACGGAAGTAGAGGGTGGTGGCGCCGCTGGCGGTGAAGTCAAACTGCACCTGCTTCCAGTCGTGGCTGCTGCCGCCATTGCCGCCGCTGACCGAGTTCCACTGTGTGCCGTCCAGGCTCCAGTCGAGGCCGTTGCTGGCCTGGCCATTGCTCACCCGGTCGGCATAGAAAAAGCTCAGGGTGTAGCGCTGATTCGCCTGTGTGACCACGGTCTGGAACATGCTGCTGTTGGCCGTGGTGTCCAGTTCCACGAAATTGACGCCATCGCGGGCCAGTCCGACCACGTTGTTGCGCACCTCGATGCCGGCGCTTCCGCCAGTCCAGCCGCTGATATTGCTGAAGATTTCCCAGCGATTGCTGGACTTGATCAGCACCGATTCGAAGCTGCCGTTGAGCACCAGATTGCTGCCATCGGCCAGGCTCAGCAGCGGTGTGGCGAGCAGGAGGGCGGAGATGAGCTTCTTGTGCATGAATGAGACTTCCTGGGTGCTGGGCCGCCGGTGCGGAGGCCTTGGAAGTCATTCTTGCGGAGCCGCGCTTGCGGGAATACCCCTGCATGCAGGGGCTGCGGGGCCCGGCCGTGAAACCGGTCACGCCAGATGCTCAGGCGTGCCGGGCTTCCAGCAGGCTCAGGGCGGCGCGCAGCCGGCGCAAGGCGGTTTCGGTGCGGGTCGCGGCGGCCTCGCTCAGCAGGCGCCGGCCCGGTTCCTGCAGCACGTCCAGCTTGAGGCTGAGCCCATGGCGCTGCAAGGCCGCCTGCAGCTTGGGCGCACGGCGGCGCAGGCGCGCACGCGTGGTCTGGTACGCATGCTCGGCCAGATGGCGGCGCTGCGAGTAGCTGAAGGTGTTGGCCAGGAACATCTCGGCATCCCGGTGGTCGGGCTCGAACAAGAGGATGTCGGTGGCCGGGTGGGTGTGCTCGTAGCGCTTCATGCCCAGCTCCAGCCGGGAGTGGATCAGGGAGCGGAAGGTCTGGCTCATCACCAGAGGCAGGCCACCGTCGACCAGATGCGGAATCTGCCCGCCAAGCTCGGCGCCGGATGGCGGTACGCCGTCGCGGTCAGACTCATAGGGCACGAGCGGGTTCAGGCAGATCAGCAGGTCCACGCCTTCTTGCAGCAGCAAGGAGGCATGCAGGGTTTTCTTGAGGGCGCCGTCCACATAGTGACGGCCGGCAATCTTGACCGGCGGGAACAAGCCCGGCAGGGCTGCGCTGGCCTGCACGGCGCGCGAGATCGGCACATCATCCCAGCCCGGCAGGCCGAAGGGCACGGCCTCACCGCTGTCCAGATCGGTGGCTACCAGCACCAGGCGTTTGCCGAGTTCCCGGAAATCATTGCTGCGCCCGGGCAGGGCGAACTGGCGGCGCACCTGGGCTTCCAGTGCGTCGCCCGAAAGCAAGCCGGTCGGCAGGGCGCGGCCCAGGCGTTCGAAGGCGCCGAGCAAGGATCGGCCTTCCATCCAGTGGTCCCAAACGGCTGATTTCAGCAGACCGGGCAGCAGACGCAGGCGCTCGCCGAACTCGCCCCAGGCCGGGTGCATGAGCTCGGCGGGGTCGAAACTGTCGGGCGCGGTGACGCTGTTTTCGATGAAGGCCGCGCTCAGCATGCGCGGGCTCATGCCATTGGCGAGGCCGGCGGCAATGAAGCCGCCTGCACTGATGCCGATGTAGGAGTCGCAGTCGCAGAAGTCCAGGCCCTCGATCGACTCTTCCAACGCGCAAAGCGCGCCGATTTCGTAGATCGCGCCCAAGGGCCCTCCGCCTGCCAAAGCGAGGCCGATGCGGGGACGGCCGGAGCGGCGCGTCTGCTTGGCAGCCTGGGCGGGCGAGGTCGGGCGGCGATTGGGCATGCGGGGCTGGTGTCAGCGAAGGGGGTTGAGGATCAGGCTTGAGTACCGGTCTCGGCGCTGCCAGCGGCCGGTGCGGCAGGCGCTGCTGCGCTCACCGGGGCGGCGGCCTTCTTGGCGCGGGGCTTCGCTGCGGCCGCTGCGGGGGCAGCCTTGGGCGCAGCGGCGGCGGGCTTGGCCGCGGCCTTGGCTGCCGGCTTGGCGGCTGCCTTCGGTGTTGCCTTGGCAAAGGGTTGGGCCGGAGCCTTCACAGCCGCCTTCTTGGGGGCAGCCTTCACCGGGGCCTTTGCTGCGACCTTCGCCGGGGCTTTCGTGACCACAGGTTTGGCGGCCGGCTTGGCAGCTGCCTTGGCCTTGGGTGCGGCCTTGGCGGATTTGTCCGCCTTCTTGGCCGGGACCTTCAGGCCCAGCGCGTCGCTGAGGGCGTCGATGCGCTCGATCAGCTCGTCGATGTCCTTGGCAGCCGGCACACCCAGGCGCTTGAGCGCACGGGCGACACGTTCTTCAAAAATGGATTCCAGTTTGTCCCAGTGCTGGCCGGCTTTGCTGCCGACATCACCGGCCATGCCGCTGACCTTGCTGGCCATGGCGCCGAGCTTTTCTTCGGCGGCGGATTGAGTTTTCTTTTGCAAGTTCAGGCCCTCCTTGACCAGAGCTTCAAACACCTTGCCACCTTCGCCCTGGGCCTTGGAGAAGGCGCCCAGGCCGGCGGCCCAGATTTGTTGAGCGGAGTCGCGCACGCTTTGAGCCAGCTGGCTGTCCAGCAGGCCGGCGGGCAGGGCGCCGCCGAAGGCTCCATTGGAAGCGGAGTTTTTCTTGGCTGCCATTTTCTGAAGCTTCTTGACCATGTTGTCAGTCCTTGGAGGGCGTTGGAGTGGAGGATCGCCAGCCTTCGCCAGCGGTGACTTCACTATAGATCGCGCCGCTGGCATTTGGCACCGGGGAAAGCTAGGCAGTACGCTCTACCTAAGAGCGCTGGATCAGCGCTTGTGCGGGAAAGCGCGCAGCGGCGGCGGCTTTCACTTGGTCAAGAATCCGCTTACAAGAGTTTTGCGATTCCATCAGCAGGAGACATGCACATGCAGTATTTCGTCACCGGGGCCACAGGCTTCATTGGCAAGCGCTTGGTCAAGAAGTTGCTTGCCCGCCGCGGTAGCACGGTTCACTTCCTGCTGCGCGAGGAGAGTCGGGACAAATTGCCCGAGTTGCTGGCCTTCTGGGGTCTGGCCAAGAACAGCCCCCGGGCGCTGCCCGTGTTCGGGGACCTAACGGGCAAGAAGCTCGGTGTGGCGATCGATGACATCAAGCGACTCAAGGGTCAGATCGATCATGTCTTCCATCTGGCCGCGGTCTACGACCTCAAGGCCGACGAGGCCTCGCAAGTCGCGGTGAATGTCGACGGCACGCGCAGCCTGGTCGAGTTTGCCCAGGCCATCGAGGCCGGCCATGTTCACCATGTCTCGTCCATCGCCGCCGCCGGCCTGTACGAAGGCGTGTTCCGTGAGGACATGTTCGACGAGGCCGAGGGCCTCGATCACCCCTACTTCATGACCAAGCACGAGAGCGAGAAGATCGTGCGCAAGGAGTGCAAGCGACCCTGGACGGTCTACCGCCCGGCCATGGTGGTGGGTGACTCCAGCACCGGCGAGATGGACAAGGTCGACGGGCCGTATTACTTCTTCAAGCCCATACAGCGCCTGCGCCAGATCCTGCCGCCCTGGATGCCCTCGATCGGCCTGGAAGGCGGGCGCGTCAACATCGTGCCGGTGGACTTCGTCGTCAACGCGCTCGACCACATCGCGCATAAGGAACACAAGAGCGGCGCTTGCTTCCACCTGGTGGACCCGGTGGGCTACCGCGTCGGCGATGTGCTGGATATCTTCTCCAAGGCCGCGCATGCGCCCAAGATGAATCTGTTCATCAATGCCGCCCTGCTCGGTTTCATTCCCAAGAGCGTCAAGAAGGGCTTGATGGCGCTGGCGCCGGTGCGGCGCATCCGCAATGCGGTGATGAAGGATCTCGGCCTGCCCGACGATATGTTCACCTTCATCAACTACCCGACGCGCTTTGATTGCCGCGAGACCGAAGCCGCGCTCAAGGGCTCGGGCATTGCCTGCCCCAATCTGCATGACTACGCCTGGCGGCTCTGGGACTATTGGGAGCGCCACCTCGACCCCGATCTGTTCATCGACCGCAGTCTGCGCGGAGCCACCGCCGGCAAGGTGGTGCTGGTGACGGGCGGCTCCTCCGGCATTGGCTTGGCGGCGGCCAAGAAGTTTGCCGAAGCCGGCGCCATCACCCTGATCTGTGCCCGTGACGAGATCAAGCTGGCCGAAGCGGTGAAGGAGATTCGCGAAGCCGCCGGCGCGCAAGCCCAGGTGCATGCTTTCTCGGCCGACATCGCCAACGAGGAAAGCTGCGCGGCCATGATTGCCGCCATCAGCGAGCAGTTTGGTGGCGTTGATTTCCTGATCAACAACGCAGGCCGCTCGATCCGCCGCGCCATCGAGAGCAGCTACGACCGCTTCCATGACTTCGAGCGCACCATGCAGCTGAACTACTTCGGCTGCCTGCGGGTGACCATGGGGCTCTTGCCTGGCATGGTGGCCAAGAAGAAGGGCCATGTGGTCAATATCTCCAGCATTGGCGTGCTGACCAATGCGCCGCGTTTCTCGGCCTATGTGGCCAGCAAGGCCGCGCTCGATGCCTGGACGCGCTGCGCCTCCAGCGAATATGCGGACTTGGGCGTGACCTTCACCACCATCAATATGCCGCTGGTGCGCACGCCCATGATTGCGCCGACGCAGATCTACAAGAACGTGCCCACGCTGGCGCCCGAGGAGGCGGCCGATATGGTGGCGCAGGCCTGCATTGCCAAGCCGGTGCGCATCGCCACGCGTCTGGGCATCACCGGCGAGCTGATGCATGCCCTGGTGCCGCGTGTCGCGCAGATCGTCATGAACACCAGCTTCCGCATGTTCCCTGACAGCGACGCAGCCAAGGGCGCCAAGCCCGGTTCCAAGCCGCAGCTTTCGGCCGAGGCGATCGCCCTGCAGCAGATGATGAAGGGCATTCACTTCTGAGCGGCCACGCCGCTTCGGCTCAGGCCGCCAGGCCGATGCAGATCTGCGCGTGGCTGGGCCCGAGGTAACGCTCGAAGTCCACGCCATAGGCGCGCTGCGGGGCCTCGGCCTGCTCGAAATAGGCCCAGACCTCGCCCCAGGCCCGGATCAGGGCCTCCGGCAGCGGCCCCTGGGCTTCGAACACCAGGTAGAGCCCGCCCGGCACCTGCACCGAGCTGGCGCTGGCGGCGGCTGTGCCTTGGCCTGAACTTGCCTTGACTCCGGCCAGTACGCTGTATTCGCCGTGGTGGCGGTCGGCGTAATTGAAGTAGGCGCCGTGCACATCGCCGTGCAGGCCGGCGGCGGCAAAGGCCTGCCACAAGGGAGCGATGCGGCCGCGCTCCGGGTTCTGACGGTCCATCTCGGCGGCATTGCTGGTGCGGCAGCTCAGGCCCTGTAGGGCAAAGCTGCTGATGGTTTCGAGTTGAGGCATGGGCGTGCTTTCCTTTTCAAGCAAGGCTTGAGGCAAAGCGCGCAGTGTCCTCGCTGTTCGCGACAGGGCAGGCTTCGATATGCGCGTGTGTGCGTCAGCCGCGCATCGAGTGCTCGGCCGGGATGTCGCCGCCGCGAGTTCGGCTGAGGGCTGCGCACTGCGCCTTAGCGGCGCCCGCTGTCGTCGCGAAAGATAGCCAAGGCCCGCACCAGCTGGTCGGCTTGGTTGCGCAGGCTCTCGGTCGCTGCGGTCGATTGCTCGACCAGCGCGGCATTCTGCTGGGTGACCTGGTCCAGATGGGTGACGGCTTCGCTGACCTGACTGATGCCGGTGCTTTGCTCGCGGTTGGCTCCGCTGATGCTGTTGATCAGCTGGCTGACCCGGCTAACCTGCTGCACGATTTCGCCCATGGTGTGCTCGGCATCGCCGACTTGGCGGGCGCCATGTTCGACCTTCTCGACGCTGTCGCTGATCAAGGTCTTGATCTCCTTGGCCGCCTCGGCGCTGCGCTGGGCCAGGCTGCGCACCTCGGCGGCCACCACGGCAAAGCCGCGGCCTTGCTCGCCGGCGCGCGCTGCCTCGACCGCGGCATTGAGGGCCAGGATGTTGGTCTGAAAGGCGATGCCGTCGATGACGCTGATGATGTCGCTGATCTTGCGGCTGGAGGTGGTGATGCCCTCCATGGTGCGGTTGACCCGGCCCACCACCTCGCCGCCCTGAGCGGCGACCGCGCTCGCTTCCTGGGCGACCAGGGTGGCCTGCTGGGCGGTGTCGGAATTGTTGCGCACGGTGGCACTCATCTGCTCCATGGAGGCTGCTGTTTCCTCCAGGCTGGATGCCGCCTGCTCGGTGCGTGCGCTGAGGTCGTTGTTGCCCTGGGCGATCTCGCCGCTGGCGGTGCGAACGGTCAGCACCTGCTCGCTGACATCGTCCACGATCCAGCGGAACATCAGGCCCAACTGGTTGATGGAGCGCAGGGTCATGCCGATCTCGTCGACCCGGTTCATCTGCACATTGGCCTGGGTGTCGCCGGCGGCGACATTGCGAGCCTGGGCGGCCAGCATCTCGAGTGGAGCCGTCACCTGGGCGGTCAGCCACCAGGCGCTCAGGGCGGTGGAGATCGTCAGCACGGCGGCCAAGGCCAGCAGCGAGCCCGGCGCCAGGCCCATCGAGGCCGCGGCCGCCAAGCTCAGCAGCGGGGCCATGATCAGGCCAAGGCGCACGCGCCAGCGCACGGACAGGGTCTGCAGGCTGCGCGACACGATGTTGAGCAGGCCGCTGCGGATGATCAAGCCCTTGTGGAAGGCCTGGCTGCCGGCCGTGCCTTCGCGGAAGGCTTGGTAGAGCTTCTCGGCGGCTTGGACTTCGGCCCGGCCAGGCTTGGTGCGCACCGACATATAGCCGACGATCTTGCCCTTGCGTTCCACCGGCGTGGCATTGGCGCGCACCCAGTAATGGTCGCCGTTCTGGCGCCGGTTCTTGACCAGCGCGGTCCAGGATTGGCCTTCCTTCAGGGTCGCCCACATATCGGCAAAGGCTTGCTCGGGCATGTCGGGATGACGCACCAGATTGTGGGGCTGGCCGAGGATGTCTTTTTCTTCGTAGCCGCTGACGGCGACGAAGGCGCCGTTGGCATAACTGACCTTGGACTGGACGTCCGTGGTGGACATCAGGGTCGCGTCGGACGGGAAGTCGTATTCCCGCTGCGTGACCGGAAGGTTCTTGCGCATCGTCTGTACTCCACTGTTCACTGCCCCGAGAGCGGGTGCGGTGTACTTCATCAAACGAATTCTTCTTGCTGCGGGCGCGGGGCTATGGAGCCGCCTTCATGCGCCTCTTGGATCATCGGTTTCGGTGGCGGAAACTGTAAGGAAAGTCGTCTGAATTGCGCGAATACAACTGCTTGAGTGTTGCTGTCAGCTTGTATTCCGTTGTTCGCTCAATTTCTGCTAACGACATGCGCAGGCGCGACGTCTTCGACGTCGTGTCGCAATCTGGCTCAGGCTGAAATCATCCACTGGCCGGCCGGCCGGCAGGCCGTTCTGCGCGCGGCTCGGGTAGGCGACGGGGGCGCCGCAAGAGAAGGCGGGTTGAATCCTTTCAGCGCTGCGCTGAAGGAGGAATTGCATAGGTGCCCACCACATGGGCGACCGGATCCTCGCTGCCCTCGGAATAGAGACTGACCTCACCGACCGCCAGGGTCCGCCCCAGCTTCATCAAAGTGCAAACGGCGAGGATGTCGCGGTCGCCGGCCGGTTTGCGCAGGAAGTTGATGTTGAGGCTGGTGGTCACGGTCAGCGGCACGATGCCGATCTCGCCCAGGATGGCGACATAGAGCGCCACATCGGCCACCGTCATCAGCACCGGCCCCGAGACCGTGCCGCCGGGGCGCAGCTCGGCCACGCTGACCGGGTGGCGCACGGTCGCGCGCATCGGCGCCAGGGCCTCGATGCTGCATTTGCTTTGCGGGAATTCAGCCGCCAGAAAGTCGGAAAGTTCGGCCTGGCTGGGGCGTGCTGGGGCGGGTGTGGTGCTCATGGCGCGGGGCGGATTGGGACCATGGAAGAGGGAAAGCCGATTCTGACCGGCTCCCACCTCACGCAGGGCGGACCATGAAAAAAGGGCTTCCAGAGGAAGCCCTTGTGAGGGAAGAAGTGATGACCAGGCGCTGGCGCGCCTGGATCAGCAACTCATCACGGTGTGCAGCGATAGACCGTCACGTCGTCCAGGTACCAGCCCTTGACGCCGCCGCAGCCGTCGTTGCCGGCCTCAAAGCGCAGCTTGACTTTGTCATTGGGCTTGGCCAGCGAGGACAGGTTGACGATGGAACGGCCCCAGGAACCCTGGAGTGAACCGCCGTCCGTGCCAGTGAAGCCAGGCTGACCAGCCAGCGGGCTGTCGTTGCCCGGTGCGGCTGCCATGGTGGCGTTGTAGGCGTTGTAGATGAAGGCCGTGGCGGGAACCAGCTGCCAGGCGCCGCCGTTGACGCTGATCTTGACGTTGCCGCCGTCATAGCTGGCTTCGGTGGCCACATAGTGGTCGAAGGTCAGCTTGGGTTCGGTGACATCGGCCGGGATCGTGAACTCAGGGCTTTCCACGCGTTGCAGACCGGCCTGGTTGGAACCAGCGGCGCAGCTGCCGATGTTCGGGTTGCCTGCGAACAGGGCATAACCCGCACGACCGCCAGGTAAACCGTTGACCACGCCCCAGGTGCGGGGGGTGAATTCAGGGTTGCTGCCCGCATAGCTGACCGACCAGCGCACGCCGGCGCGCTTGCCACCGTCGAAGCTGTCCGTCAGCAGGGCGGTCGGCGAACCGACAGCGCACAGAGCCGGAGGCGACTTGGCCAGCAGAGGCTGGAAGTTGCACTGGGTCGGCGGTGTACGCAGTTCGATCGCCGTCACGACCTTGCCGACTTGCGCGCAATCCGAGGCGGTGATGATCTCGCCCGAGGCTGCGCCGGTGGTCAGGCTGGCCAGGTTGACGCCAGTGAGGTCGCTGCAAGACTGTTGCAGTGCGTCGGCATGGTCGACGAAGTTGCTCGCCGGGCCTTGGTAGACGCTTTGGGCGCGATAGTAGATGTGAGCTGCCTTGGTCAGGCCGATGCTCAGCACGTTCTGGCCGTTGTAGTTGCCACCATCCACCAGCAGGGCGTAACCGTGGTTGGGCACGCCGGAATTGCCGTGCACGCCGCCGTTGTCGGCGCTGGAGCAGGCGTACTGCGCGTCCGAGACCTTGCCGGGATTGCCATAGCAAGTCGGGTTGTACATGTCGCGGATGGCACCGCCGAAGGCCGTGGAGTCTTCGCCCATCAGCCAGCGTACGGAATTGTCAGCACCAGGGCCGCGCACGAGGGTGGCATTCACGCCTGCAGCCAGCTGCCCCTTGATTGCCGAGCCGTCGTTTTGCGACACCGACAGCGAGGGGATGGTGATGCTGGCGTCCGCACCGCCCATATTGACGATGGCCGTACCGCCGGTGTTGTTGCCGACGATGACGCCGATGGCGCCAGCCAGCTGCGCGTTCTTGACCTTGACTGCATAGCCGCAGGTGCCGCGGTCGATGAAGGCGATCTTGCCGGAGACATTCGCGGCCAGAGGTGCCGTGCAGCCTGCCGAGGTGCTGCCGACGTCAACGCCGACCACCTCGCCGCTCAGGGCCGGGAAGGTCTGCGGGCCGAAGGCTGCGGTGCCGGTGGTCTTGACACCGGCGATCGCTGCGGGAGCGTTGATGATGGTCTGCGCGACCTTGGTCGATACGGTGCAAGAACCATTGGTACGCGTGGCATCCGGCGTGTCACCGCCACGGCCATTGATGCGGTCGACGGTTTCACCCCAGATGTCCGAGTAGGCCTCGTTCAGAGCGCCGGACTGGTACTGATAAATCAGACCGTGGGTGTATTCCGTGTAGGCATGGCCCCATTCGTGCGCGGTGACATCGTCGGTGGTCGTGCCCGGGCAGAAGGAGATGTAGGTGCCGTTCCAGGAGGCGTTCGGGCAGGCGTCGCCGCGGTTGAAGATCGAGTCCATGGTCTTGCCCTTGCCGTCGAACGAGTCGCGGCCGAAGGCATTCTTGAACAAGTTGTAGATGTCCGAGGACGCCGCGATCATGTTGTCGGCTTCGGTGGTGCCGGTCGGGAAGGCCTGGCCTTCGACCCAGAACGGTGTGTTCGGATAGTTGGGCACCGGCGGCAGCTTGCCCTGGCCGTCAAAGGCACGGCGGTTCAGGCCTTCATGGATGCCGCTGATGGTGTCGATGACCTTGCCGGTGTGGGCGTCCACGTAAACGAACTCGCGCACATCGGCGCGGTTGCCCACTTCGACTTGCCAGGCCAGATGGTTGGCGCCGGCCACACCCTTGGCCAGGCCTTCGCGGAAGATCATCAGGGCCGGCGTGCTGGCGCTCAGCTTGACCGCGCGGCCTTGGTCGGCGGTGACTCGTGCCACGGCGATCTGGCTGGCCTGGGCTGCATTGCGGCTGGGGCTGGCGCTGACGGTGATGTCGGGAATGAAGTTGCCGTTGACGACCACCAGATTGCCGGCGGCATCAAAGTGCGACTTCAGCTCGGCGCCGAAGACCGGCAGGCCTTGGTAAATCTGGCGGTGCGTCAGGTGGGTGCCACCCTGACGGTCTTTCTCGATGGTGGCCGGTGCCAGTTCGGCGGCGGCATTGGAAATGCCGAACAGGCCGGCGTAGTCGCTCATGAACTGCACCGCGGCTGCTTGCTTGGCGGCGTCGCTGACGGCGCCGGCGCGTGCGGCCAGCCTGGCACCAACCGGCACCCGCACGAAGCGGGCGGAGCCGGTGGCGGCGTGGTAGGACACTTCGGCACTGCTGCCGGTGGCGCTGGCCAGACGGCTGGCGGCTTCGCGCTGACCGTTCAGGGCGCCTTGCGCCTGGGCTTGGCTGGCCAGGGCCATGCCCACGGACAGGGCGAGCATGGACAGCTTCAATTGATTTCGAATCATATGCACTCCGGGAGGCGCTGCGTGCAGCGCGTCAATAGGGTTTGGAGAGAGGACGGTCGAGGGGCGCGGCTTGCGGCGGCTCGATCAGGCGGCCTTGCGGCGGCGGGCGATGGCGCCCATGCCGGCCAGACCCAGACCCATCAGGGCCCAGCTGGCGGGTTCCGGCACGGCCGAGACGGTGCCGACCGTCAGGTTGTCCACATTGGCGTACAGGGACATGCCCGGGGCGCTGAAGGTCAGCGAACTGATGGTCTGGGTGGAGCTGAAGCCACGGAAGCTGTCGTTGATGCTGCTGGGGGTGAACATGGCAACGGTGCCGTCGCTCAGGGTCAGCTTCACCGACACGGACTGGAAGGCGTCCGAGAGGTTGATGGCGAAGAAGTTGCCGCCAACCGCCGTGACATTGCCGCTGGTGAAGTTGATCGTCAGCGCTTCATCGATCTGGTTGGTGCCGAGGAAGTCGCCGGTGGCGTAGAGGCCGCCGGCGGCTGACACGGTGTAGGTAAAGCCAGAGCCGCTGAAAGCGGCGACGCCGTCCGGGCTGGCCAGACCGGTGAAGGCCTCGGTGTAGGAGCTGCCACCCAGGCTGGCCAGGAAGGCGGCCGAGTCGGTGTAGGTGGTGGTGTCGGCGAATGACGGTGCGGCCAGAACGGCCAGCACGGCAGCCGAGATGAGGCGGTGAGCTGTCTGCATTAAAAATCCCTCAGGCAAGTGGATGGGGCGGACCCTTTCGGGTGCTCGTACCAGTAGGCTCGCATGTGAAGCAAGTCACGGCTAGGGGGGAAGCACCAGGGCCGCTCGGCTGACCCTGCAAAGCCGGGGCGCGGCATCACCGGATTGCCAGGATGGCTGATTCATGCTTGCAACCGCAGTTTCAATGGAAATCTCGGCTGCCCACGTCCTTGCCCAGGCGGCCCAGCAGCGGGCTCAGGTCTTGCACGCGGCGGGCGATTAAATTGCGTACGCCGTTCTCGAACTGCCATTGGCCCTGCACCGCCAGCAGGCGAGCCACCAGAATGGTGCGGCGGAAGGCAGCGTAGACATCGGGCCAGACGATCACCTGCACGCTGCCGCTCTCGTCTTCCAGGCTGATGAAGAGCACGCCCTTGGCCGTCTGCGGGCGCTGCCGCACGGTGACCAGGCCGCAGGCCTGGGCCGACTGGCCGCTGCGCCAGGCGCGCAGCTCCTGCGCATTGCGGTAGCCCAGGCGCGCCAGCCGGGGCCGCAGCAGGGCCAGCGGATGGCTGCGCAGGCTCAGGCCCAGGGCAGCGTAGTCCCAGACCACCTCTTCGCCCTCGGCGGCCGCCGGCAGGTCCAGCTCCTCCTCGGCGGCATAGGCCTGGCGCAAGAGCGGCGGCTGGGTGCGCAGGGCCGAGGCCTGCCAGACCTGCTGGCGGCGGTGGCCGGCCAGGCTTTGCAAGGCATCGGCCGCGGCCAGCTGCTGCAGCTCCTGCTGGTCCAGGGCTGCGCGCAGGGCCAGGTCTTGCGTGTCCACAAAGCGCCCGTCGGCGGCCCGCGCGGCCTCGATGCGCAGGGCCGCCGCCCGGCTCAGGCCGTGGACCAGGTGCAGGCCCAGGCGCACCGCCGGCTGCACGCCGTCGTCCAGGCGCTCGGCGGGCTCGGGCTCTTCGTGCACCTCGGGCTGCTCCAGGCTGCTCAGCCAGCCGCCGTGGTTGACATCGCTGGGCCGCACCTCGATGCGGTGGCGGCGGGCGTCCTGCACCAGCTGGCTGGGGGTGTAGAAACCCAGGGGCTGGGAGTTCAGTAGGGCGCAGAGAAAGGCCGCCGGTTCGTGGCGCTTGATCCAGCAGGACACGTAAGTCAGCAGGGCGAAGCTGGCCGCATGCGACTCGGGGAAGCCGTAGGAGGCAAAGCCCTTGATCTGGCGGAAGATGGCCTCGGCGAACGCGTCCTCGTAGCCGCGTTCGCGCATGCCGCTGAGGATCTTCTCGTGGAAGCGGGCCAGGTCGCCGGGCCGCTTCCAGGCGGCCATGGCGCGGCGCAGCTGGTCGGCCTCGCCGGGGCTGAAGCCGGCGGCGATCATGGCCACCTGCATCACCTGCTCCTGGAAGATGGGGATGCCGCAGGTGCGCTCGAGCGCGGCGCGCAGATCGTCCTTGGGGTACTTGATCTGGTTCGGCGGCAGCGCGCGGTTCTGCAAATAGGGGTGGACCATGCCGCCTTCGATGGGCCCGGGCCGCACGATGGCCACCTCGATCACCAGGTCGTAAAAGCAGCGCGGCCGCAGGCGCGGCAGCATGGACATCTGCGCGCGTGACTCGATCTGGAACACCCCCACCGTGTCGGCGCGGCAGATCATGTCGTAGGTGGGCTTGTCGTCGGCCGGCACATCGCTCATGCCGAAGGGATGGGCTGCCGGGTAGCCGCGCAAGCGGCTGATCAGGCCAAAGCTGCGCTGCAGGGCGCTGAGCATGCCCAGGGCCAGCACATCGACCTTCATCAAGCCCAGGGCGTCGATGTCGTCCTTGTCCCACTCGATCACGGTGCGCTCGGCCATGGCCGCGTTCTCGATCGGCACCAGGCGCGAGAGCGGGCCGGCCGTCAGCACAAAGCCGCCCGGGTGCTGGCTCAGATGGCGCGGCATGCCCATCAGCTGGCGCGAGAGCCGCACCAGCTGGCGGATCTGCAGATCCTGCGGGTCGAAGCCCAGCTCCTGCTGCAGCTGGGCCAGGCGATCGTCGGGCAGGGATTCCTCGCTCCAGCCATGGTGGTCGCCGGCCAGCTTCTCGACCAGGGCCTCGTCCAGGCCCAGGGCGCGGCCGACATCGCGGATGGCGCTGCGTGGCCGGTAGCTGATCACCACGGCGGTCAGCGCGGCGCGCTCGCGGCCGTATTTGCGGTAGAGGTACTGGATCACCTCCTCGCGCCGCTCGTGCTCGAAATCGACGTCGATGTCGGGTGGCTCGTTGCGTTCGCGGCTGATGAAGCGCTCGAACAGCAGGCTGCTGCGCGCCGGGTCGACCTCGGTGATGAAGAGGCAGTAGCAGACCACGCTGTTGGCCGCCGAGCCGCGGCCTTGGCAGAGGATCTTTTCGCTGCGCGCGAAGGCGACGATGTCGGCCACGGTCAGGAAGTAATGCTCGTAGCCCAGCTCCTGGATCAGGGCCAGCTCATGCTCGATCTGCGCGCGCAGCTTGGGCTTGAGGCCATGGGGCCAGCGGCGCGCCGCGCCGGCCTCGGTCAGGGCGCGCAGATGGCTGCTCGGCGTGGCGCCCTCGGGCACGACTTCGGCCGGGTACTGGTAGCGGATCTCCTTGAGCGAGAACTGGCATTGCGCCACCACCCGCAAGGTCTCGGCCAGCAGGGCCGGCGGGTAGAGCTGGCCCAGGCGCAGGCGGCTGCGCAGATGGCGCTCGGCATTGGCTTGCAGCTGGTGGCCGCAGGCGGCAATGGGGCGGTTCAGCCGGGTGGCGGTCAGCACGTCCTGCAAGGCCTTGCGCGAGCGCCGGTGCATGTGCACATCGCCGGCCGCCACCAGGGGCAGGGCCGTCTGCTCGGACAGCTGGCCCAGGCGCTGCAGCCAGAGCTCGTCGCCCAGCTCGCGCAGCAGCTCCACACCGATCCAGGCCTGGCCGGTGAAATGGCGCAGCAGCCAGCGCGCCGGGATCAGCAGCTCTTCGTCGCTGGCCTCGCGCGGCGGCAGCAGCAGGGCCAGGCAGTCGGCCAGCTCGCCGCGCTGGGCCGCCTCTTGCAGCCGTGCCCAGCTCAGGCGGTAGCTGCCCTTGGCGGCGCTGCGGCGCAGGCCGGTGATGAACTGGCAGAGGTTGCCGTAGCCCTCGAGATGGCGCGCCAGCAGCACCAGCTTGAACATCACTGGGTCCGGCGTGGATTCAGGCGGCCCGGGCGGCGCCTGCGCCAGCCGGCGCACGCTGAACTCGGCGCCGATCAGCAGCTTCAGCTCGGGCTCTCCGGTGACCGGGTCGCGCGGCAAGGCCTGGGCCGCCACATGGGCGCGCACCACGCCGGCCAGCGAGCATTCGTCGGTCAGGGCCAGGGCGGCATAACCCTGCTCATGCGCGCGCTCCACCAGCTCGCCCGGCGTGGATGCGCCACGCAGAAAGGAGTAGTTGCTGAGCGCATGCAGCTCGGCATAGGCGGGCAGCAGGCTGGATGTTTTCATCATCATGCGAACACGCCGTGCAGAAACCAGCCGTCCTGCTCGCTGCTCAGGCGCTGCTGGAAGATCCACAGCAGGCCGGCCTGCGGGCTGCTGGCCAGGAAGTAATCGCGCTGCTGGTGCTGCGAGCTCTGGCCATCGGCCGCCGGCTGCCACCAGCCGCCCTCGATGCGCTGCGGCCCGGCCAGCAGCTGCAGCGGTGCGCCGCCGTAGACCGGCTGATCCTGGCGCAGGCTCAGTCGCAGCGGCGGCGCCAGCAGCCAGGTCGGCTGTGGGCAGAGCGGCAGGGTATCTGGCGGGGCCGCTGTGTGCTGCGGGCTTTCGTTCCAGGCCACCCAGCGCTGCATCTGTTCCAGCCGGTGGTCTTGCTGCAGCTGGCCGCAGCGCACGGCCTGTGCGCCCAGGCGGATGCTCAGGCGCATCAGCAGCTGCTCCAGCGGCTCCTTGGCCTGCTCGGGCCCGGCCGGCAGCAGGCTGGCGCTGCGCTCTTCCAGGGCCCGCACTTCGCCGGCCTGCAGGCTCAGCTCGGCCACCGGCGCGGCCAGCTCCAGGCGCAGCAGGTGCTCGTGCAGCAGGCGCGAGAGCTGGCCGAAATCGCGCGTCAGCGCGGCGCTGTGCACGAGCAGCCGCCCGCCCGGGCCGATGTCGCGCGCCCGCATGGCGTCATGGGCCCAGGCCAGCTCGAAGGCCTCGATGCCGGCGTGGCGCGCCGCCAGCCAGGCGCAGAGCTGGCGCAGCAGTTCCTGGGCGTGGTGCAGCAAGGCCAGGGCGTTGTCCAGGCGTTGCGGCAGTTCCAGCCGTGCCTGGAACTGCTCGGGCGCAGTGATCCAGGCATGGGCTAGCGGCGTCTGGCCATAGGCCTGGTCCAGGGCGCGCAGAAGGCCTGGGCCGAAACGCCGGCTCAGGGCGGCCCGCGGCAGGCGGCGCACATCGCCCAGCGTGCGGCAGCCCAGGCGCGCCAGCATGGGTGCTTGCGCCTGCGCGGCGCTCAGCGTGAACAGGGGCAGCGGGTCCAGCAGGCTGGCCAGCGGGGCGGACAGACCATCGGCCCGCACGCAGGCCCCACCCGGTGCCCCCGCCGCCCCCGCCGCCCCCGGCTGCGCCAGCGCCCCGCGCGCCAGGGCCAGGGCCGCCAGCGCGGTGGGCGCCCAGGCCAGGGCGGCCAGGTTCAGCCCGGCGTCGCCGATGCGCTCCGCCACCCGTTGGTGCAAGGCCTCGGGCCCGCCGAACAGGCGCAGGCTGGCGGCCACCTCCAGCACCACGGCCTCCTCCAGCGCGGCGACCCTTGGCGAGAACTGCAGGGCCCACCAGGCCAAAGCTGGGGTGGGGGCTGCGGCTTCGGGCCGGGGGCTGCTGCTGGGGGCGGCGGCCTCATCCGGCGGCGCGGGCGGGCTGAGCAGGGCGAGCCAGTGCATGGCGCGAGGGGGCCGCCGGGCGCGGCGGCTGCAGGACAGGGTGTTTGTGCGGTGCCGGCGTCGGGCGCCCCAGGCCGCGCGCCAGCATGGTGGCCGTCAGCACCCGCTCCAGGCCCGAGGGCAGGGCGGGCAGCTGCAGCAGGCCCTCGAAAGCCGGGCCACGCCGTTTCAGGATGCGCAGCTGCAGATCGGCCAGCTCCTGCTGCGGGCTGCGCGCGCCCAGGGCCAGGTCCAGATGCAGGCGCAGCGGCGCGGCCGAGGATTGCTGTGCTGCCGCCTCGGGCCGGAACAGGAACAGCGGTGCGTCCAGGCCCAGGGCCTGGGTCTGCAGCCGCCGCAGCTGTTCGGGCCGCAGCTTGGGCAGCCAGAGCAGCAGGGCTCCGGCGGCATTCGATTTGATGGCCTGCTCGGCCGCCCAGAGCTGCTGCTGCGGCGTTTCCGGCGCCAGCCAGAGCAGCTGTTGCGGGGTCAGGCCGGCGGCTTGCAAACCGGGCAGATGCGGAATCAGCGGTGGGTTGATCAGCAGCAGCGGGCGTTGTTGCTGCGTGCGCGCGGCGGCGGGCTTGCGCGCACGGCCTCGGCCACGCGAGCTTGGGTTTGGTGTCAGCGGCTCGGCCAGCAGCCCGCGCAGCGCTGGCATCAGCAATCGCCACTCCAGATGCAGGCCCGGCGGACAGAGGATTTCACTGAGGCTGTGAGTGGGCCAGCCGCCGCCGGGCAGTTCGGCGTCCAGGGCGGCAAAACCGCTGCTCAGGCAGGGGCTGCTGCTGGCGCCCAGGCTGCTGGCCCGCCAGACCTGCTGTTCCAGCAGGCGCGCCTCGCGCTCGCCCAGGGCCGGCGCCGCGGACAGCGGAGCCGGCCAGGACGCGGGGCTGGCATTGACGAGCGGGGCGAACATGAGGGGGTGAACAGATGAGTGGCTGCGAGAGCGAGGGATGGATCATGACTGTTTTTTTATACAGTGTATAGCTCGATGTGGCGGCCGCCAAGCGAAGTGGCCTGTGGCGCGCCTACGCCGATTTGTGCGGATAGCGCGCCCCTGTGATCGGGGGGTGTTCGCTAGGCGGTCTTTACCGCTAAGGTACGGCCTAGGGTTTTCACTGGTTTTGACCGTTGAAGGGCAGGCATTCATGGCATTGAACGAGGCTTGGGGTCCCATGGCGAGCGGGCGGCTGTTTTTACGTGCGCCCACGGTGGCAGACCTGGATCGTTTGCAGCAGATTCAGGCCGATGCGCTGACCCAAAGGGTCAAGCCCGGCCCGGCCACACGCCAGAGCAGCCTGGAGCAGCTCCAGACCTGGCAGCTGCATTGGCAGCGCTGGGGCTTTGGTTGCTGGGCCCTGTCGGCCGGTGCGCAGGAGGGCGGCGAGCTGCTGGGTTTCGGCGGCTTGATGTGGCAGTCGGTCGACGGCCGGCAGAGTTTGTGCCTGAGCCTGCTCTTCCATCCTCAGGCCTGGGGCCTGGGCTATGCCACGGAGATGGGTCAGCTGGCGCTGGAGTTGGCGTTTCAGCAGCTGCATGCGCCGGCCGTTCTGGCCTTGGTGCGCCCGACCGACCTGCCGACGCGCCGCACCCTGGAGCGGCTGGGCATGCGCCTGAAGGGCGCCTTGGCCGATCTGCCCGGGCAGGCGCCCAGCCTGCTGTTCGAGATGACACCGGCGCATTTGGCCCATTGCCGCCAACGACAGCAGCAAGATGCGCAGGGTGTGTCAGCCTCGGCCTTTGGTGTCTTGAATGCCTGACATGGTTTGACGGCGCGTGCTGCGCTGCCTTGAGCCCAGACCTCACTTCTGACCTGAGGCCTCAACTCCTCGCGACGCCGTTGGGCATTTGGGGCGGCCGTCTCAGTCTCCACCTTTTTCGCCCCTCGTGATGGGTCCGGGCTAGCCGCCCGAGACCGTCCTGTGATGGCGCTGAATATTTGAATCAGGGGGGCGTGAGCGACCCTCAAAAATCTGTCACAAGCCGCTGCTAAGGTGAGTTTGTGTGCGGATAGCGGCTGCGGAGTGTGGCTGCTTTCAACTTGCTGATGGCCCTCGGCGCAAGCGGAGCGGGGCCGCAAGCGCGCATCGTTCGCTGCTGTCGGTGCATGGAGCGTCTGCGTGATTGCTCAGGAGAAATACATGAAGAAGCTGGTTCGCGTCTGGGCGGCAGGTTGGTCGCTGTTTCTCTTGTCCTTGCTTGCGCAGTCGGCCCAGGCAGCGCCTGTGGTTTATGGTTTTGACGATCTTCAGGACCAGGATCGCCTCTCGAATCAGTGGTCGGGTTTGAGTTTTTTCAATGCCCTGGCGCTCAAGGTGGGGCAATCGCTGAATGTGGATGAGTTTCCACCGCGCTCGGGTGACACCGCGGTGCTGGATGACGGCGGTGCACTTGAAATCCTGTTTGCCCAACCGGTGTTCAGTGTCGGCGCCTATTTCACCTATTTCGAAAAGCTCAGCTTTTTTGCCTACGACGCTGGTGGTGGCCTGTTGGGTTCGGTGCACAGCCTGTTCTCTTCGAATCTGCTGCTCAGCGGCGATGTCGGAAGCCTGAACAATGAATTTGTGAGCTTCTCCGATTCGGCCGGTCGGATTGCGCGTGTGGTCATTCAAGGGGGCAGCTTGGGTAGCTCCATGGTCATGGATGACCTGACCGTCGAATTCGGTCGTTCCGTCCCCGAGCCGAAGAGCTGGGCGTTGGTGGCCTTGGCCTTGGTGGCCGCTGCTGTGGCGCGGCGGCGCTATTTCTCTAGTCTGTCTAGGTAACTGATTAATTGCTGGTTTTGCACCGAGCGCGGCTTGATTGAGCTTGCAGTTGTGTGCAGCCGTGTTCCGGTCCAACCGGGGAGGCAAGAATGATCCGAATCATGAAAGAGCGTGCGGTGGGCCTGGGTACCGCCGGTGCGCTGCTCTTGAGCTGCCTGATGGCCTGGGGGCCTGCGCAGGCCGGGACCATGGGGCCACCGGCCTTGGCGCCGAACAAGATCACGGTGGGCGTCGCCACGCCGGTGCTGGTCACGGTCAGCATCACTGACCCCAACTACATCGCCGGAAGTGCCAGCTTGGCGCGCATCAAGGCCGACGGCAGCAACCAGATCTTGGGGGCCCTGCGCGACGATGGCCTGCAGGGCGATGCCGTCGCCGGAGATCAGGTTTACAGCTTGCGCGTCAATCTTCAGGAGGCGACGGCGGGTGTGGTCAATCTTCAGGTCTCGGCTGGCTACAAGCGGGAAATCAAGCGCACCTTGTCGGCGCTTTTGCCTGTGACGGTGGAAAGCGCGCAAGCCACGCCCACCGTCACCGGGGCCCTGATCAGCCCAGCGGTGAGCACTGTCGGCACGGCCATGGGCGCCTTGGTGAGCGCAAGGATCAATGACTCGCGCGTCATTGCCGGCTCGGTGATCTTGCAGAAGATCAATGCATCCAACCAGGTGATCGGAACGCTGGGCACCCTCAATGACGAGGGGCGCGACGGCGACAGCCAAGCGGGCGATCAGACCTTCAGCTTGCGCACCACGGTCTTGGAGAATACGCCGGGCCTGCTGCGCTACCGCGTCGCGGCCGCTTTCCAGGGCTATGGCCAGACGGTGTACTCCGAGCCTTTCACTGTGGCTGTCAATGGCACGGCCAGCGGCGTCAGCATCAGTTCTCCAGCCAATGGCGCGTATCTGAATACGCCGGTCATCACCTTGGTTGGATCGGTCGGTGATGGTGCGGCTCAGGTCAAGGTCAATGGCATTCTGGTGCCGCTGAGCGGCAAGCAGTTTTCAGCCTCTGTGCCCCTGAATGAAGGTCCCAACACGGTGACGGCAGTGGCCGCCAACAGCAATGGCAGTACCACCTCGGCCTCCATCCAGGTGACCCTGGACACGACCGCGCCCCGTGTCGAGATCTATTCACCCGCGCGCAATGGCAGCACCGCTGCGGCGACCGCCACAGTGACCGGCATGGTCAACGACATCGTTGTGGGGACGGTCAACCCGCAGCAGGCCACGGTGACGGTCAATGGCGTGGCGGCGGAAGTCATGAACCGCAGCTTTGTGGCGCGCAATGTGCCGCTGAGCCTGGGCAGCAACCAGATCCAGGCGGTGGCGACCGATCGCGCCGGCAACCGGACCACCATCACGTCCACTGTGCAGCGCATCTCCGGTGCTCAGGCCGGCCTGACGGTGCTTTCCGGCAACGACCAGTCGGCCCGCGTCGGCAGCCAATTGCCCGCCCCCTTGGTGGTCAAACTGGTCAACAGCCAGGGTCAGGGCATGGCGGGCAAGCCCGTCGTGTTCCGCGTGATTGCGCAAGACGGGCTGGTCAGCCCCAGCGGCAATGCCGGCACTGGCCTCAGCGCCGTGGCCGTCAACACCGACGCTCAGGGCCAGGCACGCGTTTTCCTTCAGCTGGGCAGCCGCTCTGGCGCGGGCAACAACCTCGTGGAAGCGAGTGCGGCAGGAGTCAGCACCACCGCCGACTTCTCGGCCAGTGGCTTGCCCGGTGCCGCCAATCTGGTGGTCGTGGATTCCGGGAACAACCAGACGGGCGTGGTCGGTCAAGCGCTGCCGCTGCCCTTCATCGCCATCGTCACCGATGCCAAGAACAACCGCTTGGCCAATGTGCCAGTGACCTTCGAGGTCAAGGACGGCCATGGCAGCTTCGGCCCCGATGGTGCCACGCGTTTCCAGACCACCAGTGACGGTGACGGCCGGGTGGCGGCCACCCTGGCCTTGGGTCCCAATCCGGGCGTCAACAACAATGTGGTCGAACTCAGCTTTGCCGGCAATCCAGGCTACGCCGCGGCCTTTGCTGCGACTGGCTTGGTGCCCGGCCCGGCGAGCGAGACCCGCATCTCCGGCGTGGTTCTGGACAACAGCAACCAGCCGATTCCTGGCGCCACCTTGCGTCTGCTGCAAATCACCCAGGGCAACGCCAGCAACATTCCCCAGGAAATGGCGACGGCCGTGCGCACCGATGCGCAAGGCCAGTTCCTGATGCAACCGGTTCCGGTCGGCATCTTCAAGCTGATGGTGGACGGCGGCACGGCTGCGCGCCCAGGTCTCTGGCCGACCCTGGATTTCGACATGATCACCGTACCCGGTCAGAACAATGTTCTGGGTATGCCGATCTATCTGCCGGAGTTGAATCCCAGCAACCGTGTCTGCGTCAACGAAACCACCGGTGGCACCCTGACCATTCCGGAAGCGCCCGGCTTTGCCTTGCAGATTGCACCCGGCTCGGCCACCTTCCCGGGTGGCTCGCGCAGCGGCTGCGTGTTCGTCACGCCGGTCAATATGGACAAGGTGCCGATGTCGCCGGGCTTTGGTCAGCAGCCGCGCTTTGTCGTGACCATCCAGCCGGTCGGCACCCATTTCAATCCGCCGGCGCGCATGACCATTCCCAACGTCGACGGCTTGGCACCACGCGCCGTGACCGAGATGTACTCCTACGACCACGATCTCGCCAGCTTCGTGGCCATCGGCTCTGCCACGGTCAGCCCGGATGGCTCCTCCATCACCTCCGATGTCGGCGCGGGTGTGATCAAGGCGGGCTGGCACTGCGGCGGCAACCCCAACAGTTCAGGCTCGGCCGGTACCTGCCCGACCTGCAAGAAATGCGAAGGCGCCAGCTGTGTCGCGGATGCCGGGCAGAACGGAAGCCCGAAGCCCGATGACAAGTGCAAGGTCTGCAAGAACGGTGATTTCTCTGACATCAAGATCAACACCACGGAAACCAGTTACACGCAGAAGCTGGGCTTCCCCAACGATGTGACCAAGAAGTTCAACGACGGCTTCAAGGCGCTGGAGAAGTTGAGCGTCACCATCACGGCCAATGTGATGCAGGAAGCCTCCTTGCAGATCAAGGAGAACGAGTGCTGCGGCAAGACCACTGGCGTGTCGAAGAAGAGCAGTGCCAAGATGGCCGGCAACTTCGGCAGCCTGAGCATCGAGGGGCGCATCTGGCCGCCACCGGGCCCGCCGTTTGTCGACTGGGCCAGCGGTCCGGTGAACATCGGTGTGGCGTCCGTGGAGATCAAGGCCAAGCTCAACGGTGGCGTCTTCATCGGCGGTACGGCCAGCATCGCCGGTGAGCTCGGCTACCGCAAAGATGGTTGCTCCGACGACGCTGCCGACCGCTCTGGCTGCATCTTTGCCGGCCTGGACACCAGCATCACGCCGAGTATCACGGCCAAGATCGCGGGCAGCGGATCCTTCTCCGTCGATTGCATCCTCGGCTGCGAGAAGACCACGTTCAAGGCCAGTGCCAGCTTCAGTGGCGGCGCCTCTTGGCCCATTCACATCTCGAAGGTGACCTACAACCAGCCCAAGTGCAGCAGTGGCCTGGATGGCGGCCTGATGACCTTCGACCCGGTCGGGTTCAAGGTGAATGGCAAGTTCTCGGTCGGTTACGACATCGACGGGTCGTCCAGCACCTTTGAATATTCGCAAGACTTCTTGAGCTGCACGGTCAGCTTCAGTGAGGCCAAGTGTGCGTACTGATAGCAAGCGTTTGAACTTTTCCAGGGCCGCGCGCCTGCTGGCGCTGCTGCTCGGGGCGGCCGCAGCGGCACCGATGGCCTCCGCGCAGGACTTCGGGCAGCTGGGCTTGCCTTTGTTGTTTCGCGTCGAGTCCAAGGAACTGGTGACGGCAGCCTGCCTCGGTGTGCGTGGCAAGGAATACCGCAGCGCGGCCTTGCCAGGCCCCACGTCCAAGGGGCTGGAGTTGGCGGTCTACAAAGTGCTGAGTGCCTTGCAGTCCGATGACAAAAGCGCCCTCAACGGCTTGTTGTCCAGCGACGAGCCGGGAGGTTCTGCGGCGGGCGTGCAGTCGCAGGTGGACGCCTACCGCTCGCAGTTCAAGGCCTTGAAACCCTTGCGCCTGACCTATGCCTTCGAGTTTGACGATGTCCAGATGGCCTGGGTTGAGTTGCAGCCCTCGGGCGGTGGCAAGCCCTTTGCCGCAGCCTTCGCATTCAAGCGCAGGCCCGATGGCCAATTGGGCTTTTTGCCCCAGCGGCCCATGAGCATTCCTTCGCAGCTGATTCAGCAGTGGTACCTGTCTTCGGTCGGCCCCGGCCAGGCGCAGCAAGCCCAGCTGTGCTCGACTGCGACCCTGAACAGCCTGCCCTACAAGTTGAGCTTGGGCGCCAGCCCCAACGATGCGGTGAGTGCTTTGCACATGCAGGGCGCATCGGCGCTAACTGTCAAGAAGTCGGGCGTGAACGAAGAGGTGGGTGCGCTGATCGCGCGCATGACCCAGTCCGGCCAGCAAGGGAAGTTCGAGCTGCTGCGCCCCTTTGTCAGCGAAGCCTCCTGGGCGCGCATGCAGTCCTACCGCGACAGTCCGGACGGCCAGGCATTTCTGAAAGGCCTAAGTCAGCTGTCATTGCGCTTTGTCTGGGATCTGGGGCCGGTGGCGGTTGCCTATGTGCAGCGCGACGGCGGGGGTGTCAACAGCATGTTCTTCTCCAAGGAACGTGATGGCTGGCGTCTCGTCAATGTTGGCTTGGTCAATGCATCCACCCGGCTCTTCGAGCGCAAGGAGTTGGCTATGGCGGCGGCAGATGAGCATCCGTTCGCTCATTTCGAAAAAAAGCCTGGCCTCTAGGCTGTTTGCAAAGAAACGTTGGTTTTGACTGTCGGGATGATCATGAAATCACTGAAGAGAAATCTCCGTGTCTTGTGCTGGTCCGGTCTCGGCCTGGTGACTCTGGGTTTGCAGCCGCTGATTGCAAACAGTCAAACCCCGCCTCCGACCGGCCTCAATGAGGGCTGCACCGTCAGTGTCCTCAATCGCAATGTGCAGGCCAAGGCCGACGGCACCTGGGTGCTGCCCAATATTCCTGCCAACTTCGGTACGGTGAGGGCGCGCGCCACCTGCGTGAATGGCGGCACCACGACCTACGGCGAGTCGGCATCCTTCACCATCCCGGCCAATGGCTCCATCAACCTGCCGCCCATCACGCTCGGCCCCACCACGCCCATCCCGACATCGGTGCAGGTGACGGCGGCCGTTCAGACCTTGCCCAATGTGGGCGCGACCACGCAGCTGCGCGTGATGGCCACCTATCCCAACAGCAGCGACTCGAACGACATCAGCTCGGCCAGCAGCGGCACACGCTATGCCGTTAGCAATCCCGCCATTGCAACGGTCAGTCCCGAGGGCCTGGTGACGGCCGTACGCAGCGGTGTGGTGGTCGTCCAAGCCAGCAACGAAGGCACGCAAGGCCTGCTGCAGCTGCGCGTGGCCTTCACCGGGGCCGACAGCGACGGCGACGGGATTCCTGATGACGAGGAGTTGCGCCTGGGCATGGACCCCAACAACCCGGCCGATGCCTTGCTGGACCTCGACCACGACGGCCTGAATGCGCTCGAGGAGTTTCGCGCCGGCACCGATCCGCGCAATCCGGACAGCGACGGCGATGGCATTTCCGACGGTGATGAACTCAAGTGCACGCGCGGCTTCTGCACCAATCCCTTGGTGGCGGACAGCGACGGCGACGGCGTCCGCGACGGTGTCGAGCTGGCGACCGGCAGCGACCCCACCAATCCCGCCAGCTACAACCTGGCAGCAGCGCTGCGCAGCCTGCGTGTGACACCCGGCAACTTCACCTTGGTGGTCAACTCCATCACCGGCACGGCCAGCGTGCAGCTGACAGTGATCGGCACCATGATCGATGGCTATGACATCAACCTGACCAGCGCCCAACGCCAGACCACGTATGCCAGCAGCAATCTGGCCAGCTGCAATTTTGGTTCGCCCGATGGGCGGGTGTTTGCCAGCCAGGCCGGCACCTGCACGATCACGGTCAGCAACAATGGCAAGAGCTTCCAGGTCAGCGGAGTGGTGCAAGACTTCGCACCGACACAGCTGTCCTTTGTGGCGATTCCCGGCTATGCCAACGGTGTGGCGGTGAACCGTGAATATGCCTTTGTGGCTGCGGGATCCTCCGGCCTGCAGGTGGTGAATCTGAGTGTCGACCGCCGCAGCCCCAGCGTGGTGGCGGCATTGAATCTTGGCGCCACAGCCAACGACGTGACCTTGGCAGGCAATATTGCCTACCTCGCCACTTCAGCGGGTCTGAAAGTGGTCAATGTTTCGCAGCCCACTGCGCCGCGGCTTCTGGGTACGTTCGCAGGCGTGGGCAATGCCATGGGCGTCAAGGTGCGAGGCACCACCGCCTATGTGGCCGCTGGCAGCAACCTGTACATCATCAGCGTGGCCAATCCTGGCGCCATGATTCAGGCCGGCGTGATCAGCCTGGGCGGTACCGCCTGGAACCTGGAGTTGGACCCGACCCGCAATCTGGCTGCTGTGGCGGCCGGTGGTGCCGGACTCAAGCTTGTGGATGTGAGCAATCTCTCCGCACCGGTCTTGCGCGGCACCGTGGCGACAGGTGACGCCCGCGGCGTCGCTTTGCGTGGCAATGCCGCTTTTGTGGCCGACTATGCCAACAGCATGACTTCGGTGGACATCAGCAATCTGGCCGCGCCAGTGCTGCTCTCCCGGACCCAGCAAAACTTGGGCGGACTCCTGAACAACGTCGTGCTGTCGGGCAACTTCGCGCTCGGCGCCGATGTCTTCTTTGTCAACGGCGTGCCCATCGTCGACATCACCAATCCCCAGACCCTGCAGCCACGTGCCATCCTGAATTTCACCGCGCGCGATGACAACGGCATGGGCATAGCCGTGGACGACAGCTTCATCTACCTGGTCGGTGATCGTGGAGGTCTTTCGCGCGGCGGCAGCAGCGGTGACAGCCGTCTCTACATCGGCCAGTACCAGCCGCGCGTGGACCTGGCCGGGGTGCCGCCCACGGCCGCCATCACCTCGCCCGCTGCAGGCAGCTTGGTTTACGAAGGTGCGCCTCTGACTGTGTCGGTCGACGCCCAGGATGACATCACGGTCACGGCGGTGCGCTTCACCGTTGACGACCAGACCGTCTTCACCAGCACCAGCGCGCCCTATCAATACACGCTGACGGTACCGGTCGGCGTCAACAGCCTGAATTTGGGCGCTGTGGCCGGCGATCTCGGCGGTAACGAAGGCAGTGCGCCGGTCGTCCAGGTCCAGGTGGCTCCAGACCCATTGACGCGTGTGATCGGTCAGGTTCTGGATTCTCAGGGGCGCGCCGTGCAAGGCGTACAACTGACGGCGCCAGGCGGGCGCACGGCGACCAGCGATGCTGAGGGACGTTTTCAGATCATCGGTGTACCCACGGTGTTGGGTGATCTGGTGGTGCAGGCAGAGTACACGCCCAGCGGCGGACTGCCGCGACACGGTTCATCAGCGACGACCGCCGCTGTGGTTGCGGGCACGACCGATGTGGGCACCATCACCTTGATTGAGGCCGCTTTCGTGAGCAACTACGGGGTCTTGTGGACCACCTGCGACGACTGCTCGACGCAACGTACCTTGCCCTTCAGTTTTCCTTTCTACGGTGCCAACGAAACGGTGGCCTTTGTCGGCACCAATGGCTATATCACCTTTGATTCCGCGGACAACACCTACACGGAAAACGTCTCTGCATTCAACAACCGCAAGCGAATTTCGGCCTTCTTCGACGACTTGATCGGTGGCGGTGGCGTGTGGATCAATGACCAGCTGCCGGACCGCTTTGTCGTCACCTACGACCGCACCCGCCACTACAGCCAGGGCGGCAGCAATACCTTGCAGATCCAGTTGTTCCGCGACGGCCGGATCGTTTTCGCCTACCAGGGCATCACCGCCTTGAATACAGGCTCGATCGCCGGGCTGACCCCGGGGCCTTCGGCACCCTTCCAGCAGGTCGACTTCAGCGCGACGCCGATTCTGGAAATCCCCTCGGCCACAGCGGTGTACGAGTACTTCACCTCGACCAGCTTGTTCGATCTCGACCGGGCCTACCTGGTGTTCACGCCGATAGCCCAGGGCGGCTATCGCGTCAACACCGTCTTGCCGGCAGCACCGGCCCTGGCTTCGACACTCAATGGCGCCGGAGGTGGCCAAGCCTTGCTCGCCGCCAGCGCGCCAGCTCAGCTGCGGGCCAGCAACAGTACAGCCGCAGGGCGACAGGCGGCCAGCGCAAGCGCGCTGAGCGCGGTTGATCTGGCCAATGCCGAGGTGCGAGTGTTCTCTTCGACGCTGCGGAGCTACCGTGGCATGACCAATACCGATGCACAAGGTCGATTCACGCTTTCGGGTGTGCCAGCGGGTGGGCTGATGGTCGAGGTCTGGCGCCAGGGGGCGCTGGTGGCACGCGGCAGCAGCAGCGCGCCCAGCGGGTCCCTGAACCAGGCCCAGTTGCTGAATGTGGAGCTGGTGTCAGCCGATGTGCAGCCCAAGAACAACTGAAGTCGCGAACTTTTGAGATGAGCTTGAGCAAGAGACACCCATGATGAAACTTCTGCGTCGATGGGCCCTGCCGGCCGCTGTTTTGCTGCTGTGCTCGCTGGCCTGGGGGGCGGTCAGCTTGATCGATGCCTCGAGGCTGCAGTCCGGCATCGGCAATGAGCTCGGCCTGGCGCAGCACCTCCAGGACGACGAGGAGTTCAAGATCCCGCTGACTGAGCTCCTCGAGCATGGACGGCGTGTGTTCTCGGCCAATTGGACGACGGAAGAAGGCGGCGGGCGCCCGCGCACCAAGGGCAACGGGCGGGGGCTGTCGGACCCCACGCTCAGCCTGACCGGGGCGCGCGGTTTCAATCGCATCTCAGGGCCTGATGCCAACTCCTGCATGGGCTGCCACAACCAGCCTTTTGGCGTGGCTGGGGGCAGCGGCGATTTCGTTACCAATGTGTTCGTCTTGGGCCAGCGCTTCGATGCGGTGACCTTTGACCGCTCCGACACCACGCCCACCCGCGGCGCCTTGGACGAGAAGGGCGAGCCGGTCACGCTGTCCAGCGTGGGCAACTCCCGCCATACGCCGGGCCTGTTTGGGTCGGGCTACGTGGAAATGCTGGCGCGTGAGATGAGCACCGATCTGCAGCGCATCCGCGACAGCATGAAACGTGGCGAGACCCGCTTGCTGATCAGCAAGGGCGTCAACTTTGGGCGCCTGACTCGCAAGGAAGATGGCCTGTGGGATGTGCGCGAGGTTCAGGGCCTGCCGCGCCTGAGCTTGATCACCGCCACGCCTCTGGATCCACCGACCCTGGTCATCCGGCCGTGGCACCAGGCGGGCAATTCGGTGTCGCTGCGTGACTTCACCAACACCTCCTTCAACCACCACCATGGCATCCAGACCATCGAGCGTTTTGGTGCCAACACCGACCCGGATGGCGATGGTTACAGCAATGAGCTGACGCGTGCCGATGTCACCGCCGCCACCCTGTTCCAGGCGGTGATGGCGGTGCCGGGCCAGGTCATCCCGAACAAGCCGGAGATCGAGCAGGCCATCGCCCGGGGCCAGGCCTTGTTCAACAATCAGTTTGCCTGTGCGTCCTGCCACACGCCCAGCCTGCCCTTGAGCCGCCAGAACTGGACCTTTGTGGAGCCCGGCCCCTTCAACCCGCCCGGCAATATGAAGGCCGGCGATGCCAAGGCGGTTCGCGTGGCCTTGAACGACGACAGCCTGCCGCAACCGCGTCTCAAGCCCGCCCATCCGCAGGATGATGTGCTGTGGGTCCCGGCCTACACCGATTTGAAGCTGCACGACATTTCCGACCCCAATGACGAGATGGTGCAGGAAAGCCTGGACATGAACTGGCCCGTGTGGGCGCCCAAATTCCTCGGCGGCAATCGGCGCTTCCTGACCCGGCGTCTTTGGGGCGTGGCGAATTCGGGCCCCTACTTCCACCATGGTTTGTTCACCACCATGCGCCAGGCGGTGCTTGGGCACGCCGGCGAGGCCGTGGCTTCGCGGCAGGCCTTTCAGTCCGCCTCCAAGGCCGATCAAGACGCCCTGATCGAGTTCCTGAAGTCGCTCCAGGTCTTGCCCCCGGGCACGAATGAGTTGATCGTCGACGAACAATACCGGGCCAAGAAACGTTGACCAAGAAGGCGGCCTGTTGAAGCCGATAGGCGCTTCGAAAGCTCAGCCGCCGTGCCGTCAAACCTGGTCTGATCCGTCCACGCGCAAGGGCAGACTCAGCGTCACCCTGCAGCCCTGTCCCGGTGCGCTGTGCAGGCTGATCTCGCCCTGCAAGCCCAGGGTCACCAGGCGGTAGACCATGTGCAGGCCCAGGCCCGATGAGCCCTGGCCCAGCTGGGTGGTGAAGAAGGGATCGAAGGCCCGGGCCAGATGCTCGGTGGCCATGCCCCGGCCGTTGTCTTCGATGCGCAGGACGTAATGGCCTTCTTGCACGGCTTCCGTCAATGTCAGGCGATGCGGCGGGGGCCAGTTGCGGAAGCCGTGGACCAGGCTGTTCTCGATCAGCTGGGCCAGCACCTGGCCGAGTGCGCCCGGGTCGTTGCGCAGCAGGCGACCGGGCCGACCCCTGTTGTCGAGCTCGACCTGTTCGGCGCGCAGGGCGGGCGCCATCACGGCCAGGGTGTTCTCGATCACCTGCTGGGGCTGGAACTCGATCACCTGGGCGCTGCTCTGTTCCAGCGCCAGGGCCTTGAAGCGGCTGACCAGGTCGGCGGCGCGTGCCAGGCTGCGTCTGGCAATGCCCAAGCCGTCCTCCAGCTCGGCATGGAGCTGGTTCATGTCGGAGCGGCGTAGGCGGTTTTCCTCAAAGGCCTGGCGGTGCGCGAGCAGGCCGTCGCTGAGGGTGCTGGTGGCCAGCAAGGCGTTGCCGATGGGGGTGTTGAGTTCATGGGCCACGCCGGCGACCAGATGGCCTAAAGCGGCCTGCTTTTCGCGCTCCAGCAGCAAGCGCATGGCCTGCTCCAGTTCGCGGCCGCGCTGCTCGACCTTGAGTTCCAGCGCGTCGCGCGCCTCCTGCAGCGCCGTCTCGGCCTGGCGCCGCACTTGCATTTCGCCCTGCAGATTCAAGAGGGTGGCCTGCAGCTGGCGGTTGCGTTCGGCCAGTTCGCGCTCCAGGGCATTGCCATGCTGGCGCAGATAGTCGTTCTGCGCCTGGGTGCGTACATGGCCCAGCATGCGCATCAGGCTATTGCCCGTGCTCTGCTTCAGAGTCTTGAGCTGCGTCTCGGCCAGCTCGACCTGCTCACGGCGCGCACACAAGGCTTCGGCCCAGAGGCCGGCTTCCTCGGCGCATTCGGCGCGCCGCATCAGGGCGCGGTTCAGGATCGGCCACTGCGCATGGCGGCGCGCGTTGTCGCGGGCCTGGTGAAAGCGCGCGATAGCCTCTTCATGGCGGCCCATCTTCCAGAGGTAGAGGGCCTGGCTCTGCAGCAAAAAGCTGCGCTGGCCGTCGCTGATCTCATGGTCCAGCAGCAAGGCTTCGGCCTCGTCCAGAAAGGCCCGTGTCGCGTCGAGCCGGCCTTCCCAGAGGCGTTTGTTGGCCAGGTTCACGGCATCGCGGAACATGCGGCTGGGGATCTGCCGGCGCTTCGAGTCTTCGTAGGCGCGCTCCTGCAGCACGGTCGATTCCGCCATGCGGTCGACAAAGGAGTAGGCCGCAGCCAGGCTGATGGTCAGGGTGTAGCGGTCGTCCGGGCTCAGCTGGGCCAGGCGCTGCTCATCGAGCACCCAGGGTTCCAGGCGGCGGATCGCTTCTTCATGCATGGCCTCGTCATGCAGGAATTTGCACACCAGCATCAGGCACCGGTTCTGACCCTGCTCGTCCTGCAGGGTGGTGTAGATCACCTCGGCCCGGCCCAGCGATTGCAGGGCCAGGGTGATGACATGGGCGCGGCTCTGGAAGCGAGCCAGGCAGCACAAGGCCTCGGCCAGTGTCAGGGGATCGCCGAGCTGTTCCGCACGTTCGACCAGATCAAAGACCTGATCAAGCTGGTCCAGGCGCAGCTCCTGGTTCAGGTTCAGGCGCAGCTCGCGCACCTGCAGGCGCAGGAGCTCGCCGGCTTGCAAGCCCGGCTGCTCGCGCAAGGCCTGCAGCAGTGCTTGCGCCGATTGGTTCTCGCCGAGATCCAGATGCTCGTCGATGCGTGCCAGTTCGGCCAAGGCCGCAGTGGCAAAGGGATCTGGTGCGGCGTTGTGGCGGTCCTGCTGCATCTTCGTCATCCGCTTGCTCCAAGTCCGGCGGTGCCCGATTCCCTCGGCCAAGAATAGCAGCAGCGCTTGCTCTGGCCCCGGCTTTCAGCCCGGTGTTGACCCCAGTAGCGGGAAACGCCGCAAGCCCTGCAGATCCAACACCCTCAGGCCGCCGTACTCGATGCGGATCAAGGCGTGCGCGGCCAAGGTGTTGAGCGCCTGGTTGACACGTTGGCGCGACAGGCCGACCAGATAGCCGAGCTCCTGCTGGGTGATGCGCAGCAGGCTGCCGACGCCGGGGTAGAGCTGCGGGTGGAAGAGGGCGGCGAGGTTGCGGGCGACGCGCAGCTCGGGGTCGGAGATGCGGTCGATCTCGCGTGCGGCGATGAACTGGCCCAGGCGCTCGTTGAGCTGGTTGAGCATGAAGCGGTTGAAGGCGATGCTGCCTTCCAGCAGCTCGTGAAAGGCCTCGATCGGCAAGCCGGCCACCACGCTGCGCCGCAGCGCCTGGATGTTGTAGCGGTAGCTCTCCCGCTTGAGCAAGGTGCCCTCGCCGAACCAGCCGCCCGGCGGCACGCCAGTGAAGGTGATGGCCTGGCCGCTGGAGTCGTCATTGCTCATCTTGAGCAGGCCGTCGATGACGCCGAACCAGAAGGTGGCCGGCCGGCCGATGCGGCAGACGCGCTCGCCCACATCGGCTTCGGCCACTTGCAGCTGCTGCACGGCGCGCTCGCGCTGCGGCTCATCCAGCAGGGCCAGCCAGGGAATGGCGGCCAGCTCGGCGGTGCTGGCCGGGCGGGCGCGCTGGCGCAAGGGGATGCTGGGCATGGCCGCTTCTGAGGCGGTGCGTGGGCCTGACGCTGGATTCATGCGGCAGTGTCCACCTTGCAAGATGACGCAGGCCTTACACGCCACCCCCGGGAAAGTACCGCTCGGGGTGTCCCTTGGATTGTCGTTACAACGACAACACGGCGTCAAAGTGACGGCCTACCATGCGGTCAAGAGATGTCGGCAGCCCCTGCTTCTTGCAGGGCCGCATGCACGGCACAGGAGACACACAACGTGGATGCGACCTTTCCTCGCCTCTTGCTGGCTCACGCCGCCGAGCGCCCCGATGCGCCGGCTTTGCGCGAGAAGGAATATGGGATCTGGCAGACCCTGAGCTGGGCGCAGCTGGCGCAGCTGGTGCGCGAGCTGGCCCACGGCTTGGCGCTCGCCGGCCTGCAGCGCGGCCAGCACCTGATCGTGGTCGGCGAGAACCGGCCGCGTCTGTCGGCGGCCATGTTGGCGGCCCAGTCCCTGGGTGCGATCCCCGTGCCGCTCTATCAGGATGCGGTGGCGGCCGAGTTCGTTTTCCCTGTCAACAATGCCGAGGTCGCCTTCGCCGTGGTCGAGGACCAGGAACAGGTGGACAAGATGCTGGAGCTGCGCGAGCACTGCCCGCAGCTGGGCCAGATCTGGTTTGACGACCCGCGCGGCCTGCGCGCCTATGAAGAGCCGGGCCTGCATTCGCTCGACGAACTGCTCGAACGCGGCCGCCAGGATGCCCTGAGCCGCCCGGATTTCTTCGCCCGTGAGGTGGCGCTGGGCCGCAGCAGCGATGAAGCGGCCATGTTCTTCACCTCGGGCACCACGGGCAACCCCAAGGGCGTGGTTCACACCCATGCCAGCCTGATCGACCGCGCCCAGGCCGGTGCCCGTTTCGACCGCCTGACGGGCCGCGAAGAGGTGTTGGCCTACCTGCCGCCGGCCTGGATCGGCCAGAACATCTTCAGCTACGCCCAGTGGCTGGCTTGCGGCTATGTGGTCAATTGCCCCGAATCGACCAGCACGGTCAGCATCGATCTGAAGGAAATCGGCCCGAGCTACTACTTCGCGCCGCCGCGGGTGTTCGAGGGCCTGCTGACCAGCGTGATGATTCGCATGGAAGACGCATCAAGACCTAAGCGCTGGCTGTTCGCCCGCTGCATGGCCCTGGCGCGGCGGGTCGGCCCGGCGCTGATGGATGGCCGCCCGGTCGGCGCCCTGGACCGACTGAAATACCAGTTAGGCGACTTGCTGATCTACGGGCCTTTGCGCAACAGCCTGGGCCTCTCGCGGGTGCGCGTGGCCTATACCGCGGGCGAGGCCATCGGCCCCGATCTGTTCAGCTTCTACCGCAGCATCGGCATCAATTTGAAGCAGCTCTATGGCTCGACCGAGACCGCCGTCTTCGTCTGCCTGCAGCCCGACCATGAGGCGCGCGCCGACACCGTGGGCGTGCCCATCGAAGGGGTCGAGATCAAGCTGGCCGAGAGCGGCGAAATCCTGGTCAAGTCGCCGGGCTTGCTCAAGGGCTATTACAAGAACGAGGCGGCCACGGCCGAGGTACTCACGCCCGAGGGCTGGTACCACACCGGCGACGCCGGCTTCATCGACGCCCATGGCCACCTGAAGATCATCGACCGGGCCAAGGATGTGGGGCGACTCCGGGGCGGGGCGTTTGATGGCGCCATGTTTGCGCCCAAATATGTGGAGAACAAGCTCAAGTTCTTTGCCCACATCAAGGAGGCGGTGGCCTTTGGTGACGGCCGCGACCGCGTCTGTGCCTTCATCAACATCGACTTCGACGCCGTGGGCAACTGGGCCGAGCGCCGCAACCTGCCCTATGCCGGCTACACGGACCTGGCGCAGAAGCCCGAGGTCTACGAGCTGATCCGCGACTGCGTCCAACAGGTCAATGCCGACCTGGCCCAGGACGAGCTCTTGGCCGGCAGCCAGATCAGCCGCTTCCTGATCCTGCACAAGGAACTCGACGCCGACGACGGCGAGCTGACCCGAACCCGCAAGGTGCGGCGCGGCGCCATCGCCGAGAAGTACGCGGTGCTGATCGAGGCGCTGTACGCCGGCCGCAACTCGCAGTACATCGAGACCGCTGTCAAGTTCGAGGACGGGCGCAGCGGCAAGGTGTCCGCCGATCTGTGCATCAAAGATGCCCAGACCTACCCGGCCGTGAGGAGTGCCGCCTGATGGATCAAATGGACAGCAGCACCAGCGACAACAACACTCCGGCCAAGAAGACCGGCGAGGTGATTCTTGAGGTGCGCAATATCTCGCTGAGCTTCGGCGGCGTGAAGGCGCTGACCGACATCAGCTTCGATGTGCGCGAGCATGAGATCCGCTCCATCATCGGCCCCAACGGCGCGGGAAAAAGCTCCATGCTCAACTGCATCAACGGTGTCTACCAGCCGCAGCAGGGGCAGATCAGCTTTCGCGGTCAGACCTTCAAACACATGAGCTCGCGCCAGGTGGCCGAGATGGGCGTGGCCCGCACCTTCCAGAACCTGGCCTTGTTCAAGGGCATGAGCGTGCTGGACAACATCATGACCGGCCGCACCCTGCACATGCGCTGCAACATCTTCCAGCAGGCCTTGCGCAACCCCTTCGGCTGGGGCGCGGCCGAGCGCGAGGAGATCGCGCAGCGCGAGAAGGTCGAGCGCATCATCGATTTCCTGGAGATCCAGGCCTATCGCAAGACCCCGGTCGGCCGCCTGCCCTACGGCTTGCAAAAGCGCGTGGATCTGGGCCGCGCCCTGGCCATGGAGCCGCAAGTCTTGCTGCTCGATGAGCCCATGGCTGGCATGAATGTGGAAGAGAAGCAGGACATGTGCCGCTTCATCCTCGACGTCAACCAGGAGTTCGGCAGCACCATCGTGCTGATCGAACACGATATGGGCGTGGTCATGGACATCAGCGACCGTGTCGTGGTGCTGGACTACGGCAAGAAGATTGGCGACGGCGCGCCGGACGAGGTGCGCCAGAACGAAGACGTGATCCGCGCCTATTTGGGCACCTCGCATTGAATAATCGAAAGGAGTGGCGTAGCGAGCAGGTCTCAGGCAAGGCGCACGGTGCGCAGCCACCGGAACGTACTTTGGGTACGTGAGGATGGCGAGCACCGCGCAACGACGCATGAGGGCTGCGCAGTAGCCAACACCATGGGATTCGTCATAGAAACAATCTTCGGCGGCTTGATGACAGGCATGCTGTATTCGCTGATCGCGCTGGGCTTTGTGCTGATCTACAAGGCCTCGGGCGTGTTCAATTTCGCGCAGGGCGCCATGGTGCTTTTCGCGGCCCTGGCGATGGCGCGCTTTGCCGAGTGGATTCCGCTCTGGACCGGCATCAGCAGCCCGCTGCTGGCCAATCTGTTGGCGTTTGTGGCGGCCTTTGCGGTGATGGTGGCGGTGGCTTGGGGCGTGGAGCGCCTGGCCTTGCGGCATCTGGTCAACCAGGAGGGCATCACCTTGCTAATGGCCACGCTGGGCATCACCTACTTCCTCGAAGGCCTGGGCCAGATGATCTTCGGCTCGGACATCTACAAGATCGATGTCGGCATGCCCAAGGACCCGATCTTTCTGTTCGAGAAGAGCTTCGAGGGCGGGGTGCTGATCAACAAGGAAGACCTCTACGCGGCCTTGATTGCCGCGGCCATGGTCGCCTTGCTGGCCCTGTTCTTCCAGAAGACGGCCACCGGCCGGGCCCTGCGCGCCGTGGCGGACGACCACCAGGCCGCCCAGTCCATCGGCATTCCGCTGTCCACCATCTGGGTCATCGTCTGGAGCGTGGCCGGCTTTGTCGCCCTGGTGGCCGGCATCATCTGGGGCAGCAAGCTGGGTGTGCAGTTCTCGCTCTCGCTGGTGGCGCTGAAGGCGCTGCCGGTGGTGATCCTGGGTGGCCTCACCTCGGTGCCCGGCGCCATCATCGGCGGCCTGCTGATTGGCGTGGGCGAAAAGGTCTCCGAGGTCTACCTCGGCCCCGCCCTGGGCGGCGGCATTGAAATCTGGTTCGCCTATGTGCTGGCGCTGCTGTTCCTGCTGTTCAGGCCGCAGGGGCTGTTCGGCGAAAAGATCATTGATCGGGTGTGAGTGGTGAATGGTGAATGGTGAATGGATGAGCGAATGACGGTGGCCCTCCACGATTCACGAATCGCGAATCACGATTCACTCATCCGCCCCTCGACCCAACAAGGCAATCGACTCCCATGATTTACCGCGAAAACGGCCAATTCAAAACCAGCTACCGCGCCGACAGCGCCATCCTTGCGATCCGCCAGGACCGCTGGGCCATGGCGGCGCTGCTGGCCCTGGCTTTTGTCGGCCTGCCCCTCTTGGGCAATGAGTACCTGTTTCGGGCCATCCTGATTCCGTTCTTGATCCTGGCGCTGGCGGCGCTGGGCCTCAATGTGCTGGTCGGCTACTGCGGCCAGATCTCGCTGGGCACCGGGGCCTTCATGGCGGTGGGCGCCTATGCGGCCTACAACTTCCAGGTCCGCATCGAGGGCATGCCGCTGATCCTCTCCTTGCTGCTGGGCGGTGCTTGTTCGACCGTGGTGGGCGTGCTGTTCGGCATTCCTTCGCTGCGCATCAAGGGCCTCTATCTGGCGGTGGCGACGCTGGCGGCGCAGTTCTTTTGCGATTGGGCATTTCTGCGCATCAAGTGGTTCACCAACAACTCGTCCTCGGGCAATGTCTCGGTGTCGGACCTCAGCGTGTTCGGCCTGGCCATCGAGTCGCCGGCGCAGAAGTACCTGTTCTGCCTGAGCTTTGTCTGCGTGTTCGCCTTGCTGACCAAGAACCTGGTGCGCGGCGCCATCGGCCGCGAGTGGATGGCCATGCGCGATATGGATGTGGCCGCGGCCGTCATCGGCATCCGCCCGGTCTACGCCAAACTCAGCGCCTTCGCTGTCAGCAGCTTCATCGTCGGCGTGGCCGGTGCGCTCTGGGGTTTTGTGCATCTGGGCTCCTGGGAGCCGGCGGCCTTCTCCATCGACCGCAGCTTCCAGCTCCTCTTCATGGTCATTCTGGGTGGCCTGGGTTCCATCATGGGCAGCTTCTTTGGCGCGGCCTTCATCATCTTTTTGCCGCTGCTGCTGAACCAGATTCCGCACTGGCTGGGCATTCCCATGGGCACCGAGACCGCCTCGCATCTGGAACTGATGGTGTTCGGCGCCCTGATCGTGTTCTTCCTGATCAAGGAGCCGCATGGCCTGGCTCGCTTGTGGTCCACGGGCAAGGAAAAGCTGCGGCTCTGGCCCTTCCCACATTGATCCTTCCCGCACTGATTAATTTTTCGCGCCTGCTTTTTTGTTCAACCCATAACGCACCGCTTGAGTGCGCATCGACTGGAGACACGCATGAAACTGAAGCCGTCCATCGTTCTTGCTTTGGCTGTCGCTGCTTCGGGCCTGTTATCGAGCCCGGCCCAGGCCGCGCCTGAGGCCAAGGAGCAGTTCTTCCCCTTGCTGGTCTACCGCACTGGGCCCTATGCCCCCAACGGCACGCCCTGGGCCAATGGCAAGCAGGACTATCTGAAAATGATCAACGCCCGCGACGGCGGTGTGAACGGCGTCAAGCTGACGTTTGAGGAATGCGAAACCGGTTACGCCACCGACAAGGGTGTCGAGTGCTACGAGCGCCTGAAAGGCAAGGGCGCCACACTCTTCGACCCGCAGGCCACCGGCATCACCTTCGCGCTGACCGACAAGGTCATCAAGGACAAGATCCCCCTGATCACCCTGGGCTATGGCCTGGCCGCCTCGCAGGACGGCAATGTCTTCAAGTGGAACTTCCCGCTGATGGGCAGCTACTGGACCGCGGCGGACATGCTCATCCAGCACCTGGCCAAGAAAGAGGGCGGTTTCGACAAGCTCAAGGGCAAGAAGATCGCCCTGGTCTATCACGACTCGCCCTTCGGCAAGGAGCCCATGCCCCTGCTCGATGAGCGGCAGAAGATGCACGGTTTCGATCTGATCAAGATCCCGGTGACGGCGCCGGGTGTGGAGCAGAAGTCGGCCTGGCTGCAGGTGCGCCAGCAGCGGCCCGACTATGTGCTGCTCTGGGGCTGGGGCGTGATGAACTCGACGGCGCTGAAGGAGGCCCAGGCCACCGGCTACCCGCGCGAGAAGATGTACGGCGTCTGGTGGGCCGGAGCCGAGCCCGATGTCAAGGACGTGGGCGAGGGCGCCAAGGGCTACAACGCGCTGGCGCTGAATACCTCGGGCCAGAGCCCCAAGGTCATCCAGGACATCCTCAAGCATGTCCATGACAAGGGCCAGGGCGCAGGCCCCAAGGACGAAGTCGGCTCGGTGCTCTACACCCGGGGCGTGATCATCCAGGCTCTGGGCATCGAGGCGGTGCGCCGCGCCCAGGAGCGCTACGGCAAGGGCAAGGTCATGACGGCCGAGCAGGTGCGCTGGGGCCTGGAGAACCTGGCCCTGGACCAGAAGAAGCTCGACGCCCTGGGCCTGGCCGGTGTGCTGCGCCCGCTGTCCACCTCCTGCGCCGACCACATGGGTTCCAGCTGGGCACGCGTGCACACCTGGGACGGCGCCAAGTGGAACTTCAGCTCCGACTGGATGCAGGCCGATGAGCAGATCTTGAAGCCCATGGTCAAGCAGGCCGCCGACAAGTACGCGGCGGAGAAGAAGCTGGAGCGGCGGACTCCGGCGGATTGCCAGTCTTGAGTGCGATGAACGGGTGATTCGTGAGTGGTGAATGGCGAGTCGTGAATGCCTCGCCATTCCTCTCACGTTTCCTGTCTGTTCGCGAGGGCATGAAGCGCTGTCCAAGCCCCCAACTCACGATTCACGATTCACGATTCACCCCACCATGCACCCCACCCCATTCCTCAACGTCAACGGCATCGAGGTCATCTACAACCACGTGATCCTGGTGCTCAAGGGCGTGTCCTTGCAGGTCCAGGAAGGCCGCATCGTGGCCTTGCTCGGTGGCAATGGCGCGGGCAAGACCACCACACTGCGGGCGGTGTCCAACCTGCTGGCCGGCGAGCGCGGCGAGGTCAGCAAGGGCAGCATCGAGCTGCGCGGTGAGCGCATCGAAAAGCTGTCCACCGCCGAGATGGTCAACCGCGGCGTGGTGCAGGTGATGGAGGGGCGCCACTGCTTCGCTCACCTGAGCATCGAGGACAACCTGATGACCGGCGCCTACACCCGGCGCGACGGCCGCGCCGCCGTGGCCGAGACGCTGGAGAAGGTCTACAACTACTTCCCCCGCCTCAAGACCCGGCGCAGCTCGCAGGCCGCCTACACCTCGGGCGGCGAGCAGCAGATGTGCGCCATTGGCCGTGCCTTGATGGCCAATCCGCGCATGGTGCTGCTGGACGAGCCCTCCATGGGCTTGGCGCCGCAAATCGTCGAAGAGGTGTTCGAAATCGTCAAAGACCTCAACAGCAAGGAAGGCGTGACCTTTTTGCTGGCCGAACAGAACACCAATATGGCGCTGCGTTATGCGGACTACGGCTACATCCTGGAAAGTGGCCGCGTGGTCATGGACGGCGCCGCGCAGGCCCTGCGCGAGAACGAAGACGTCAAGGAGTTCTACCTCGGCACCGGTGGCGGTGATCGCAAGAGCTTCAAGGACGTCAAGAGCTACAAGCGCCGCAAGCGCTGGCTGGCCTGAACCATGGGCACGCCTGTTTCCTTTCAATTCAGAAGTCCGGCCATGAATGAAGATGCCTTCTTCGCCCTCCCGCCCTTCAAGGCCGAGGAGGCCTTGCTGACGCTCAAGCGCAATCTGCGCGACCTGCGCTCGCTGGAGGCGCGCGGCGATGCCTTCAGCCTGCAAGGCCAGCCGGTGCTGGAACTGAGCGCCCAGACCGGCCTGCTGCTGGCCCGGCTGGTCAAGCGCCCGGGGCGCAGCCCCGAGTGGGAAACCCGCCAATGCAAGAGCGCTGCCGAGGTGCGCAGTCTGCTGGACGAGATCAAACGCCGGCTCAGCCGCTGGACGGACGAAACGCCATGAGTTTGACGGCACCCTCTCCCGAACGCGGCGAGTTTTTCGACGCGCTGGAAACCCGCGAGCCGGCAGAGCGCGAGGCTCAGCTGATGGCGGCCCTGCGCCTGCAGCTCAGCCATGCCAAGGCACAGACCTCCGCTTACGCCGGCTTGCTGGCCGGCGTGGACCCGGCCGATGTTTGCAACCGTGCCGCCCTGGCGCGCCTGCCGGTGACCCGCAAGCCCGAACTGGCGGCGCGCCAGCAGGCCCTGCGCGAGCGGCAGGGTCTTGAAGGGGCGGATCCCTACGATGCGCTGGGTGGTTTCTCCGCCATCGGCTGGCGCGGCTGCGTGCGCAGCGGCGGCGCGGCTCGCGTGTTCCAGTCGCCCGGCGGCCTCTACGAGCCCGAGGGTCGGGCCGCCGATTACTGGCGCGTGGCGCGCGCCCTGTTCGCCGCCGGCCTGCGCGCCGGCGACCTGGTGCACAACAGCTTCAGCTACCACCTGACCCCCGCTGGCGCCATGATGGAAGGCGGCGCCCATGCCCTGGGCTGTACCGTGTTCCCCGGCGGCGTCGGCAACACCGAGCTGCAGCTGCAGGCCATGCGTGACCTGCGCCCGCAGGCCTATGTCGGCACCCCCAGCTTTCTGAAAATCCTGCTCGACAAGGCGGCCGAGAGCGGCCTGCGCCTCGACTCCCTGCAGCGCGCCTTGCTCAGCGGTGAGGCGTTTCCCAACAGCTTGCGCGACTGGCTGGCTGAGCGCGGTGTGGCCGGCTACCAGTGCTATGCCACGGCCGACCTGGGCTTGGTCGCTTACGAGACGGCGGCGCGCGAGGGCCTGGTGCTAGCCGAAGGCATCATCGTCGAGATCGTGCGGCCCGGTGGCAGCGAGCCGGTGGCCGCGGGCGAGGTTGGTGAGCTGGTCGTGACCACGCTCAATCCCGATTACCCGCTGATCCGCTTCGGCACCGGCGACCTTTCCGCCATCTTGCCTGGCCCGTGCCCGACGGGCCGCAGCAACCAGCGCATTCGCGGCTGGTTGGGCCGGGCTGACCAGTCGGCCAAGGTGCGCGGCATGTTCATCCACGCCTCGCAGCTGGCCGAGCTGCAAAGCCGTTTTCCGCAGGCCGGCCGGGCGCGCCTGGTGGTCGAGGGCGAAATGGCGCAGGACCGCCTGACCTTGAAGCTCGAGTTGCCCGAGGGTGAGCCCCGCGAAGGCCTGGCCGAGCAACTCGCCGCAGCCCTGCGTGACATCACCAAGCTGCGCGCCGAAGTCCAGCTGCTACCGCTGGGTAGCTTGCCGAATGACGGGCGGGTGATTGAAGACGCGCGCCGGCTCGATTGAGCGCGGTCGTTCTCGGATTACGTAGTTCCCGCTGTCGCGAGGCCCGAGCTGCCGCCTAGGATGACAGTCCTCCCACTCGCCATTCGAGGACTGTTGACATGAACAAGACCGCATTGCCCTTGCTGACCCTGAGTCTGCTGACCCTGGCCTCGGGCGCCGCCCTCGCCAACTACCCCGAGAAGCCCGTCAATATCGTCGTGCCCTTCTCGGCCGGCGGTCCCACCGACAAGGTCGCTCGCGACCTGGCCGAGGCTCTGCGCAAGCCCCTGGGCGCGACCATCGTGATCGAGAACGTCGGCGGTGCCGGTGGCACGCTGGGTGCCACCAAGGTCGCCAAGGCCGCGCCCGATGGCTACACCCTGCTGCTGCATCACATCGGCATGGCCACCTCGCCTGCGCTGTACCGCAATATGCAGTACAAGACGCTCGATGATTTCGAGTACCTGGGCCTGATCAACGAAGTGCCCATGACCCTGATCGCCAAGCCTTCGATGCCGGCGAACAGCTATGCCGAGCTGGCCAAGTGGCTGGAGGCCAACAAGGGCAAGGTCAACCTCGGCAATGCCGGCCTGGGCTCGGCCTCGCACCTGTGTGGCCTGCTGTACCAGAGCACCATCAAGATCGACATGACCACCGTGCCCTACAAGGGCACCGGCCCGGCCATGACCGACCTGCTCGGCGGCCAGATCGATTTGATGTGTGACCAGACCACCAACACCACCAGCCAGATCGAAGGCGGCAAGGTCAAGGCCTATGCCGTCACCAGCAGCAAGCGCCTGACAGCGCCCGCTCTGGCCAAGCTGCCGACCCTCGATGAAGTGGGTCTGAAAGGTTTCAGTGTCAACATCTGGCACGGTGTCTACGCGCCCAAGGGCACACCCAAGCCGGTGCTGGACAAGCTGACTGCCGCACTGAAAGCCGCCCTGGCCGACGCCGACTTCCACAAGCGCCAGGAAGCCCTGGGTGCCGTCATCGTCACCGATGCCCGGGTCAACGGTGCCGAGCACAAGAAGTTCGTCGAAGCCGAAATCGCCAAGTGGGGCACCGTCATCAAGGCCGCGGGGCAATATGCCGACTAGGGACAGAAAGCCCAACTGCTTGGGCTTTCTCGCCCTAGGAGGGGCCGTCGCTCTGCGACGGCGCGGCCTGTCCGCAAGCATGCGGACCGGCCCTCGCCAGCCATAGAACAGCACGCAGGTGCTGTTCTATGTGCGGGCTCAGCCTGCAAGGCGACTGAGGCAGGACCGAGGGCAAGACTTGCGTCTTGCCCGACGCCTGCCGAAGGACTGGCCGCTTGCAAGCGGCCAGGCTGAGGACAAGACGCCTGAAGCTAGGGCTTTCTCGCCCTACAGAGGCCCCGCGACATCCAGCGCGCAATCGTAGCGGTGGCAGTCGATCTGCCGCCCCTGCACACGGGCCATGCCGGGATGGCATTCGGCCCGCTCAAAACCGTTCTTCAGCAAGACACGAGCCGAGGCCGGGTTGTCCACGGCTACGTAGGCCTCCAAGTGATGCAGGCCCCAGCGCTGATGCGCCAGGCGCATCAGTTCACGAACAGCCAAGCTCGCCAGACCTTGCCCGGCATGGGCTTGAGCGATGCGGTAGCCCAGTTCGGCGCTGCCTCGCTCGGCATCCATGGCCTTGAGATTGGCGCGGCCCAGGATCTCGCCCTGCGCGCTCATGATCAGCAGGGGATGCGCCTCGCCGCGATCGAGCAGGGCCAGCAGTTCGGCCATATGCGCTTGCACGCCGCCCAGCCTGTAGAAATCGGCCGCTCGGGCTTCTACGTGATGCTCGAACCAATCACGGTTGTGCAGTTCGAAGTGCAGCAGCGCGGCGGCGTCGGTCGGTGCCAGGGTGCGCAGAGTCGCCGGGGTCTTCATCGTTATTCAACCGTCGTCAGTACATGGAAGGCGGGAGGCGGCCGCCTGAATCCGCACGCTTGCTGACGCCATTCCAGCACAGTCAGCCCCATTCCAGGCTCGTGTTGTCCACAGCCGGCTCGGCCTGCGCACGCTCACGAGTCCGCGCGTGCCGCCGCCAGCAGCTGCAGCACCAGCGGATGATGCTGGCCGCGGCGCGAACGGATGGCGTGAATCTCTTCCTTCACGTCCTCGCAGCGGCCCAGCAGGCGCAGGCCGTGCATACGCTCCAGGTCCTCGGCACCGAGACGGCTGACCGGGAACACGCCCAGGCCGCGTGAGGCGAACACGGCCAACAGGGCGCTGTCCTCGAATTCACCGACGATGCGTGGCTGCAGGCCTTGTTCGGCAAACCAGTGATCGAGCGTGGCACGCAAGGCCGAGTGAGCGGTGGGCAAGAGCACAGGCAGGCGGTCCAGGCAGTGCGGGAAGTCGCGCAACTCGGCCGCGTGCACGAGGCTCTTGGGTCCGTACCAGTCCACCGGTGCCTGCGCCAGCAGTTCGCTGCTCAGGCGCAGGCCGGGTTTGTGCGGCGCCGGTCGCCCGGCCAGCACCAGGTCCAGCTTGTGCATGGCCAGCTCGGCCAGCAGAGGGTCCACCTCGCCTTCGTGGCAGAGCAGGCGCAGAGACTCGGTGCCCAAGACCGGCGCCAGCAGGGCATGGGCGGCCAACTTGGAAATGCCGTCGGTCAGGCCCACCGCCAGTCGCGCCGCCGGGCCTTGCGCAGCTTGACGGACTTCCTCTGTGATCAGGCTGCCGAGGCGGAAGATCTCCTCGGCGCGCGCAAATGCGGCCTGGCCCGCCTCGGTCAGCGCCACGCCGCGGCCGGCCGGCTTGAGCAATTGGTGGCCGAGTGACTTTTCCAGCTCGCGCACCTGGGTGCTGATGGTCTGGATGGCCATGTCCAGCCGCTCCGCCGCGCGTGCGAAACCGCCTTCCTGGGCCACAACCCAGAAGTAATGCAAATGTCTGAAATTCAGCATGGAGGCTCCGAGTACATGGCGTTGACTTCTTAAAAACAGAAGTGAATAGTAAGCCAGCGCTGCTTGTTTGGAAGTGTCGAGAGGCAGAGAATGTGTGCATCTCGATGTCTGAAAAAGGGGAAAGACAATGGCCTATTACCTGCTGACCTGGCTGGTGCTCGGATTGCTGGCGGCGCTGTGGTCGCTGGCGAGCTGGGCCTTCCACAGCCTGGCCCTGTGGACCGTGGCGGCCCTGGGCTCGCAAGCCGAAGGGCTGCCCACCTTGGGCGCGCGCCTGTCCGATCTGCAGCTGCCGAGCTGGCTGGCGTCTTGGGTGCCCGAGGGCTTGCTGCAAGGCCTGGCCGAGTTCGTGGACCTGTTCGCGCCTCTGCTCAAGGGTGTGCTGGAGACCATGCCGGTGCTGGGCGACTGGCTCTCGCCCTTGGTCTGGCTGATTTGGGGGCTGGGCATCTTCCTGCTCTTGCTCTTGGGCGGTGGCCTGAGCCTCTTGCTCAAGCTGATGCAAAGCAAGGCGGCGACGCTGGTGCCGCCGCGCTCGCTGCCCTCGGCTTGAAGCCTGTGGTGAGCTTTTATTGAATCTTGGAGTGCTGACACCATGAAACGAATATTTCTGTTCCTGATGACCAACCTCGGCGTCATGCTGGTGCTGGGTTTGGCGGTCCATCTGCTCGGCCTGAATCGCTTCCTCACGGCCAATGGTCTGAACCTGACATCGCTGCTGGGCTTTGCCCTGGTGATGGGCTTTGGCGGCGCCTTCATCTCGCTCTTGATCAGCAAGCCCATGGCCAAATGGACCACGGGCGTGCAGATCATCAACCAGTCGAACGACACCACCCACATCTGGCTGGTAACCACGGTGGAGCGCTTCGCCGAGAAGGCCGGCATTGCCACGCCCGAGGTCGGCATCTACGAAGGCGCGCCCAATGCTTTCGCCACCGGTGCGTTCAAGAACTCGGCCCTGGTGGCGGTGTCCACCGGCCTGCTGCAGTCGATGTCGCGCGAAGAGGTGGAGGCGGTGATTGGCCATGAGGTTGCCCATGTGGCCAATGGCGATATGGTGACCATGGCGCTGATCCAAGGCGTCATGAACACCTTTGTGGTTTTCCTCTCGCGCATCGTCGGCTACTTCGTCGACAAGATCGTGCTGCGCAACCAGAACGACGGCCCTGGCATCGGTTACTACGTGACCACCATCGTCATGGACCTGCTGCTCGGTGTGGTCGCGGCCATGATCGTGGCCTGGTTCTCGCGCCAGCGCGAGTTCCGTGCCGATGCCGGCGCAGCCCAGCTGATGGGTCGCAAGCAGCCCATGGTCAATGCCCTGGCTCGCCTGGGCGGCCTGGATCCGGGCGAGATGCCCAAGGCCATGCAGTCCATGGGCATCAGCTCACGCCCCGGCGGCATGATGGCGCTGTTCTCCAGCCACCCGCCGATGGAAGAGCGCATTGCACGCCTGCAGCAGACCGCTTGAAGAACGAATCAGGAGACCGATTCCATGAGTGCACAGAATATGTTGGAGCAGCTGTTCAAGTCGGGCCTGGGCCTGCTGGACGGCAAGAGCGGCGGCGCGCGTGCGCCGGACTGGGGTCAGATCGGCGGTGGCGCCGCGGCGGGTGGTGCGTTGGGCCTGCTGCTGGGCAGCAAACGCGGCCGCAGCTTCGGCGGCAAGGCGCTCAAGTACGGCAGCCTCGCTGCATTGGGCGCAGTGGCCTACAAGGCCTACCAGTCCTGGCAAGAGCAGCAACAACAGCAGCAACAACAACAAGCGCACGCTCCGCAGCCTGCGGCCCTTGCCGCTCCTCAGCTGAGCGCGCCGCCCGCTGAACAGCATGGCCGCGCATTGCTGCAGGCCATGATCGGGGCGGCGAAAGCCGATGGGCACCTGGACGCCCGCGAGCGCGGCCTGCTGGAGACCGAGCTGCAGCGCCTGCAGGCCGAGCCGGCCCTGCGCCAGTGGATGGAGGCCGAACTGGCTCGGCCCTTGGATCCGGCCCAGGTGGCGCAAGCCGCCAGCAGCCCGGCGTTGGCCGCCGAGATGTATTTGGCCAGCCTCTTGGTAGCTGACGAAACCAGCTTCATGGAACGCGCCTACCTCGACGAGCTGGCGCGCCAGCTGCAACTGCCTCCAGGCCTGAAGGCCGAACTCGAAGCCCAGGCCAGCGCAGCCTGAGCGGAAAGCGCCCTCAGGCGAACAGGTCCGCCCGCAGCGGTAGATCGCGAATCCGCCGGCCAGTCAGCGCAAACAAGGCGTTCGCCACGGCCGGCGCGATCGGCGGCGTGCCCGGCTCGCCCACGCCGCCGGGTGCCGCGCTGCTGGGCATGATGTGCACGTCGATCTGCGGCATCTGCGCCAGGCGGATGGCCTCGTAGTCGGGGAAATTGCTCTGCTCGATGCGGCCGTTTTTCAGCGTGATCTCGCCGTACAAGGCGGCGGACAGGCCGTAGACGATGGCGCTTTGCATCTGCGCTTCGACTGTGTCGGGGTTGACCACCACACCGCAGTCGATGGCGCAGACCACGCGGTGCACCCGGACTTGGCCGTCCAGCAGCGAGACCTCGGCCACCTGGGCACACCAGGAGCCGAAGCTCTCGTGCAAGGCAATGCCGCGGGCCCTTCCGGCCGGCAAGGCCTGAGCCCATCCGGCCTTGGCCGCGGCCAGTTCCAACACCGCGCGGTGGCGCGGCTTGTCGGTCAGCAGCGAGCGGCGGTATTCGAAGGGGTCTTGCTTGGCCGCATGGGCCAGCTCGTCGATGAAGCCTTCGGTGAAGAAGGCGTTGTAGGAATGGCCGACGCTGCGCCAGGAACCCACCGGCACGGGCGTCTTGACCCGCAGCTGGCGCACGCTCAGGTGGGGAATGGCGTAGGGCAGGTCGAAGGCGCCTTCGATCTGGTTCTTGTCGGGGGAGTCGGCCGCCATCGAGGGCAGCAGGCGTTCGGTGGTGGACAGGCCGATGGAGGGCGCCGCCACACGGTTCAGCCAGGCCTGCGGCCGCCCTTGCTCATCGAGCGCGGCGACAAAACGGGCCATGGCGGCGGGGCGGTACATATCGTGCTGCATGTCTTCCTCGCGCGACCACAGCAGCTTGACCGGCCGACCCTGGGTTTGCAGGGCCAGCAGCACCGCCTCCTCAATCATGTCCAGCTCCAGGCGGCGGCCGAAGCCGCCACCGAGCAGGGGCACGTGCAGCGTCACCTGCTCGCTATCGATGCCAGCCACTTGGGCCGCTTTCCAGCGCGCCAGCGAGGCCACTTGGGTGCCACACCAGACCGTCAGATGGCCATCCTTGAATTGGGCCGTGCAGTTGATGGGCTCCAGGGCTGCATGGGCCAGAAAGGGGGCGTAGTAGCTCGCTTCCAGTTTGCGGCCGGCTGTGCGCAAGACAGCTTCGGCATCGCCTTGCTGGCGAAAACCACTGCCTTTGGCGCCGCCATCCAGTGCGACTTGCAGCTGGGCGCGGATCAGACTGGAATCCAGCTGGGCATTGGGGCCTTCGTCCCAATCGATTTTGAGCGCATCCAGCGCCGACTTGGCGCGCCAGTAGCGGTCAGCCAGCACCACCACCGAACGCTCCTGCAAGACCCGCACATCGGCCACGCCGCGGCGTGCCTTGGCGGCAGCGCTGTCGACCTGGCGCACCTTGCCGCCCAGCACCGGGCAATGGCGGATGGCGGCGTAGAGCAGGCCTTCGGGCTGCATGTCGATGCCGAACTGCGCGCTGCCGTTGACCTTGGCTGGAATGTCCGTGCGCGGCATGGGTTTGCCGATCAGGCGGAACTGGCTCGGGTCTTTCAGTGCGACGTCCCGGCGCGGGGCGATGTTCACGGTATCGGCGGCCAGCTCGCCAAAGCCGGCCTGGCGCCCGCTGGTCGGGTGGCGCACCACGCCGGCCTGCACCTGGCAGCTCTCGGGTGCCACGCTCCAGCGCTGGGCCGCAGCGTCGACCAGCAGGGCGCGGGCCGTGGCGCCGGCCAGGCGCATAGGCTCCCAGGCGTCACGAACGCTGGACGAGCCACCCGTGACCTGCAGGCTCAGCAGATAGCCGACGCGCTGCACCGAGCGCCGGGCCAGGCGCGCGAGCAGGCTGTCATCGTCCGAGCTGAAGGGCAGCACATTGAGCAGCAGGGCGGTGTTGGCATAGATCTGGGCCAGCGGCGCCTGTTCGGTGCTGACCTGGCTCCAATCGGCATCGAGCTCCTCAGCCACCAACATGGCCAAGGCCGTGTGCACGCCCTGGCCCATCTCGGCCCGCGGTGTGGCGACGATGACGCGGCCGTCCGGCATGAGCTTGACCCAGCCGTTCAGGGCGATCTGTCCGCCTTCGGTCGGCAGCGTGGTCTTGTCACCCAACCTGGATCTGGCCGAGGGCGGGGTGCTCAAACCCACGCCCAGCAGCACGCCGCCGCCCAGCAAGCCGCCGGCAATCAGAAAGCCGCGGCGCTTCATGCCGCACTCCCGCGCACTTGCGCTGCGGCCGCATGGATGCCCGCGCGAATGCGTTGGTAGGTGCCGCAGCGGCAGAGGTTGCTGATGCCGGCGTCGATGTCGGCGTCGCTGGGTTTGGGTGTGCTGCGCAAGAGCGCGGCCGCGGCCATGATCATGCCGCTCTGGCAGTAGCCGCATTGCGGCACTTGCAGCTGGATCCAGGCCGCCTGCAGGGCGGCAGTGATGCGGTCGGGCTCGGCCTCAATGGTGCGAATGTGCTTGCCCTGCAAGGCGCCGACGGGCATCACGCAGGACCGGGTGGCCGTGCCGTCGATGTCCACGGTGCAGGCACCGCAGCTGGCCACACCGCAGCCAAACTTGGTGCCGGTCAGCCCCAGTTCGTCTCGCAGCACCCAGAGCAAGGGGGTGTCGGCTTCGACATCGAGGCTGTGGCCTTGGCCATTGACGGTCAACTGTGTGCTCATGCGGGGCTCATCAGGAAAAGAGTGGGGGCCGGGCTGGCTTGGCGCCGATGCTAAGCTTCAAGCTGACTTCAAGGTCAAGTGCCCGGCTGAAATTTCTCGGTCGCATGGGCAAAGCGTGGGTGTGAGCGGATGAAGATCGGTGATTTGGCAAAGCGCAGCGGCTTGGCGGCCTCCGCCATCCGCTTCTACGAGTCGAGCGGCTTGCTGCCGCCGGCCAGTCGCGGCCCCAATGGCTATCGGGTTTATGACGAGGCGAGCGTTCAGCGCCTCTTGTTGATTCAGACCGCGCAAGGCCTGGGCTTTTCTCTGGAATCCTTGCGCAGCCTCATTCCCGCCCAAGGGGAGGGGCTGCCGCATGATCAGATCCTGCAGAGCATGCAGGCCCGGCTGGCCGAGATCGATGCCATGCAGGCCGTTTTGACGGCCCAAAGGCTGGAACTAGAGTCGCTGATGCGAGACCTGCATGCCGAGTGGCAAGCGGGTCGTTGCTTGCAGATCGCATCAGCCGTGGCGCCGCCCGACCCGGTCGCCGGCGCGACGCGACGCGTGCGCCAGCGGGGCCGTTGACTCCCGTCGCTAGCTCGGTCCCTGGGCCTCTCGGCCCATCCTGCGCCTCAGCGGATCTGCAGCGGAATCGTCACCGGCCCGTCATTCAGCAGGCTGACCTTCATGTCGGCGCCAAACTCGCCGGCTTCCACCTGGGGGTGCTGGCGCCGGGCCGTAGCCAGGCAGTAGTCGTAGAGGCGGCGGCCTTGCTCGGCGCCGGCCGCGCCGGTGAAGCTGGGACGATTCCCGCTGCTGCAGTCGGCGGCCAGGGTGAATTGCGAGACGATCAGCAAGCCGCCGGCGATGTCTTGCACGCTGAGGTTCATCTTGCCGGCCGCGTCGCTGAAGATGCGCAGCTTGAGCACCTTGGCAATCAGCTTGTCGGCCTGTGCCTCGCTGTCACCGGGCTCGGCGCAGACCAGCATCAAGAGGCCCGGCCCGATGGCGCCGGTGATGCGCCCCTCCACTTCCACCTGGGCGTGTTGCACGCGTTGCAGCACGGCGATCATGGCAGCTTCTCCTGCATCGGTTCATCTTGTGGGTCATCGAAATGCGCCTCCACATCGCTGGGCAGCAGCTGGATGCTGGCGCGCAGCCCGGGCACGGCGGCCATCAGCGCACGCTCCAGCGCATTGCGCTCGGCCGCGGCCTGGCCCAGGCTCCAACTGGCGGGCATGTGCATATGCAGGTCGAGGTAGCGGCGCTGGCCGGCGCTGCGGCTGGCGATGTGGTCGAAGCGGATGTGCTGGGCCTGGGCGAAGCGGTCCAGCACCTGCTGCACCTGCTGCAGCTCTTCGGGGTCCAGGGCCTGGTCCATCAGGCCGTGGCTGGACTTCCAGACCAGGTGCACGCCCTCGCGCAAGATGTTCAGGGCCACGACGGCGGCCAGCAGCGGGTCCAGCCATTGCCAGCCGGTCAGCATGACGCCGACCAAGCCCAGCACCACGCCGGCCGAGGTCCATACATCGGTGAACAGATGGCGGGCATCGGCCTCCAGTGCCATGGAACGGTGCTCGCGGGCTTTTTTGAGCATGGCCCAGGCCAGGCCGCCGTTCAGGGCTGAGCTGATGATGGCCAGGGCCACGCCCAGGCCCAGGCCCTCGACCGGCTGCGGGTCCAGCAGGCGGTGGACCGAGGCCCAGATGATGCCCAGGCCCGCGGCGATGATGAGCACGCCTTCGAAGCCGCTGGAGAAGTACTCGGCCTTGTGGTGGCCAAACGGGTGTTCGGCATCCGGCGGCTTGGCTGCCACCGTGACCATGGCCAGAGCGAAGATGGCGCCGGCCAGATTGACCAGGGATTCCAGCGCATCGGCGGCCAGGCTGACCGAGTCGGTCCACCACCAGGCGCCGGTTTTCAAGGCGATGGTCACCAAGGCCACGGCGATGGACAGTTTCAGGTAGGAGGCAACTTGCATGGCGGCATTGTGGCCGCCCTGGCTGAAGCCTGGCTTAAGCCGTGTCAGCCAGGTTCGCGACCCCACATGCGACCCAACACCGCGACCCTACAATCGCGCCAGTTTCAAACTCCTGTGTGCTGCCTGCGCGCCCGCCATGAAGAACGACACGACCGCCACCTCCAGCACCGATGTGGCCCACATTGCCCCGCGTGAAAAGGCCGAGATCCTGTCCCAGGCTCTGCCCTACATCCGCAAGTACCACGGCAAGACCATCGTCATCAAGTACGGCGGCAATGCCATGACCGACCCGGAGCTGCAAAAAGACTTCGCCGAAGACGTGGTGCTGCTCAAGCTGGTGGGCCTGAACCCGGTGGTGGTGCACGGTGGCGGCCCGCAGATCGAAGGCCTGCTGAGCAAGCTCGGCAAGACCGGCCATTTCATCCAGGGCATGCGCGTGACCGACCAGGAGACCATGGATGTGGTCGAGTGGGTGCTGGCCGGCGAGGTGCAGCAGGATGTGGTGGGCCTGATCAATGCCGCCGGCGGCAAGGCCGTGGGCCTGACCGGGCGCGACGGCGGCATGATCCGCGCCAAGAAGCTCATGATTCAAGACAAGGACGATCCGAGCAAGGAGCACGACATTGGCCAGGTCGGCGACATCGTTTCCATCGACCCCAGCGTGGTCAAGGCCTTGCAGGACGACCAGTTCATCCCCGTGGTCAGCCCGATCGGCTTCGGCGAGAACAATGAAAGTTACAACATCAATGCTGATGTGGTGGCGGCCAAGCTGGCCACGGTGCTGAAGGCTGAGAAGCTCTTGATGCTCACGAACATCCGCGGTGTGCTGGACAAGGATGGCCAGCTGCTGACCGAGCTGACCCCGCGCCGCATCGACGAGCTGGTGGCGGACGGCACCATCAGCGGCGGCATGATCCCCAAGATCGCCGGCGCCATCGACGCCGCCAAGAGTGGCGTCAACGCCGTCCACATCATCGACGGCCGCGTGCCGCATGCGATGCTGCTGGAGATCCTGTCGGATCAGGCTTACGGAACAATGATCCGGTCTCACTGAGAACGGATGCTTGTTCCGTGTCTGAACGCCGTGAGGACTTGCCATGATTCGGTCTCACTGAGACTGCCCCATGGCTGACCGGCGCAGTTCCCGGGTCTGGTTCGTCGACCTCGACAACACCTTGCACAAGGCCTCCGGCCATGTGTTCGGGGCGCTCAATGTGGCGATGACCGATTACATCGCCGAGTATCTGGACTTGCCGCGTGACGAGGCCAGTGAGCTGCGCGCCCGCTATTGGCATCGCTACGGCGCCACCTTGCTCGGGCTGGAGCGGCACCATGGCGTGTCGGCCGCCCATTTCCTGGCGCAGACCCATGCCTTGCCGGGCCTGGAAGACCATCTGCACAGTCATGCCCATGATCTGGCGGCCTTGCGCCGCCTGCCTGGGCGCAAGTTCCTGCTGACCAATGCGCCGCTGGCCTATGCCTTGCGGGTGCTGGCGGCGCTGGGCATGTCGCGTGACTTCGAAGGCGTGGTCGCCATGGAACAGATGCGCATGTTCGGACAGCTGCGACCCAAGCCCGATGCGCGCATGTTCCGCCATCTGCTGGCCCGCCTGCGCCTGCAGCCCGGCCAGTGCACGCTGGTGGAAGACACCCTGGTGCACCAGAAGGCGGCGCGCGGCGTCGGTATGTCCACGGTCTGGATGCAGCGTTGGCTCCAGCGCGCCACCATAGGCCCCGAGGCGGGGGCGCGTTTGCGCCGTCGACCAGTCTATGTCGATCAGCGGGTGCGCAGCCTGGCCCAATTGAAATCGTTGGAGACGGCATGCCGTGGGGATCCGACGTCAGGTTCTTGTGGCTGAATCGCTGATCTGTGTGCTGCGGAGCGTGGTGTTTGGGTCAAAGAAGGCTCAGTCAGTGATTTGAGTTTGCCGCGCCCGCAGCGGCCGTGCAGAATCGGCCGCTTCAACCCGGGGCCTCCATGTCCGCTTTCTCCGTTCTGATCGTCGAAGACCAGCTCAGTTTCCGCGACGCCTTCAGCCGTTCCTTGGCCTCGGTGACCGACATCCGCCTGCTCGGCATGGCCACCGATCTGGCCCAAGGTCGGCAGCTGTTTGACCGCCTGAACCCGGACGTGCTCCTGGTCGACCTCGATCTGCCGGGCGGCAGCGGCATCGAGCTGATCCGTCATGCCGCGCAGACGCGGCCGCAATGCGAGGTCATGGTGATCTCGGTGTTCGGCGATGAGCAGCATGTGCTGTCCAGCATCGAGGCCGGGGCCACCGGCTATCTGCTCAAGGACAGCCTGGCCCTTGACCTGCCCGAGCAACTGCGCTGCTTGCGCGCCGGCGGCAGCCCGATCAGCCCGGTGATTGCGCGCCGCCTGTTGCTGCGTCTGGCACCGGCGCTGCCGCAACATACGGCGGCGTCTGGCTCTGGTGCGGCGGTTGGGCATGCTTTGGCCTCGGACGAAGACGCCGTGGCCCTGTCCGAGCAGGAATCACGTGTGCTGCACCTGGCTGCCAAGGGCTTCACCTTCGATGAGATCGCCAAGTTCATGCAGGTCTCCCCGCACACGGTGATGACCTATGTGAAGCGGGTTTACCGCAAGCTTCATGTGCGCTCCAAGGTGGAGGCCATCTACGAAGCACGTCGTCTGGGTTGGTTGCGCGACTGAAGGTCCGATTGACATCGGGAGCGTGGTTCGGCTGTGCCAGAATCGGCCGCGCAGTGGGTTGAGCCTCGCCTGCTGAGTCGCGTTTCCGGCCCGCGTGGTCGGCCACTTTTTCAACCGACCGACCGATGTCAGCCTCCGTGCCCGAATCCACTGCCGTGCCCGTCGAGGCGCCACCGGCCGAGTCCGCCGAAACCGTCAGCACCGCACCGCCGGCGCGCAAGCGGCCCCGCCCTGGCGAGCGCCGTGTGCAGATCCTGCAGACCCTGGCCGGCATGCTGGAGCAGCCCGGTGCCGACCGCGTCACCACCGCCGCCCTGGCCGCCAAGCTGGACGTCAGCGAGGCCGCGTTGTACCGCCATTTCGCCAGCAAGGCGCAGATGTTCGAGGGCCTGATCGAGTTCATCGAGGGCAGCGTCTTTTCCCTGGTCAACCAGATCATCGAGCGCGAAGGCTCTGGCACGGTGCAAGCGCAGAAGATCGTCGCCGTGCTTTTGCAGTTCGGCGAACGCAACCCTGGCATGACCCGGGTGATGGTGGGTGACGCCCTGGTTTACGAGAACGAACGCCTGGTCGCGCGCATGAACCAGTTTTTTGACCGCATTGAGAGCTCGCTGCGCCAGGTCTTGCGCGCCGCCGCTGAGGCGAACGGCAGCAGCACGCCGACGGTGGAGGCCAATGCGCAAGCTTCGGTGCTGGTCAGCTTCGTCATTGGTCGCTTGCAGCGCTATGCCCGCTCGGGCTTCAAGCGCAGCCCGATCGAGCAGATGGAAGCGGCCCTGCGCATGCTGGCACGCTGAGTCGCTTGCCCGATGGGCGGTCGCGACGCGCCTTTAAACTGCCCGGATGTCACTGCTCGATTCGCTTTCCCCCGCCAGCCCTTTGAACAGCTTGCTCAGCCGCGCCGAGGCGCTGCTGGGGCGACTGGAGGCCGTGTTGCCCCAGGCCCTGGCTGCCCCCGACTGGCAGGCTGGCGCCGCTTTCCGCTATCGCCGTCGCCGCGGCGCGCCGGTGCTGGAGCCGGTACGCCATGCGGCAAGCATCCGGCTCGATGATTTGCTGGAGGTCGAGCCGCAAAAAGCATGCCTGCGTCAGAACACCGAACAGTTCGTCCAGGGCCGGCCGGCCAACAATGTGCTGCTGACCGGCGCGCGCGGTACAGGCAAAAGTTCGCTGATCAAGGCCGTGCTCAATGAGTACGCGCCGCAGGGCTTGCGCCTGATCGAGGTGGACAAGAGCGACCTCGTCGACCTGCCGGATCTCGTCGACCTGGTCGCTGAGCGGCCCGAGCGTTTTGTGATCTTCTGCGACGACCTCAGCTTCGACGAAGGCGAGCTGGGCTACAAGGCGCTCAAGTCCATGCTGGACGGCTCCATCGCCGCCGCCAGCGACAACGTGCTGATCTACGCCACCAGCAACCGCCGCCACCTGCTGCCCGAGCAGATGCGCGACAACCTGGCTTACCGCCACACCGAAGACGGCGAGGTCCACCCGGGCGAGGCCGTGGAGGAAAAGATTTCTCTGTCCGAGCGTTTCGGCCTGTGGCTGAGTTTCTACCCCTTCAGCCAGGACGAGTACCTGGCGATTGCCGCGCAATGGTTGCGTTATCACGGCCTGGACGAGGCTCAGATCGTTGCGGCGCGCCAACCGGCCTTGGTATGGGCTTTGGAGCGGGGTTCGCGCTCAGGTCGGGTGGCGGCGCAGTTTGCGCGCGATCTGGCCGGGCGCGGCGCGCCGGTGCAGCAGGCACCGGCGGTGATTGCGGGCCAGGCGCCGGAGGGCCTCGATCATGTCTGAGTCCTTGACCGGAATGGCGCCCACCGACCGTGTGCCGGTCGAAGTGGCCGTGGGCGTCTTGGTCGAGCGCGATGCGCAGGGCCGGGAAGGGCGCTTTCTGCTGACCTCGCGCCCCGAGGGCAAGGTCTACGCCGGCTACTGGGAATTCCCGGGCGGCAAGCTGGAGGCCGGTGAGACGGTGGAGCAAGCCCTGCGCCGCGAGTTGCAAGAAGAACTGGGCATCACCATCGGCGCCGCTCACCCTTGGCAAGAGCTGGTGATGGACTACCCCCATGCCCGCGTGCGCCTGCATTTCTGCAAGGTCTTTGATTGGCAGGGCGAGTTCCAGATGCGCGAGCAGCAGACCATGGCCTGGCAGGCGCTGCCGGTCGAGGTGCGGCCTGTGCTACCAGGCACGATTCCGGTGCTGGACTGGTTTGCCGCCGAGCGTTCGCACACCGGCCCTACGCACCAGGTCTGAGCCTGCCCGCCACTACACTGCTGCGCATGACTGACGACTGGCTGGATCAAATCAAATGGGATGCCGACGGGCTGCTGCCCGTGATCGCGCAGGAGCGTGACAGCGGCGATGTGCTGATGTTCGCCTGGATGAACCGCGAGGCCTTGCGCCGCACGGCGGCCCAGGGCGAGGCGGTGTACTGGAGCCGTTCGCGCCAGAAGTTCTGGCACAAGGGCGAGGAATCCGGCCACACCCAGACCGTGCATGAGATGCGCCTGGACTGTGACAACGATGTGTTGCTGCTCAAGATCACGCAGAACGGGCACGAGCCCGGCATCGCTTGCCACACCGGCCGCCACAGCTGTTTCTTCCAACGTTTTGACAACGGAGCCTGGGTGGCGGCGGATGCTGTGCTCAAGGACCCGGAGCGGATTTACAAATGAACCCCTCCACGCAAGGCAATGACACCCTGGCCAAACTGGCCGCCGTGATCGAGTCGCGCAAGCCCGTCAACGGGGGCGACCCGGCCACCAGCTATGTGGCCAAGCTCTTCGACAAGGGCCTGGACGCCATACTGAAGAAGGTCGGCGAGGAAGCCACCGAAACCGTCATGGCCGCCAAGGATGGCGACCCGCAGAAGGTCGTCTATGAGGTGGCCGATCTCTGGTTCCACTCCATCATTGCGCTCTCGGCTTTCGGCTTGAAGCCGGCCGATGTCTTGAACGAGCTGGCGCGTCGCGAGGGTTTGTCCGGTTTGCAGGAATTCGCTGCTCGTGGCCAGAAGGCCAAGGGCGAGGAGGAGCCCAATGACTGAGAGCATGAACACGGTGCTGCTGGACGCGCAGCAGGAGCAGAGCCTGCGCACCGTGGGTCTGATCAGCTATCTTCTGCACACCGTGGTGGCGGTCGGGGCGGTGCTGCCGGGCGTGCAGGCCAGTGTTTTGCTGCTGCTGATTGCCGTGGTGATCGACCTGCTCAAGCGCGGCGATGCCGCCGGCAGCTGGCAGGCCAGTCACTTCAGCTGGCGTTTGCGCTCGGTCGCTTGGGCCGGCTTTTTGTATCTGCTGACGGCGCCACTCTGGACTTTGTTTCTGGCCCCTGGCTGGATCGCCTGGGTCCTGGTGTCGATTTGGTTCCTCTATCGTGTGCTGCGCGGCTGGCTGGCCATGAATGCCGGCCGGGCCATGGCCTGATCTGACCTGTTTTGCTTGCTTCTTGAATATCCTTACGCTCATGTCACACGATCCCAATTGCCTGTTCTGCAAGATCGCCGCGGGCCAGATTCCCAGCCGCAAGGTTTATGAGGATGAGCACATCCTGGCCTTTCATGACATCAACCCATGGGCGCCAGTGCACATCCTGCTGATCCCGAAACTGCATTTGTCCTCTCTGGCCGAGGCCACCGAGGTCCATGCCGAGCTGCTGGGCCGTATGACAGTTTTGGCGCCCAAGCTGATGCGCGAGCTGGGTGTCACAAATGGCTTCCGGACTGTCATCAACACCGGGCCAGATGGCGGCCAAGAGGTCTACCATCTGCACATGCATGTCATGGGGGGACCCCGCCCCTGGGCCAAGGGTTGAGGCCGCTCAAGTCCGCGCTCGCAGAACTGTCATGCGTGCCAACTAGAATGGTCGCTTCCATCGCAGGAGAGAAATAATGGGTTCCTTCAGTATCTGGCACTGGCTGATCGTGCTGGTGATTGTCATCGTGGTTTTCGGCACCAAGAAGCTGAAGAACGTCGGCTCTGACCTCGGCTCGGCCGTCAAGGGTTTCAAGGACGGCATGAAGGACGGTTCCAGCAGCGATCCGGTCGCGCCGGCCCAGCAGGTCAGCAACAGCGCCAAGGCGCAGGATGCCAACACCGTCGACGTCGAAGCCAAGACCCGTTCTTGAGCGCCCGCGCCTTGTTGTTTCTTCGCCGGCCGGCTGAGCGCCTGACCTTCGCATGATCGATTTCGGATTTGACAAGCTGGCTTTGATCGGTGGCGTGGCCCTGATCGTCATTGGCCCCGAGCGCCTGCCGCGCGTGGCGCGCACCATCGGCCATTTGATTGGTAAGGCACAGCGCTATGTGTCCGATGTCAAGGCGGAGGTCAGCCGTTCCATGGAGCTGGAAGAGCTCAAGAAAATGAAGACGGAGATGGAGACGGCTGCTCGTGATGTCCAAGACAGCGTGCAGCAGGAAATCCATTCCGCCACTCAGGCCTTCGACCAGACCTGGGCCGATGTCAGCGGCCGCACCCCGAGCTTGAGCTCGGAACATGCCGAGCCGCCCAGCTACAGCCACCCCAAGAAGAACTGGCGGGTCAAACGCGGCGCCACGCCGCAGTGGTACAAGCAGCGCCAAGGTGTGCGCCGTCATGCCCAGTCCGGTGCCGCCCGCGTGGCGCGCTTCCGCCCCAGCTCTGCACGCCGATTTCCATGACAGATTCCCACAAGCCCGAGGACGAACTCGCGGGCACCGAGCAGCCTTTTGTCTCTCACTTGATCGAGCTGCGTGACCGTTTGGTGCGCGCCAGCCTGGCGGTGCTGTTGGTCTTTGGGGTGCTGGCTTTTTATCCAGGCCCCGCTGCGCTCTACGACCTCTTGGCCGCTCCCCTGGTGGCGCAGCTGCCTAAAGGCACGACCTTGATCGCCACCAATGTGATCTCGCCCTTCCTGGTGCCGCTGAAGATCACCTTGTTGGCCGCCTTCCTGGTGGCCCTGCCGGTGGTGCTCTACCAGGTCTGGGCTTTTGTCGCCCCGGGCTTGTATTCGCACGAAAAGCGTCTGGTCCTGCCCCTGGTGTTCTCCAGCACTTTGCTGTTCATCGTGGGCGTGGCGTTTTGCTATTTCTTCGTGTTCGGCCAGGTGTTCAAGTTCATTCAGAGCTTTGCACCCAAGAGCATCACGGCGTCGCCCGATATCGAGGCGTATCTGAGCTTTGTGATGTCCATGTTCATTGCCTTCGGTGCTGCTTTTGAAGTGCCGGTGGTGGTGGTGGTGTTGGCGCGCATGGGCCTGGTGTCGGTGCAGAAGCTGCGTGATTTCCGCCAGTACTTCATCGTCCTGGCCTTTGTCATTGCTGCCGTCATCACGCCGCCCGATGTGGTGTCTCAGCTGGCGCTGGCCATTCCTATGTGCATCCTGTACGAGCTGGGCCTCTTCGCGGCTGGCTATTTCATCCGCTACTCCAAAGCACCGGACAGCCCAGAGTGATTTCTTGCAGTTCTGGCCAGATCAGGCGCCCGGTTCGGGCGCCTTTTTTTGTTGGCTCGGATCGGGGTGGCGGCTGCGATCGGCACTGAGCCGTCGTTCGCGGAGAAGTTTCAGCACGCAGAGTTCGCAGAGGACCGCAGAGGACGCTGAGAACACAATCCTCGCTCTTCTTCTTCTCTCTCTCTGCGAACCTCCGCGCACTCTGCGTTCGTATTCAAATCTCAGCGAACGACGGTTCTGCGCCGAGAGCAGCCCAAGGCCCCTTGTTTCCTTACTCGCGCTCTGCCTGCGGCTTGGGACGTTGTGCCACGGTGATGGCGATGTCCAGCTGCTGACCCGCGCGATGTACGGTAACTTGGGTGCCGGTCTTGGGCTTGAGCGCCGAGACGGCGGTGAGCAACTGGGCCGGTGAGGCCACGGGCGTGTCGCCGACGCGGGTCAGCACATCGCCCGGCTTGAGACCGGCCTTGGCCGCGGGAGCATCAGCCACCACGCCGCTGATCAGCACCCCTTGCTTGACCGTGACTTTGAAGGCTTCAGCGAACTCAGGCGTCAGTTCACGGGTCTGCACCCCAATCCAACCGCGTGCCACCTGACCGTCGCGTATCAATGACTCCATCACCTGGCGCGCCGTGCTGACCGGAATGGCGAAGCCAATGCCCAGGCTTCCACCGCTGCGCGAGAAGATGGCGGTGTTGATGCCGACCAGATTCCCTTCGGCGTCCACCAGGGCGCCGCCCGAATTGCCCGGATTGATGGCAGCGTCGGTTTGGATGAAATTCTCGAAGGTGTTGATACCCAGCTGATTGCGGCCCAGGGCGCTGACGATGCCGGACGTGACCGTCTGGCCGACATTGAAGGGGTTGCCAATGGCCAGCACGACATCGCCGACCTGCAGGTCTTCGGCACTGCCGAGCTGGATCACAGGCAGGCGCTCTAGCGCGATCTTGAGTACGGCGACATCGCTTTCCGGGTCGCTGCCGACCAGGGTGGCGCGGGCTTGGCGGCCATCACTGAGCATGACTTCGATGTCCGAGGCGCCATCGATCACATGGTTGTTGGTCAGCAAATAGCCGTCGGCAGAGACGATCACGCCCGAGCCCAGCCCGGTCTGAGGTCGCTCAGATTGCTGGCCGCGGCCACGGGGGCCGAAGTGAAAGCGGAACCAGGGGTCAGCGTTCTCATTGGCCCGGCTGGGTGCTTTGCTGGCGGTGATGCTGACCACGGCCGGTGCGGCACGGCGCGCTGCCAGCGCATAACCACTGCGTGCGGACCCTGACGTGGCGCCGCTGGCTGCGGCGGCGGGTGGGCGAGGTTGGGCCGTGTTGAACAGCGGCAAGCTGGCGCTGTTGTCACTGTTGCCACTTTGGCCGCCCAGCCTAGCGTCGCCCAGCCACTGCGGTTTCAGCGTGCTGACGACAAACAGCAGGGCCAGCACCACCGTGGTGGCCTGAGCGAAAATCAACCAAAGTCTGCGCACGTAAACAACTCCTCTGACCCGGGCGGCCCACCGATGACATCAAGACACAGCCTCGAACGACATCTGCATATGGAGCTGAATGTCGATCGTTTCAAGGATTATGGGCCGAACGGTTTGCAGGTCGAGGGCCGCGCCGAGGTTCGCCATCTGGTTTGCGGCGTGACTGCCAGCCTGGCCTTGATCGAGGCGGCGATTGAAGCCGGCGCCGATGCCATCCTGGTGCATCATGGTCTGTTCTGGCGTGGCCAGGATGGCCGCATCACCGGCTGGATGAAGCAGCGTCTGGCACGCTTGCTGGCTGCCGATGTCAACCTGCTGGCTTATCACCTGCCACTCGATGCCCATGCCGAGCATGGCAACAACGCACAACTCGGTCGCGTGCTGGGATGGCAGGCGGACGGCCGTTTTGGTGAGCAAGACCTGGGTTTTGTCGGCCAGCTCCCGCAGCCTCAGTCCTTGCAGCAGTTGGGCTCGGAGATCGAGCAGGGGCTGGGGCGCACTCCAGTCTTGGCGCCCGGCGATGGCCGCGAGCTGCGGCGCGCGGCCTGGTGCACAGGTGGAGCTCAAGGCTATTTCGAAGCCGCCATCGCTGCCGGTGTCGACGTCTTTGTGACCGGCGAGATTTCCGAGCCGCAAGCCCATCTGGCCGCAGAGACCGGTGTGGCCTTCATCGCCGCGGGGCACCACGCGACAGAACGTTATGGCGTCCAGGCCCTGGGGCGGCATCTGGCGGATCGGTTTGGTGTGAGTCAGCAGTTCATCGACCTGCCGAATCCCGCATGAATACGGCCAAGAACGTCGGCACAGATCCTCAAGCCGTGCTGCCGCTGCTGCTGAGCATGGGTGACGTCTGCGGCATCGGCCCCGAGGTTGCGGTGGCCGCCTGGGCGGCGGATCTGTCTGAGTCTGGATTCAGCGACTTGTGCCTGGTCGGCGATGTGGCCGTCCTGAGGCGGGCTTTGGTATTCATGGGCTTGTCGCGGCCGGTGGCAGTGCTCGGTGGCTTGAAGGATTTTGTGCAGCGGCCGCCGAATGCTTTGCCGGTCTGGCAACCTGCGGGCTTGCCCCTTGATTTGGCTGCTGAGCCTCTGGGCCGAGTATCAGCCCGGGCGGGCGCGGCCGCGGCCTTGAGCATCGAGGCCTCAGTGCTAGAGATTCTGGCGAAGCAGGCATCGGGTTTGGTGACGGCACCAATTCACAAAGAGGCTTTGCATGCGGCCGGGGTCGACTTTCCCGGCCATACCGAGCTTTTGCAGGCGCGCTCGGTGCCGCCCGGTGCGCCCCTGCCGCCGGTGCGCATGATGTTGGCCAATGAGGAACTGCGCACGGTGCTGGTGACCATCCATTGTTCGCTGCGCCAGGCGATCGAGCAGATCAACACCGTTCGCGTGTTGGAGACCCTGCGCATCACGCAGGCGGCCTTGCTGCGCGTCGGGATCGCCCGGCCGCGCATTGCCGTGGCGGGTCTGAATCCGCATGCCGGTGAGGGTGGCTTGTTCGGCGATGAAGAGATCTTGCATATTGCCCCGGCCATTGCTCAGGCGCGCGCCGAGGGCATGGAGGTCAGCGGCCCCCATGCGCCGGACACCGTCTTCATGCGGGCTCGCCAAGCGCCGGGGCATGCGGGCGAATTCGATGTGGTGGTGGCCATGACCCACGACCATGGCCTGATTCCGGTCAAGTACTTGGGTGTGGAGCAGGGCGTCAACGTCACCCTGGGCCTGCCGTTTGTGCGCACCAGCCCCGATCACGGCACGGCATTTGACCTGGCCGGCACGGGTCGGGCCGATCCCGCCAGTATGGCGGCAGCCATTCGCATGGCGCGCCGGCTAGTCAGCGCCTAGCTCTTGCTGCCGATGGCGGCGAGCTGTTTGCGGGCGCGCGAGATGGCGCGCTCCATCAGGTAGGCGTGCTCGTAAGCGCGCAGGCGCTTGGCTTCGCAGAGGCGCTTGAGCATGCGGGCGGTCATGGTGACCGTCTCCTGATGCTTGGCGCCTTGGGTAAAAATGAAAAAGCTGCGGCCGGCGCTGATATGGGCCAAGCGCACCTTGTGCCAGCTGTCGCCGGTGTGCATCTGGTAGGCGAAACCGAGTTGCAGATGGTCGATCAGCAGCTCTCCCTGGCTGGGCTCGGGTGCCTCGGTGGCGGCCGGCAGGCCGTCAATGCTGATGTCCACCGCCTGCAAGGGGGCTTCGGCTTCTTCGCCCAGCACGATGTCCACCGTGCCGTCCCAGTCGACCCCGCTTTCGCTGACCAGGCCCAGGCTCTTGGCCTCTTGCGCGCTCAGACGGCTGCCCATGTCCAAGTCTTGTGGCACGGTGACTGGGGCTTGCGAGGCCGGCAAGTCTTGTTCTTCCGGCGGGGCGCAGCCAAACACGCTGTCCAGCTGCTTGAGCAGCAAATTGGTTTCAAGGGCGGTGGCCGGCACGCCTTTCAAGGACTCGGCGTGCGCGGGCAGCAAGGCGCCGAAGAAATCCTTGCGCGCGGCTTCTGGCCAGGCGATCAGGTCCAGACCCTCGCCCAGGGTGCGCATCAGCGTCGGCAGCTGACCCAGAAAGGCCTGCCGCTGTGCGGTGCCGCCCTTGGGCTGCACGCTCATCACCAGATCGCGGCCGAGCTGGCGGAAGCGCTGATTGCGGTCCGCCGCGCCGCGCGGGTCGCGTGCGGCCAGCACGATGGCTTGGCTCCAGACTTGGGCCAGGAAGTCACGCAGGAAGTCCTGCATGGGTACGGCAGCCAGTGCTGTTTGCAGCTGCTGGGTGTAGCGCTGCTGCAGGCGCAGATCGACTTCCTTGCGGTCCAGCAGTTCGGCCAGGTCGCCGACTTGGCCGGCCTCTCCTTGCGACTTCAGGCTGCCGGTGACCTGTTCTTGGATGAAGCGCTCGAGGGTGTCGAGCTTGCTCTCGTAGACATCCATGCGGTCGAAGTCACCGCTGGCCACTTCCTGCACCAAATCCCGGACATGGGCCAGGAAATCGCTGCCCGGCGCTTCGCTGAAGTCGTCGAAGGCGCAGGCCAGCGAGGCCATGCGGTTGACGAAGCGGCGCACAGGGTGGCGGCGCGATGAGAAGAAGGTCGAGTCCCCGAGCGCCGCGCGCAGGACCGGCAACTGCAGCCGCGCCAGCAAACGCGCCATCTGCGGCGGCACCTTGGGGTCGGACAGCACCTGGTCGAACAGGCTGCTGACCACGTCGATGACCATGTGGTCCAGGCGCCCGGTGGCGGCCTGGCGCAGTTCGTCCCGGTGAATCTGGATCAGATTGGGCGCTTGCACGCCTTGCCAGGCGGAGCTGCCGAAGTCTTCGCTCCAGCCTGAGCCGCCGGCGGCGCTGATGCCGCTGCCGCCAAAGCCAGAACTGCTCGCGCCGGCGACAAAGGCTGATCCGTCAGGGCCCAACGCGCCGGACGGTGCTGGCGCCTGTGCCAAACGACGAAGCAGATCCATGAGCTGGCCGTCGACCGCACCCATGCCGCCCCCGCCGCCCGACATGCCGCGGCCGCCCGGCGCCTGTCCTTGCTGCTGCTGCCAGCCACTGGTGTTGTGGCCGCCGCCATGATGGCCGGCATAGGCGCCACCAAACTGTGAGCGTGGACCGCCCGAGCCCGAATCGAGTTCACCGTTGATCGAATGGCCCGCCAGTGCTTGATTGCGGGTGCTGTGGCTGCCTTCCCCTTCACTGCCGCGCACCCGCAAATCCTGGGGACGCAGACCGCGGCTGCGGAACAGCTCGGCGATGTCTGCATAGCAGGCGCGCATCTCCTGCGTCATCGAGCGCGTCATCTCGTCGACCAGAATCTGGCGGCTGTCGGGCTCCTCGCAGACTGCATGCACGGCGCTCAGCAGCGCGCGGGCCACCAATTCAGGGCGCAGTGGGTTGCGCTCGCCGGCGCGCAGGCTGGCGACATAGGATTCAACTTCGCGCAGCTCCCATTCACTTTGATGGCCGATCGCCAGGCCGATGCGGTCGCCGACCACCATGGCGTCTACGGCGTCGTCATCCAGCAGTGACAGCTCGGTCCAGTCCTTTTTCCCGGCGCTCGCCACTTCGGCCTTGGGCGCCTGCTCCAGATTCAGCTGCTGACGCAAGTCCTGGGTGAAGCGTTGGCTGAACAAGGCCTGTTGCTTGCGGAACAGAAATTGGGTTGCCAACAAAAGATCGCGCCGCTTGGCCTGCCCGGCCGACAACGCCGCGAGGCCCAGACCCTCGGCGCAGCGCTCCGAAGCTTGTTCGGCGGCTGTCCGTATGCGCTGGAGGGCAGCCTCCAGATGAGGGTTGAGTCCGAGGTCGGGCGAATTCATGAAGTTGGAGTGGAGGAGGGTGACGCCAGCGTGCCACAAAGAATGGCTTCAGTATCGCGCCATAAGCGGCCAATTGCCGTGCACTGGGGCTCCGAACTCGGTCCGCAGTTGCCAAATAGCTAACGCCCGGTGCCTGCGAAACTTTTGCTTACAGGCAGCACGGGCGTCAGGGAGTGAGGCCTGGCCTCAGGGTGCGCTTGGACTCAGCGCTTGAGTGAGTCGCGAATCTCGCGCAGGAGCACGATGTCTTCGGGTGTGACGGGGGCCTCGGCCGGTGCGGCCGCCGGCGCGTCGGCGCGCTTCAGGCGATTGATCTGCTTGATCATCAGGAAAATGATGAAGGCCAAGATGACGAAATTCAGCAACACGGTCAGGAAGCTGCCGTAGGCGAACAGAGGCACGCCGGCTTTGGTCAGCGCTTCGTAGGTTTGCGCGCCCTTGAAGTCGGCCGGCACACTGCCCAGCACGATGAAATAGTTGGAGAAGTCCAGGCCGCCGATCACCTTGCCGACAATGGGCATGATCAAGTCTTTGACCACGGAGTCAACGATCTTGCCAAAGGCGCCGCCGATGATGACGCCCACGGCCAGATCAACCACATTGCCCTTGACCGCGAATTCCCTGAATTCCGAGAAAAAACTCATTGATATCTCTCCGTCAGCGGCGCCGGGCCGCTTGCTGTGTTGACAAAAAACCAACTGAACGCCCGAACGGCGCGCAACGGCCATGATTGTCGACTCAGCCGCGGACGAAAACCGGTAAAACGCTGATACTGTGGCGCGGAAAACAGTTTCGGGCGCGCTTGCCGATACTGAGAGCTGATAGCGTCCGTTAGAATCCCGGGTTGCCCCCGATCAGAAGTCTCGTTTGAGGATCCTCATGAGTGACCAGCAAGTGGACCACGGCAAGCGCACTTGGCTCATCGCCACAAGTTGCGCCGGCGCCGTTGGCGGCGTTGCCACCGCCGTACCTTTCGTCAGTACTTTCACTCCGTCCGAGCGCGCCAAGGCCGCCGGTGCGGCCGTGGAAGCCGATATCAGCGGCTTGAAGCCGGGTGAAAAAATGACCGTCGAATGGCGCGGCAAGCCCGTGTGGATCGTCCGTCGCACGCCCGAGCAATTGGCTGCGCTGAACGGCACAGAAGGCCAATTGGCCGATCCGAATTCGGATCGCAAGGCGTATCCGACCCCGGACTACGCCAAGAATGGCCATCGTTCGATCAAGCCTGAATACTTTGTCGGCGTCGGCATCTGCTCGCACCTGGGGTGCTCTCCCAGCGACAAGTTCCAGGCCGGCCCGCAGCCCTCGCTGCCGGACGACTGGCACGGCGGTTTCCTCTGCCCATGCCACGGTTCGACCTTCGACCTGGCTGGCCGCGTGTTCAAGAACAAGCCGGCGCCCGACAACCTCGAAGTGCCCCCTCACATGTACCTGTCCGACGCCAAGATCCTGATTGGCGAAGACAAGAAGGCCTGATGCTTCGGCATCAGGTCGCACAAGGCTAAAGGACAGAGGTCAACATGGCTGCTGAATTCAAAGAAGCTCCCGCTGGCGCTAGCGCCGGCGAAAAACTGCTGACGTGGGTGGACAACCGTTTCCCCGCGAGCAAGCTCTACAAAGAGCATCTCTCGGAGTACTACGCTCCGAAGAACTTCAACTGGTGGTACATCTTCGGCTCGCTGGCCCTGGTGGTGCTGGTGATCCAAATCGTCACCGGCATTTTCCTGGTGATGCATTACAAGCCCGATGCCGCCCTGGCCTTCGCTTCGGTCGAGTACATCATGCGTGATGTGCCCTGGGGCTGGTTGATCCGATACATGCACTCGACGGGCGCATCCGCCTTCTTCGTCGTGGTCTATCTGCACATGTTCCGTGGCTTGATCTACGGTTCGTATCGCAAGCCTCGCGAACTGGTCTGGATCTTCGGTTGCGGCATCTTCCTATGCTTGATGGCCGAAGCCTTCATGGGTTATCTGCTGCCCTGGGGCCAGATGTCCTACTGGGGCGCACAGGTGATCGTGAACTTGTTCGCGGCCGTGCCTTTCGTCGGCCCGGATCTGGCGCTGCTGATCCGCGGCGACTTTGTGGTGGGCGACGCCACGCTGAACCGCTTCTTCAGCTTCCACGTCATTGCCGTGCCTCTGGTGCTGCTGGGCCTGGTGGTGGCGCACATCATTGCGCTGCATGAAGTGGGTTCCAACAACCCTGATGGCGTTGAAATCAAGGGCCCCAAGGCGCCGAAGGATGCCAAGGGTCACCCGCTGGATGGCGTGCCTTTCCATCCCTACTACACGGTGCATGACATCTATGCGCTGAGCCTGTTCTTGATGGTCTTTACCAGCATCATCTTCTTCGCGCCGGAGTTGGGTGGCTACTTCCTGGAGTACAACAACTTCATCCCGGCCGATCCGCTGAAGACGCCCGCGCACATCGCGCCGGTCTGGTATTTCACGCCCTTCTATTCGATGTTGCGCGCCACGACCGACACCATGGTCAACGTGCTGGTGGGCATCATCGGTCTGAGCGCCTTGCTGGCTGTGATCAAGGGCAGTTTCAGTAGCAAGGCCAAGTTGGCTGTGCTGGTGATTGCTGCTGCGGCTTGTTTCCTGCTCAAGATCTTCGACGCCAAGTTCTGGGGCGTGGTGGTGATGGGTGGTGCGGTGGTGATTCTGTTCTTCCTGCCCTGGCTGGATCACAGCCCGGTCAAGTCGATCCGTTATCGCCCGGACTGGCACAAGCATGTGTACGCCGTGTTCGTGGTGTTCTTCCTGGTGCTGGGTTATTTGGGTATCCAGCCGCCGACCGACATCGGCACTCTGATCGCTCAGATCGGCACCATCTTCTACTTCGGCTTCTTCCTGCTGATGCCCTGGTGGAGCAAGCTCGGTACGCCCAAGGCCGTGCCTGACCGCGTGACCTTCCACGCCCACTGAACACAAGCATCGGAGTCAAGAGAATGAAGAAGCTCATCGCTACGCTGCTGACCACCCTGTCTCTGGGCATGGGTCTGGTCTCCGGCGCTCATGCGGCCGCAGGCGGCATCGAGTGGGACAAGTTCCCCAAGGAAAAGATGACCGATATGGCCTCGTTGCAAAACGGCGCCAAGTTGTTCGTCAACTACTGCTTGAACTGCCATTCGGCAGCTTTCAATCGCTACAACCGCCTGCGTGATCTCGGCCTGACGGAAGCTCAGATCAAGAGCAATCTGCTCTTCGCTGGCGAGAAGGTGGGCGAGACCATGAAGGTCTCGATGGATGCCAAGCAAGCCAAGGATTGGTTTGGTGCCACGCCGCCCGATTTGACCGTGATCGCGCGTTCGCGCGCCGACGGTGCCAAGGGCTCGGGTGCCGACTATCTGTACACCTATCTGCGCACCTACTACCGCGACGAAAGCAAGGCCACTGGTTGGAACAATCTGGCTTTCCCGAGCGTGGCCATGCCGCACGCGCTGTGGGAACTGCAAGGTCAGCGCGCCGCCAAGTTTGCTGAAGAAACCGATCCGCATGACCACAGCAAGACCGTTCATGTCTTCAAGGGTTTCGAGCAGCTGACCCCCGGAACGCTGGATGCCCGCGCTTACGACAGCGCCGTCGGCGACTTGGTCGCTTACCTGCAGTGGATGGGCGAGCCGGCGCAAGCCCAGCGCTTCCGCCTGGGTGTGCTGGTGCTGTTGTTCCTGTCGGTGTTCACGGTGTTCGCCTGGCGCCTGAATGCCTCGTACTGGAAAGACGTGAAGTAACGTTTTTCGTCCCGGTCCCGGCGGCTGCGCGAGCGGCGGCTGGGTCCAACACGCAGTGGGTGGCTCGTCCGGAGCGCCCGCTGCGTTTGTCTTTTGTGCGGCTCACTGCAAGACTCGATGTGATCCGCAGCCTTTTCACCTGACCTCTCGGAGCCTGCCGCCATGATGGTGCTTTATTCTGGAACCACCTGCCCCTACTCGCATCGCTGCCGCTTCGTGCTGTTCGAGAAGGGCATGGACTTCGAGATCCGTGATGTGGACTTGTTCGCCAAGCCCGAAGACATCGCGCTGATGAACCCGTACAACGAAGTGCCCATCTTGGTCGAGCGCGACCTGATTCTGTACGAATCGCACATCATCAACGAGTACATCGACGAGCGCTTCCCGCACCCGCAGCTGATGCCCGGCGACCCGGTTGCCCGTGCTCGTGTGCGCCTGTTCCTGCTGAATTTCGAGAAGGAGCTGTTCGCCCATGTGAATGTGCTGGAAGGTCGCAGCCAAGCCGTCAAGGCCACCGACAAGCAACTGGAAAAGGCCCGCGCGCAAATCCGTGATCGCCTGACTCAGCTTGCCCCCATCTTCCTGAAGAACAAGTACATGTTGGGCGATGATTTCTCCATGCTCGACGTGGCCATTGCGCCCCTGCTCTGGCGCCTCGACTACTACGGCATCGACATGTCGAAGAATGCCTTGCCGCTGCTGAAGTACGCCGAGCGCATCTTCTCGCGCCCGGCTTACATCGAAGCGCTGACGCCGTCCGAAAAGGTGATGCGCAAGTAAGCGCTGAACGCAGCGAAGCGAGCACAAGAGTTCGACATGGATCAAAGCACAGACAAGGGCGGCCCGGGCAGCAGCTCGACCCGTCCCTACCTGATTCGCGCCTTGCACGACTGGTGCACTGACAACGGCTTCACGCCCTACATCGCGGTTCACGTCGATCGCATGGTTCAGGTGCCGATGGAGTACGTCAGCAACAACGAGATCGTGCTGAACGTCGGCTTTGATGCGACCAGCAGCCTGGATCTCGGCAACGAGACCATCCAGTTCAAGGCGCGGTTTGGTGGGACGGCGCGCGAGATCATCGTGCCGGTTGATCATGTGGTGGCCATCTATGCCCGAGAGAACGGTCAGGGCATGGCCTTCCCGGCTCCCGAAGCCGCTGCGCCTGCGCCCTCGGTCGTTTCGACGGCTGATGCTGAAGTCGCGGTTGCTAAGCCCCCACGCGGCTTGCGCTTGGCGGCTGTGCCTGGCGCGGAAGCGGATGCTTCGGAGTCTGCTGAGCCCGTGCAGCCGGTTGAAGCGCCCGGCGCGCCGGTGCTTGCGGCGGTCCCTGCAGCCGCGACGTCGGATTCCGGTGCGGCGGCGGGCGGAGATGATGAGCCGGACGGACCTGGCCCCAGTGGTGGCCGCCCTACTTTGACTCGAATCAAGTAAAAGTTTGATCGATCACTAGGAAAGTCGGCTATACTGGCGGGCTAGTGCCGGCTTAGCTCAGTTGGTAGAGCAACCGCCTTGTAAGCGGTAGGTCATCAGTTCGAATCCGATAGCCGGCACCAGGAAAACATGAAGACGAGTCAGCGCAAGCTGGCTCGTTTTTTTTCGTCTGCCGATTTGTCTCTCAGCGCTTCGGGCAGATCCGAGTCCCGAGTCGCCGTCTTCGACCTGCGCTCAGCCTTGCTGCTGCACCTTGATGCGTATTTGATGTGGCTGGATGCCCTGCTCGGCCAGCATCGCTTCTAAATGCGGTTGCAGATGACGGAGCTTGGCCGCCACCGCTGCGTTCGCGGCCAGCAAACTCCAACCTTCCTCGTCCACCGGGCCGGGCCGCACAAAACGGCTCAGGGTGCCGGGCAGGGCGGGCAACACCACCGCCATGCGTCGGTTCGACTCGTGCAACAAGCGCCCCAGGCGCGCCAGGCCTTCGTGTCCAGCCAGCGCGCGCGCAATCGGCAAAGGATCGGGCACCTGGCTTGTGCCGACCCCGCCGCTGCGGTGGCGGCTGGGTGGAAGAGGGCGGAAGAGCGGGCGCATCGGCCCAGTGTAGTGGCCGCCCCCGTGCTTGCGGGCTTGCCCGGGTTGCTGCGAAGCGGAAGCCGGGATGGCGAATGCTAAACTGACGGGCTTTTGTGCCTGGACTTTCAGGGAATTTGCGCGTTGGCGTGCTTGCAAGCCCGCCGCCGCGCCCCATATGGACCGGGCATTGCTCTAAAAGAACAGCAAGAAGACCAAATCTGGCCCAGTCTCGCGGCGCGAATTTCACGATGCACGCCGGCAGCGACAGCCGCTCCGAGGAGCCCGCCCTGGCGAGCTCCCGTTCAACGAACAAACCATCACGCTGCATGTTGCCCAAGCTTCTCACCCAGATTTTCGGTAGCCGCAATGAGCGCTTGCTCAAGGGCTACCGCCGCGTTGTCCAGCAGATCAATGCGCTGGAGCCTCAGTTCGAAGCCCTCGATGACGAGGCCCTGCGAGCCAAGACCAGCGAGTTCAAGGCACGTGTAGCGAAGGGCGAGTCCTTGGATGCGCTGCTGCCCGAGGCTTTTGCCGTCGTCCGCGAGGGCAGCAAGCGTGCCCTGAAGATGCGTCACTTTGACGTGCAGCTGATCGGCGGCATGGTGCTGCACGCCGGCAAAGTCGCTGAAATGCGCACCGGCGAAGGCAAGACCTTGATGGGTACGCTGCCGGTTTATTTGAATGCCTTGACCGGCAAGGGCGTGCACCTGGTGACGGTGAACGATTACTTGGCCAAGCGCGATGCCGAATGGATGGCGCAGCTCTATAACTTCCTGGGCCTGACGGTCGGCATCAATCTGCCGAATATGCAGCGCGAGCAGAAGCAGGCCGCCTATGCCGCCGATGTGACCTACGGCACCAACAACGAGTACGGCTTCGACTATCTGCGCGACAACATGGTCCACGATGTGGCCGACCGCGTGCAACGCCCGCTGGCCTTCGCCATCGTTGACGAAGTGGATTCGATCTTGATCGACGAAGCCCGCACGCCGCTGATCATTTCCGGCCAAGCCGATGACCAGACCGATGTGTACCTGGCCATCAACAAGGTGGCTCCGCAGCTGAAGAAGCAGATTGGTGAGCTCGACCCGCGCACGGGTGAGGGCGTGATCGAACCCGGTGACTTCACCGTGGACGAGAAGTCACACCAGATCTACCTGACCGAAGACGGCCACGACAACGCCGAACGCCTGCTGGCCGAGACTGGCCTTCTGCCGGAAGGCGCCAGCCTGTATGACGCGGCCAATATTTCGCTGATGCACCATATGTATGCGGCCCTGCGGGCCCACCACATCTATCACCGTGACCAGCACTATGTGGTCCAGAACGGTGAAGTCACCATCGTTGACGAGTTCACCGGTCGCCTGATGACCGGCCGTCGCTGGAGCGATGGCCTGCACCAGGCCGTGGAAGCCAAGGAAGGCGTGGCGGTGCAGAGCGAGAACCAGACCCTGGCCTCGATCACCTTCCAGAACTACTTCCGCATGTACGGCAAGCTGGGCGGCATGACCGGTACGGCCGACACCGAAGCCTACGAATTCCAGGAAATCTACGGCCTGGAAACCGTGGTGATCCCGCCCAACCGCCCGACGCAGCGCCGCGACGAGCTGGACCTGGTCTACAAGACCAACAAGGAAAAGTTCGAAGCTGTGGTGCGCGACATCCGCGACTGCCATGAGCGGGGCCAGCCGGTGCTGGTGGGCACCACCTCGATCGAGAACTCCGAGCTGATCTCGGCCTTGCTGAGCAAGGAAAAGCTGCCGCATCAGGTGCTGAACGCCAAGCAGCATGCCAAGGAGGCTGAGATCGTCGCCCAGGCTGGCCGCCCCGGCGTGATCACCATCGCCACCAATATGGCGGGGCGTGGTACTGACATCGTGCTGGGCGGCAACGTCGAGAACCAGGTCAAGGTGATCGAGGCCGACGCTGCGTTGCCGGATTCGGTCAAGGCCGAACGCATCGAAAAGCTCAAGAGCGAATGGGCCGGTCTGCACGAGGCCGTCAAGGCCCAGGGTGGCCTGCGCATCATCGCCACCGAGCGCCACGAGAGCCGCCGTATCGACAACCAGCTGCGTGGTCGTTCGGGCCGCCAGGGTGACCCAGGCTCCTCGCGCTTCTACCTGTCGCTGGACGACCAGTTGATGCGCATCTTTGCGGGTGACCGCGTGCGCGCCATCATGGACCGCCTGAAGATGCCCGAGGGCGAGGCCATCGAGGCCGGCATCGTCACCCGTTCGATCGAAAGCGCCCAGCGCAAGGTTGAAGGCCGCAACTTCGACATCCGCAAGCAGTTGCTCGAGTACGACGATGTCTCGAACGACCAGCGCAAGGTCATCTACCAGCAGCGCAACGACATCCTTGAAGCGGAAAGCCTGGTTGCCCAGATTGCCAATCTGCGCGCCAGCAGCCTGACCGATGTGGTACGCACCTTCGTCCCGGCCGAGAGCTTGGAGGAGCAATGGGATCTGGCCGCCCTGGAGCGCGTGCTGCGCGACGAATGGCAGCTCGACATCGCCCTCAAGACCCTGGTCGAGAAGAGTGACGCCATCACCGACGAGGAAATCGTCGAAGCCGTGGTCAAGGCCGGCGATGTGTCCTTCAACGAAAAGATCGAACGTGTCGGCATCGACCAGCTGACGCCTTTCATGCGCATGGTCCTGCTGCAAAGCATCGACCAACACTGGCGTGAGCATTTGGCTTCCTTGGACTATCTGCGCCAGGGCATCCATCTGCGCGGTTATGCCCAGAAGAACCCCAAGCAGGAGTACAAGCGCGAGGCGTTCGAGCTGTTCTCACAGTTGCTCGATGTGGTCAAGATGGAAGTCACGCGCACCTTGCTCAATGTGCGCATCCAGTCCCAGGAAGAGGCCGACCGCGCGGCTCAAGCCCTGGAGGCACGGGCCGATCAGGTCAGCAATGTCACCTACACCCATCCCAACGAGGATGGTTCGGTGTCGCAAGACCCGGCCGATGGCTTCGATGTCTCCAAGTACGGCCATGTCGGCCGCAACGATCCATGCCCTTGCGGCAGCGGCAAGAAGTTCAAGTCCTGCCACGGCAAGCTGAGCTGAAGCCGACGCCGGCTGCGCTGATTAGCTTCTGGAAAAACGCCCCGCTCCCGGGGCGTTTTTTTTCGCCAGCGCCGGCTTACCCCTGAGGCCGCCTAGAGCCATCCTTCTAAATGCCCGGTTTTCCCGTGCATTTCACACGAGCCCGCGTCTGCGGCACCGAGTCGGGGGGGCGACTCCCCTGGACCCATCCCCTAGCATCTAGCCCTAGATTGAAGTGGTTCTTGATTGGACTGGCCCTGCCGGTTCTGCAAGTCAAAAAGTTTCGAACCGAGGGTGAATGTGATGCGTACAAAAAAAGCAGCTGTTGCGATGGTTACTCTGGCTGCCGGCTTGTTGAGCCTGGCCTCCCAGGTGCACGCCGGTCCGGTGACTCAGCTGAGCCTGGGTGCCGGCGGTGAGTTCGCCAACAACGCCATCCGCACGCAGGGCGGCGAGGCCTTTTCCGACGCATTCCGCACCCTGACGCTGAGCTCGGACCGCTTGGTCAGCGGCAATCTGCTGACTCAGGCGACCATGGCCGTGGATGTCGCCGAGGTCTATTTGGTCAAGCTCAATGCACAAGGGCAGGCCGATATGAGCACCCGTCGCAGCTTCACGGAGCAGTTGGCTGTGGACTGGTCCCAGGCCGACTATGGCGCCGAGCAATGGAGCCTGGCTCCGGTTTTGCTGAGTGCCGGCACCTGGGAATTGCGCGTCAGCGGCGATGTGCTCGGCGGCAAGCATGGCGCGGCCTACTCCGGCCGTTTGCAGACTGGCAACAGCGTGCCCGAGCCGCAAACCCTGGCCTTGAGCCTGGTCGCGCTAGCCGCCATGGCCGGCCTGAAACGCCGCCGTCAGCAGGCCTGAGCTGCGTCGCATAGCACTGCCCCTGAATGAATTGAACGAGAAAGACAGACCATCATGTTCGCTTTCAACAAAGTCCTCAGCGCCCTCGCATTGACCCTGGTGGTCGGCGGTGCGGCAGCTGCAACACAGAGCATCAAGTTCGTCGGCACCAACGGCGATCTGGCTCTGAGCACCTCTTACATCGACAGCCTCGGCGTGCAACGTGGTTCCAGTGACTACAGCACCGGGGCCTTGCGCTTTGAGACTGCGGCGGGCGCCAGCTTCTACGCTTACTGTGTGGAACTGGCCCAGGACCACGCCAGCAGCCGTCGCGGTTTTCAGACCTATACCGAAGGCAGCTTTGGCAGTGCTGAAACCAAGCTGCTGCAAGGGCTGTTCGCCACCAGCTTCAGCAGTTCGTTGAGCAACACGCAGCAGGCCGCCTTCCAGACCGCCGTCTGGGAAATCACCCATGAAAGCGCTGGCAACGCCCTGAATGTGGCGAACGGCCAAGGTGCCTTTTTCGTCAAGGCCTTGAGCAACGGCAGCGGCACGGACAACAGTGACTTTGTGGCCAGCGTCAACGGCTATCTGCAAGCTGCACTGGGCTATACCGGCCCGGACCTCTACACCATCACCAAGCTCAGCAACGGCACCTATCAGGATCTGTTGACTGTGTCCGCCGTTCCGGAGCCTGGCAGTTTGGCCCTTTTGATGGCCGGTCTTGGCGTGGTGGGGTTCATGGCGCGGCGTCGCCAGCGTTGACCCGAAGTCGCAGCGCTTCACGCGCTTCGTGGTAGCAAGGCCGGTCTGCAGACCGGCTTTTTTTCGTCTGGCAGAGGCCTTGACCTTGCGGACCAACAAGAAAGAGGTTGAAGCGTTTGCCGCCGGCGCCTGCCTTGTCTCTTCAGCTTCGAACGCGACGCCGCAGTTTTGCAGCTGCGCATGGTTGCGATAGCAGCATGCGCCCATGCCGCTGCCGCACTTCAGCGCATGAAAAAACGCGCTGTGCGCGGACAAACAAAAAGAGCTCCCGAAGGAGCTCTTGTCGCTTGCAGCGCAGGACGGGCTTGGTGATCAGTCGGTCTTGCGGCGGCGGGCGATGAAGCCAATCACGCCCAGGCCCGCCAGCAGCATGGCAAAGCTGCCCGGCTCCGGCACGGCCGAGACCAGCGGCGAGTAGCCGATTTCCAGATTGCTCTTCAGGCCCAGCGCGATCAGCTGGCCTTCGAGATGACCGCCGCCCGTGCGTTGCTCGCCACCGTAGACGAGGGCATTGGGCGCCAGAATGCTGCCGCCCACGAAGCTGCCCACGGTCAGGTCGGTGGCCTGGCTGAAGTTGAACAGCACGTTGGCGTTCAGTGCGTCCAGCTGGGTGGCTGGGTTGCCCCAGGCGTCCAGGCCGCCGATGGCGACGTTCTGGGTCAGCTGGCCGCCGGCGAATAGCACGGCGTCGCTGCCGGTGTAGTTGATCAGCACGGTGGCACCGGCCTTCACGCCACTCAGACTCAGATTGCGGAAGGTGGCGGTGTTGACGTTGAAGACCTCGAAGTCGGCACCGGTGCCGATGAAGCTGATGCCGCTGACGACCTGTTTGCCGCCCTGCGTGTAGCTGCTGATCTGGGTGCTGCCGGTGGCGCTGAGGCTGCCCAGCTGGCTGGCCGTGTTGCGCAAGGTGCTGGCGGCGGCATTGAAGTCAATCACACCGCTCTGCTTACGCAAGTCCAGGTCGGCTGCCGAGCCGGTCTTGCTGCCACCGTAGACGCCGTAGCCATTGCCGTACTGGCTCAGGCTCTGGTCCCAGTAGGGCAAGTGCGAGCCCTTGGTCGAGTCCACGCCGGCCGGGGCGTTGCTGTAAATGCGGCCGCCGTTGTAGCTCACATTGCCGCCCACCACCAGCGCCGGGCCGGTGACTGTCGAGGGCGTGCGGTAGTTGATCGACAGGCCCGAGGCGTTCAAATTGCCGGCGACGGCCAGTCGGCCTTCGATGTCATTGGCCGCGTCGACATTGCCCAGGATGAAGGCACTGAAACCCTTGGCCGGGCCAAAGTCGATGGTGGGGATGGCGTGGGCGGCGCTGGTGCCCCACAGCAGCATTGCCGCGGAAACCAATTGAATGCCACTCTTGAGCTTGATCGTCGCTTGCTTCACTTGAATCCCTTGTTTTGTGTTGGGCAATCCTGCAATAAGAAAGGTTTTGCAGGCCAGGGAAATTCTATGAAGCGGGCCGTTCTCAGGGTATCCCTGGGCTCAAGTGGTATTTCATTGGTTTGTGCGCTTTGCACGAATCGGTGCGAATTGGAGTCGCCATCCCCTCACCGTCAAGGCAGCAGATAGCTGGTCTTCACGCTGCTGAAGAACTCGGCGGCGTAGCTGCCTTGCTCACGCGCACCTTGGCTCGACGCCTTGCGGCCGCCGAAGGGCACGTGGTAGTCGACGCCGGCGGTCGGCAGGTTCACCATCACCATGCCGGCCTGTGCGTGCCGCTTGAAATGGCTGGCATGCTTGAGCGAGCGGGTGCAGATGCCGCTGGACAGGCCAAAGGGGGTGTCATTGGCCAAGTCCAGCGCGTGCTCGTAGTTGTCGGCCGGAATGACGCTGGCCACCGGGCCGAAGATCTCTTCGCGGCAATGCTGCATGGCGTTGTCGCAGTCGGCGAACAGGGCGGGGCTGAGGAAATGCCCGGGAGTGTCCCGCTTCAAGAGCTCGCCGCCGCAGACCGGGCGGGCGCCTTCGGCGCGGGCCATGGCGATGTAGCGCAGGTCCTGGTTCAGCTGCTGCTCGTCGATGACGGGGCCGATCTGGGTGTCCGGCGCGAGGGCGTGGCCGACCCGCAGCGCGCGGGTGGCCTCGGCCATTTTCTCGACAAACTGGGCGTAGACCGCCTTGTGCACGATCAGGCGCGAGGCGGCCGTGCAGCGCTGGCCGGTCGAGAAAAATGCGCTTTGCACCGCGCAGTTCACGGCCAGGTCCAGGTCGGCGTCGTCCAGCACCACCCAGGGATTCTTGCCGCCCATTTCGAGCTGGAACTTGGCGCCGCGCTGCACGGCGGCCTGGGCCACCCGGGCGCCAGTGCCGACCGAGCCGGTGAAGCTCAAGCCCTGCACGCGCGCGTCGTCGAGCATGGCCTGGCCAACCACCGCGCCCGGGCCCATCAGGAGCTGGAACACACCCGCCGGCAGCCCGGCGCGACTGATGATCTCGCTGAGTGCCCAGGCCGTGCCCGGCACCAACTCGGCCGGCTTGAACAGCACGGCATTGCCAAACGCCAGGGCCGGCGCGATCTTCCAGGCCGGAATGGCTGCGGGGAAATTCCAGGGCGTGATCAGGCCCACGACACCCAAAGGCTCGCGGGTCACTTCCACCTCGACCCCGGGTCGCACCGAGGCCAGCTTGTCGCCGCGCTGACGCAAAGCCTCCTGCGCGAAGAACTTGAAGATGGCAGCAGCCCGCGCCACTTCACCGATGCCTTCCACGCGCGTCTTGCCTTCTTCGCGCGCCAGCAGCTCGCCCAGTGCGTCCTTGCGGGCCAGCAGTTCCTGGCCGATGGTGTCCAGTGCGTCGGCTCTTTGCTGCGGTGTCGACAGGCCCCAGGCTGGCGCCGCGGCGGCTGCGCTGGCGAGGGCCAGCTCCACCTGGGCAGCATCGGCCTGGCTGTAGTGACCGATCAGGTCCCGGGTGTCCGAAGGGTTGATGTTGGCGCGCTGGCTGGGGCCTTCCAGCCATTGGCCGGCGATGTAGTTGGCGTAGGGGCTTGGGTTCATGTGGGTGGAGTGCAGGGTTGCTTTTATCTGGAATATTATAAATATATTAAATCAGATTGATGGTTGCCGTGGTCTGTGGATCAAGCCGGGGGAGGCTGTACCGCCGGCTCCGTCAGCTGGTTCAAGGCGCGCGCCAGGCTGCTGCCGCTGGGTTTGTCGACAAAGACACAGCGTTTGCCATGTCGCTTGCAGTGGTCCTTGACCCGCCAGTAGGCGTCATGGCTGATGCAACCGGTCTGGCAGATCACCAGGTCGGCGGCGGCCAAGCTGGCGTCGAGCTTGGCGACGGCGTCCTCTTCGCCGCCGTCGTGGTGCAGGAAGCGGCCGCCGGTGCCTTCGATCAGCTGGCGGTAGATGGGCACCACGCTGGGCCGGCCGCCGACGCAGAGCACAGCGCGCTCTCCAAAGTTGGGGGGCGCGCCGGGAGGCTGGAGTGTGGACACCATCTCAGCTTCAAGCTGTGTGGCCGTCTGTAGGCGCTGCAGCTCTGCCTGGCTCTCACGCTGGCGTTGCTCGGCTCGGGCTGCGTCCTGGCGGGCGCGCAGCAGTGCGCGCTCCAGATCCTGGATGCGCCTGAGTTGATGGCGGATCTGCTCGGCCTGCTCCTGGCGGTGGCGCAGGCCCGGCGCGGCGGCTTCCAGGGCCTGCATGTCTTCACGCAGGCTGGCCAGCAAGGTGTCGCGGCCCAGCAGCTGGGCGCGCAGCTGCACCAGCTCGGCGGCCTGGCGCTCCTGCGCCGCGGCGCGCTCCTGCAGCACCCGCTGGCTGCGCTGCTGCACGCGCGCCAGCTCGGCGGCCAGCACGGCGTTTTCGTCGGCCAGGGCTTCCAGCCGGCCCAGATCGGCGCGGTTGGCGGCGCCGACCTGGTGCTGCAGCATGTGGATGTCGCGCAGCACCTGTTCCTGCAGGCTGTGCTCGCAGCGAGCATGGGTCAGGGTGGCCCAGAAGCAGGCGGCCGTATCGAGCGGCGGCTCGCCCTCGCGCAGGGGCTGGCCCTGGGCAGCCGCGGCCCACCAGGCGGCCAGGGCCAGGGTGGTCTTGCAGGCGGCGGCCAGGCGCAGGGTGCGGATGAAGCGCTGGTCCAGCTCGCGCTGCAGCAGCTCGGCCAGATCGCTGCGCTGGCCGCAGGCGTCGATGGCCAGGCAGTGCAGCTCGTAGTCATTGGCATGCGGCTTGATGCCGGGCAGGCGTCCCATGCGCCGCCGCAGCAAGGGCATGGGCAGGCAGACGCCGATCACCGGGCACAAGGCCTGGCTGGGCAGCTCCCAGAGCCGGCGTCTTCGCGAACCCAGAGCTGGCATTTCGGCGTTCAGGATTGCCGCAACAGGTTTCGCCGTCGGCGTGCTTGCCAGACCTGGTTTCAGCCTTGCGCTGCGGCTGCGATCGGCCTCGATCGCAGCCGTGAAGACATTGGGCGAGTTACACATGGCCGTCTCCAGGTCGGCGGACCTGGCCGACAGCGATATGTTCGGGTCGGGTGGTGGCCGTGGCAGAGAGCAGCGGTGAGGTAGGCAGCATGGTCGTGTGTCCTTGCGTTGGCCCGGGCCAAGAGGCCGAAGGCAATGAACGGGCACGGGCTGGCGCGAACCATGGCTGGCTGGTGCGGGGCCTCAAGGCGACGGGCGACGGGCGAATGCCCCTGCTGGGCGCCTGAGGCTGCAGAAAAAATAAAAGAACGGGAGCGTGCTGGGACAGCGTCCGAGTGAGGGCGGCGCTATTTGGTCAGGATCAGCTTGCCCAGAGAGGTCAGGCGCAAGCGATAGATCTGGCCCGCGTGTTCGATTTCGACTTCGCGGCGGTCCGCCAGCAGAACCTGGCTGCTCAATCGCGTGGGTTTTCCCAGAGGAGAACTGTTGGCCACAGGCCCGGCTATGGGTTCAGCCGGGCCTGTGGGCAGATCTGGGCTTGCGGCCAGCAGGCTTGCGGGGCTTGTGTGAGTTCGCATGGTTGCATATTAAATGAGAACGATTCGTAATTGCAATATTGATCTGAAGTTTCTTTCCCGTATCCCGGCAAAATCACGCCCGCGGCAGAAGAGGGCGGGTCGCTGAGTGCAAACGCGAGTCCTTGAGTCCGGCGGCGCGGACGCTTGCAACTGCCCGGGCTTTGTGCCCTCACAATGGCGTCTGCCGTCTCAGTTCGCTGCCGCTCTACCTGCTTGAAAGGAACCCGCCATGAAGGGTGATGCCAAAGTCATCGACTATCTGAACGCCCAGCTCAAGAACGAGCTGACCGCCATCAACCAGTATTTTCTGCACTACCGCATGCTCAAGAACTGGGGCCTGGAGCGCCTGGCCAAGCATGAGCACGACGAGTCCATTGAGGAGATGAAGCACGCCGACAAGCTGATCGACCGCATCCTGATGCTGGAAGGCCTGCCCAATCTGCAAGACCTGGGCAAGCTCTACATCGGCGAGAACGCGGTCGAGGTGCTGCACTGCGATCTGAAGATCGAGGTCGGCTCCCACCCGTTGCTGAAGGAAGCGATCGCATATTGCGAGAGCGTCCGCGACTACGTCTCTCGCGAGGTGCTGGTCAGCATCCTGGAAGACACCGAAGAACACATCGACCATCTGGAAACCCAGATCGGTCTCGTCGCACAACTCGGCGAGCAGAACTGGCTGCAGTCGCAAATGTCTTGAGCTGGTGCATGTTTGAGGCCGGCCGCTCCGGGAGGAGTGGTCGCTTCAAAGCCCGAATGAAGCAAGCCCCCTAAAGTCCAGGGGTTCTTGTGATGGCGATTGAGAAGTGTTCGCATTTGCGATAGAGTGGGCTGGTCCTTGAACGCCAGGCCTGCTCTGCCCAGGCCACCGCCACGCGCCATGATTGTCTGCCTCTGCCACCGTGTTTCCGACCGCGACATCCGCCGCCAGGTGGCCGACGGCGTGCACAACTTTGACGTGCTGCAGGACGAAACCCGGGTGGCCGCCGCTTGCGGCAGCTGCCTGGATTGCGCCCGCGAGGTGTTCGACGAAGCGCTGGCCCAGCCTACCTGTGCCGCCCGCTGCGGCGGAGCGCCTTTCAAGATGGACGGCGGCAGCCAGCCGCTGCGCCGCATGACGGTGCGCCCGGAGTTGCTGTTGCCTTGAAGGGGCGGAGCGGGGCGGCCGCGTTTGCGGTCTGTGAACCGTTGAACAGGCGGGTGGGGGCGGTCGCCTGATTGTCTTGATTCCGTCGAATCACTGACAAGAGCGCGTCATACGGGCTGCCTAGCATGGCCAGCTCATGAGCCCTGCCATTTCACCCGTCTGCGAGAGCCGCCTGCCTGATGCGCCCCTCTCGCGAGCGATGCAGCTGGGCTTCCTGTCCCTGGCCACCTTGCTGCTGGTGCTGGCCCTGGCCGTGCGCGGCTCCGGCCGTGAGCCGCTTTGGCTGGCCCAGCTGCAGCCCACGCTGGCGCAGTTCTCGCCCACGCTCTGGTCTTTGCTGAGCGTCGCCGGCCTCGGTTGGGCGGCCCTGGGTTTCGTGTCTGTGCAGAAGCCGGCCCTGGCCGAGCGCCTCTGGCCTGCCAGCTTGTTCGCCCTGCTGCTCGGTGGCTTGCTGGCCCAGGTCCTGAAGAAATGGATCAATGCGCCGCGCCCGCCCTCGGTCTTGGACGCAGGCGAGTTGTGGGTCACCGGAGATCCGCTCTACTTCAACGCCATGCCTTCGGGCCACTCGGCCACTGCCGCGACCTTGGTCTTGCTGATTTGGGCGCTGGCCCGGCCGCCGCGCTGGGGTCAGGTCTTGCTGATCTGGGCTGCGGTGTCGGTCGGCCTGGCGCGCGTCGGCGTTGGCGCGCATTGGGCCAGCGATGTGCTGGCCGGGTGGGCGCTGGGCTTGGTGGTGGGACTGCTGGCGCTGCATGCCGTGCCGCGTGCGCCGCGTTGGATGCAAGGCGTGCGGGGCGTGCGCGGGCGTGCAGCTGTGGGCTTGCTGAGCGGCTGTGTGCTGGCGCTGACGCCCTGGGGCTACCCGCTTGCCGAAGCCGGGCAATGGCTGATGGGCTTGTGCCTGATTGCCGCCGCCGGCTGGCAGCTCTGGCGTCATGGCCAGCTCGCGCGTCCTGCTGCCCTGCTGCGCGTGCTCTTGGGCCTGGTGCTGCTTTTGCTCTTGCTCGCCTGGGCCGCGCCGCAAATCGATCTGCAGCAATGGCGCGCCACGCTCGCCCGCGTTTCGGCTGCCGATTGGTTGCTGGCCGCCCTGGCCCTCTTGCTCAGCCTGGGCCTGCGCGGCTGGCGGGTGCAGCTGGAATGGCGCGCGCGGCGCGAGCAGAGTGGCTTGCCCACGGCATCCTTGAGTTACGGCGCCAGCCTGCGCCTGCTGCTGCTGCACACCCTGGCCTTGAACTGGGCGCCGCTGCGCAGCGGTGAGTTGGGCTACCTCTGGCTGGCTCAGCGTCAGTATGGCGCCACCGCCGGCGAGGCCCTGGCCAGCCTGGTCTGGCTGCGCCTGCAGGACTTGTTGGTGCTGGCCAGCTTGAGCCTGGCCGCGTTGCTGGCCTGGTGGCTGGGGCAGGGCGCAGCCCTGGCCTTGTTGATCAGCGCCTTCTTGTTTCTGGCGGGCTCGGCGTTGTTGAGCGCACTGCTTGGGCGGCTGGCGCTGCAGCACGGCGCTGCGCCCTCCGGCCGCTGGCAGCGCCTGCGGGGCGCGCTGGCTCAGGCACCGTCGCAGGGCGCCCAGCGTCCGATAGCCCTGCTCAGCCTGGCCAACTGGTGGCTCAAGCTGGCGGCGCTGGGCGGCTTGCTGATGGCCTTGCTGGACAGCTCAGCGTTGCAGGGGCTGCTGGCCGCGATTGGCGGTGAGTTGGGCGGCATGTGGCCGATTCAGGCCACCGCCGGCCTGGGCAGTTATGAGGCTGGCGTGGCTGGCGTTGCCGCCTGGCTGGGCACCGAGCTGGCCCTGCCGCTGATTCTGGCCGCCGCCCTGGCGGTCCACGGCTTGGCTCTCTTGCTCAGCACGGCCGCCGGCCTGCTGGTGCTGCTTTTCTACGGACTGCCGGCGCCCGCGTCGGCCGCCACTTTGCGAGTCGCATGACGATGAATCCACCTACTTCCCTGGTTCTTGATCCGCCGCTGGGTACAGCGTCGGTCGGCGAGCCCGCGCTGGCGGCTGCACTCAGCAAGCCGGCCCTGGCTCTTGAGCCGCTGCCGGCGCACCGGCTCAGCGTGGTCGTGCCCATGTACAACGAGCGCGAGAACGCCGCGCCCTTGATCGACGCGGTGCAAGCCGCGCTGGCGGACTATGGCCAGCCTTGGGAGCTGCTGGTGGTGGACGACGGCAGCCGCGACGGCACGGCAGCCTTGCTGAGCCAGCACGCCCGCCGCGTCGGCCCGCACATCCGAGTCATCCGCCTGGCGCGCAATTTCCGCCAGACCGCGGCCATGCAGGCCGGCATCGATGCGGCGCGTGGCGATGTCATCGTCACCATGGACGGTGACTTGCAAAACGATCCGAGCGACATCCCGCGTCTGGTCGAGCGCCTGCTGCGTGAAGAGCTGGACCTGGTGGCCGGCTGGCGCCAGCAGCGGCAAGATGGGCTGTGGCTGCGCAAGATTCCATCGCTGCTGGCCAACCGCTTGATCCGCAAGATCACCGGCCTGCAGTTCCAGGATCTGGGCTGCAGCCTCAAGGCCTTCCGCGCGCCCGTGCTCAAGCAGGTGCGGCTGTACGGCGAGATGCACCGTTTCATTCCCGCCTGGCTGGCCACGGTGACTGCGCCCGAGCGCATGGCCGAGGAGCCGGTGCAGCACCATGCGCGCCTGCGCGGCCAGTCCAAGTACGGCATCTCACGCTCGCTGCGCGTGGTGGTCGATCTGCTGGCCGTCTTCTTCTTCCTGCGCTTCGGGACCCGGCCCGGGCATTTCTTCGGCGTGCTGGGCCTGGGCGTGATGATGGTGGGCATGGCCCTGCTCAGTTATCTGGGCGTGCTCAAGCTGCTGGGTGAGTCGATTGGCGGCCGACCGCTCTTGCTGCTGGGCTTTTTCTCGATTCTGGGCGGCCTGCAGTTCCTGACCACAGGCGTGCTGGCCGAGCTCTTGATGCGTGTGTATTTCGAGGGCCGCCAAGTGCGGCCCTACCAGCGAGCCCTGCACAGCGCCGACGGTGACCCCACGCCCGAGCGCGGCTGGAGCCAGACCGCGCCATGACGGCACTCGCTCCACAGCGCTTCAGCCCGCAGGCCTGGGGTCTCTGGGCCTTGGCCATTGCGGCGCTGTTTCTGCTGCGCCTGGGCGCGGCACCGCTGTTCGACGTGGACGAGGGCGCGTTTGCCGAGGCCTCGCGCGAGATGCTGGCCAGCGGCGACTGGCTGCACACCACGCTCAACGGCCGCGATCGTTTCGACAAACCGATCGGCGTCTACTGGCTGCAGGCCAGCAGCCTGGCCTTGTTCGGCGTCAATGAATTTGCGGCGCGCCTGCCCTCGGCCCTGTGCGGCCTGGGCTGGGTGTTGGCCCTGGCCAGCTTTGCCCGGCCGCGCTTCGGCGATGCGACGGCGATGTTCGCCGCCACGGCCCTGGGCAGCAGCCTGGGTGTGCTCTTGATCGGGCGCGCGGCCACCGCCGATGCGCTGCTCAACTTGCTTTTGGTGCTGACCTTGCTGGACCTGTGGCGGCATCTGGAGTCTTCGGCTGGCCGGCCCTGGGCCTTGCGCCGCGCGGCCTTGTGGGCAGGCTTGGGCGTGCTGACCAAGGGGCCCGTTGCGGTCTTGATTCCCTTCGCCACCTTGATGTTCTGGCTGTGGCGCCAGCAGGGCCTGCGTGCACTGCCGCGCGCGGTTTGGCGGACCCTGGCCGAGCCCGGTGCGCTGGCGCTGTTCTTCCTCGCCTGGGCGCCCTGGTATGCCTATGCCTTGCAGCGCCACGGCTGGGCCTTCATCGATGGCTTTTTGCTTCAGCACAATCTGCAGCGCTTCAGCTCACCGCTGGAGGGCCATGGCGGCGGACCGCTGTACTACCTGCTGATGCTGCCTCTGCTGAGCCTGCCCTGGACGCCGCTGCTGGCTGCGGCCTTGCTGCAGATCCGCCGGCATTGGCAGCAGCCCTTGCCGAGCTTTCTGATTTGCTGGGCCGGCTTTGTGCTGGTGTTTTTTTCGCTTTCGGGCACCAAGCTGCCGCACTATGTTCTCTACGGTCTGACACCTTGGCTGCTGCTGGGCGCGATGTCCCTGAGTTCGCCGCTGAGCCGCGCCTGGCGCTGGGCCTTGGCCCTATCGGCTGCAGTTTTGGCCGTACTGCTCGGCGGGCTGATGGCGGCCGCGGCCTCGGGGCGGCTGACGGCGGGAAAGGCGGGTTTGTATGCTGAGCTGATCAGCGCCGCGCCGGCCTTGCCCAGCTTCGCGCCTGGGTTGTTGGGGCTGCTGCTGGCGATGCTGCTTCTGTTGTGGCTGTGGCCGCGTCTGAGCCTGCCGCAGGCCGCCCTCGCTACGGCGCTGCTCTTGGGTGGCCTGCTGGTGACGGTGGTGGTGCCCTGGTGGGGTCAGGTCTTGCAGGGACCGGTGCGGGCAGCTGCCCTTCAGGCGGCGCAGCGAGATGCTTCATTGCCCGGCCAGGTTTGGCTCTGGCGCAGCCAGACACCGAGCTTTGGTTTTTACCGCCAGCAGTCCACGCCGGGCCTGCCCGAGCCGCGGGCCGGTGACTGGGTGTTCACCCGCGCCGATGAGCTCAAGAGTGCGCCGCCGAGCGCGGCCTACGAAATCCTGCGCCCGGGCCCGGGCTATGTGCTGCTGCAGTGGATGGACAAAGGCGAGCGACCATGAAGCAAGTCTGGAACAGCCCCCGGGCGCGTCATCGTGAGATGCGGGCGTTTGCCCTGTGTCTGGCTCTGTGCTTGGCGCTGTTCGCGGCCTGGCCCACACTGGACCTGAGCCTCAGCCGATCCTTGTACGCCGGACAGTTCGTCCACGCGGACAAAGCCTGGGTGCGGGCTTTGTACGAAGGCGTGCCCTGGCTGACCCGGGGACTGGCGCTGTTTCTGATCTTGCGCTTGCTGGCCGGGCGCTGGCGCCTTTCGCGCCCGCACTGGCGGCGCTTGTGGGTCAGCCTGCTCCTGTTGGTCTTGGTGGTGGGTGCCCTGGTGCATGGTCCGGTCAAACAGTTCTGGTCGCGGCCGCGTCCGGTTCAGGTGCTGGAGTTCGGCGGCAGCGAGGCTTACAGCCCGCCCTTGGCGCCGGCCGGCCTGAACTCCGAACGCAAGCGCTATTCATTCGTCAGCGGCCATGCGGCTTCTGGATTTGCTTTGCTGGCGCCGGCCCTGTTTGCTGCCCCGGCACGGCGGCGGTGGTGGGGCCGTGCGGCCCTGGGCCTCGGGCTTTTGATCGGACTGGGGCGCATTTTGCAAGGCGGTCATTTTCTCAGCGATGTGCTGTTTGCCGGTCTGTTGGTTTGGGGCTCGGCCTTGCTGATCCGCCAGCTTTGGCTGCTGGGCGGCCTGCGGCGCGTGCGTGCGCCGGGGCCCCGGGCCTGGATTCAGAGTTTGAAGAAGAAAGCGGTATGACACGAGTTTCGAAACGCCTGGTAGCCAGCTTGGCCATGCTTCTGTGGGGCGCCCAACTGCCTGCCCATGCCGAAGAAAGAACCGCGCTCAAATCCATGGCCGTGGGCGGCAGCCTGATGAGCTGGGCCTGGCTGGCCTGGCAGGGTGCGCCTATCGACTCGGCCTTGTGCACGAATCAGGGCCCGCGCGGCCTGCGTTTCGAAGCGACCAAGGACCGCGAACTGCACGCCGCCAGCCTGGGCTGGCGCCTGGGCGAATGCACGGCCTGGCGCTCGCAGGCCCTGGCCCTGCAGCTGGCGCCGCGCTTGCAGCTAGGCGCCTGGCAGGCCCGCCAGGGCGAGCCGCGCCACCTTGTCGATGCGGCCTTCATCCCGGCCCTGCGTTGGGACCTGGGAGCGCCGGCGGCGGGCCTGCGCCTCGATCTGGAGCTGGGCATCGGCGCCGGCTTCATCAGCCACAGCCGCATCGGCGCGCGCCAGAAGAGCACGAACTTCCAGTTCTTCGACGTCATGGGCCTGGGCCTGCGCAGCGCCGATGCACGCTGGCGCTTGAGCTTGGACTACCGCCATGTGAGCAATGCCGACATCCGCAAGCCCAATCAGGCGGTGGACCTAGTCGGCTTGAGCCTGGAAGTCCCCATGCCTTGAGTCCCCTGACCGGGCCACAATGCAGCCCATACAGGAGACTTCGCGATGCAGGCATTCGACTGGCAGAACCCTTATCCGAGCACACGCAGCCCGCTGTTCGCGCGCAATATCGTGTCCACCTCGCACCCGCTGGCCGCCCAAGCGGGCTTGCGCATCTTGGCCCAGGGCGGCAATGCGGTCGATGCGGCGATTGCCACGGCCGCCTGCATGACCCTGGTCGAACCCTGCAGCAACGGCCTGGGCTCGGACGCGTTCTGCATCCTCTGGGACGGTCAGCAGCTGCACGGCCTCAATGCCTCGGGCACGGCGCCCCAGGCCTGGACGCCCGAATACTTCTTCAAGACCTACGGCGCGGATGCCAAGACCCCGCCCAAACGCGGCTGGGGCGGCGTGACCGTGCCGGGCGCGGTGGCCGGCTGGGTGGCTTTGAGCGAGCGCTTTGGCAAGCTGCCTTTTGCCGACCTGATGGCCCCGGCCATTGAAATCGCCGAGCGCGGCTATGCCGTTCCGGTGGTGGTGCAGAGCAAATGGGCCATGGCCGCGGAGTTGGCCGATCTGACTGGGCAGCCCGGTTTTGCCGAAGCCTTCTTGCCGCGCGGCCGCGCGCCTCAGGTGGGCGAGCTGTTCAAGTTCCCGGCCGCAGCGCGCACCCTGCGCCTGATTGCCGAGAGCAAGGGCGAGGCTTTTTATCGCGGCGAGGTGGCGGCGGCCGTCGAGGCCTTTGCGCGCAGCACCGGCGGCGCCATCACCGCGGCCGACTTTGCGGCCTACCAGCCCGAGTGGGTGACGCCGATTTCGCAAAGCTATGCCGGCCACGAGCTGCACGAGATCCCGCCCAATGGCCAGGGCATCGCGGCCCTGATCGCCCTGGGCATCCTCAAGCACCGCGATCTCCGCCGCCATGCGGCCGACAGTGTGGCCGGCCAGCATCTGCAGATCGAGGCCATGAAGCTGGCCTTCGCCGATGTGTACCGTTATGTCGCCGACCCGCGCAGCATGGAGCTCACCACGGCCGAGCTATTGGACGAGCAGTACCTGGCCCGCCGCGCCGCCTTGATCGACCCGAGCCGGGCCCAGGATTTCCAGTGCGGAAACCCGGTCAAGGGCGGCACCATCTACCTGACCGCAGCCGACGAGAGCGGCATGATGGTCAGCTTCATCCAGAGCAATTACATGGGCTTTGGCTCCGGCCTCGTGCTGCCCGGTTACGGCGTGTCCTTGCAGAACCGCGGCCACTGCTTCACCCTGGAAGCGGGTCATCCAAACGTGGTCGCGCCCGGCAAGCGCCCCTTCCACACCATCATCCCCGCCTTCCTGACTCAGAACGGCCAGCCGCTCATGAGCTACGGCGTGATGGGCGGCAATATGCAGCCGCAAGGCCATATGCAGACCCTGGTGCGCATGCTGGACTATGGCCAGCAGCCGCAGACTGCCTGCGACGCGCCTCGCTGGCGTTTCAACGAAGGCCTGTCGCTCAATGTCGAGCCGCACATGCCTCCGGCCACGGTGGCCGGCCTGCGCGAGCTGGGCCATCAGATTGGCGACATCCACGACAGCTACCAAGACTTCGGCGCCGGCCAGTTCATTTGGCGCTTGGGCGACCCGGCGGTGGAAGGGTATGTGGCCGCCAGTGACCCGCGCCGCGACGGCGCCGCGGTCGGCTTCTGAAGCGAGGGTCAGGTCTTGCCTGTGTGCCGACCATGCCCGGCCTGATCGAGCGCCTGTCCCTGGGCTGGCAGACTGATCTGATCTTTGCTCGCTTCGACGGGCAGGTGATCGAGCGGCCCGACTGCCTGGTGCTGCGCATGCCCGGCAACCCGCTGTTCTACTGGGGCAATGCCTTGATCCTGCCCGAGCCGCCGCGTGACGCCGATCTGGCGCATTGGCTGCAGCGCTTTGAGGAGGAAGTTGGGCAGCACACGCGCGAGTCCGGCCATGTGGCCATCGGTTTTGATGCGGCCGTGCCGCATGAGCCGCTCTTGAGCTGGGCGGCGGCCGGCTTCGAGATCTTTGGCAGCGCCACCCTGGCTGTGACGGCGGCGGCCTGGCGCCGCCCGCAGCGGGCTTTGGCGCCCGAGTTCCACATCCGAGCGCTGGACTTGAGTCAGGAAAGCGAGCTGGCCGCGGTGCTCGACCTGCAATGCGAAAGCAATGATGTGGGGTACGAGCCCTTCGGCTACCGCGTCCACCGCGAGCGCCAGATGCGGCGCTATGCAGCCCTGCAGGCGGCCGGCCTGGGCGCCTGGTTCTCCGTGTTTGCGGGCGAGCAGATGGTGGCCGATTGCGGCTTGTTCCGGGCCACGCAGACCGGCCGGCCCGAGCTGGGCCGCTTTCAGCATGTCGGCACCCACCCGGCCTGGCGGCGCCGTGGCCTGTGCACGGCCTTGATTGATGCGGTGGTGGGGCAAGGCTTGCAGGCCTGGGGACTGGAGCGCTTGGTCATGTGCGCCGACCCGGAGGACGTGGCCATTGGCATTTACGAGTCGCTGGGTTTCTCGCGCGCGCTCGCTGGCGAGGTACGGGCCTTCGGCGCGCAGCGAAGGCCGGCCCGCGACTTGCCGTCGACCCAAGTTTGAGGGTTCGCGCAGCGCCCCCGATGTGCGGGGGCGTGACCACACGCACTTGCCCCGCGCCGTGGGCCGCTGTTAGCATGGCCGCTCTTGATTCAGATCAGACCATGACCAAGCTCCTCGACCGCACCCGACGACGCACACCCCGTGCGGCGCTCGCCTGCGTGAGAGTCGCAGCCTGGCCCCAGGCTGCCGCCGACTGCCCGCATTGACGCGGCGCTGCCTCGGTTTTCTCCTCCCCCTCGGTGAGCCGCCGTGCCTTTGATTTGCCGGCCCGCTGCTTCGCTTCAAGCTCACCCTGTTTCCTCTCTCGTTTGTCTCTCGCGTTCCGCCGCCTGGGTGGCGTTTGAACGTAGATGCCCTGGTGTTGCCCCTGACCCCGCCCTGCGCGCGGGAGCCAGCGCACCGGGAACCGTTTCGGAGTGTGTTTCACATGGCTTCCCGTTTTTTTGTTTCCCTGTCGCGCCCCGGCCATTGGCCGGGCCTCTTGTTCGAGCGAATGCGCCGCCTGCTGACCCTGCCGCCCGGCGACCTGCTGCGTGACGCGATCTACCGCCGGCTCTGGACCTCCATCCTGATCAGCTCCCTGGGCGGGCAGATCACGATGCTGGCCCTGCCACTGACGGCAGCCGTGCTTCTCAATGCCAGCCCCACACAGATGGGCTTGCTGACCTCGATGGAAATCGCGCCCTTTGTGCTGTTTTCGCTGCCCGGCGGCGTCTGGTTGGACCGCGTGCGCAAGCTGCCGGTCTACGTTTTTGGCGAGGCTTTTCTGGGCCTGGCCGTGGCCACCGTGCCGCTGGCGGCCTGGATGGGTTGGCTGACCATGAACTGGCTGTATGTGGTGGGCTTTGTGCTCGGCACGGTCTACACCATCGCCGGCAGTGCCGCGCAAATTGTGCTGACCCAGGTGGTCAGCCGCGACCGCCTGGTCGAGGCCCATGCCAAGAACGCGCTCGCCTCCAGCGGCGCCGAAGTGGCCGGGCCTGGCGTGGCCGGTGTGCTGATCAAGCTGCTGGGTGCACCCATGGCCCTGGCGGTGGATGCCGTGCTGGTGCTGTTCTCGGCCTTGATTCTGCGTGGCATCAAGGTGCAGGAGCAGTTGGCCCCGGCCGGCGAAGCCGACTTCTGGCGCGACCTCAAGGCCGGCGTGCAGTTCGTGCGCGAACGGGCCTTGCTGGTCAGCCTGGCCTGCACGGTGGGCGGTTGGCAGCTTTGCTACAACGCCGCCCAGGTGGTGCAGATCTTGTTTGCCACCCGCAGTTTGGGGCTGAGTGCACAGGAGGTGGGACTGAGCTATGTGGCCCTGGGCGCTGGCACGGTGCTGGCCAGTGTGTTCGGCCACCGCATCAGCGCGCGGGTCGGGCCGGGCCCCTGTCTGGTGCTGGGTATTGCCAGCTCGGGCCTGGGCTGGTTGCTGCTGGGTCTGATGCCGGCCAATGCCTGGGGCGTGGCGGCCTTTGCCTTCATGCTCTTCATGTTCGGCGTCGGAGCGGTGCTGATCTTCATCAACTTCCTGTCCCTGCGCCAGGCCGTCACACCGGCGCCCATGCTGGGCCGCATGACCAGCACCATGCGCTGGTTGATCTTGATCCCGGCCGGCCCCGGCGCCTTGTTGGGCGGCTGGCTCGGTGAGCATGTGGGCCTGCGCTCCTCGCTGCTGTTCGCAGGCGTTGGCGCGCTCTGCCTGAGCCTGATTGCATGGCGCCACCCCACCATCCGCGAGGTGCGCGAGTTGCCCAAGGTTGCGGACCTGGAGGACGCGAACCCGCAAGGCGTGGCCGGTGCCAGCGGCCTGGCGCTGGATTTGGGGCCCAATAAATGAGCGAAGCAAGACCTGACCCCAGCGTGCCCGACCCCATCCTGATCGAGGTGCCCGAGACGATCACCACCGAGCGCCTGCTGCTGGCCGCACCGCGGCCCGGCATCGGCCCGGCGCTGAGCGTGGCCGTGGCCGAGTCCATCGGCCTGCTCAGCCCCTGGATGCCCTGGGCACAGCAGGTGCCCAGCTTTGAGGAATCCGAAGCGGTGGCGCGCCGTCAATGCGCCGACTTCATCGCTCGCCGTGACCTCTGCTACCAGATCTACGACCGCGCGCCCGAAGGCCGTCGCCTGCTCGGCGGCACCGGCCTGCACCGCATGGACTGGACCGTGCGGCGCTTCGAGATCGGCTACTGGCTGCGCGCCAGCGCCCAGGGCCAGGGCTTCATGAGCGAAGCTGTGGCGGCCCTGAGTCGCATGGCTTTCGAGCAGCTGCGCGCCCGCCGCGTGGAAATCCGCATGGACGAGACCAACCGCGCCAGCCGCGCGGTGGCCGAACGCTGCGGCTTCGAGCTCGAAGGCATCTTGCGCTGCGACAGCCTGTCGCCGCAGGGCGAGCCGAGGAATACCTGCGTGTACGCGCGCTTGGGCCTGTGATCGATGAGCACGGCGGATCTGATTCGTTTTGACATGAGTGGCCCGCCAGACGCCGCGGCCTTTCAGCGGCTGTACGACAGCACCGGCTGGGCCGGCGGCCTGCAGCGTGAGCCCGAGTTCTTTGCGCGCGCCATGGCGGGTTCCTGGGCGCAGTGCGCGGTCTATTCCGGTGAGGAATTGGTGGGCTTCGGTCGGGTTATCTCGGATGGCGTCTTGCATGCCTTCATCACCGAGATGATTGTTTCGCCGTCCTGGCAAGGGCGGGGATTGGGTGCGCAGCTGCTTGATCGCCTGGTTCAGCATTGCCTGCAGCAGGGCTTGCGCGACATCCAGCTCTTCTGCGCCGAGGGCAAGCAGGGCTTTTACGAGAAGGGCGGTTTCACACCGCGCCTGCCGGGGCGACCGGGCATGCAGTACACGCGATGTGCTGAGGCCTCTGAATCGCCTACACCCCCTGACTCGCCTGAATAGCCCCGGCCCAGCGCGGCCATGCCCGCAAACCTATGCTGCGCGCTGAGCGCTTCAAGGACTCGCAGGCATGGATGACGACACGATAGGCAAGAGCTGGCACCGGCCTTCGCAGGCCCATGGCCCTGGGTCGAGGGCGCCAGCACCCGCCACCGAGCCCAGCCTGGCGGCCGCGCAAGCACGCATTGCGGCGGTCGACCCGGCGGCGTATGCGCGCAGCCGCAATGCCCTCGACGGCGCGGTCACGGGCTTGTCGCCCTACATCACCCATGGCTTGGTGAGCCTGACCGAGGTCCTGACCGGCGTGCAGCGGCGCCATGCGCTCGAGGTGCAGCACAAGCTGGTGTTCGAGCTCGGTTGGCGCGCTTACTTTCGCCATGTCTGGCAGCACCGCAGCGAGGCCATTTTTGACTCCCTGCACGAAGGCCCGTTGCCCGATGCGGCCTATGCCCGCGAGTTGCCGGCCGATGTGCGCCAGGCTTGCACGGGCGTGCCGGTGGTCGACCAGGCCGTGCGGACGCTCTACCAGACGGGCATGCTGCACAACCATGCGCGCATGTGGCTGGCCAGCTATCTGGTGCACGTGCGCAAGATCCACTGGCGCACCGGTGCCGATTGGCTCTACGGGCATCTGCTCGACGGCGATCTGGCCAGCAACCACCTGAGCTGGCAATGGGTGGCTGGCACCGGCAGCCGCAAGCCCTATTTGTTCAATGCCGAGAATGTGGCGCGTTATGCACCAGCGGACTGGCACAGCACAGGCACGGTGATCGATGTCAGTTACGAGGCCTTGGATCAGCTGGCGCGTCAGTCGCAAGCGGTGCTGCCGGAGGGTGAGGGCGAGCGCCCGGCTCCGACCGAGGCAGCTGCCTTGCTGTCCGCGCCTCCGCCCGATTTGGAGGTCCAGTCGCCCGATGCGAGCCAGGTTCAAGGCCGCGACGTGTGGATCGTCCATCCTTGGAGCCTGGGCGCGCTGCCTGCCGACTTGCCGCCAGATGCTTTGGTGATCGGCCTTTGGCTGCAGGACTTCCACCAAGCCTGGCCCTGGAGCGAGCGGCGCTGGCGTTTTGTCGTGGCGCGCATGGCCGAGCTCGGTGCGCTGATGTGGTGGGGCGATGCAGCGGTGGTGGGCCAAGCCTTGGCCGGCGCGCGCCGGGTGAGCTGCCGCGCCGAGCCGCATCTGCAAGCCTGGCTCTCGCGCTGGGCCGATTGCCTGCCCGAGCCGGCCCTGTTCCCGGAGGTGTCGCCGGGCTGCGCCTCCTTCTCCGCCTGGTGGACGCGCAGCACGCGCGGCCTGGCCTCAGCCGATGATTTGTTGTCAGCACCTCGCCGATGAAACCGCAAGCTTCTGAACAGCCCAGCGATTCGCTGACCGTGCTCTTCGACGGTGCCTGCCCGCTGTGCCGGCGTGAGATCGCGCTCTACCGCGACCAGGCCGAGGGCCAGCCGGTCTGCTTTGCCGATGTCAATGACCCGAGCCAGGTCTTGCCGGCGGGGCGCACACAGGCGGAGCTGCTGGCGCGCTTCCATGTGCAGCTGCCCGATGGGCGCTTGCTCAGCGGCGCCGAGGCTTTTCTGGCCCTGTGGGCGCGGCTGCCCGGCTGGCGCTGGCTGGCCTGGCTGGGGCGCCTGCCCGGCGTGACTCGCCTGATGGAATGGGCTTACCTGGGCTTTCTGCGTGTGCGGCCGGCCGTGCAGCGCGGATTTCGGCGCTGGAAACCCGACTGAGCTGCGCGCGCAGGCTCAGTGGTCTGGCGCGAAGCGATCCACCGCGTCGGTGATGATGCCGTCCACCCCGTTGGCCCGCAGCCAGGCCACGACCGATTCATCGTTGGCGGTGTAGATCAGGGCTTTCATGCCGGCCGCGTGGATGGCTTGCACGCGCGCTGCGTCCATCAGGCGGTAGTTGGTGATGACGGCCACGCAGCCCAGGCTTTGTGCCTCGGCAAGCCAGCTTTCGCGCGGGCTGTCGAGCAAGAGGCCGCGTGGCACGCCGGGGGCGGTCTCGCGGGCGCCTTCCAGGGCGACGGGCTCGAAAGAGCTGAACAGGGGCAGGAGCGCCTGCCCTTGCCACAGGCGCAGCACCTCGCGGCCCACGACTTGGCCGGTCAGGCGCTCCTGGCCCGGCGTCGGTTTGAGTTCCAGATTGAGGCCGAAGCGGTTGGCCTGAACGAAGCGGGCCACGGCTTCCAGGCTGGCCAGGGGCTCGCCCGCAAAGCTACGGCTGTGCCAGCTGCCGGCGTCCAGACGGCTCAGGTCCGACCAGCTCTGCGCGCTGGCCAGGCCGGAGCCCGTGCTGGTGCGGCGCAGGCTGCTGTCGTGCAGCAGGAAGGGAACGCCGTCCTGGCTCAGCTTCACATCGCATTCAAAAGCCCGGTAGCCATGGGCGGCGCCGAGGCGGAAGGCGGCCAGGGTGTTCTCGGGTGCCAGCTTGCCGGCGCCGCGGTGGGCGATCCAGAAAGGCAGGGGCCAGGGTGTATTGGACGAAGTGTTCATGGCTGCAGCGTCGGTCTAGGGCGGCGCCATATTAGCCCTGGAGAGGGCGCTCCAGATGCAAGGCCAATCGGCGCCAGAGGCCAGGGCAAATGCTGCGCTGCGGTACGATCACGGCCCGAGCGCGCAAGGCCCGGCCGCGCGATCCGCCGGCGGTTGCCGGTGTGGCGCAGGGCCGGCCATGACAGGCCTGGGCCACAAGCCCGTTGCTGCCCTGGGTCCGTTCGTTCCAGCCAATTTCCCAGCCTTGCGGCTGGGCTTTTCGGGCGCCAGAGCCCGAGGGGCCAGGCCGCAGCCAACCATGGGTGTGTTGCCCGCACCTGGCCGCCATGAATGCACCGCATCCGCTGATGCTTGAAGATCCCGCTGCCCCGAACGCCGCTGCCGATGCGGCTCATGCAGCGTCGCCCCGCCTGCGCGAGATTCCCTACAACTACACCTCCTTCTCCGATCGCGAGATCGTCATCCGCCTGCTCGGCGAGCCCGCCTGGGCCTTGCTGGACAAGCTGCGCGAGGAACGCCGCACCGGCCGCTCGGCCCGCATGCTTTACGAGGTGCTCGGCGACATCTGGGTGGTGCAGCGCAACCCCTATCTGCAAGACGACCTGCTGGACAACCCGAAACGGCGCGGCCAGTTGATCGAGGCCTTGCAGCACCGCCTGAGCGAGGTGGAGCGCCGCCGCGACCCGGGCACTGATCCGCAGCGCGATGCCGATGTCGGCCAACTGCTGGCCGCGGCCCAGGCGGCGGTGCGTCAGTTCGCCGGCCAGTTCGAGGTGGTGGCCGAGCTGCGCCGCCGCACGACTCGGCTGCTGGGCAAGACCACGGCGCGCGACAACATCAAGTTCGACGGCCTGTCGCGCGTCTCCCATGTCACTGACGCGACCGATTGGCGTGTCGAGTACCCCTTTGTCGTGCTGACCCCGGACAGCGAGGCCGAGATGGCCCAGCTGGTCAAAGGCTGTGTGGAGCTGGGCCTGACCATCATCCCGCGCGGCGGCGGCACCGGCTACACCGGCGGCGCCGTGCCCCTGGTCTGGAACAGCGCGGTCATCAACACCGAAAAGCTCGAAGGCCTGCGCGGCGTCGAGATGCTGACCCTGCCCGGCATGGACCGCGAGGTGGCCACCATTTGGAGCGAGGCCGGCGTGGTGACGCAGCGCGTCGCTGACCTGGCCGAGCAGCATGGCTTTGTCTTCGCCGTGGACCCGACCAGTGCCGAGGCCTCCTGCGTCGGCGGCAATGTGGCCATGAATGCCGGCGGCAAGAAGGCCGTGCTCTGGGGCACGGCCCTGGATAACCTCGCATCCTGGCGCATGGTCACGCCCGAGGCCAAATGGCTGGAGGTGACCCGCCTCAACCACAATATGGGCAAGATCCATGATGTGGAGACGGCCATTTTCGAGCTGCGCTACTTCGACGCGACCGGCAAGAAGCTGGAGCGCACCGAGCGGCTCGACATCCCGGGCCGCACCTTCCGCAAAGAAGGCCTGGGCAAGGACGTCACCGACAAATTCCTGGCCGGCCTGCCCGGCATCCAGAAAGAGGGCTGCGACGGCCTGATCACCAGCGCCCGCTGGGTCGTGCACAAAATGCCGGCCCATGTGCGCACGGTCTGCCTGGAGTTCTTCGGCAACCCCAAGGACTGCGTGCCCTCCATCGTCGAGATCCGCGACTTCATGTTCGCCGAGGCGGCCCGCCCGGGCGGCGCCATCCTGGCCGGCCTGGAGCATCTGGACGATCGCTACCTCAAGGCCGTCGGCTACTCGACCAAGAGCAAGCGCGCCCATGCAGCCGGTGCTTCGTCCAACGGCTTGCCCAAGATGGTGCTGGTCGGCGACATCGTCGGGGAGGACGCCGACGCCGTGGCCCGAGCCACCTCAGAAGTGGTGCGCCTGGCCAACAGCCGCAACGGCGAGGGCTTTGTCGCCATCAGCGCCGATGCGCGCAAGAAGTTCTGGCTGGACCGCAAGCGCACGGCCGCCATCTCCAAGCACACCAATGCCTTCAAGGTGAACGAGGATGTGGTGATCCCGCTGCCGCGCATGGGCGAGTACACCCTGGGCATCGAGCGCATCAATATCGAGCTCTCGCTGCGCAACAAGCTGGCCTTGGTCGGCGCGCTGCAGCAGTTGTTCGGCAGCAGCAAGCTGCCCCTGGGCAAGAGCGATGACGCCGGCGAAATCCCCAGCGCCGAGCTGCTCGGCGACCGCGTGCAGCAGGCCCTGGCCCTGCTGGCCGAGGTGGGCGCGCAGTGGCAGCTGTGGAAAGATGAGCTGGATCTTGCGAGGCCCGAGGAGGCTGGCAGTTACTTCGACCAGCTGCAAGACCACAGCCTGCGTGCGTCCTGGAAGACGCAGATCTTCAAGCCCCTGCAAACCATCTTCAGCGGCGCGGCTTTCGCGCAGATTCTGGAGGAATGCAAGCGCATCCACCAGGAGGTGCTGCGCGGCCGGGTCTGGGTGGCCCTGCACATGCATGCCGGCGACGGCAATGTGCACACCAACATCCCCGTCAACTCCGACAACTACGAGATGCTGCAGACGGCGCATGAGGCGGTGGGCCGCATCATGAAGCTGGCACGCAGTCTGGACGGCGTGATCTCGGGCGAGCACGGCATCGGCATCACCAAGCTGGAGTTCCTCAGCGATGAGGAGCTGGCCGATTTCGCCGACTACAAGCTGCGCGTCGACCCGGAAGGCCGCTTCAACAAGGGCAAGCTGCTGCGCCCGAATGCGTCCACCCACGGCACTTTCGCCGACCTGACCAATGCTTACACGCCCAGCTTCGGCCTGATGGGGCATGAGTCGCTGATCATGCAGCAGAGCGATATCGGCGCCATCAGCGACTCGATCAAGGACTGCCTGCGCTGCGGCAAGTGCAAGCCGGTTTGCGCCACCCATGTGCCGCGCGCCAATCTGCTTTATTCACCGCGCAACAAGATCCTGGCCACCTCGCTGCTGGTCGAGGCTTTCTTGTACGAAGAGCAGACCCGCCGCGGCATCTCGATCAAGCATTGGGAAGAGTTCGAGGATGTGGCCGACCACTGCACGGTCTGCCACAAATGCGCCAACCCCTGCCCGGTCAAGATCGACTTTGGCGATGTGACCATGAATATGCGCAACCTCTTGCGCAAGATGGGTCAGAAGAGCTTCCGCCCCGGCAATGCCGCGGCCATGTTCATGCTCAACGCCACCAACCCCGAGACCATCAAGATGGCCCGGGCCGCCATGGTGGGTGTGGGCTTCAAGGCCCAGCGCCTGGCGCACGATGTGCTGAAGACCTTTGCCAAGAAGCAGACTGCTGCACCGCGCGCCACCTTGGGCCCGGCGCCGATCAAGGAACAAGTCATCCACTTCATCAACAAGAAGCTGCCCGGTGGACTGCCCAAGAAGACGGCGCGCGCGCTCCTGGACATCGAGGACAAGGACTACGTGCCCATCATCCGCAACTCGGCCGTCACCACGGCCGAGACGGAGGCCGTGTTCTATTTCCCCGGCTGCGGCTCCGAACGTCTGTTCAGCCAGGTCGGCCTGGCGACGCAGGCCATGCTCTGGCATGCCGGCGTGCAGACCGTGCTGCCTCCGGGTTATCTGTGCTGCGGCTATCCGCAGCGCGGCTCGGGCCAGTTCGACAAGGCCGAGAAGATGATCACCGACAACCGGGTGCTCTTCCACCGCGTCGCCAACACCTTGAACTACCTGGACATCAAGACCGTGGTGGTTTCTTGTGGCACCTGCTATGACCAGCTGCAGGGTTACAAGTTCGAGGAGATCTTCCCCGGCTGCCGCATCATCGACATCCACGAGTACCTGCTGGAGAAGGGCATCACGCTGGGCAGCGACAAGAGTTACCTCTACCACGACCCCTGCCACACACCCATGAAGCTGCAGGAGCCGATGAAGACGGTCAAGGCCTTGGTCGGTGACAACGTGGTCGAGAGCAAGCGCTGCTGCGGCGAGAGCGGCACCCTGGGTGTGACTCGGCCGGACATCTCGACCCAGATCCGCTTCCGCAAGGAAGAAGAGCTGCGCAAGACCGAGACCCAGCTGCGCGAGAGCGGCAAGGTCGCGGCCGCCGACAACCTCAAGATCCTGACCAGCTGCCCGAGCTGCCTGCAAGGTCTGTCGCGCTACGGTGGCGACCTGCAGAACGGCTTGCTGGAGGCCGACTACATCGTCGTCGAGATGGCGCGTCAAATCCTCGGCGAGAACTGGTTGCCGGAATACGTGGCCAGGGCCAACAACGGCGGGATTGAGCGCGTTCTGGTTTGAGGGCGGAGCAGGTGAATGGGTGAACGGGTGAATGGTGAATGGTGAAAGGTTCACCAGGCGCGCAGCGCCGCTCACCTGTTCACCTGTTTACTTCTTTCGACCGCCTCACTCCGCCGCCAGCTTGCGCTCCCGTATCAGCCGGTGCCAGATTTCGGTTTCTTGCTGCACAAAGCGGCTCAGGCCGGCGGCGTCTCCGGGCGTCACCTCAAGGCCGAACTCCTCCAGCCTGGCCTTCAGCTCGGGTAGCGCCAAGGCCTTTTGCAGTTCGGCACCTAGCTTCTGGTTCACCGGCTCGGGCGTGCCCCGGGGCAGGAACAAGCCTTGCCAGGCCGACACATCGACGCCCTTGAGCCCCAGCTCCTCAAAAGTCGGCACATCGGGCAGTTGGGCCACGCGCTTGCTGCTCAGCACGGCCAAGGCGCGCAGCTTGCCGGCGCGGATCTGCGGCAGACTGGCGGCGGTGTCGAGGATGGCCATGGGCACGACACCGGCCAGCAGGTCTTGCACCGCGTTGACGGTGCCGCGGTAGGGCACGTGGACGATGAAGCTGCCGCTTCGATCCTTCAGCAGTTCCATGGCCAGGTGGTGCGGGCTGCCCACGCCGGGTGAGGCATAGCTGAACTTGCCGGGGCTTTTCTTCACATCCGACAGCCACTGGCCGACGCTGCTGAAGCCAGCCTGCGGGTTGACCACCAGCAACAAGGGGAAGCGCGCCATCAAGCCCACGGCTTGGAAGTCGCTGACGGCATAGGGCAGCTTCTTGTACATGGCGCTGTTGAACACCATGGCGCCGTTGTCGCCGCTGAGCCAGGTGTAGCCATCGGCGGCTGATTTGGCGGCGGCGTCGGTGCCGATGCCACCGCCGGCACCGGGCCGGTTGTCGATCAGGATCTGCTGCCCGAGCTGCTTGCTCAGCTGCGGCGCCAGCTGGCGGGCCAGGAAATCGGAGCCACCGCCGGCCGGGTAGGCCACGATCCACTTGATCGGCCGGTTCGGCCAGGCCGCCGCGCTGCCGTTCTCTGCCTGGGCGCTAGCAGCCAAGCTCAGCAGACCGAGCAGGCCCAGGCGACGCAGGCTGGCGCGCCGAGCTGGCGACAGATCTTGTGGGTGTGATGACATCGGGCGCGCTCCTCGCAGGCATTGCTACAGTCGGCGCATCTTAGTCAGCCCGGGCTCGCGCTTATGTCGCTTTGTCTCAGTGATTGCCCTTTGTGCCGTGACCCAGTTCATGCGCCACCCGAAGCCGGTGTGCAGCTGCTGCTGCAGCGCCCACTCTACCGCGTGGTGCGGGTGCTGGATGACGCCTTTCCGGCCTTTTACCGCGTGATCTGGCAGGCGCATGTGGCCGAATTCAGTGACCTTGAGGCCGCTGAGCGCAGGGCTTGCATGGACGCCGTCATCGCGGTCGAGCGTGCCTTGCGCGAGCAGCTGCAGCCCCGCAAGGTCAATCTGGCCACACTGGGCAATGTGGTTCCGCATCTGCACTGGCATGTGATCGCCCGTTTCGACTGGGACAGCCATTTTCCAGCGCCGATATGGGCGGCTGCCCAGCGACCGGCCGACGCAGCCCAGCTGGCCACGCTGGAGCAGGCCTTGCCGGCGCTGGACCGGGCAGTCTTGGCCGCGCTGCAGACCCTGCCGGACTGAGCCGTCGCTGTCAGCCCCGGTTTGACCCCATGTCCCGCGCCGCTTGCGGCGCCTAAACTGCCAAGCCATAAGAAGCAGGGCAGGGTGTAGGACCACGAGACTTGGGGCCTGCCATGGCATTGGGATCAGAGTTGGGATCGCCTGCGGCGATCGAAGCGAGTTTGAACGAGGCCGAGGCCCTGTTGGCGGCCGAAGCCTATGAGGCGGTGCTCAGCCGTACGCGCGGCTTGCTGGATGCACTCGAAGCCGCTGCTTCGGTCAGCTGGCGACCGCTGGCGCGCCGCATCTACCAGCTGCGCGGTGACTGCCTCACCCGGCTGGACCGCTTCAGCGAGCTGCTGCAGGACAGTGCGGCCATGCTCGATCTGCTGTCGGTGGACCAGGCCTCCCCCGAGCGCGCCGAGCTGATGATCAAGATGTCCTTCGCCCACGCCAACCTGGCCATGCCCGAGCAGGCCTTGCGCGCCGCCCATGTGGCGCTGCAGGACGCCCTGGCCCTGGGCCAGCGCATGACGGCGGCACAGGCCCTGGAACGGGTGGCCATGGCCTACCTGAGCATGGGGGACGGCGTGGCCGCCGAACGATTCATGTTCGAGGCCCTGGAACACAGCGACGACAGCAGCCCGCCGCTCGAGCAACTGCGCCGCACATCCAATGCCATGCATCTGCTTTGCACCCTGCATGATGCTTATCTGGACATGGGCTTGAGCGAGCTGGCCGATGCGGTCTTGGCGCGCGCGCGTGGACTGCCGGCGCGGGCTGAGCTTTGGCTGCCGCAGGTGCCGGGGCGCTATATGGTCTGCATGTGGTGGGCCAACCAGGCGCGTTGCTGGCGCCGCAGCCAGCGCCTGGCTGAGGCCCAGTCCATGTTTGAAGACTGCGTGGCCGAAGGCGGCGCTCAGGGCTGGCATGCCGTGCGCCGGCCGGTACAGCTGGAGTTGGCTTTGATGGCCGAGGCGCGCGGTGATCTCGCTCATGCATTGCAGCTGCTGCATGCCTTGTTCGAGCCAGAGAATCTGCGCGTGCGCGATGTCGTCGCCTTGCCGGCTTACCGGATGCTCGAGCGGGTCTGCCGTGGCCTGGGCCAGGCCGAGGCGGCGGAGCAGGCCGGGCGGCAGCTCCGGGCCCGGCAGCTGGCGCGCCAGCAGGCCAGCCTGGAAGCCGCGACCCAAACTCAGGGTCTGGCGCCCATGATTTTGGCGGCCCTGGCAGCGGCCGATCGCCAGCGTCTGGAGGCGGAGATTCAGCGCCTGCGCAGCGAGCCGGAAGCCGGCGCCCGGCTGCGCATGCTGGATGGTGAGGCCTGGTTCAAGCTCGGCCTGCCCTGAGGCGCTGGGTCAGGCGGCCGCTTGCACCGCTTGTACTGCCACGGGAGCCGCCGCCGTCGCGAGACCCAGTTGACCGAACAAGTCCTTGGGGTCGGCCATTTGCGGGATCAGGCTGACGTCTTGGCCCAGGCCCAGCTCGCGAGCCAGATCGCGCAGCAGGCGCAGGGCCGAAAAGTCTTCCAGGGCAAAGCCGACGGAGTCGAAGAAGGTGATCTGTGCTTCGCTGTCGCGGCCGGCGCTCAGGCCCTTGAGCACGCGCCAGAACTCGGTGACCGGGAACTCGGCCGGCATCTGTTGCAGATCGCCTTCGATGCGCGATTGCGGCTCGAACTCGACGAAGACCTTGGAGGCTTCCAGCACACCGCGGTGCATCTCGGTCTTGCCGGGGCAGTCGCCGCCGACGCCGTTGATGTGCATGCCGGGCTCGATCATCTCGGGCGTCAGGATGGTGGCGTTGGTCTTGTCAGCGGTCACGGTGGTGACGATGTCGGCGCCGCGCACGGCCTCGGCCGTGCTCTTGCAGGCGATCAGGCGCAGGCCAGGCAGGGCGCTCAGATGGCGCTGCAGCTTGGCGGTGGCTGCCGGGTCGATGTCGTAGAGGCGGATCTCGCTGATGCCCAGCAGGTGGTAGAAGGCCAGGGCCTGGAATTCGCTTTGCGCGCCATTGCCGATCAAGGCCATGCTGCGGGCGTTCTTGCGCGCCAATTGCTTGGCGGCCATCACCGAGGTGGCGGCGGTGCGGATGGCGGTGGTCAGCGTCAGTTCGCTGAGCAGCTCAGGCCGGCCGGTGGCCACGTCCGCCAGCAGACCCACGGCCATGACGGTGGGCAAGCCGGCACGGGTGTTCTTGGGGTGGCCGTTGACGTATTTGAAGCTGTAGAGGTTGGCGTCGGCGATGGGCATCAGCTCGATCACGCCGTCCTCGGAATGGCTGGCCACGCGAGCGCATTTGTCGAACTCATTCCAGCGCAGGTAGTCGGCTTCGAGATAGCCGACCATGCGCTTGAAAAACTCGGCCATGCCGAGGGTCTGGGCCATTCGGGCGACGTCTTGCGTGTTCAGCAAAGTGGTCATGGGAAGTCTCCGTTGTTCTGTTGCCATGGATTCTTCCCAAGCTCGCTGCTAGCGAGAAGAGCAAGAACTGATCAATTAGTGATGGGAATTTGTCATTTTGGTAGAGTCGATTGGCGAAATGGCAATTTTTGATGGAGAGGTGAACGAGTGAACAAGTGAACGGGTGAACAAAACACCCGGCGTCCTTGCCGCCCCTTCACCCCTTCACCTGTTCACCAATTTACCCATTTACCCATTCACCTTCCCCCCCCATGGACACCCTCGACCAACAACTGATGGCCCTGCTGCGCCTCGACGCCCGTGCCACCGTGGCCACACTGGCGGCCAAGCTCAAGGTCTCGCGCGGCACCGTCACCAATCGCATCGCCAAGTTGGAGGACGCCGGTGTCATCGTCGGCTACACCGTGCGCCTGAGGCCCGATGTCACACCCAATGAGATCTGCGCGTGGATGAGCATTGCTGTCGAGGGCAACAAAACCCGCGAGGTGATCAGCATCTTGCTGGGCGAGCCCGGGGTCTCCGGCCTGTTCGACACCAACGGCCGTTGGGACCTGCTGGCCGAGTTGCGTGCGGCCACCCTGGCCGAGCTGGCGGATGTGCTGGAACGGGTGCGCCTGATCAAGGGCATCGGTGCCACCGAAACAAGCATTCATTTGCAGACCTACAAAGCGGCGTGATGGCGCGCCGGCCATGTACATTGGCAGCTGTCCCGATGTGGCCGGAGTCGGCAGCCGCAGGGGACAGTTCCCGACCCGCGAGTCGAGCGCTGATCCAAGATCGCCCTGCTCGCACAGCCCCACGATGAACGAAGACCTGCCCTCAGCCCCTGCGCCGATTGCCGACGTCGACACCCAGCTCGAGCTGGCGCTGCGCGAGCGCGACATCATCCTGGCCAATGCTGGCGTGGGCATCGTCTTCGTCAAGCAGCGCATCATCATGCGCTGCAACACCCGTTACGCCGAGATCTTCGGCTATGCCGATGCCCAGGCGCCGATCGGCCGCAGCAGCATCGAGATCTATCCCGACGAAGCCGCCTTCAAGCAGCTGGGCGCCGAAGCCTATCCGGTACTCGCCAGTGGCCAGCGCTACAAGACCGAGCGCCTGATGCGGCGGCGCAGCGGCGAGCTGTTCTGGAGCAGCATGACCGGGCGCCTGATCGCGCCCGAGGACCCTGGACAGGGATCGATCTGGATCGTCGACGACATCACCGAACAGAAGCTGGCCCAGGACGCCTTGGCCGCCGTCACTGCCGAGCAGCACCTGATCCTCGACCATTCCATGGTCGGCATCGTCTTCCTGCGCGAGCGCCGTGTGACGCGTTGCAACCGCAGCTTCGAACAGCTGTTCGGCTACGCTCATGGCGAGCTGGACGGCAGCTCCTCGCGCCAGTGGTATCTCACCGATGCCGACTGGGAGGCCGCGGGTCAGCGCTGTTACGAGCCCTTCAAGCAGGGCCGCGCCTTCGAAGGCGAAATGCTGCTGCGCAAGAAGGACGGCACTCCGGTGCACTGCGAGGTGCGTAGCAAGGCCATCGATGTCAAGGACCTCTCGCGCGGTTCGATCTGGATCACCATGGACATCAGTGCGCGCAAGAACGCCGAAAGCGCCTTGGTCCAGGCCAAGGACGACCTGGAGCATCTGATCAAGAAGCGCACCCGCCAGCTGCAGCAAACCGTGCTGGCCATGGAGCAAAAGGTGCTGGAGCAGCAGCGTGCCGAGGCGCACATCCAGCGCTTGGCTCATTTCGATGCGCTGACCGGCCTGCCCAACCGCGTGATGTTGGCCGAACGCTGCCACCAGGCGCTCGAGATCGCCCGCCGGCATGGCGAAAGCCTGGCCCTGGTCTTTCTCGACCTGGATCATTTCAAGAACGTTAATGATTCACTGGGCCACCGCTTTGGCGATGAGCTGCTGAAGATCCTGGCACGCCGACTCAAGACCGCTGTGCGCGAGCAGGACACGGTCTCGCGCCTGGGCGGCGACGAGTTCGTGCTGGTGCTGCCGGGCACCGATGCCGCTGGGGCCGGCCATGTCGCCGAGAAGGTCATGGAGCTGGCCGGGGAGCCTTTCCAGATCGAGCAGAACGAGCTCAATGTCACGCCCTCGATCGGCATTGCCATGTACCCGGCCGACGGTGACGGCTTCGACGCCTTGTGCAAGTGCGCGGACATCGCCATGTACCGCGCCAAGCAGGACGGCCGCAACAGCTACCGCTTCTTCACCGCCCAGATGCAGGCCGAATCGGTGCGCGTGCTGCAGCTGGAGAACTCGCTGCGCCGAGCCCTGGAACGCGAACAGCTGAGCCTGGTCTACCAGCCTCAGGTGTCGCTGCTGAACGGCCGGGTCATCGGTGCCGAAGCCTTGTTGCGCTGGCAGCACCCGGAGCTGGGTTGGGTCTCCCCGGCCGAGTTCATTCCAGTGGCGGAAGCCAGCGGCTTGATCGTGCCCATCGGTGAATGGGTGCTGCGTACCGCTCTTGCCCAGCTCAAACGATGGCTGGACGCCGGCATGGCGCCGCTGGTGATGGCGGTCAATATCTCCTCGGTGCAGTTCAGGCATAACGACCTGCCGGAGCTGACAGGGCGCATCTTGGAACAGGTCCAACTGCCGCCCGAGCTGCTCGAGTTGGAGCTGACCGAGGGCGTGGCCATGCGCGACCCCTTGGGCGCCATCGCGGTGATGAGCGATCTACACCAGCGTGGCATCCGCCTGTCCATCGACGATTTCGGCACCGGCTACTCTTCGCTCAGCTATCTGAAGAAGTTCCGTGTCTACAAGCTCAAGGTCGACCAGAGCTTTGTCCGCGACCTCGGCGACGACCCTGAGGACCGCGCCATCGTCAGCGCCATCATCAGCATGGCCCACAGCCTCGGCTTGCGCACGATCGCCGAGGGGGTGGAGACCATGGACCAGCTGCAGTTCCTGCGCAGCCAGGGCTGCACCGAGGTGCAGGGCTATTTATTCAGCCGGCCGCTCTCGGCCGAGGCCTTTGCCGCCTTTGTGGCCGCCGGCCTGCATCTGCCGGCTGAGCACAGCGAACTCGGGCCGGAGAGCGGCTGAGAGGGTGAGACCCCTTCCGCCCGTTCTTTCCTGCTTCAGGGCCGGGCGGCGGGCCGCGCCTCCAGCTGGTGCTGCGCCGGCCCGGCCAGCAAAGGCGTGGGCCGCGCCCGCATGAAGTCGGCGTGCCCGGCACCGTAGTAGGGCGAGAGCGGGTGGCCGCTCTGGCCGCCGGGCATGCTCAGAAGGCCCTGGTCTTCATGGCCGGGCGACACCACCAGACGCTGCGACTGGCCGTGGCGCTGCTGCATGACCTGGGGCAGATTGGCGTCGCCGTCCATGGGCTCTTGCGGCATGTCCAGCCAGGGCGCCAGGGCCGGAATCGCACGCGACAGCACATGCTGGATGCGGCTCGGGTTGGCCTGGCCCCAGGTGGCTTGGGGCAGCGGCAGCTTGCCGCCTTCGCTCAGCTCGGCCACAGCGGCATCGACCTGGCTGCGCTCGAAAGCCTGCCAGCTGCTGAAGCCGGGCGGCAGCAGATGGGCGGGCTTGAGCTCCAGGGCCTGCACCGCGCTGTATTCGAAGTTCTTCTTCCAGGCCATGCGGGTCTTCTCATCGCCCTGCATCTCGGCCCCCAGCAGCGGCCGGGTCCAGGCCAGCCAGAGCGCGTCCAGCGTGTGCAGGCGCACGCTGCGGGCCAGGCGGTAGCCGACCTGGTCAGCGGCGGCTTGGCCGTTCCATTGCTGCAGCAGGCGCAGCACCTCGGCATGGGGCGCATGGCCGGCAGCGCCGGCCTCGATGCGCCGGGCCCAGGTCTTGATGAAGCGCGCCTCGTGGTCCAGATGGATGGCGGCCAAGCTGGCCTCGTCATGCTGCGGCCGCTCGCTCAGGCGCTCGCGCACCTGGCGCGCACGCGCGCCGAGGTCAAAGCCGCCGTCACCGATCAGCTCGCCCCAGGCGCCGGCGCTCTGGCGGTTGTTGGCGGTCCAGAGCTGGCCGTCTTTGGGGTTCTGGATCAGGGGATAGTCGGCCGGCGCCAGCCAGCCGCGCGCCGGCGTGTCCAGGTTCTGGAAGCGTGCATAGCGACTGCCCAGCCCGGACTCGCTCCAGAGGCGGCCTGCCACCGTCCAGGCGATCTGGCCTTTGCGGTCGGCCATCAGCATGTTCTGCTGCGGCAGGCCGGCCGTGCGCGCTTGGGCCAACAGCTGCTCCAGTGATCGTGCCTGGATGAAGTCGTCGACGCCGAGGTTGTAGGCCTCGCCCTGGTGCGCCACCCAGCGCAGGGCATAACGTTGGCCCTGAATGGTTTTCATGATGGGCGCGCCGTCCACTTCCTGCACGCGCAGCGTGCGCGCCGCGCCGCCCTTGACGGCGATGCTTTCCTCGAAGACGCGCAGCCGCCCTTCAGGCAGCTCGGCCGGCAGCCGGATCCAGTCGAACCACTGGCCATAGGCATTGGTGAAGCCCCAGGCAACATGGCCGTTGCTGCCCACGACCAGGCTGGGCGCACCGGGCAGGCTCAGGCCCGCGGCGCGCAGGGCGCCGTCGCCACGGCCGATTTGCAGCTGGGTTCGGTACCAGATGCTGGGCACGCCCAGGCCCAGGTGCATATCGTCGGCCAGGATGGCGCGGCCGTCGGCCGTGCGGCTACCGGCCACGGCCCAGTTGTTGCTGCCCAGCACGGCCTCGTCCTCCGGTGCGCGCGGACGCAGTCCCGCCACCGCTTCGGGCTGATGGGCGGCCTTCTGAAGATTGATCAGCTCCGGGCCGGGCAGGGCCAGCGGCGCCAGCTGGCTGCCGTCCAGGGCTGCATCCCAGGCGCCACCGCGCGGCGTCAGCCAGTCGAACAAGGTGTCTCCAGCTTTCTCGCGCAGCAGGGCGCGTTCGAAGCCGCCCTGGATGCCGCCGCTTTGCAGCATGGTGAACATTTCGCCGATCACCAGCAGCGAATCCACTGGCTGCCAGTCCTGGGGCTGGGCGCGCAGCAGCAGGTACTGCCAGGGCCGAACCCGCAAGGCCGCCAGGCCGGCATTGACGCCGCCGGCATAGGCTTGCAGCAGCGCGCGGTCGGCGTCGCTCATGCCGGCCAGGCGTTCGCTCAAGCGCGCCCGCAGGCGGTGCAGGCGGCGTTCCTGGTCGCGTTCCACGGCTTGCGGCCCGAACAAGGCGGCCAGTTCACCGGCAGCCGAGCGGCGGCTCAGGTCCATCTCGAAAAAACGTTCCTGCGCATGGACAAAGCCCAGGCCGCGTGCCAGATCGAGCCGGTTCTCGCCCTGCAGCACGGCTGTGCCCAGGCTGTCGCGGGCCAGGCTCAGGGGGGCGCTCAGGCCCGGCAGTTCGATGCGTCCGTCCAGCTGCGGCAGGCTGGCGCGCAGCAAGGCCCAGAGCGTCATGGCCAGGAGCAGGACCAGCAGGAGCAGGCCGATCAGGCTGCGGCGAACGATCAGGCGCCAGGTGCGCGGGGCGGAGGTCGGAAGGGACATGGCAGAAGGGCAGCGGGGCGGTGGCCAAACGGTGAGGGCGCCGCGATTGTGGCCGGCCGCTGGCGCAGTCCGATTCGGGGTTTTGCAGGGTATCCCTAGAATCCGCGCCATGCCTCTGACCGCCCTCCAGATTTCCGCCCCGCTTGCTTCGGCAACGAAGACCCATATCTCGCGACTGGCCACGGCCGTCCTGGCCCTGGCCCTGGCCGCCTGTGCCCAGCTGCCCCTGATCGGCGGCGGTCCTGCTGTACCTTCGAGCTCACCCAGTTCGCCGGCGCCGGCCGACCCGGTGGCGCCGCCGCCTGTGCCAGTCGTCAAGGCCCCGCCTGTGCCACCCAGGGTCGGGCTGGCCCTGGGCGGCGGGGCGGCGCGTGGCTTTGCCCATATCGGTGTGATCCAGGTGCTGGAAGAGCAGGGCATCAAGGTCGACCTGGTGGCCGGCACCTCGGCCGGCAGCTTGGTGGCGGCCTTGTATGCCTCGGGCATGGGCGGGCGCGAGTTGGCCACGCTGGCCGAGAACATGGACGAGGGCGCCATCACCGACTGGGCCTTTCCGACTCGCGGCCTGATTCGCGGCGAGGCCCTGGCCAAGTACGTGCGCGACAAGACTGGTGGCAAAAACATCGAGCAGATGCGCATGCCGCTGGGCGTGGTCGCCACCGACCTGTCCGACGGCTCGGGCACTTTGTTCCGCCGCGGTGACACCGGGGTGGCGGTTCGCGCGTCCAGCTCGGTGCCGGCGGTGTTCCAGCCGGTGCGCATTGGCAGTCGCGACTATGTGGACGGTGGCCTCGTCGCGCCGGTGCCGGTGCGCTATGCGCGCCAGATGGGCGCCGAGTTGGTGATCGCGGTCGACATCTCCTCGCCGCCGGAGGAAAAGCCGGGCACGGGCGCCATTCCCATGCTGATGCAGACCTTCTCCATCATGGGCCGCAGCATCAATAACTTTGAGCTGCGTGAGGCCGATGTGCTGATTCGCCCCAAGCTGGACGGCGTTGGCAGTGCCGATTTCAGCGCCCGCCGTCGCTCCATCCAGGCGGGCCGCGAGGCCGCTCAGGCGGCGCTGCCGCAGTTGCGCGCACGCATCGCTGAAAAGTCGCGTTAGGCCCTTGCGGCCGGATTTGCTGCCGGTCTGGGCTAGGCTTGGGGCCTTGCCACCGGCGCGGCTGCCGGCGGCGCCGCGTCCTGGCCCAAGGTGCACCGCCCGTGATCAACGAATCTGCCACGCCTTTGTTTCCGCTGCAGTCCGTGCTCTTTCCCGAGGGCTATCTGCAGCTGCAGATCTTCGAGCCGCGCTACCTCGACATGGTGCAGCGCTGCTGGCGCGAAGGCCGGCCATTTGGTGTGCTGAGCTTGCTGGAAGGCGGCGAGGTGCGGCGGCGTGACCCGGCGCGCGGTGAAGCCTTTGTGCAAGAACGCTTCCAGAGCGTGGGCACCTTGGCGCAGATCGAGCATTGCGAGACGGTGCAAGCCGGGCTCCTGCGCATCCGCTGCCGCGGCACCCGGCGTTTTCGTCTGCTGAGCAGCGACTGCCTGCCCGGTGGGCTCTGGGTCGGTCAGATCGAGACCTTGGCCGACGATGCGGCCGTGGCCGTACCAGCCGACCTCAAACCTACCGCCGCCTTGTTGCAAAGCCTGCTGCACAGCCTGGAGCAAGGTGCCGCGGCCGTGGATGTGCCGATGCAGCCGCCCTATCGCTGGGATGACAGCGGCTGGCTGGCCAACCGCTGGTGCGAGCTGCTGCCCCTGCCTCCCGAGGAACGCCAGCGCCTGATGCAGTTGGACAACCCGCTGCTGCGCCTGGAACTGGTGGCCGATCAACTCGACCAGCCGGGGGTGTTGGCGGGGCAGGGCTGAGATTCGGCAAGGCCAGTCGATTGCTTCTGTTGACCGGATTCGGCACGAAGCGGAAATTCAATTGCAACCACAGAGGCACGGAGGCACAGAGCAAAAACCAATTCGGCTTTGTATTTCTCTGTGCCTCTGTGCCTCCGTGGTTGCCTTTTGCATTCGGCTGCTTTGTGCCGGCAGCTGACTTTGCAAACAGACGAAAAAAAGCCCAGCGAATGCTGGGCTTGAAGGGCAGGGTCAGAAGCCAGGCTGGGCTGGCTTCATCGGTGCCGAGGAGACAACTGATGTCGCTCAGGCGGCAGCGCGCTTGGAAGCGCGGGTGGCGGTCTGGCTGGCCTTGACGGCGCTGTTGGTGGCGGCTTCGAAGTTGGCTTCGGCCACTTCGGTGGCTTGCTTGGCAGCCTTTTGCACGGTTTCAAAAGCGTTGTTGGCGGCGGCCACAGCGCTCTTCACCAGAGCGACGGCGTTTTCGGTACCGGCCGGTGCGTTCTTGGCAGCGTTCTCGACCACGGCCGAGAACTTCGACTGGATGTCGGCGATCTGGGCTTCAGCGACCTTGGCCACTTCGGCATTGGTGCTGGTGGCGATGTCGTACAGGTGACGGCTGTAGGAAGCGGCCTTCTCGGCGCTCGGCTGCAGCAGGGCGCTTTGCAGGGCCAGCAGTTCTTGAGCGTCCTTCACCGACAGGGCGGCTTGGGTGGATTCCACCACTTCGCCCAGGGCGGTCTTGGCCACTTGCATGTTCAGCTCGACCAGCTTTTCCACGCCTTCGAAAGCCTTGTTGGTCAGACCGAACAGGGTTTCGACATTGGCTTTGTGGGCGGCGATGATTTGTTCTGTAGTCAGCATGGAGCACTCCTTGTGGGGGGTGACCCCCGTTGATTCGATGGATGAAATCGTTCGACAGCGTTTAATGTTGCACTGCAACAAAACGAAGTATAGGGATGTCGAGCGGCATTGCAAGTGTTATTTGCTGCGGTGCAACAAATTAGGGGTGCCACCCGGAATTCCTGCCTTCGGCTTCAGCTTGGCGCCTGGCGGTGACAGCCCCATGACAGCGGCGGAAAGCCGCTGCGGCTACTCTCTCCCCCCATGCAGGCCTTTCATTCCGACGCCCACAGTCTGGCCCTGCCGCCGGGCCACAGTTTTCCGGCCAGCAAGTACCGCCTGCTGCGCGAGCATTTCGAGGCCGACCCCGGCTTGCTGCAGATGTGTGCTGCGCCGGCCGCGAGCGCGGCCGACTTGGCCTTGGTGCACACCCCGAGCTATATCGATGCGGTGCTGCGCGGCGAACTCAGCCCGGCCCAGCAGCGCGAGATCGGTTTCCCCTGGTCGCCTTCGATGGCGACGCGCTCGCTGCATTCGGTCGGCGCCAGCATCGCCGCCGCCCGCGCCGCCCTGGCCGAGGGCGTGGCCGCCAATATGGCCGGCGGCACCCACCATGCGTTTGCCGACCGCGGCTCGGGCTATTGCGTGTTCAACGATGTGGCGGTAGCCGCCCGCCTGATGCAGCGGGAGTGGCAGCAGCTGGGTCATACAGAAACGCTGCCCGTGCTCGTCATCGACCTCGATGTGCACCAAGGCAATGGCACGGCCGCCATCTTTGAAGGCGACGACAGCGTGTTCACCTTCTCCATGCACGGCGCCAAAAATTTCCCGGCCCGCAAGGAACGCAGCGACCTCGACGTGGAATTACCCGACGGCTGCAGCGACGTGCCGTATCTGGAGGCGCTCGACCGCGCGTTGGAAGAGATCTGGGCTCGCCACACGGCCGGCCGCACCCAGCCCGGCCTGGCCTTCTATCTGGCTGGAGCCGACCCTCACGAGGGCGACCGGTTGGGTCGGCTCAAGCTGACGAGCGCTGGCCTGGCGGAACGCGACCGCCGTGTGCTTTCGGCCCTGCGCGAGCGTGGCATTCCTGTCGCCCTGAGCATGGCCGGCGGTTATGGCCACGACATCGCCAGCACAGTCGCGGTGCAGGCCAACACGCTGAACGAAGCGGTGCGGGCCTGGTCGTGCTGGCGGGTGCGCTGAAGGCTGCGGCCGCGCGCATTGTTTCTTTGTGGTTGAATTTCGCCCAAACCGCCGGCCCATTCCAGTCCGGTACGTCCCTTGCCCTTTGTCTTTTGCCCACCAGGACGCTGCGCGCGCTTTATGACCTCACCCAACCTGTTCCAGCAACCCACGCCCGCCGACACCGTCGCCGTCGACACCGCCATCGTGAGCCGGCGCTCCATGCGCGCGTTCTTGCCCATCGAGGTGCCGGAGAGCCAGATCGAGGAGATCCTGAACGTGGCGTCCCGGGCGCCTTCGGGCACCAACACCCAGCCCTGGCAGGTCCATGTGCTGACCGGCGCGGCGCGGCAGCGCTTGGTGGACCGCATCCAGGCGGCCTACCTCGACCCGGCCGAGTTGGCGAAGCACACGGAGGAATACGCCTACTACCCGACCGAGTGGGTCTCGCCCTACATCGACCGCCGGCGCAAGGTCGGTTGGGATCTGTACGGCCTGCTCGACATCGCCAAGACCGACAAGGCCCGCATGCAAGCCCAACATGCGCGCAACTTCCAGTTCTTCGATGCGCCCGTGGGCCTGATCTTCACCATCGACCGCTTGATGCAGCAAGGCAGTTGGCTGGACTACGGCATGTTCCTGGAAAACGTGATGATCGCGGCGCGCGGCCGCGGCCTGCACACCTGCCCTCAGGCGGCCTTCACCCAGTTCCACCGCCTGATTGCCGAGGAACTGCAGCTGGCCCCCGGCCAGATGGTGGTTTGCGGCATGGCCTTGGGCCACGCTGACCCAGCAGCTGTGGAGAACAGCCTGCTGACCGAGCGCGCTCCGGTGGCTGAGTTCACCCGTTTCTATCGCTGAGCCGGGCTGGCCATGAGCAAGGCTGCTGCCCCGACCCGGCCCCAGGTGCTGTTGGCGCGCCGGATCTTTCCCGACATTGCAGCGCGCCTGGACCAGGCCTTTGAGCTCGACTATGCCGACGACGACCAGCCTCTGAGCCCCGAGGCGCTGCGCCAGCGCCTGCAGGGCAAGGCCGGTCTGTTCGCCTCTGGCACCGAGCAAATCACGGCCGAGCTGCTCGATGCCTGCCCCGAGTTGCGCGTCATCAGCCTGATGACGGTGGGCTACAACAATGTGGACCTGCCCGCCTGCAGCGCGCGCGGCGTGCGCGTCAGCAATGCGCCCGATGTGCTGACCGAAACCACGGCCGATTTTGGTTTCGCTCTGATGATGGCCGCCGCACGGCGCATCAGCGAGAGCGAGCATTACCTGCGCCGCGGCGACTGGAAGCAGTGGCGCGTGGACCTGTTCGCCGGCGCTGACATCCACGGCAGCACCTTGGCCATTTTGGGTATGGGCCGCATCGGCCAGGCGATCGCCCGGCGCGGCGCCCTGGGCTTCGGCATGAAGGTGATTTATCACAACCGCAGCCGGCTCGCGCCCGAGCAGGAGGCGCCGATCGGTGCCCGCTGGGTCAGCAAGGAGGCACTGCTGCGCGAGGCCGACCACCTCGTCATCGTCGTGCCTTACACCCCGGCCACCCACCATCTGGTGGCAGCGCTTGACCTGGCCCTGATGAAGCCCAGCGCCACGCTGACGAACATTGCGCGCGGTGGCGTGGTGGACGATGTGGCCTTGGCACGTGCCCTGCAGCAAGGGCAACTGGCGGCGGCCGGCCTCGATGTCTTTGAGGGCGAACCGCATGTGCACCCCGATTTGCTGGCCTGCCACACGCTTGTGCTGACACCGCACATCGCCAGTGCGTCTGTGCCGACGCGCCGGGCCATGTGCAATCTCGCGGTGGACAATTTGCTGGCGGCTTTCGCGGGCCTGCCCATGCCGACGGTGTTGAACGAGGCCGATCTGAAACGCTGAGCTGAAAGGGTGAGCTGAGGGCGGCGAGGGTTAGGGCAGCCGCTGCAAGCACGCTGCGGGCCTGTACGATCGCGCAGCCATAACACCAAGACCCGAGGGAGGGTTGTCATCCATGCCGCAAGAGCTGTTTCGTTTCTCAAAACTTCGCCGCGCCCTGCTGGCCATGAGCTGCGTGGCTGCTGCAGCGCCAGCATGGGCCCAAACTGCCGTCCCGGCTGTCCCCGCCGGCCCGGCCGCGCAGCTGCCCGCTGTAGCAGCAGCACCCGCGGCTTCGGCTGCGCGCACCGTGGCCCTGATCTCGGCCATCGGCGACCGCATCACCATCGTCCGCCAGCGGCCCAGCGTGGGCAGCCATATGGAGCCCTATACGCGCCGCGAGATCAAGTTCGACCCGCGCCTGCTCAACCGCATGGTGCTCAGCGGGCTCGATCAGGGCCTGGCGCAGACCGAGCCCGACAGCCAACGCGTGCTGCTGGACTGGCTGCCCGAAGGGGCCGAGGCGGCACAGATCGACGATGCGCGCCGGATGCAGCGCGAAGCGCGCATCGAGGCGCTCTTGATCGAGCATCTGCGCGCCGTGCCCGCGCGTCAGCAATGGGACGAGATCATCGCCGTACTGCCCAAGTGGACCATGCCCTCGGTCAAGGGCATGGGCGAGAAGCTGGCCGGTATCGGCATCTATGTGCAGCCGCTGCGCCGCCAGGCTCTGGAGGACCTTGGCACGGGTGAGCTCAGCGTCAGCGCCATCACGCCCGACGGTGACCATGTCACCCTGGACCCCAACACCGGCGAGAAGGAGGCCAGCTCCATCTTTGTGGCGGTTTATATGTATATGCAGACCCTGACCCTGGATGCCAAGACTCTGGAGGTCAAGAAGCGCGAACTGCGCCGGGACAACATCAAGTACTTCGACCCCAAGTCACCGGCCAACGATGTCGGCCGCATGTTCGACAACCGCTTCCTGCTCGGCGCCGTGGCGCAGATCGCCGAACGATCAGCCCAGCGCGCCATCACCGGCGACGTCAACGTCAGCCCGGCACGCAAGCTGGCGGAGCCGGCCGCGGCAGCCCCGGGCGCGTCCAGCCCGCGCTGAAGCTCGAGCTTACTGCCCCGCGGGCGGCTGCCAGAGTTCGATGCGGTTGCCGTCGGGGTCCATGACCCAGCCGAACTTGCCGTACTCGGACTCATCCACTTTCTCGTCCACCGTGCAGCCCTCGGCCCGCAACTGGGCCAGCAAGGCGTGCAGATCGGCGACGCGGTAGTTCACCATGAAGGGCGCCGTGCTGGGGTCGAAGTAGCGGCTGCTGGCTTCGAAGATGCTCCAGACCGTGCTGCCCTGGCCTTCGGGGTTGTGCTCGCCACGCCAGCGAAAGGCGCTGCCGCCCCAGGTCTCGATGGGGATGCCCAGATGGCGCTGGTACCAGGCGCGCATGAGTTCGGGCTGGGCGGACTTGATGAAGATGCCACCGATGCCGGTGACGCGGCTCATGCTGCTCATGGGGGAGGGCTCCTGATTCAGTGCTTGCGCTTCGATGTTCGCACGGCGGCCTTGGGTTTGGCCGCGGCTTGCTTCTCGGCTTTGGCAGGCTTGGCCTCTTTGGAGGGTTTGCCCGCCTTGGTAGATTTTTCGGGCTTGGCAGGCTGGGCCACGCTGGCTTTCTTGTCTTTCTTCTTCGGCGCCAGCGCGGCGGCCGGCATGGCGCGGCTGAGGCTGGCGCTCTCGGCCTGGCTCAGGATATCCAAGGCTTTGGCATAGAAGGCCTTGCGTTCTTCCAGGCCGCGGTTGCCGCCGTTGACCGTGTAACTGATGAACTCGACGGGTGACAGATCCAGCACGCTGCCGCGGTACTTCTTCTTCAGGCGGTCGCTGTCGGGGTGGTTGGCGGCGTCGTTGAGGTTGCGGGTCAGCCAGTATTCGCAGGCGCTCCAGACCGCCATCTCGGCGCTCTCCAGCAGCTCGGGCTGCTTGATGAACAGATCGCGCGAGCCCTTCTTGATGCCCAGCTGCAGGTAGTTGGCCCGGCCCGTGGTCTGGAAGATGCCGCGGCCGCGGAAGCGCGCGCCGTCGCCCGGCTGGCTGTTGCCCAGGTCGGCCCGGCCTTCATAGGCATTGCCCGAGGCGTACTCGCGCAAGGTTTTGAAATGGTCGGTCTCGTGGCAGGCCTGGGCCAGGAAATGCGCGAACTCCTGGGCCGTGTCGATCTGGTACTGCGGGCACAAGGTGTTCATCCACTCAGCCAAGGCCGGCATCAGCGCGGTCTTGCGGCCGGCGATCAGGGCCAGGTGTTCGGCAGTGATGGCAAGAGTCATGGCGGTGGGGCTCCGGGTGATGGGGGGTCAGTGGTCTGCGGAGCCGGCCCAGGCCGGTCTTGCAGTGCGGGACCATCATCGGGTGGCCAGGACAATTGACCAACCCCTAGCACCTGCACTCGGCCGCTCATCCCCTAGGGCATCAAAGCGTGGTGAGCTTCGCAGGTTGTGCGCCGTGCTTGGTGTCCTCTCATGAGCGCCTGCGGCGCGTGCCGACAGCCGGTGCAGACGGCCTTCCTTTCGTCAGTCGAGTCCAGGCAGGCCAGCACGCTCGCATCCCATGTGTCGCCCTTGAATTGGATCGCTTGCAGACCTTGGACTCCGTGGTGCTGAGCGGCTTACCGCTTTCGGTGGCTTCGGTCATTCGGGTGCGAAGAATGGCCGGCTGCAATATGCCCAAAGCTGTCCTCGCCTATCCCGTAGTGAACTACCTGAAAGCTGAGGCTCGTCTCCCGGCCAAACAATCATCGGAGTTCAATTCTCGACTTGTACGAGCCGCCGGCGCTTTCGTTGTCGATGGCTGCTTCGTGCTGGTCAAGGAGCTTCAGTTCCCAGGGCCTGTTGAGGCAAAAGCTGCCTTCAAGCCTGGATCGCAGAAATCAGCACGGCACCACCGTGACCAACTCGCGGTACAGCCGGCTGGGTGACACGGGCTTGTGCAGCAGTGGCAGCCCGCTGCCCACGGCTTCGCGCAGGCGCTGTGGCGCGGTGTCGCCAGTGATCAACAAGGCGGGCAGACCGCGCCCGACCGCCGCGCGCAAGGCCTCGATCACTTCAACGCCGGTGCGCTGGTCGCGCAACTGGTAGTCACTGATGACGACTTCGGGCACCCAGCCGCGCGCCAGGCTCAGCGCATCTTCGATGGACTCAACGGCGTGGCACTCGCAGCCCCAATCGCGCAGGAGATGCTGCATGCTCTGGCGCACCGATTCATCATCGTCCACCACCAGCACCCGCAGGCGCAGCGGCTGTGCCATGCGCGGTTCGGCCGGCGCGGGCCTTGCTGCGGGGGCTTCGGTGGCCAGCGGCACCGCCAATCGGAACACGCTGCCACGCGCCCTCCGGGAGTCCAGCGACAGTGCGTGCCCCAAGGTGCGGGCCAGGCCATCCACAATGGCCAGCCCGAGCCCCAGCCCCTTGGTCCGGTCACGCTCCGGGTTGCCGAGCTGATGGAACTCGCGAAACACGGCACGTTGCTGCGAGGCCTCGATGCCGATACCCGTATCGAAAACCTCCAGCACAACTTGGCTGCCGCGGCGCCTGCAGGCCACCAGGAGTCCGCCGCGCTCGGTGTAGCGGATGGCATTGGAAACCAGATTGCGCAGGATCAGCTCAATCAGCGCCGGGTCTGAATGCACAGCCAATGCGCTCTCGCGTGATCGGTATTCCAGGCCCTTTGCGTCGGCCTGCTGGGCGAACTCGCGCTCGATTTTGTTCAGTAGCGGCTGCACCATGAATGCCCGAATTTGCGGCTTAATCACACCGGCTTCGATCCGAGAAAAATCCAACAAGGTGTTGAGCATCTCTGCAGATGCGCTGCACGCCGCGGCAGCGCTCGCCACCAGTTCATGCTGTGCGGAGCTCAAGTTCGTGCGTTGCAACACATCCAGAAACAGGCCCTGCGCATGAATCGGTTGGCGCAGGTCATGACTTGCAGCGGCCAAAAATCGTGATTTGGCTTGGATGGCAGACTCCGCAATGTCTTTTTGCACCTGCAGACTGATTGACAATTCTTCGAATTCGAAGTTTTTGCGAATCGACTCCAAGAATTCGCGGTGGGCCGTGATGCCGAAGCCGATGCACCAGGCCATGTAAAGGATTGTGCCTACCCCAATATTCAGGCTGTACGGGCCGGGGTAAGCGAACGCCATGACCACGATACTTCCAACACAGGGAATGAAAAAACGGAAAAGCGCAGGCAGGTGTGCCTTCAATGTCTGAAGCGAGCCCTGGGATATGCCGGCAATGACAAGGATGAGCAAGAGCTGTAGTTCCAAATTGTCCGGAACCCACATGATCCATATACCCGCTGCCCACAGCAGACCATTGATGGTCGGCAGAGCCGTAGAAACGCGCAGTCGTTGAAGCGCGTTGCTCGCATCCAAGGGCTGTCGGCGCAAATACAAGGTTCGCGAGACCGCAGAAATGTTGAAAATGACCTGCGCCGTTAACCACGCGAGTAAAAGCCATTGATTGGCGTCGTGCCGGCACAGCCAACTTGCTGCTGCTCCCTGGATGAAGGTCGCTACTCTGGCGCCTGTCGATGCTCTTTCAAGCGCCTGTACCTGCTGTATGAGAACTTTGTCAGCAGTACTTTTACTGTCAGTCAGGGGAGGCAACGCTGGCATGTAGTGACCTGTATTTTTTTCCGAGCAGAACCGCCGGCAACACCGACGTGCCGATGCTATCCAGCAAGAGACGCAATTGTTCCACCAGGATTTTCACGAGCGCAAAGTGAAGCACTCTCGTCCTCATGGGCGGCGCAGATTCAACACTTCTTCCGCTAACCGATCAGTCGCTGCTGCCGCGCTGCCGCCACCGCCTCGGCGCGGCTGCCCACGTCGAAGAATTCCAGGATGTCCTGCACATGGCGGCGCACGGTATTGTCGGAAAGTGCCAAGCGGCGCGCCATGAGCTTGTTGCTCAGGCCCTGGTTCAACAGGTCCAGCACCTCGCACTGGCGCGGCGTCAGGCTCCGGGCGGGGGGCGGATGGATGGCCGAGGGCAGTCCTTCGGCAGGCGGGCCTTGCAAGACCTTGCAGATGGCCTGCACGATGTGGTCAGCCGTCTCGGCTTTGGAGACAAAGCCCGCGGCGCCCCGGGCCAGCGCCAGGCGCACGGTCTCGGGCTCGGTTTGAGACGACACCATCAGCACGGGCACCTCTGGCCATTTGCGCTTGAGCAGCACCAGGCCCTCCAACCCGCTCAGGCCCCGAAGGTGGATGTCCAGCAGCACCACATCCAGGCGGTCGGGCGTGGCGTCGACGGCCTCTTGAAGCGAGCCCGCTTCATGGATGACCGCTTCAGCCATCGCCGACAAAATCACCAGTTTCAGCCCGGACCGGAACATTGCGTGGTCGTCGATCAGCAGGACATGGGGCGTACTCATGGCGGCAATTACACCACCCCGATTGCGGGGGGGCTCTGGTCTAAATGGACCAGTTCAGCGCCGGTGCGGCATCACTATCATCGATTTGACAAAAAGAGGAGCTGAGTTGACGCCAGTTCTGCGTCGCCAGGTCTTCACAAAAAACCAACCCTGCTTGAGAGAGTTCCGCGCCATGGCAAAAGCCACGTCAAATACCACACGTCATCTGCCTGCGAAGAGCTTGCTGGCCCTGAGCCTGCTTATGGCATTCGCCCCAGGTATTGCGGCAACCAGAACCTGGAACGGCGGAGCGCTGTCTGACAACAACTGGGACAGTATCTCAAACTGGGGTTCCCCTCGCGCGCCCTTGAACGGCGACGCGTTGATATTTGCAGGCAATACGCGTCTCAGCAATAGCAACAATATTACCAACCTGTCAGTCAACAGCCTGACCTTCGCCGCGGGTGCCGGTGCGTTCACCTTGAGCGGCAATGCGCTCACCTTGAGCAACTTGTCAGGTTCCGTCCTTGAGAATAAGAGCAGCAATCTGCAAACCCTCAACCTGGGTATGACGGTGCAGGGGAAGAGCGTTTGGCAAGGCGGTAGCAAGGGGATGACATTCAATGGCGCTGTGGCCCTGGGCGACGGTGCCAACCTTACCTTGGCAAGCAACATCACGGTCAACAACCAGAGTACTGACCGCCAACTTGGTGTATCCGGCACGGCCACCCTCAGCATACTGAGCGGGAGTGTGGTGAACGACGGAGGCAGCCAACTGGGCGTGAACAGTGGCTCCACGGGCACCGTCAGCGTTGACGGGGCGGGCTCCACATGGGTTACTAATAAGACCCTCCTCATTGGTCAGGGCGGTTCCGGCATTCTGGGAATCACCAACAATGGCCTGGTTACAAGCAATGCCGCAGGATTGGGATTTGACGCAGGCGCAACTGGCGTTGTAAATGTGACAGGAAGCGGCTCAAAGTGGAGTACGGGTGGACTCTATGTTGGCGTTGGCGGCACTGGGACCATAAATGTCTCGAGCGGAGGCACTCTTGAAAGCCATGACACGACCTATATTGGCATCCAGGATGGCGCCAGAGGTGTGGTAACAATCTCAGGAGCCAATTCGCACTGGGATAGTCGCGGGCATGTTATCTACCTTGGTGGAAATGGCTCCCCTAGCAGGGCTTTGCTGAATATTGAGGACGGCGGTTCCGTTACGACGGACGCAATTTTAATCAGTGCTGCCAATGGTAGAAGCAATACCGTCAATGTCACCGGCGCTGGCTCACGATTGAATGCCAGCCTCATTTTTATCGGCTCCCCAGGCTCCGGAGTTCTTAATATTGGCAGCGGCGGGTCGGTTGCGAATGCGGTCGCAGAGATCGGCTTCGACCGTAGCCCTGCTATTTTGGACCTCAGCAGTGTCAATGTCAGGGGCGCTGGCTCGCAATGGACGATCAGTGATTCGCTTTCGGTAGGAACGAGCAGCGCAGGACAGCTTTATATCGATGGGGGCGGCCGGGTCGATTGGGGAACGATGGCCTATATCGGCGATGCATCACGGGGTGCAGTTCAGGTCGTCGGCACGGGATCTCAGTTGAATTCAAGCAATGGCACCCTCGTCGTTGGCTTCAGATCCAGTGGCATCTTGCAAATTCTGAGCGGTGCAGGGGTCAGTGATTTGCACGGGTATATCGGCTCGGCGCCGGGATCGTCCAACTCGGCTACGGGGGATGCCACGGTCACAGGCGCCAATTCTTTTTGGAACAACGGAACACTCGACGTTGGAACCGTCGGCGCGAGTACGCTGAGCATTCTCGATTCGGGCACCGTGAAGGCCGCGACGCTGACGCTTGGGCCGTTTGGCGCGATCACGCTGGACCGCGGTGTATTGCAAATTGGCAGCGGGAATGTTTCAAAGGGTGGATCATTCAACTGGGCCAGTGGTGCCCTGGCGTATTCCGGGGATGCCAGCCTCGGGGCCGGTCTGCTGGACGCCACGCTGCGACTGAGCGCCGGCAGGACCTTGAAGGTGGCAAGCACGCTGACATTGGGTGACGGCACCAGCCTGCAACTGGCCGGTGGTGCACTCGGCGCCAATGCCTTGAGCTTTGCGGGTGGCGTACTGCAATACAGCGCTGCTGATACTGCCGACTATTCACGCACCTTCAGCCAAGCAGCCAACCAGCTCTACAACATCGACACCAACGGCCAGAACGTCACGCTGGCCTCGGCCATGAAAAGTGCCGGCGGCTTGCTGTCCAAACAGGGTTCGGGCACGCTGACCTTGACCGGCAGTAACACCTACAGCGGCGGCACCCAGATCAATGCGGGCCGCGTGCAAATCGCGTCCACAGCCAACCTGGGTACCGGCGGCGTGAGCTTTGACGGCGGCACCCTGTCCGTGGGCGCCAACAGTTTCAACCTGGCCAAGAGCGTGCAGCTGAATGCGGGCGGTGGCAGCTTTGTGGTGGACGCGGGCGCGACGCTGACGCTGGACCAGCCGGTTACCGGCACTGGCGGGCTGACCCGGCTCGGCGCCGGCACGTTGCAAGTGGCAAGCNTGTGAGCTTTGAAGGTGGCACCCTGTCCGTGGGCGCCAACAGTTTCAACCTGGCCAAGAGCGTGCAGCTGAATGCGGGCGGTGGCAGCTTTGTGGTGGACGCGGGCGCGACGCTGACGCTGGACCAGCCGGTTACCGGCACTGGCGGGCTGACCCGGCTCGGCGCCGGCACGTTGCAAGTGGCAAGCGGCAGCTTCGGCGGTGGGCTGACGAATGGCAGCGGCGGCACCTTGGTCGTCACGAACCTTCAAGCCGGCGGCGCCGTGTCGAATCAAGGCACTGTGGCGCTGACGCGTAACTCGAGCCTGGGCGGCAGCACGCTGCGCAACGACGGCACCATCAATGTCTCGGGCAGCGACTTTTTCAATCCCGCGAGCCTCACGGCCACGGCGGCGGGGCAGGCCATCGTCAACAACGGGCAGTTGCTGGTGAGCGGCTCGACACTGGCCGTGTCGGGTGACTTCTCGAACACCGCCGGTGGCCGCGTGGCAGTGTCGGGCCCAGCATTGGCCGTCTTCTTGAACAGTGCCGACTTCATGGGCGGCCAGTTGGACGTGTCTGCCAACTCCACCGTTCTGTTTCAAGGCGCCGTCAACCAGCTCACCGGCGCGATCTTCACCGGGACGGGCACCAAGATCTACCAAAAGAGCTTCTCTTTAGGCGCTGCGCTGCCGGGCCTGGCCAGCGATGCCGGCGCGGTGAGCTTTGACTCAAGCAATGTGTTCACAACGCTCATCGGTGGCACTGCGGCTTGCACCAGCGCCTGCGCCGACAACCCCGGGCTGCAAGCCCTGAGCTACAGCCACTACAGCGTGGCGGGCAAGCTTCAATTGGGCGGCACCTTGAAGCTCGGTTCGGTGGGCAGCTTCGTCGCCCAGGCGGGACAGAGCTTTGACTTGCTGGACTGGGGCAGCTTGCAGGGTCACTTTGGCAGCATCGACGCCAGCGGCCTGCAACTGGCCGCAGGCACCCAGCTCGACTATTCGCAGCTCTACACCAATGGCACCATCAGCGTGACGGCTGCTGTGCCCGAGCCATCGACATACGCCATGCTGATGGCCGGCTTGGCCTTGATGGGCATGGTCGCGCGTCGCCGTCGCAAGGCAATCGTGANGCACCAAGCTCGACTATTCGCAGCTCTACACCAAGGGCACCATCAGCGTGACGGCTGCTGTGCCCGAGCCATCGACATACGCCATGCTGATGGCCGGCTTGGCCTTGATGGGCACGGTCGCGCGTCGCCGTCGCAAGGCAATCGTGATGCACTGAAGTGCCGGCTCTGAGCTCGCCACAGTGACCAAAACACAGGCATCGTGATCAACGCTCTGGGCTGCGTCACCAATCTCATTGGCGCTCACGAACGGCCCGCTGCTCACCAGCAAGCAGTCAGTCCATGCAGAGCTGGCCCGGAAGCAGAGCTAACCGTCTCAGCCAGCGCAGAAGCGATCACTCGTTTCAGCCCGGACCGGAACCTAGCGTGATCGTCGATCAGCAGGACATGGGGCGTACTCATGGCGGCAATTNCGCCTGCTCTGGGCTGCGTCACCATCTTGTTAGCGAGCACGAATTTTCCCCTGCCATGAAGCTGCCGTTCGCATGCGCATTCCAACAGGTCACCGTGGCTGCTGCGCAATGCGGCGGCAAGGCCGTGGCGACTCAAGCAGTGTCGACTTTTCCTGGACCTTGCCCGCGATCAAAAACCAGATATCACGCGACGCCGTTGTTTGAAAAGGTTTCCGCCTCCGATGGCGGTGGAACGAGTTTTGCCCCCTACACACAGCACATTTGCAAGTCACCAAACTGAAGGAGTCACCCTATGAAAGCATTGAAGACATGGACGGCTGCGGCCGCGATGCTGGCGCTGGCCGGTACGTCGCAGGCATCGCCGATGACGCTGGTGGACAATGGCCTCGGTGTGCTCGACAGCAGCACCCATCTGGAGTGGACCTCCAACATGAATTTGGGTGGCCGAATGACCTGGGCTGCAGCCAACGCCTGGATTGCCACTCTGAACACGAGCAACTATGCCGGCCACAACGATTGGCGCCTGCCCACGCTCAACCTCGCAGACACGAGCTGCAGCAGCGCTGTCGGCTCTGTGTATTACGGACAGGGCTGCACCGGCGGTGAACTGAGTGGTCTGTTCGTCACCAAGCTGGGCAACAAGGGCGGTGAGTCCGTCCTGAATCAGGTGGGCGACACGGCCGAGCAGATCGCCAACTTGGCCCTGTTCAGCAATGTGGGGTCCGGCGCCTACTGGTCCGGTACGGAGCAGGTGGGGTATCACGGCGGCGTGTCGGTCGGCACCTGGAGCTTCTACACCACCGTCGGCACCCAGCTCGGGAACCTCAAGACCAATGCGTCGTATGCCGTGGCTGTGCGCCCCGTTGATGTGGCCGCCTCTGTACCAGAGCCACAGACGCTGGCACTGGCACTGCTGGCATTGGGCGCGACGGTGGTGGCACGCAGAAGGCGGCCAGCTTGAGGCTTCGGCGCATCGAGGGCTTCGCGTCCTTCTCGGTGCGTTGGGGGCGCTAGCCCCCAACCGCACAAACTTTTTGGGCAGGGCTCATGGCCCGCTACGAACATCTGCCACTTTACAAGGCAGCGCTGGACATGACGGCGCATTTCGAGCAGCTGGTGGCGGGCTTCTCTCTGCATCACAAGTACACGCTGGGCACCGAATGGCGCGAAGGTACCCGCGCGGTGCCGTGGCAGGCTTTCTGTGAACGACCGGTTGAATCCGCCGCCGATTGTGGAGATTCACAGAGCGCAAGTGAATACCCGCAATGGGCACCTTGCTGCCCCTGGCGATCCAATGCCGACGGGCTTCTTTTGGCAGAGCCGGTCATTGAAGCCGGAGCGCATCCATGGCTGGCGCAGCAGCTTGGGCGCGCCACTTGAGCAGGCGATGTCACTGTGACACGGGGCGCGCATCCCTTGTAGCGCCAGCCCCTCCGAGACATTGATCTGCCTTGCGCGCCAGAGCCATGGCTCGGACGTCACGCGCATCCCGCCTCAGCGCGAGCTGCGCAGCAACTGGATGCGGCAGCCCTCCGGCCCCAGTGCGCCCAAGTGAAAGCGGCCTGGTCCCAGCAGCAGGACTTGCTCGCCGCCTCGCAGGTGACTGTCCTCGAGCCGGCCCTCCTCGGTCAGCCAGAGCTGGCCGCGCAGAACTTGCAGACGGGCGCTCTCGTGGCGGTGCAGCTGCAGCAGCTGGCAGGCTTGCTTCGGCATCAGGTCTTGGGTTTGCGGCTGTGAACCTGGCAGCGCGGTTTGTGGTGCGGTTCGGAAGGTGGTGTCCATGGCGCTCAGCTTAGGCAGGCCAAGGCTGGCACAACAGCCACAAGGCCAGGCCGATCTGTACCGTACAGAGCGCTGGAAAGCGGTGCTGTACTGCCCGTACAAACCCGCATCTGTATGGCCATGGAATGCTGTGCAGCCTTCAGAATAGGGCGATGAACGCAGCCGACCCGCACGACCCGCACGACCAACGCGACCCTCAGGACCCCGGCGAAGCAGCCCTCGGCGAAGCCGGCCGGCAGCCCGCGCTCTATGTGCAGCTGGCTGAAAAGCTGGCTCGCGCCATCCGGGCCGGCACCCTGGCGCGTGGCGAACGCATGCTCTCGGTGCGCGAGCTGGCCCGGCAGCAGCAGGTCTCGCAGTCCACGGTGGTGCAGGCCTACCGCTGGCTGGAGGATGCTTTGCTGATCCAGGCGCGGCCGCGCTCGGGCTATTTCGTGGCCCAGCGACCCAAGTCCTTGCCAGAGCCTCAGACCTCGCGCCCGAGCCGGCTGTCGCGCAAGGTGCAGCTGGACGATCTCGGCCAGCAGGTGCTGCGCCTGTCGGTGGCGCCCGACATCATCAGCTTCGGCGCTGCCGCCCCCGAGCCCGAGTTGTTCGACCAGGAGCGTGTGCGCCGGGCCTTGATCCGCACCGTGCAGCGGCACCGCGATCTGCTCTGCACTTACCAGCTGGGCAGCGGCCAGGAGGCGGTGCGCCGTGCCGTGGCCCGCCATGCGCTGGGCATGGGCTGCGAGCTGGAGGCCGATGACATCATCATGACCAACAGCTGTCTGGAGTCCATCACCCTGTGCCTGCAAGCGGTGACCCAGCCGGGCGATGTGGTGGCGCTGGAATCGCCGACCTACTTCGGCTTTCTGGAGATTCTGCAGAGCCTGCATCTGCGGGCCCTCGAGATTCCAACCCACCCGCGCCATGGCGTCTCGCTCGACGCCTTGCAGCTGGCGCTGGAGACCCAGCCGGTCAAGGCTGTCTTGCTGGTGCCCACCCTGTCCAACCCATTGGGCTGCTCCATGTCGCTGGCCGACCGTCGCCGCCTGGCGCAATTGGTGCAGGCGCGCAATGTGGCCTTGATCGAGGACGCGGTCTACAACGATCTGGCCGAGCAGGAGGACAAGCGCCGCGCGGTCAAGTCCTTTGATCGCAGCGGCCAGGTCATGTTGTGTGGCTCCTTCAGCAAGACCTTGGTGCCCGGCCTGCGTCTGGGTTGGGTGGCCGCAGGGCGCTGGACACCGGGCCTGCGCAAGATCCAGACCGTGCAGTCGGGTGTGCAGACCGCTGTGCTGGAGCTGACCTTGGCCGAGCTGCTGGGGCAGTCAGGCAATGAGGCCGCGCTGCGCCAGCTGCGTGCCACCCTGGCCCAGCGTGTCGACCTGGCGCGCCGCCTGATCGCTGAGAGCTTTCCCAAGGGCAGCCGCATCACCGACCCGGGCGGTGGCTTCATCCTCTGGGTGGAGCTGCCGGCCGGCATCGACGCCCTTCATCTGTACGAAGCCTGCCTGGCCGAGAACATCTGCATCGCCCCGGGCCAGCTCTTCAGCGCCGGCCCGCGTTTCAAGCATTGCCTGCGCCTCAGCGTCGGTGGCCGTTGGGGCCCCGCCCATCCTCAGGCCTTGTGCCGCATCGGCGAGCTGGCGCGCGAGCTGCTGGGGCGGGGCAAGTTGTCGTTGGCGGCTTGAGCTTCAGGCCAGGAGGATGAGGGCGAAGGGATCGCAAGCCGCGCCCTGGCTTCTATGGCTGGCTTCACCCGAAAGAGCTGGAAGGACTTGAGTGGCCTGTGGCGGCCATCTGCTCAAAGCCGCACTCGATCCTTGGCCCACAAACTGGGCAAGATAACTGCGAATTCCCGTGGGCGTTTCAGCGGGTCGGCACCGAAAACCGATAGTCCAGCCCGATCACCAGGTTGTTGGCGCTGTAGCGCCCGCCGCTGGCACTGCGGGCCTGGATGCGGCCGCCGCTGAGGCTGAGGGCCAGGCGCTCGTCCAGCAGGTAGCGCAGGCCGGCGTTGATCTTGGCGCCTTTGCCATGCACATTGGCGCCCGCCATCACTTGTCCAAATGCCTGCACGCGTTCCCCGGGCGCCAGCTGCGTCTGTACACCCAGGCCCGCAAAGATCTCGGCGTAGCCGGGGTAACCGAGGTAGGACGTGTAGGCCGCCGAGGCCTGCAGCGGCAGGTACCAGCGCTCGCTCACGGGCATGTCGATCTGCAGGCCCAGCATGTGCAGGGCGGGCCGGTCGACATCGCGGAAGCGCAGCTGGGTGTCCGACTGGTGCAGCAGCGTGAGCCGCAGGCCCTCGTAGCTGGCCGGGGCCGGTGCGGCGTCGCCGCCCTGGCCCGAGCGCAGGTGCCGGGTCAGCGTCAGGCCATAGGTCGGGTTGCGCGAGCTGCCCTTGGGCGCACTGAGGTACCCCGCCGAAAACGCCAGGCCCAGGTTCTTGCTCAGGGCAAATTCGGCCGAGAGCTTGGGATAGACCAGCAGGCCCGGGCCGGTATTGATCTGCTCCGGCGCATAGCCGCCCGAGCCCAGGCCGAGCTGGGCGTAGAGCCGCCAGGACGGCGCCAGGCGCCAACGCCAGCCGACGCCGCCGAGGAGCTGGTTGTAGGTGGGCAGGCCGGCGTAGGCGCTGGCGAAATTGGCGAACCAAAACAGGTCAGGCGTCAGGAAATGCGAGAACTGGAACTCTCCCGTGCGCACCGTGCCGGTGTAGCTGCCCTGGGCGCGGAGCTGGTGGTAGTTGTCCAGCGAAACGCTCAGCATGGTTTCGCCCATCTCCCGGGCGGCGCGCTGGTCGTCCGCGCCCGACAGCGGCTGGCCGCGCTGTGCGTAGGAGCCGCTGAGGTAGCTGAAGGGGATGTCCAGGAAGAGATTGAGCTGGCTGCTGTCGATGAGCGAGCGACGGAACTTGATGCTGGACATGCCGGCGCCGAACAAATAGTCGCCGGCGTCGTAGCCCAGTGCGAGCTGTCCCCGCACGAAGCTGCCCGTGCCGGACAGCTTCTTGGCATGCTCGGGGCTGCGTCCGCCGGCGCCACCCCCGGCCGCCAGTGCCGCCAGAGCCACGACGGGGCCGCCCAGGCGGAAGCGCCCCTGGACGCCGACGCTGGCCCCCATGAAGCCCCCGTACTGTCCGGCGATCAGCGGCCCCATCAGTCCGGCCCCTACGGAGATGCCCTCGGTCACCGGCACGTAGACATGAAAGCCCACCAGGTCAATGGGACTGTCGCCCTGCACACGCACAGTCTGGTAGTCGAGCATCAACCGCGCATCGTTGCGCTGCAGGCTCGAGGCTTCGGCGGGCGCGGCTTGCTGGGCTTGGACCCTTTGGCAGGCCAGTGCGCCGGCACCAAGCACGAGCGACGCAGCGAGCGCAGAGCGCAGGCGAGAGCCATGCCATCGGCCGCCAAAGCCTAACGCCGGCCGCCCCCAGACCCTCAAAGCACAGATGTTCATGGTCGTTTCCTCCCTCTGAATTGCGCCGGGTTCGCCCCCGGTCTCAACACCGCCGTGCAGCAACTCCTGCCGGTACATAGACAGGAGACTCAACGGACCCACCGCAAGTTTGCCGACCCTGTACCGGGCGCCTCATCCGGAATTCCCCTTGGCAGGGCCGGCTTCTCGCTGGGTTGAAGCGCTGTCGCAGACGGTTTGAACTTCAGGCGATGTGGATGAGGTCGAAGGTGTCGCAGGCCGTGCCTTGGTGGAAACGCATCTGCCAGACCTGGCCCACGTGTTGCCACAGCGAGCTTCGTCGGCTGTGGCGGTGGACCTGCTTTTGCGCGTCGATATGAGCCGAGCGGTAGAGCAACAAAGCCAGGTCGGGCGCCAGGACTTGCAGCTCGAAGTCTTGTGCATGGATGCGAGGTGGCGTCGGCGCGCCATCGGGCTCCTCGCTGAGCAGGAGCGAGAGCATCTGCTGCAAGTCGTAGCGCCGGCCTGATCGGCCGATTTCGGTGAATTCCGCGTGCAGCAAGCAGCGCAAAGCCGTGCCGTCACGGCGCACGCCGGGCTCATGCAAGGCTTGCTCCTGTTGGCGCAACAGCTCCAACAGCGAGGGTGAACGATCCTGCGCCATCATTCCGCCACCACCTGGGCCGATGCCGGCAAACCAAACACCCGGTCAAAGGCCCAGGTGAAGACGATGGCGTAAACGAAGAAAAACGCCAGGATGGCCAGATCGGCGATCAGGGCTTCGAGCAGGCTGATGTCCAGCCACCAGGCCATCAGCGGCACGAGGAACAGCACGAGCCCGCCTTCAAAGCCGATGCCGTGCAGCAGTCGGCGCCCCAAGGATCGGCCCTTGACCGTTTGACGCGCCTCCCAGCGCTCGAACAGGGCGTTGAACACATAGTTCCAGGCCAGGGCGATGCTGGACATGGCCAGGGCCAGCAGGGCCGAGGACTGCAGCGACGCGGCAAACATCCAGGCTACGGCCGGGCCCATCATGGCCACGGCAATGGCTTCGTACAAAAGGGCTTGAAGGACGCGGCGTTGGCGGGGGCTCATGGGCCCGAAGTGTCGCAGGGCGGCGGGGTTTGCCCGGGCTTCTTGACTGTGACGGTGGCCTGCCGCCGCCCCAGCACCCAGATGCTGAGCAGCAGCAAGGCGCCGCCCAGCCATTGGCTGGACCTCAAGCTCTGGTTCAGGAGCAAGGCCGAGAGCAGTACAGCGGTCAGCGGCTCCATCAAGGTGGCCACGGTCAGGGTGCTGGGGCTCAAGCGCGCCGCGCCCCAGCTGAAGGCCAGCAAGGCCAGCGCGGCGGTCACCAGGCCCAGGTACAGGAACCAAGCTTGCGGCGGAATCGAGTCGGGCCAGTGAAAAGGGCGGATCAGCGCGAACAGGCTGGTGCTCACTGCCGCGATGACGGTGAGGCAGGCGCTCGATGGACCCGGCCCCATGCTCACCGAGAGGCGTGAACTCACCAGCGTGAAACCGGTGTACAGCAGGGCCGATGCCACCGAGAAAGCAACGCCGATCCACAGGTTTTGTGTGTGCCCGACATCGATGCCGGCGCCATGGCCGAGCACCAGCATCACCGTGCCGGCCAGGGCCGCACACAGGGCGGCAAACAGGCCCAGGCCCGGCGCCTCGGTGCCCCGGGCCAGGCCGATCAGCGTCACCAGCACGGGCGGCAGGCACAGCGCAATCAAGGTGGGCACGGCAGGCCCGATGCGCTCTATCCCTAAGAACCAGCACAGCACGTAGCCGGCCATGGCGGCGCCGGCCGCCACCAGGGTCAGCCACAGGCTTTTCAACACGACCCAGTCGATCTGCCGGCCGTACACGGCCAGCAAGACCAGGGCGCCGACGCTGAAGCGCCAGAAGGAAATGTTCTCGGGCGAAAAGCCGTGCCGGCTGACCAGCACATCGACCACCAGGGCGCCGGTGCCCCAGAGCATGCCGGCCGAGCAGGCCGCCAGCAGGCCCAAGAGGGCCTGGCCTTGGCGGGGCTGCTGTGTGCTTGGATTCATCAAGATGTGTGCCTTGTGGTGTTGCGGTTGGCGCAGGGTTCAGGTGTCAGCGCCGCCTCTGGGGCTCGCGGCTTTGCGAGGCGGCGCCTCGCGCCACAGCCCGCCTTCGCTGAAGCAGTCCCAGCCCCATTTCAGCCAGCGCAGAAGGGAGGCGGCCAGCCACAGGGCCCAGAGCAGCATGGCCAGGCGGTACAGCCACAGCGGCGCGCTGATCACCCAGGCTTGGGCCGTGCCGGCGCTGGCGGAGAAGCGGTCGGCATACCAGCTGAGCAGACTGGCATGCGAGTCATGGCCGGTGATCATCAGATCCGGCAGGCCCAGCAGGCCAACTTGCAGTGCCTGCAGCAGCACGGCCACACAGCCCAGTGCCCAGAAGCCCAGCAGCACTTGCAGGCCGATGAAGGGGCCGCGTGCCAGGCCGGGGCCATGGCGCTTGCGCAGCAAGAGCAGCAAAAAGCCCGCCACCACCCAAGCCAGGCCGGCCAGGGTCACCGGCGCCAGACCCAGGCCCAGCAGCAACCAGGCCGAGAGCTTCAGCGGCAGGCCCGGCACGCGGCTCAAGCCCAGGGCCAGAATCGCCACCGCCAGCAGTGCGCCCCAGAACAGCACGGCCGGGCCCAGCAGCGGCCCGCCCAGGGCCAGCACGATGCGGTCGCCCGGCACATGGATCTGCAGGCTGTCGTTCACGCCGGCCGCGCCCAGCTGCACGCTGGGGCTGCGGAACCACCAGCCCATGCCGCCATCGTCGGCGCGCCAGCGCAGCTCCAGCCGGTGCTCACCCGGGGTGATGGGCAGCTGCAGGGCGCCGTTTTTGGCTTGCAGGGGCAGGTCGGCGCCGTCCAGGCTCAGGCCTTGCAGGGCCGCGCCGGCGGGCAGCTGCAGCGTCTGCTGGCCGCCCAGGCTGGAGCGTAGGGTGGCGCTGAGCTTGAAGTCGCTGCTGCGCGCGCCGGGCGTCACCTCGGTCAGCACCTGGTCCCAGGTCAGGGTGGGGCCGGCCACGCCAGCCGGTCTGCTCAAATTCAGCGTCAGCTGCTCGCCGGGCCAGGGCCGCCACAGCGGCTGCCAGCGGCCGCCCTGCTGGTGCACCACCGGGGCCAGGCCCTGGTGTTCGACATGCCAAAGCGTGGAGGCATCCAGCGTCCATTGCTCGATCTGCTGGGTGGCCGGATGACTCTTCAGCGTCAGCTGGGCTTGCGGGCGCAGCTCGCTGTCGAACTCCAGCACCTCGGCCGCGCCCAGCTGCACGCTGGCCAGGCCGTCGTTGATCTGCACGCTGTTGTCCTGCACCGCCTCGCCGGGCAGCAGCTGCCACTGCACGCGCAGCGGCGCGCGGCTGGGCGCGATGCGCTCGATGCGGGTGTGCACGGTCCAGCGCAGGCCCAGCTCCAGCTGGCGCTGGATGCGCACAAACGCAGGCAGGGCATCACGCGGGTTGTTCTGCCCGTCGGCACCGCCGGCGCTTGACTTGTCCTCGCCCGCGCTCTGCTCGCGCAGCAGGCTCAGCGCGGCGCCGGGCAGGCCCTGGGCATTGAGGCCTTGCAAGCGCCAGCCGCGCAGCTGGCTTTTGAGCTCGCGCACCGGCAGGGGCAGGCTGATGTCCAGCTCCTGCACCGGCGTGGCGCCCAGATCGGCTTCCATGCTGATCTGGCTGATGCCGGCTTTCAGGGCGATCCAGAGCTGGCCCTGGGCATCGCGGCGCAGCGGCGCGGGCTGGCCGTCCAGCAGCACCTGGCTCGGTTGCCAGGCGCCGGCCTGGCCGGGCAGGGGCAGGGCCACGTCGGCCTGAGCATGGGCTTCCAGGCGCAAGAGCACGCGCGAGCCTTCGGCCTGCAAGTTCAGGCGCGCCAGCTCGGCGCAGCGCGGCAGGCAGTCCGGGGCGGGGCGCAGGCGCTGGCGCATCTCGGCCAGCAAGGCGTCCGACGGCGGCTGCAGGCCGCCGGACTTCAGGGCCTTCTCCGCAGGCGTGGGCTTGGCCGCTTCGTTCTCGGCATGGGCCGGGTCGGCAGGCAGGCTCAAGCCGAGCGCGAAGGTCAGGGCCAGTGCGGCGGTGGTGCCAGCGCCGGCCGTGGCCCGCCGGGGCCACCAGGGCTGACCCGTGCGGCCGCTGGCCAGGGCCAGCAGGGCCGCCAGCATCAGGAGCAGGCTGGCCACGCGCAGCAGCGCCGTGCCGGCCGGCGGCAGCAGGTACAGCTGCAGCGCTTGATCGGCCTGCACCGGGCCCTGCCAGATCAGGGCATGTTGCTGCCAATGCCAGCTGGGCAGGCCGGGGCCGGTCTGCACGCGGGCGCTGGGGTCGGCTTGGTCCAAACGTCGCGCCTGTTTCAGCGGCTCGGGGGCGGCATCGCTGACCGCTTCCTTGAGGCGGCTGTAGCTGGAGCCGGCAGGCGCGGGCACGGCCATTTCGGGCGGCGGGATGAAGGGCGGGGCCGCCGCAGGCACTGCCGTTTCAGCCTGGGGCAGGCCATGCGTCATGGCCGGCTGGTCCAAGGCGGGATACATGGCATAACGCAGCTGGGCCACGCCATAGGGCAGCAGCAGCAAGGCGATGGCCACCATGCAGGCCTGCTCGGCGCGGCGCAGCAGCAGGGCCAGGCGGGCGAACTTTTCGGTCATGCTGCCCAGGGCCTTGTTGACGGCCATCAGGCCCAGCCAGAACAGCCAGAGGAACTGCGGCGCATCGCGCAGATGCCAGCTGCACACCAGGGCCGCGCCCAGCAGCAGGCCGCGCGGCCAGCCCAGCAGACGGCCGGCGGCCAGGGCGCTGAGCAGCACGAAGAAAAAGTCCCAGAGCGACCAGGCGCCCAGCCAGGAACCGTCCACCCGGTCGGGCCCGCTGGCGTGCAGCAGGCGCCAGCCGGGCGGCAGGTGCAGGACGCTGCGGGCCGATTGGAAATCACCGCTCCAGCCGCTGGCCGGAAGCGTCGCGCCTGTGGCCCAACGGCTTTCGGCGGTGATGTTGGCCGTGCCTTGACGCACCTCAATGCCATCGGGCTGGGCCGGCGCCGATGCAGCAGCGCTGGGCCCTCGCCGCGTGATCAGTTGGTCCTGGCCATCGAGCTCGGCCCGGCCCAGGGCGCCAGGCGCGGCCAGCTCCAAACGGGTGGAGCGGCTGAGCTCGCCCTCGATGCGGTCTTGCGCGGTGTAGCCCTGGCCATCGAAATCGAGCCAGAGCTGGCGCGTGAGGCGCAGCTGATCGGGCGATGGCTCGGGGTTGCCGCGCCGGCTTTGCTTGATTTGCAAGGTGGCGCCGGGCGCCATGCGGTAGGCCGGAAAGCTCTGCCAGCTCTCGGGCATGACGGTCTGCTTGGGGTCCACGGCGGGCGCGCCTTCAATGCTGACCACGCGCAGCTCGTTGTGTGCCGAGAAGGCCCAGACCTCCTCGCCCAGCGGACTCTCGCCGGGCTTGGCTGTGGCGGCGGGCAGCTGCAGCGCCTGCGTGGGCGCCATGCCGCGGGCCAGCAGCTCCACGGTCCAGCGGCCTGGGCGGGCCTGCACCAGCAGGGCGCCGTCCTCGCGCAGCCGGGCGGGCAGGGCGCTGCTCAGCGCCTCGGCCACCAGGCCAGGCAGGAGGGCTTGGGGCAGCACCAATTCGCGGGCGCGGCCCGAGACGGCCAGCTCGATATGGGTGTTGATGCGCATGGGCACCTGGTCGTCGATCAGGCGGGCGGTGCGCACACTCAAAGCCTCGCCGCTGGCGCTGTCCTCGCGGCTGGCCTTCAGCCAGAGACGGCCCTGGGCATCGGGCGTGCGCTTTTGCGCCTGGCCGTCGAGCCAGAAATTGAGCAAGCCCAGATTGGGCGGCAGCAGCAGGCCTTGGGGCGTGCTGGTCCAGGGGATCTGGCCTTCGATGACATGGCGGCCCGGCTCCAGCCGCACGCTGGGTCGGCCCTGGGCCAGTACCACGGCCAGCGGTTTGCCGGCGCTTTTCACGTCTTGCGGCCAGAGGCTGGGCTTGCTGTTGCCCGCGCCCGGCGCATCGTCGGCCGCTTCGCCGGGCAGGGGCAGCAGCTGGGCCGCGCCGTAGACCTGCACCTCCAGTCGGAAGCTGGCACCACCGGGCCCGGCGCGCAGCTCCAGCCGTGCCGGCCAGAGGCAGTTGCGCAGCTCGGCGTCACCGGGGCGGCCCGGCTGCAGCGGGCAGAGCTGGCTCTCCTGGCCCTGCAGGGCCCAGGGCAGCCAGTCGCGCAGGGCGGGCGGCAGCTCTTGCGGGCTCAGGGCGCCGGCTGCGGCGGCCCAGGCGCTGCTGCCGAGCAGCAGCAGGCCCAGCAGGCGTTGCTTCATGCGGCCTTGGACTTGCAAGGATTGGGATTCAAGGCTCATGCCAGTGCTCCTGGGCTCCATCAGACCGCGCAGCTTAACTGCCGGATCACACGGCATGCCAGGGGGCTGCTGCGGAGAAGCCCTGGGCGCATGTGCGGCCACCGCCCGTAGCGCGGGCCGCTGCCGCCATGGCTGAGACAATGCGGGCCATGAGTCTTGTCGAGTTGCTCTTGCTGTCTTTGTTGGTCTTGATGCTGCTGGCGCTGTTCCTGCTCTGGCGCCAGGGGCAGGCCAGCCAGGTGGGCGAGCAAGACCCGACCCTGCTGCTTCTGCAGCAGCAGCTCAGCCAGGGCAATGAGCGCCTGGAGCGCGAGCTGCGTGACGAGCTCAGCCGCAGCAGCGCCGCCACGCGGCAGGAGCTGCAGCAAAGCCTGGGCCGCTTCCAGCAGGCGCTGAGCCAGGGCTTGCAGCAGAGCAACCAGTCCCTGGGCCTGCAGGCGATTGCCGCTCGCGAGGCGCAGGACGCCGCCGGCCAGCGCCTGGGCGAGCAGCTCGGACAGCAACTGCGCGCCCTGGCCCAGACCGTGGACCAGCGCCTGGGCCTGATCCAGCAGGACAACGAGAAAAAACTCGAACAGATGCGCGCCACCGTGGACGAAAAACTGCACGCCACGCTGGAGCAGCGCCTGGGCGAGAGCTTCAAGCAGGTGGCCGAACGCCTGGAACAGGTGCACCAGGGCCTGGGCGAGATGCAGGGCCTGGCGCGCGATGTCGGCTCGCTGAGCCGGGTGCTGGGCAATGTCAAAACGCGCGGCATCTTTGGCGAGGTGCAGCTGGCCGGGCTGCTGGAGCAGGTGTTCACGCCCGAGCAGTACGCGGCCAATGTGGCCACGCTGCCGGGCAGCGCCGAGCGGGTGGAGTTTGCGATCCGCCTGCCGGGCCAGCGCCAGGACGGCCAGCCGCTCTGGCTGCCCATCGACGCGAAATTCCCACGCGAGGACTATGAGCGCCTGCTTGATGCCCAGGACCGAGCCGACGCGCCCGCGGCCGAGGCCGCCGCCAAGGCCATTGAGCAGCGCCTGCGCACCGAGGCGCGCAGCATCCGCGAGAAATACATCGCCCCGCCGCACACCACCGATTTCGGCATCCTGTTCCTGCCCACCGAGGGCCTGTATGCCGAGGCCTTGCGCCGGCCTGGCCTGATGGAGGCGCTGCAGCGCGAACACAAGGTCATGCTGGCCGGCCCGACCACGCTGCTGGCCACGCTGAACAGCCTGCAGATGGGCTTCCGCACCTTGGCGCTGGAGAAGCGCTCGGCCGAGGTCTGGGAGGTGCTGGGCGCCGTCAAGACCGAGTTCGGCAAGTTTGGCGAGGTGCTGGCCAAGACCAAGAAAAAGCTGGATGAAGCCAGCCAGACCATCGATGCGGCCGAGACCCGCACGCGGGTGATGACACGCAAGCTCAAGAGCGTGGAAGCGCTGCCGGACGATGCCGCCCAGCAGCTGCTGCGCCTGAGCCTGCCGGGGGACGAGGAGCCGCTCCATGGCGGCGGGGCCGGTGCCGACGAGGCGCCGCGCGGAGGAGGAGAACGACCGCCTTCAGCTGTTTGAAGGCGGGATTCTTCGAAAGCATATTCCTTTGACCCACGAAGCTGAACCCACTGATCCAGACACCCAGGCCCACCGCGCCAGCGCGGCCGCTCTGCGCCGCGCCTTTCCCTGGCTGATCGCCACCCTGATCACCCTGCATGCCTGCATGGCCAGCACCCGTGTGGCGGCCAGCCTCTGGGTACTGGATCAAGGTTACGGTGAGTGGACCGTGGGCCTCTTGCTCAGCCTCTTTGCCGTGGCACCCATGGCCCTGGCCTTGTGGGCCGGGCGCCAGGCCGACCGCTATGGCTTCCACCGCCCGGTGGGCATTGGCGTCAGCATGGCCTTGTTCGGCGCCTGCGTGGCCCTGGCCTGGCAGGGCGTCTGGACGATTGCCTTCAGCTGCCTGCTCAGCGGCGGTGCGCTCAGCGTGGCGGCCGTGGCCATTCAGCGCGAGGCCGGGCTGATGGCTGATGACCCCTCGCAGCTCAAGCGCGTGTTCAGCTGGGTGGCCCTGGGGCCGGCGCTGTCCAATGCACTGGCGCCGGTGGTGGCGGGGGTGTTGATCGACCATGTCAGCTTCCGTGCGGCCTTTGCCCTGGCCGCCTTGCTGCCCTTGCTGTGCTGGCTCATGGCGCGGCGCGTGCCGCGCCACCCGCCCAAAGCCCAGAGCGCGGCCCAACGTGCGCGCCCGGCCTGGGACCTGCTGCGCCAGCCGGCCCTGCGCCAGCTCTTGCTGCTCAATGTGGTGCTGGCTGCGTGCTGGGATGCGCACAGCTTTGTCGTGCCGGTGGTCGGCCATGCGCGCGGCCTGAGTGCTTCCAGCATCGGCGTGGTGCTGGGCAGCTTTGCGGTGGCGGCCACGGTGGTGCGTCTGGCCATCGTGCGCTTCTCGCAGCATCTCGATGAGCTCAAGGCCTTGCGAAGCGCCATGCTGCTGGCCACCGTGGTGCTGGCCGGTTACTACTGGCTGCCGGGCACGGCCGGCCTGATGGCGGGCTCGGCCCTGTTGGGCCTGGCCCTGGGTTCGGTGCAGCCCATGGTGCTGTCCATGTTGCACCAGGTCACGCCGCATGAGCGCCACGGCCAGGCCCTGGGCCTGCGCATGCTGGCCACCAATGGCGCGACTGTGGCCATGCCGGTGGGCTTTGGCCTGCTGGCGGCGGCCAGCGTGGCGGCCGCACCGATGTGGTTGATGGCGGGTTTGCTGCTGCTGGCGCAGTGGCCGGCGCGGGCGCTGAGCCTCGAGATGGCGGAGGTGCCGGCGCCGGCACCCGAAGAGCAGGTGATTTAGCCCCTCAGCTCAACGCCCATCCTGCGGGCCGTAGAGCATGAGGCCGGCCAGCAAGCAGGCCATGGGCTCGCGCTGCTCGGCCGGCAGCTGGCGGTGCTGCCAGATGCGGCCCGGGTGCAGCACTTCGACCGCGGCCAGGCCGCCGCCGCGCAGGCTGTCGACCCGGTAGCCCAAGGCTGGGGATTGCAAGCTTTGCTCCACCACCATGCCGTTCTGGGTGCGGCGCTCGGCGATCTGGCTCATGCGGTACTCGGCGCCGCCGACGTGCATGCGGCCTTCCAGCGGCTTCCATTCGTCCTTGAGCTCCAGGCGCGCATCCTGGTCGCCATGCTGGCAGCTGCAGGACAGCGTGGCCTTGTTGTTCTCCAGCCGGACGCCGATCTTCAGGCCCTGCTCCTTGGTCCGGAATTCGCAACTGCCGTCCCAATCGCGCTGACCCTTGAAACGGTACTGGAAGCCCTGCTTGTGGGTTTTGTTGCTGAAGGGCCCCAGTGACAGGCCCTCGCTGCTGCCCCAGCCGCGCTTGACATGGCTGACCTGGTAGGGGCCCACCTGGAAGTCCTCGGCGGCGAACAGACCCGTACCCTTGGCGCGGGTGCCCACATCGAGCACCTCGGCCGTCTGGCCCAGATCGCCGGGCGCGGCCATGCGGGTGGGCGCGGTGACGCAGCCCGCCAGGGCCAGCAGGCCCATCATGGGCAGAGCGAGCCAGCGGCGCAGCAGGCGGGCGGAGGGCGGGGTGCGGAGCTTCTTCATGGTGCGAGGGGCCGTTCGGGTGTGAGGGCCGCAGTGTCGCTGAGGTCGCGTAAAACGCGCCCCAATTTAAAATTGTCACGAAAAAGTTCAGTGAAACGCGCTCAGTGGGCCTGATTCGATAGGCCTTCAGGGCGCTTGCTGCATGCGCAGGCGCCGGGCGGCGTCCTCGTCGCGCGCGTCGTCGATCTCGCGCAGCACGCCGCGCAGGTCGACCGGACGGTGCTGCTGCAGGAAGCGGCCGCTGAGCGGGCTGTCGGGCGTCAGATTGCCGCGCTCGAACAAGGCCCAGAGTTCGTTGCCAAAGTCGCTGGCCAGCAATTCGGGGGCAAAGCGGCCGAAGAAGTTGCGCAGATTCTCGACGTCACGCAACAGCATGCGCTTGGCGTGGTTGTTGCCGGCGGCGTCGACGGCTTGCGGCAGGTCGATGATCACCGGGCCGTCCTCGGCCAGCAGGATGTTGAACTCGGACAGGTCGCCGTGGACGATGCCGGCGCACAGCATGCGCACCACCTCGCGCACCAGGGTGGCATGGTGGCGCCGCGCCGCTTCCGGCGTGAACTGCACATCGTTGAGGCGCGGGGCTGCGTCGCCATTGGCATCAGCCACCAGCTCCATCAGCAGCACGCCCTCGAAGAAGTTGTAGGGCTTGGGCACGCGCACACCGGCCGCGGCCAGGCGGTAGAGCGCGTCGACCTCGGCGCTCTGCCAGGCGGCTTCCTGTTGTTCGCGGCCGAAGCGGCTGCCCTTGGCCATGGCCCGTGCCGAGCGGCTGTTCTTGACCTTGCGGTTCTCGGTGTAGTCCACGGCCTGGCGGAAGCTGCGCTGGGTCGCTTCCTTGTAGACCTTGGCGCAGCGGGTTTCCTCGCCGCAGCGCACGACGAAGACCTGCGCCTCCTTGCCGCTCATCAGCTGGCGAGCGACGCCGTCGATCAGGCCTTCTTCGAGCAGGATTTGCAGGCGCTTGGGTGTTTTCATGAGCCGATTGTCCCAGCCTCGGCCGAGCTCTGCCGCAGAATGCCGAGGTTTGCCGCCGTCGGCGGCGTGTCTTCCGTGTGTTTGTGCCCCTGGCTGATTGGTTGCCCCACCATGTTTCTGCCCGCCCCCTTCCGACTCTCCCTCGTGCTGCTGGCCTGCAGCCTGGCCTTGGCGCCGGTGCAAGCCGCCACGGCGCCGCCCAGCGCACGCCCGGCCAAGGCGGTGCCCGGCAAGGCCAAACCGGTGGCGCCGGTCGCAGCGCCTGTCGTGACCGCGGTGACCGCGCCGGTGCGCGCTGAGTTCGTGCGCGAGCTCGGCGGCATCGAGGAGTACCGCTTGCCCAATGGCCTGCAGATCCTGCTCTTCCCCGACGAGGCGCAGAGCACGACCACGGTCAACATCACCTACCGCGTCGGCAGCCGCCATGAGAGCCAGGGCGAGTTCGGCATGGCCCATTTGCTGGAGCACCTGATCTTCAAGGGCACGCCCACGCATCGCGACATTCCCGGCGCCTTCGCCGAGCGCGGCGTGCGCTTCAACGGCACGACGACGGCCGATCGCACCAACTACTTCGCCTCCTTCAATGCCAGCGAGGACACCCTGGCCTATGTGCTGGGCCTGGAGGCCGACCGCATGGTCAACAGCTTCATCGCCAAGTCCGACCTGGACAAGGAGATGAGCGTGGTGCGCAACGAGTTCGAGCGCGGCGAGACCGAGCCCATGCAGGTGCTGTTCAAACGCGTGCAGGCGGTTGCCTACGACTGGCACCCCTATGGCAACTCGACCATCGGCCCCAAGAGCGATATCGAGAACGTGCCGATCGAGCGCCTGCAAGCCTTCTACAAGCGCTTCTACCGCCCCGACAACGCCACCGTGCTGGTGGCCGGGCGCTTCGACAAGGCGGCCGTGCTGCAGCGCATCGCCACTCAGTTCGGCCCCCTGGCCCGGCCTGCCCAGCCCTTGCCCGTGCTCTACACCGAGGAGCCGGCCCAAGACGGCGAGCGCACGGTGACGGTGCGCCGCGTCGGCGGCCAACCGACCCTGCTGGCCTACTACCATGTGCCGGCCATCGCCCATGCCGACTCAGCGCCGCTGCTGGTGCTGAGCCTCTTGATGTCCATGCCGCCCAGCGGTCAGCTCTACAAGGAGCTGGTCGAGAGCAAGCTGGCCATCAATGCCGGCCTGTTCGGTCTTGGCAATGCGGCGCCGGGTGGCATCTCGGCGCTGGCGATTCCGGCCAAACAGGACGACTTCGACAAGGTCGAAAAACTGCTGCTCGACCTGGTCGAGGGCCGCAGCGCCAAGCCCTTTGAGGACAGCGAGCTGCAGCGCGTGCGCGAGGTGGCGCTGAACTCTTACCGCCAGCAGATGAAGAACCCCGAGGCCTTGATTCAGCAGATCTCGGGCTTGCTCGGTGCCGGTGATTGGCGCCTGCTGTTCCAGCTGATGGAAGATCTGCCGCGCGTGACCTTGACCGATGTCGAGCGGGTTCGCAAGGCTTACTTGCAGCCGGCCAACCGCACCCTGGGGCGCTTCGTACCGGCCAAGGAGGTGGCGCGGGTCGAGATTCCGGCCGCGCCGCCGCTCGATCAGCGCCTGGCCGAGCTTAAAGGCCCGCCCAAGGTCGAGGACGGCGAGCGTTTTGACCCGACGCCCGAGCATCTGGCCGAGCGCACGCGCAGCCAGACCCTGCCCAGCGGCATCGAGCTGCACACCTTGAGCAAGCGCACGCGCGGCAACAGCGTGCATCTGCAACTGGAGCTGCGCTGGGGCGAGCGCGACGCCACCTTTGCCCGCCGCGGCACCGGCCTGATCAGCGAGCTGATGCTGGAAGGCAGCCGCAGCCTGGACAAGCAGGCGCTGCAGGACCGGCTGATCCGGCTCAAGGCCGGGCTGTCGATCTCGGGTGCGGACCAGGGCGCCGTGGTCAACATCACGGCCGAGTCCGACAGCCTGCTGGAAACCTTGGACATCGTCGCTGGCCTGCTGCAGCAGCCGCTGCTGCCGGCCGATGCCTTCGATCGCATCGTCAAGCGGGGCATCTCTCGCCTCGAGGGTGCGCGCTCGGAGCTGGAGACCCTGCGCCAGGAGGCGGTGCGCGAGCATTACAACTTCGCCCTCGGCGTGGTCCAGGGCCAGCCCGATTACCAGCTCAGCATCGCGCAGCGCCTGGTCGAGCTGCGGGCCATCCGGCTTGATGATCTGCGCAGTTTCCATGCCGATTACTGGTCGGCCAATGAAGCGCGTGTCAGTGCCGTGGGCCCGCTGCCTGCCGGCCTGGCGGAGCGCATCGAGGCCCTGTTCGGTGCCTGGAAGAAGCCGGCGGCGCCGCGCTTTGTGCGCTATGAAGCGAAGCACATCAACATTCCGCCGGCGCGCTTCGATGTGCCGGCCAAGGACAAGGCCAATGCCATCCTGCGCATGCGCCTGGAGTTCCCGCTCAATGAGCTGGACCCCGACTACTTCCCCCTGGTCCTGGCCAGCCAGATCTTTGGCGCCGGCGGCATGGAGAGCCGCTTGGCCAGCCGCGTGCGCCAGCAGGAAGGCCTGAGCTATGGCGTCGGCGCCTCGCTCGGCGTGCCCCGCTGGGGCAATGACGCCACCTTGTCGATCGGCGGCAGCTTCGCGCCGCAGAACCGCGACAAGGTGCTGGCCTTGATCGACGAGGAACTGGTCAAAATGGCCACGGTCGGCGTCAGCGAAGCCGAGCTGGCCCGGGCTAAGAAAGACGTGTTGGAAGGCCGTCTGCAGGGCCGTGCCGACGACGGCCAGCTGACGGCCACGCTCAGCCATCTGGCCGAGCGCGGCGAGGGCTGGCCGGCCGTGGCCCAGCGCGAGGCGCAGATCCGCGCCGTCACGCTGGAGCAGGTCAACACCGCCTGGGCTCGCCACATCAAGCGCGAGACCTTTGTGATCTCGACCGCCGGCGATTTCTGATCGTACCGGCCGGCCCGGCCTCAGCGCCGGGCCGCTTCCAGCTCGGTGATCAGCAAGCTGGCACCCTGGCGCGTGACCTTGAAGCGAACCGGGTCACCGACCTTGAATCGATCGAGCAGTGCCGCCTCCTTGACCGTGAACACCATGGTCATGGGCGGCATGTCCATGCCGCTGATCTCGCCATGTTTGAGGGTCAGCTTTTTGCCGGCGCGGTCGATCTTGCGGACCTCGCCTTCGCCCTGGCCCTCCATCATGTCGGCCGCATGCGTGCTGTGCGCGCCATGTGCAGGCGCGCTGGCGGCCGGTGCTTGCGCTGCGGCCGGTAGGCTGAAGCAGGCCGCGACGGCGGCCAGCACTGCGGCCGAGAGGGTGGCGGTCGAGCCAGAGGCTCGGATCGATGTGTTCATGAGATGTCCGTGAAGAGTCGAATTGAAAGGGTGAAAAGGGTTGGAGCTCGTCGGCTGCGCATCAATGCCCCGAATGGCCGCTGGGCTTGCGGGCGCGCAGCTCAACGGCTGGGCCGGCAGAGGGCTGTTGAGGCTGCTGTTGCGCCTGCTTTTTGGGCAGCGCTGTTTCGGCCGCGAAGCGGGCCGGCTCGGGCAGGGCGCCGGTCCACTCGAAGGCGACTTCGCCGGGCGGGTGGCGGTACCAGCCCGGGTCGCTGTAGTCGCCGGCTTTCTGGTCCTTGCGCACCTTCAGCACCGAGAACATGCCGCCCATCTCGACGCCGCCGAAGGGGCCATCGCCGCTCATCATGGGCAGGGTGTTGTCGGGCAGGGGCATGGTCATTTCGGCCATATCGGCCATGCCGCGCTCGCCCATGACCATGTAGTCGGGCACCAGACGGGTGATCTGGCGGGCCAGCTGGCTGTGGTCGACGCCGATCATGGTCGGCAGGCCGTGGCCCATGGCGTTCATGGTGTGGTGGCTTTTGTGGCAATGGAAGGCCCAGTCGCCTTCCTCGTCGGCGATGAACTCGATCTGGCGCATCTGGCCCACCGCCACATCGGTGGTCACCTCGGGCCAGCGCGCCGTCTTCGGCACCGGGCCGCCATCGGTGCCGGTGACCGTGAACTCATGGCCGTGCAGGTGGATGGGGTGGTTGGTCATGGTCAGGTTGCCGACGCGGATGCGCACCCGGTCGCCCTTGCGCACATTGAGCGTGTCGATGCCGGGGAAGACCCGGCTGTTCCAGCACCAGAGGTTGAAGTCCAGCATGGTCATGATTTTGGGCGTGGCCGCGCCGGGCTCGATGTCGAAGGCATTGAGCAGGAAACAGAAGTCGCGGTCGACCGGTTCGATCAAGCCTTGCTGCTTCTTGGCCGCCGGCGCCGGGTGGGTGACCCAGAGGCCCATCATGCCCATGGCCATCTGCGTCATCTCGTCGGCATGGGGGTGGTACATGAAGCTGCCGGGCCGGCGCGCGACGAACTCATAGACAAAGGTCTTGCCCGGCTGAATTGACTTCTGCGTCAGGCCGGACACGCCGTCCATGCCATTGGGCAGGCGCTGGCCATGCCAGTGCATGCTGGTGTGCTCGGGCAGTTTGTTGGTGACGAAGATGCGCACCCGGTCGCCTTCGACGACCTCGATGGTCGGCCCCGGTGACTGGCCGTTGTAGCCCCAGAGGTGGGCCTTCATGCCGGGCGCCAGCTCGCGCAGCACCGGCTCGGCCACGAGGTGGAACTCCTTGACGCCCTGGTTCATGCGCCAGGGCAGGGTCCAGCCGTTCAGGGTCAGCACCGGCCGGTAGGGGCGACCGGTGCTCGGTTGCAAGGGCGGGGCGCTGTCGGCCGCGCCTTGCAGCACGGGCTCGGGCAGGCCGGCCATGGCCACGCGGCTGACGGCACTGGCCGAGACGGCCGCGGTCAAGGCGCCGGCGCCCTGGAAGAAATTGCGTCGGGAAAGCATGATCGATAACTCCTGAAATCAGTGGGCTGCTGCGGCGGCGCCAGTGGGCGCTGCGCCACTGCTGGCGGAGGCCGCGCTGTCAAGTGCGGGCTTGCCCAGGCGTGCCATCTCGAGGTCGGCCTGGGCCAGCCAGAAATCACGCAAGGCATCGATGGAGGCGCGCACGACGCCGATCTGGGCGCGTGTGTCCGCCAGCAGCTCGAACACGCTTATGAACATGCCGTTGTAGCGCAGCAGGTTTTGCTCGGAAATGCGCTTGGCGGCTGGCAACAGCTCGTCGCGGTGGTGGCGGGCGATGTCGTAGGCCGAGCGGTAACCCAGATAGGCTTCGCGCAGTTCCGAACGGGCGGCGATGGCAGTCTGGGCGGCGCGGTGCACGCTCTGCATATAGACGGCCTCGGCCCGCGCCACCCGTGCATCGCCCCAGTCGAACAGGGGCAGCTCGAAGCGGATGTCGTAGCCGGTTTGCACGGGCGCTTCGTTGGAACTGTTGCGCTGCGCGCCCAGCTCCAGCACGTTGATGAAACCGCGGACCCGGCTCAGCCCCAGGCTGCGTGCGCTGGCCTCGACCTGGCTGCGGGCCGCCTGCACATCGAGCCGGCTGGCCAGACCCGCCTGTTCGATCTCGGGCTGCTCCAGGGCGGCGGCCGGCAGCTCGGGCAGGCGCGCGGGCAAGGTGAGTCGCGCGGTCTGCGCACCCCAGAGGCCGAGCAGGCGAATCAGGCGCTCGCGAGTCGCCAGCCCCGCCGCTTCGGCGCGGGCGGTTTGCAAGGCGGCCTCGGCATAGAAGCCATGTTCGCGCGCTTGTTGCAAGGCATTCCAATTGCCGGCCTGGGCCATGCGCCGGCCGAGCTCGGCGCCGGCCTCGGCGGCCGCCTGGACTTCGCGCGCATAGGCCGCGCTTTGCTGGGCCGCCACAGCGAGGAGGTAGGCCCGGCGGGTGTCAGCGGCCAGGCTCAGCACGTCCAGCGTCAGCTGCTGCTGGCGTGCCGTCAGTCGCCGGTTCTCCAGTTCGCGCGCCCAGGGCAGACCGATCAGATGGCCCAGGTCAAAGGAGGCGCCGCGCTCGATCTCGCGTTCGTCGCCTCGCCGCGTCCGGCCCAGGCTGAAGCCGGGGTTGGGCAAGCGGCTGGCTTGCACGCGTTCGGCTTCTGCAATGCCCAGCTCCGCCAGGCTGGCTTGCAAGCCGCGGTTGTTGAGCAGGGCGATCTGCACAGCGGTGTCGGCGCTCAAGGGTGCGGCCAGCAGCTCGCCGACGCGTTCGGTCACGGCGCGCAAGTCCTCGTCGCTGTTGCTGGGCTGGACGCTGGCGCCGAGATGCTTGCGCGCGGCTTCCTGGACTGGCGCCAGGGCGGCCTCAGGTTGGAGGCTGGTACAGCCTGCCAGTGCCATGGTGGCGGCCAGGGTCAGCAGGCTGCCGATGCGGCGCCGGCCGGGATGATGTTTTTTTTGGCAGGGATTCATGGGCGCGGCTCAGTGGTGGTGGCTGTGGCCGCCGACCTTGGGGGCGGGTTCGGGTTTGGCTTGGCTCGCGGGCGCGCTTGCCTCTGCGTTGGCGGGGCTGGCGTTCGCTTCGCGTGCATAGGCCCGCCAGCCGCCGATGCGCTGGACGCGCTCGTTGCTGGCCTTCCAATCGCCCAACTCGGTGCCCAGCTCGGTGCCCGGATCGGCGCGGTAGCTTTGCAGGGCGGAGCGGTAGCGCAGCGCTGGCAGGGGCACGCTGGGGTCCAGCGGGTCGGCGCTCAGGCTTGTGTTTGGGCTTGGGCTGGTCGATCGTGGCATTTGGGCCGAGGCCGCGGGTGCCAGAGCCAAGGTCAGTGGCGCGCACAGCAAGGCGCACAGCAAGTGGCGTGGGAGCGCCTTGCCCGGTGCAGGAAATTTCATGGTGTTCTCGCGTGAATCAGCAAGGACCGGAGGGAGGCTCCGGGCGTCGACGCAAGCGTCGGGCGCCCCGGAGCCGGGCTGGGTCAGTGGGCTGAGAGTCCGGCACATGCGGTGCCGGCCCGGCCGATCAGCGGGGCGCGCTTCGCGGTGGACGTTCGAGCCCGCCCGGCAGCACGCGGGCGTGGCTGGCGATCAAGTCGCTGGCCTGGGGCAGTTCGCCGGCGACCGGCTCCAGCAGGGGCAGCACGCTCGGCGGCGCGACCGCGTGGCAGCAGGCGGCGCAGGCGCTGCAGCTGCCGGCATGGTCTGGGGAGCTGTCCTCAAAAGCAGCCGGGGCGGTGGGCTCGGCGGATTGCTCTAAGGCCTGCTCATGGCAAGCTGGGCTGGGCTGGGGCAGCGCCATGCACAAGCGCATGGACACAGCGGCCATGCCTTGAATCGGCATGGCCACGGCCAGCAGCCATGCCAAGGTGATGCGCCAGAAGATGCCCATGGCGGCAGTGTATGTCAGGGCCCGGATCGGCCGGACCTGGCTTTGGCCGCTCATACGGGACGGCGCCCCTGCCGCCCCCGACTGACAGGTTGCGGTGGTGCTGCGCCCTGGTTGCCGTGACGGAGACGCAAGCCGGGCTTGCCCGGCTTGCTGCCTCGGTCAGGCCTGGGCTTGGGCGCGCCGGCGGCGAGCGATGAAGCCGATGGCGCCGAGCCCGGCCAGCATCAGCGCATAGGTCTCCGGTTCCGGCACCGCGGTCACGGTGATCGTGCCATTGGTGTAGAGCTGGCTGTAGTCCAGCTTGGTGCCGGCGGCCAGGCTCAAGCCCGAGGCGTCGATGGTCTTGAAGGTGCCGCTGCTGCTGCCCCAGTCGAGCAGATCAAAGCTTTGGCCGGCTTGCGCCACAAAGCCGTTCCAGGATTTCAGCGTCAAGGTGCCGCCCATCCTCAGGTTGCCGCCGACCACCAGCTTGTCGAAGCTGCTGTCCAAGAGGGGTGAACCCAGAGCGCAGCTTTGTGCCGTGCAGGCCGAGGTGCCGCCGATCTCCGCTTCGTAGAAGTTGCTGGACGCGAAGACCACCGAGCCTTGGATGTAGCCGTAGCCCGGCGAGTTGCCGATGTTCAGGCCTCCCTCGAAGAACATCTTGCCGTCACCGTTGATATTGGATCCGGTGCGTTGTTTCACCAGACCGGCGAAGGTGGCGACCGAACCTTCTGAGACACGCAGCTCGGCGTCACTCATCACCTCGACGCTGCCGTAGAAGCTGGTGTTGCTCTGACCCGAGAGGATGATCTCGCTGCCGGCCTGGGCCACGATATCGGCGCGAACGGCCGAGGTGCCGCCGCTCAGCAGGATCTGGCCCTTGTTGCTCAGCGTGCCCGAGCGCAGGGTGCCGAAGCCGTTGATGCTGCCGCCGACTTCGTTGACCAGGGCCCGGCCGTTGTTGTCCAAGGTGCCGCCGCTCAGCTGGATCTGGCCGGCGTTGCTGGCCAGACCCTGGCTGATCAGCAGCTTGCCGCCGTCGCCTGCGGCCAGGATGCCGCGATTGGAGCCGACGATCTGGCCTGCCACGGTCAGCGTGCCGCCTTGGGCCTCGATGCTGCCGCTGCTGTCGGCCTGAGCCACGTTGTTGTTGATCTTGCCGAAGCCTTGGATCAGGCCGCGGTTGTCGATCTGGCCACCCGCCAGGTTGGCTGCATTGCTGTTCAGCAAGACCTGACCCCGGTTGACGAAGTTGGCGTCGATCTGGGTCCGGCCGGCGTCGACGATCAGGCTGCCGTTGTTGCTGAAGCCCGCGCTGATGCGGCCGCTGCCGCTGATGCTGCCTTGGGCCGCATTCACGACGGCAGCCGTGCCAGAAATGAAGCCGCCGTTCAGGTTGAGCTGGCCCTGGTTGTTCAGCTGGGCACCGCTGAGTGTCAACTGCCGCCCGGCCAGGAGGTTCCAACTGCCGCGGTTTTCGTTGACACCAGTGTTGCTGAGAATCAGATCGCCGCCGCTCTGGGTCAGCAGGCCGGCGTTGACAAAGCCGCCCGTGCCGTCGATGCGGCCATGGCCGTTCAGCTCGCTGACGTTGAACAACAGGCCGGCGCCACCCAAGCCACCGCCGGCCAGTTGCAGGCTGCCAAAGTTGCTGAGGCGGGTGGTGCTGGCAAGGGTACTGCCTGGGCCGACGATGACCTGACCCGAGAGATTGGCGCTGCCGACCTGCAGCTGGCCGCCGGCCAGGCTGAGCACGCTGCTGTCGCTCTGGGTCAGCAGGCCGTCGACGCGCAGGCTCATGGCGCCGGTCAGCGTGGTGTTGCGGGCCAGCAGGCTGGCGTCGGCAAAGCTGGCGTCGCCGCTGAAGTGCAGGAGACCGCCGGTCCAGACGAAGTTGCCCGCCTTGATGGAATCGGCGCTGTTGACCAGGTTCAGTGTGCCGCCGGTCTGGGTGAAATCGCCGCCGGCCGTGATGCTGAGGTTGCCTGCGCTCAAGGTCCCGTCGTTCAGCGCATAGCTGCCTGCCTTGCCGACCAGCAAGCGGCCCGCCACCTGGTGGGTGGTGTTGCCCGATTGCGTGAAGCTGCTGGCGCCGCCTCCCACGCCGATATCAACCCAGCGGCTGCTGAGACTGGCCGCGCCGTCATTGCTATTGAGCGTGTAGCTGCCCTTGCCCAGGCTGTCGCCCTGATAGCCCAGCGTCAGCCCGCTCAGGGTGGCACTGCCGCCACTCTGGCTGAAGCTGCCGCTGCCGAACACGCCTATCGTCGTCTGAGCGCTGACGTTGAAGCTCCCGCCCTTGAGCGTTACGCTGCCCGAGGCCTGGGGGTTGTAACCCGCGCGAAACTGGCCGAGCACCGTGGTCGTGCCAGCGCTTTGATTGAAGGCTCCGACGGTGCTGCCACCCCAGCCGATGTCCACATCACCGGCCACGGCGGCGGTGCCGACGTTGAGCGCCCCGCCGCTCAGGTTGTAGACACCCGCGCCCGCGCCCTGATCGCCGACGAACAGCCGGCCGGTGGTGTTTGACCCACCGGACTGGTTGTAGGTGGAGGTCTGCGCCTGGGTGCTGCCAATGCTCTCGGTCTTGGCGATCATCGCGCTGCTGGCCAGGCTCTGATTGAGGGTGGAGCCGTAATCCAGGCTCAGCGAATTCAGGCCAGCGCCGCTGATCACGGAGGCAAAGCTTGCTGTCTTGCTGGCGGCGCCCGAGCTGCCAATCACCACATCGTTGCCGTTGACCGGCACGACTCCGCCGGCCCATGAGCTGGTAGCGCTCCACAGTGCACCGTTGGCGCCGGTGAAGGTGACCGTGGCAGCCTGTGCCTGGCCGACGGCGCCGGCTGCCAGGGCCAGGCTGATCGCCACATGCAGTGGCAGGCGACGGAAGTTTGCTGAGGCAGAGCGATTCATAGGGGCTGGTCCTGTTGAGTGTTTACTTACTGAAAGTAGACAAAATCTTCTCACTCTCTATGGAGTTTTCCTGCGACGTAATGCGACGTAATGCGACAGCACTGTCTCAGTCAAATCAGCTCATTCACAAGCACCCGTTTGTCGAATTGGAAGGATTCAAAGTTTTGGCTTGCCAGCCGGAGGCCCAAAGAGAATTTTTAAACCCTCCTAGCAAATACCAGCTCGCCAAAAGTCGCGGGCCAGCGCCACCCAGGCGTGCGTCGCAATATGCAGCGGGTTGTGGCTGAGTAATGGGGTACTCAGCCCGTAGCGAATCTCAATATCGCTGCGTTCTTCGACAAAGCTGCCGAACAAACGGTCAAAAAGAATGAGCACACCGCCGAAATTGCAGTCGAAATACTCGACATTGCTGCCGTGATGCACGCGGTGGTGCGAAGGCGTGTTGAAAACCCACTCCAGCAAGCCTAGCTTGGGTATCCAGGTTGCGATTGGGTGAACTTATCGCGCCAAGGTGAATGCCCGCAAAGGGCACTTTGCTGCCGCACGGACGCCGGTCGCGACCGTCAGCACCCGCTGCATAGGCGGCACGGGGCACGACAACCGGCTTGAAAAGTTCAGACTTGAATGAACGAACTCCGTAAAAGTTCAGAGCTGAATGAGCAAGGGGTTCAGGACTGGCCGAGCAAGCTCTTCCCAAATACTTGATCTGCCAGTGGGTTGAGTTCAGAACTCAATGAACTTCGACATCAGTACAGCGCATCGCAGTTTCCGAAGATTCGTGCTCGGCGTGTGCGACATAACGCGACGATTCATGACAGCGGCGTCGCATCGGCTGCAGGAAAGTCATGCAGGGATTGCAGCCCAGCGTCTTACGATCGATGGCCTTGTTCACCTCGGCGCGCGGCCGATTTCTTCCAGATCTTTCCAAGGCGGTTTTGATGCCCCGGTCCTCCTTGCTCCTTGTCGACAGTGATGTCGAGCTCTGCGACATGCTGCAGCGTCTCCTGCAGGCTGAAGGGTGGTCGGTGCGGGTGGCTCACAATGCCAAGCAGGCTGAACAGGCCCTGGCGGCGGACCTGCCGGCGGTCGTGCTATTGGATGTGATGCTGCCGGATGCCAGTGGCATGGATTTGTGCCGACGCTGGCGTGACGCTCACCCCGGCTTGGCCATCCTGATGCTGATCGCGCGGAGCGATGCCTTCGACAGAATGGCGGTCTTGCAGGCAGGCGCCGACGACGCGCTGGCCAAGCCCTTCGAAAAGCGCGAGTTGGTGGCGCGTTTGCGGGCTTTGCTCCGGCGACTGGCACCCCCGGGCTGCTGAAGCGTGGGGGGCGGCCCTCAGCGGAGCGCCGCTCCGCGTGAAAGGCCCATCGCTGTCCACTTGAATGCACGCACCAGGCCAGACGGCCTGGGCTGGGGGGCATTGTGCGCCCCCAGAAGATCAGCTCATGCCTTGATGCCGCAGCAAGGCATCGATCTGCGGCTCGCGGCCGCGGAAGGCCTTGAAGCTGTCCATGGCCGGGCGTGAACCGCCGACTTCCAGGATGTTCTGCAGATAGCGGCGGCCGGTCTCGGCGTTGAACACGCCTTCCACCTCGAAGGCGCTCCAGGCATCGGCGCTGAGCAGTTCTGCCCATTTGTAGCTGTAGTAGCCGGCCGAGTAGCCGCCCGCGAAGATGTGCGAGAAGCTGTGCTGGCTGCGGTTGAACTCGGGGGACTTCATCACGGCCACTTCGCTGCGCACCTCGTTGAGTACGGCCTGGATCTGCGCCGCGCTGCCGGTCTCGGCATGCAGGCGCATGTCGAACAGGGCGAACTCGATCTGGCGCAGGGTCTGCATGCCGCTCTGGAAGTTCTTGGCCGCCAGCATCTTGTCGAAGAGCTCGCGCGGCAGGGGCTCGCCGCTGTCGACATGGGCGGTCAGCTGCTGCAGCACCTCCCATTCCCAGCAGAAGTTCTCCATGAACTGACTGGGCAGTTCGACGGCATCCCACTCGACGCCTGAGATGCCGGAGACGCCCAGCTCGTCCACCTGGGTCAGCAGGTGGTGCAGGCCATGGCCGAACTCGTGGAACAGGGTGGTGACGTCGTCGTGCGTCAGCAAGGCTGGCTTGTCACCGACGGGCTGTGTGAAGTTGCAGACCAGCTGGGCCACCGGCGTTTGCTGTGTGCCCTCAGGCCGGGCCCAGCGGCTACGCACCTCGTCCATCCAGGCGCCGGGGCGCTTGCCCGGGCGGGCGTAGCGGTCGAGATAGAACTGGCCGACCAAGGCGCCATCCCGCTCCAAACGATAGAACTTGACGGACTCGTGCCAGACCTCGGCCGGCTGCTCGCTGATCGTCACCTGGAACAGGCGCTCGATGATGCTGAACAGGCCGGCCAGCACGCGCGGCACCGGGAAATACTGGCGCACCGCTTCGTCGCTGAAGGCGTAGCGCGCTTCCTTGAGCTTCTCGGAGGCGTAGGCCGTGTCCCAGGCCTGCAACTCGGCCAGGCCCAGCTCGCGAGCGGCGAACTCGCGCAGCTCGGCCAGGTCTTTCTCGGCAAAAGGGCGGGCACGGCGGGCCAGGTCACGCAGGAAATCGAGCACCTGCTGCGGCGAATCGGCCATCTTGGCAGCCAGCGAAGCTTCCGCGAAATTGGCGAAACCCAGCAGCGCCGCTTCTTCCTGGCGCAGCTGCAGCAGCTCTTGCATGACGGCGCTGTTGTCCTGCTCGGGCTTGTCGCCCAGCTCGCTGGCGCGGGTCACATAGGCGGTGTAGAGCCGCTGGCGCAGGCCACGGTGGCTGCCGTACTGCATGACGGGCAAGTAACTGGGGAAATGCAGGGTCAGTTTGTGTCCGTCTTTGCCCTCTGCCTCGGCAGCAGCGCGCGCAGCCTGCACCGCATCGGCCGGCACGCCGGCCATCTCGTCGGCGCTGGCGTAGTAGGCATAGCCGTCGGTGGCGTCGAGTACATGCTCGGAAAAGGTCTGCGCCAGCTCGGCACTGCGTTCCTGGATGGCGGCGAAGCGGGTCTTGGCCTCGCCCTGCAGTTCGGCGCCGGAGAGCACGAAATCACGCAGCCAGAGCTTGAGCGCCTGCTGGCGCGCTGGGTTCAGCGTGGCCGCAGCCGGGCTGGCGGCGATGGCCTTGTACTTGGCGTAGAGCCGCTCGTCCGAACCCTGGCGGGTGAAGAACTCGGTGATGGCCGGCAGGGCGGCGTTGTAGGCTTCGCGCAACTCGGGCGTGTTGGCCACGGCATTGAGGTGGCCGACCGCGCCCCAGGACGCACCCAGGCGCTCGGTGGCCACGCCGAGGCTGGCGGACAGGGCCTCGTAGTCGGCCGGTGTGGCCTCCGAGGTGGCCAGGGCCAGGGCGGCATCGGCCTCTTTCAGCAGCTGTTCGACCGCCGGGGCGATGTGCTCGGGGCGGATGCTGGCGAAGGCCGGCAGGGCGGCGGTGGACAGGAGCGGATTGCTCATACGGCGCCTGCGGCTTGGGTGGCAGCGGCGGCGCGCTCGGCCGACTCGAGGGTGTTGACCAGCAGCATGGTGATGGTCATGGGGCCGACGCCGCCGGGCACCGGGGTGATCCAGCCGGCCACGTCCTTGACGCCCGCGAAATCAACGTCGCCGCAGAGCTTGCCTTCGTCGTTGCGGTTCATGCCCACATCGATGACCACGGCGCCGGGCTTGACCATGTCGGCGGTCAGCACATCGCGCTTGCCCACGGCGGCCACGACGATGTCGGCCTGGCGGGTGTGCTGGGGCAGATCGGCGGTGCCGCTGTGGCAGACCGTCACGGTGGCATTGGCCTGCAGCAGCATCATGGCCATGGGCTTGCCGACGATGTTGGAGCGGCCGATCACCACGGCATGCTTGCCGCGCAGGTCCTTCATGCCGATGCTTTCCAGCATCTTCATGCAGCCGTAGGGCGTGCAGGCCTTGAAGCCGGTCTCGCCGACCATCAGCGCGCCGGCGCTCTCGATCGCGAAGCCGTCCACGTCTTTGGCCGGCGAGATGGCCTCGATGACCTTGTGGTCGTCGATGTGCTTGGGCAGGGGCAGCTGCACCAGGATGCCGTGGATGGCGGGGTCATTGTTCAGGGCCTCGACGCGGGCCAGCAGTTCGGCTTCGCTCATGGTCGCTTCGTACTTTTCCAGCACCGAGTGCAGGCCGGCGTCGGCGCAGGCCTTGACCTTGTTGCGCACATAGACCTGGGAGGCCGGGTTGTCGCCCACCAGCACCACGGCCAGGCCCGGCTTCAGGCCCAGGGCCGTCAGCGCCGCAGCGCGTTGCGCCACTTCGGCGCGGACTTGTTGGGACAGGGCGTTGCCGTCGATGATTTGTGCGCTCATGGCTGCTCCGTTGAAATGCAACCACAGAGGCACAGAGGCGCAGAGAGTTTCCAAGCCAGTTCTTGAATTGCTCTGTGCCTCTGTGACTCTGTGGTTGCCTTTTGAATTCTTAAATTGAAAAGGCCGCTGATTACGCAGCGGCCTTGGTCGGGGTCAGATGAGGCTCAGGCCTTGGCCGGTGCGCCCAGGGCGATCTTGAGCAGATCAGCCACCGTGTTGGCGTTCAGCTTTTCCATGATGTTGGCGCGGTGCGCTTCCACCGTCTTGATGCTGATGCCCAGGTCGTCGGCGATCTGCTTGTTCAGGCGGCCGGCAACGATGCGCTCCAGCACCTGGGATTCACGCGTGGTCAGGCGCGAGAGCAGGGCGTCGCGGCTGGCGGCTTCTTGGTGGGTGGAGAAGGCGTTGCGGGCTTGGTCCAGCATGCGCTCGACCAGGGCCACCAGTTCTTCTTCCTTGAAGGGCTTTTCGATGAAGTCCATCGCGCCCTTTTTCATGGTCTGCACCGCCATCGGCACATCGCCGTGGCCGGTGATGAAGACCACCGGCAGGGGGCTGTGGCGCTCGATCAGGCGGTCTTGCAGCTCCAGGCCGCTCATGCCTTCCATGCGGATGTCGGCGATCAGGCAGGCGACTTCGCGGGGGTCGTAGCGGCTGAGGAAGGATTCGGCGGAGTCGAAGCACTTGACCCGGTAGTCCTTGCCTTCGAGCAGCCATTGCAGCGAGTCGCGTACGGCCTCGTCATCATCGACGACGTAGACATTGCCCTTCTTCGGAATCAGACTCATGGTGTCGCTTGTTTGTTTACTGCGGATCCTTCGGATCCTGTCGTCGGCCCGAGTGGCCCATTCGCTAGAGGCGGGTCAACTCGGGAGATGTCTACCGGGATGCTGAAGGCGAACCTGCAGCCTACAACAGCCTCGCCATTGTATAAGTTCTCAGCACGGATCCGACCCTGGTGAGACTCCACGATAGACCGGCATAACCCTAGGCCGATGCCCAATCCATCGGCCTTGGTCGAGAAGAAAGCCTCGTACATCCGGGAGATCACCTCCTCGGGCATGCCCGGGCCCATGTCGGTGACGCTGAAGTCGATATGGCCCCCGAGTTCGGGGGTGTGCTTGGGCACCACCCGCAGTTCGATGTGACGGCGCGACACTGGCAGGCCGGCGTTGTCAATCGCCTCGGCCGCGTTCTTGAGCAGATTCATCAAGACCTGCTCGATCAGGATGGGGTCCACCATCAGGGTCGGCAGGCGCTGCGCGATGTAGGTGTGGATGGCCACATTGCGGCGGCGCAGTTCGATGCCTGCCAGCTCGACCGCATCTTCGACGATGTCAAAGGCCTGGGCCGCTTCTCGCTTGGGCTCGCTGCGTTTCACGAAGTTGCGGATGCGGTGGATGATCTGACCGGCGCGCTGTGCCTGCTTGGCGGTCTTTTCCAGCGCGGCCAACAGATCGTCCTTCTGGATGCTGTCATTGCGCACCCGCGAGACCATGCCGTTGCAGTAGTTGGTGATGGCGGTCAGGGGCTGGTTCAGCTCGTGGGCGACGCTGGAGGCCATCTCGCCCATGGTCATCAGGCGGCTGGTCATCTGCGCCTTCTCGGCCTGGTTGGCGGCCTGGGCTTCCGCATGGCGGCGGGTGGTGATGTCGGTGGCGATCAACATCTGCGCCAGGCGGCCGTCGGTCCACTGCAGATAGCGCGAGCGCACGTCGAACCACATTTCCAGCGACTCGACATACACCTCGCGCGGGTCCGAGCCCATTTCGGTCAGGGCCTGGGCGGGCAGGCCGCTGTAGTCGTCCACCTCTTCGTCGGCGTCCGGCCCGCTGCTGCGGCCCAACTGGCTCCCCGAGAGCAGGGCATGGCCGGCCGGGTCGGCGCCGAACCAGAGCCGGTAGCTGCGGTTGGCGAACAGCAGCTCGCCCTGCTGCACCGAGAGCACCGACACGGCGGCGTCCAAGCCTTCCAGCACCGTGGTGAAGCGCTCATGCGAGGCGGAGAGCTGGTCGCGCACGCGCTTGGCCTCGGTGATGTTGGTCATCGAGGTCATCCAGCCGGTCTGCTTGCCCTTGCTGTCCACCAGGGGCGAGATGTAGACGCGGCCGTCGAAGATGGTGTGGTCCTTGCGCAGGATCTTCACCTCGACGCCGCCGGCCGGGCTGCGGCCCTGCAGCTCTTGCTGCAGCAGGCGGGCGTTTTCCTCCAGGCGGTCGGGCGGCCAGAAGGGGAAGGGTGGCTTGCGGCCGATCAGCTCGGCTTCCGAGAAGCCGGTCATGGCGCAGAAGGCTGGGTTGACATAGGAAATGCGCGACTCCATGTCCATGGCGCGCATGCCGGTCAGCATGGAGTTCTCCATGGCGCGGCGGAAATTGGTCTCGCTGGACAGCGCGTTCTGGATGTGCAGGCGCCGGCGCATGTGCTTCCATGTGCCCAGCAGCATCCAGACGGTCAGGACCGAGAGCGCCACCACCATCCAGAACAAGGTGTTGCTGATCAGGCCGATGGAGGTGCGGTAGCCCTCGCCGCGCAGCACCAGGCCGTTCATGGCCGGGGCCAGCGGCACCTCGTGCTGGATCAGGGCGCGCTTGGGGCGCTTGCCCGGCATCTGCGTGACGGTGCTGGCGACGATCTGCTCGCCGGCGTCGAGGATGGCCACCACATGGCGGGTCGCCACCTCGCTGGGCACGTAGTAGCGCAGCAGGGCCTCGATCGAGTACTCGGCGATCAGCACGCCGGCAAAGCCGCTGCGGTCGATCAGGGGCACATGGATCTGGAACACCCGGGCGCCGATGTTGTCGGCAAAGGGCGGAGAGTAACTGGGCTGGCGGCGTTCGCGCGCGGCCTGGAAGGCCAGCTCGGCGGGGTTGCTCTGGTTGGCCAGGGGCATGGAGGGGTCATGGCCCTCGGCCGACATCAGGGATTCGTCCTGGAAGCCGGCGCCGCTGACGCTGGCGCGTGCCTCGCGGCGATTGCTCAGCCAGGTGATGTGGGTGATCTCGGGCCGGTCGCGGGCGAAGGCCTTGGCCTGGGCGCTGAACTCCTGGGTGTCGACCGCGCGCGTGACGATCTCACGGGCGATGCGCAGCAGCTGTTCCTGGTTGTCATTCAGGCGCACGCGGATTTGCTGCTGGGCGATCTCGCTGTCGCGCTTGACGGCCTCCGACTCGCGCTCGATTTCCTCGTTCCGCAGGTACCAGAAGGCCAGGATGATGGCGGTCAGGAAGAGCAGGACGGAGATCAGCGGGCCCAGGGTGGCGAAGCGGTCCTGCCGCGAAGGCGACTGGCTGAGCCACCAGCGCACCAGCACCCGGCGCAGGGGCTGAACCATCTGGCGCGCAGCGCCTTGGAGATCGGTAAGAAAAGACATAGCGGGCGATTATCCGGGTGCGGCTGCGGCTTTTTGGCTGACACTGCGCGGTAACTTGTTTCGCAATATGAAATGCATTCGCACCATTTGAGAGTGGGCAAATCTTGTGAGACACTCGTCGCAAACGCACACGACGTTCAAGCCGTTGCTTTGTCCGGAGCTTTGTCCGGGCAAGGTTTTTTAGCCTGGGGACGGGCAGTGAAGCTGGCGCAAAACCAGCCGCTGCATGCCCCTCGAGTCAAATCTTCGGAGACAAGCCATGTCCGCGCAGCCCCAGTCCTTTCTAGGCGCAGCCGCCAATGACACCGATTCGCTGGAAACCAAGGAATGGCTGGACGCTCTGTCCGCCGTCATTGGTGAAGAAGGTGGTGAACGTGCCCATTTCCTGCTGAACACCCTGATCGAGCATGCCCGCCAGTCCGGCATTGACGTGCCTTTCTCGGCCACCACGGCCTATGTGAACACCATTCCTGCCGAACAGGAAGCGCGTTGCCCCGGCAATATCGAGATCGAGAAGCGCTTGCGCGCCTATATGCGCTGGAACGCCATGGCCATGGTCGTGCGCGCCAATCGCCTGAACCCGGCGGACGGCGGCGATCTGGGCGGCCACATCGGCTCCTTCGCTTCGCTGGCCTCCATGCTGGGCGCCGGCTTCAACCATTTCTGGCATGCCGAGAGCGAGGGGCATGGCGGTGATCTGCTCTACATCCAGGGTCACAGCGCCCCCGGCATTTACGCCCGTGCCTTCCTGGAAGGCCGCCTGAACGAGGCGCAGCTGGACAACTTCCGCCAGGAAGTCGACGGCAAGGGCCTGTCCAGCTACCCGCACCCGAAGCTGATGCCCGAGTTCTGGCAGTTCCCGACCGTGTCCATGGGCCTGGGCCCCTTGATGGCCATCTACCAGGCGCGCTTCCTGAAGTACCTGCATGCGCGCGGCATCGCCAACACCGAGAACCGCAAGGTCTGGGCTTTCATGGGCGACGGCGAGATGGACGAGCCGGAATCCTTGGGCGCCATCGGCCTGGCCGCACGCGAAGGCCTGAACAACCTGGTCTTCGTCATCAACTGCAATCTGCAGCGCCTGGACGGCCCGGTGCGCGGCAACGGCAAGATCATCCAGGAACTCGAAGGCGAGTTCCGCGGCAGCGGCTGGAAGGTCATCAAGCTGATCTGGGGCAAGGGCTGGGACGAGCTGCTGGCGCGCGACAAGAGCGGCAAGCTCAAGCAGCTGATGATGGAAACCGTGGACGGCGACTACCAGGCCATGAAGGCCAATGACGGCGCTTACGTCCGCAAGCATTTCTTCGGCAAGTACCCCGAGACCGCCAAGCTGGTCGAGCACATGAGCGACGAAGAGATCTTCGAGCTGCGCCGCGGTGGCCACCAGCCCGAGAAGGTCTTCGCCGCTTTCCATGCGGCTCACAACAATGACTCCAAGCAGCCGACCCTGCTGCTGGTCAAGACCGTCAAGGGCTACGGCATGGGCAAGGCCGGTGAAGGCAAGAACACCGTCCACCAGACCAAGAAGCTGACCGACGAGGACATCAAGTACATCCGCGACCGCTTCGGCATCCCGATTCCCGACAGCGAGCTGCCCAAGCTGCCCTACTACAAGCCGGCCGACGACACGCCCGAGATGCGCTATCTGCACGAGCGCCGCAAGGCCCTGGGCGGCTACTTGCCGCAGCGCCGCGTCAAAGCCGACGAGAGCTTCAGCGCACCGCCGCTGGACACATTCAAAGCCGTGCTCGAGCCGACCGCCGAAGGCCGCGAGATCTCGACCACACAGGCCTATGTGCGTTTCCTGACCCAGTTGCTGCGCGACAAGGACCTGGGCCCGCGCGTTGTGCCCATCCTGGTCGACGAGGCCCGCACCTTCGGCATGGAAGGCCTGTTCCGCCAGATCGGCATCTACAACCCCGCAGGTCAGAACTACACCCCGGTCGACAAGGACCAGGTGATGTACTACCGCGAGGCCAAGGACGGCCAGATCCTGCAAGAAGGTATCAACGAAGCCGGCGGCATGGCCAGCTGGATCGCTGCGGCCACGAGCTATTCGACGAACAACCGGGTCATGATCCCGTTCTACGTCTACTACTCGATGTTCGGCTTCCAGCGCATCGGTGACCTGGCCTGGGCGGCCGGCGATATGCAGGCGCGCGGCTTCCTGCTGGGCGGCACCTCGGGCCGCACCACGCTGAACGGCGAAGGCCTGCAGCACGAAGACGGCCACAGCCACATCCTGGCCGGCACGATTCCGAACTGCATCAGCTATGACCCGAGCTTCGCGCACGAAGTGGCGGTGATCATGCAGCACGGCCTCAAGCGCATGGTGGAAGATCAGGAAAACGTCTACTTCTACATCACCCTGCTGAACGAGAACTACGCCATGCCCGGCCTCAAGGTCGGCACCGAGGCGCAGATCTTGAAGGGCATGTACCTGCTGGAAGAAGCCCAGGCCGGCACGGCCCTGACGGTCAATCTGCTCGGCTCCGGCAGCATCCTGCGCGAAAGCCAGGCGGCCAAGGTCTTGCTGGAGCAGGAGTGGGGCGTGGGCGCCCATGTCTGGAGCTGCCCGAGCTTCAACGAGCTGGCCCGCGACGGCCAGAACGCCGAGCGCTGGAACCTCTTGCACCCGACCGAGCTGTCCTGCGTGCCCTTCGTGACCCAACAGCTGAGCCGCACCAGCGGCCCGGTCGTGGCCTCGACCGACTATATGAAGAACTACGCGGAGCAGATCCGCGCCTTCATCCCGGCCGGCCGCAGCTTCAAGGTGCTGGGCACCGATGGTTTCGGCCGTTCGGACTTCCGCTCCAAGCTGCGCGAGCACTTCGAAATCAACCGCCACTACATCGTCGTCGCCGCGCTCAAGAGCCTGGCCGATGAAGGCAAGATCCCGGCCGCCAAGGTGGCCGAGGCGATTGCCAAGTACGGCCTCAACGTCAACAAGATCAACCCCCTGTACGCTTGATCGCGCTCGCGGAGACAGACATGGCATTGGTAGAAGTGAAAGTTCCCGACATCGGGGACGTCAAGGACGTGGCGGTGATCGAGCTGCTCGTCAAGGTGGGCGACACGGTGTCCGTGGAGCAAAGCCTGATCACCGTCGAGAGCGACAAGGCCTCGATGGAGATCCCCAGCAGCCACGCTGGCGTGGTGCGCGAGATCAAGGTCGCCTTGGGTGACAAGGTCAATGAAGGCAGCCTGGTGCTGCTGGTCGAGGCTGCGGGCTCGGCGGCGGTGGCCGCTCCTGCTGCGGCAGCTGTTGCTGCACCGGCTCCGGTCGCTGCCCCAGTGGTGGCGGTTGCGCCGGTGGCCGCAGTCCCCGCATCAGCGAGCAGCCTGGTCGAAGTGTTCGTGCCCGATATCGGCGACTTCGAGTCGGTGGCGGTGATCGAGGTCTTCGTCAAGGTCGGTGACAGCATCAAGGTCGAGCAAAGCCTGATCACGGTCGAGAGCGACAAGGCCTCGATGGAGATCCCGTCTTCGCACGCCGGGGTGATCAAGGAATTCAAGGTCAAGCTCGGTGACAAGGTGGCCAAGGGCTCGCTGCTGGCGCTGGTGGAAGTGCAGGGCGCTGCTGCTGCGGCACCTGTGGCACCTGTGGCCGCTGCGCCTGCCGCAGCTGCACCTGCTGCTGCGCCCGTGGCTGCTCCGGCTGCTGCAGCCGTGGTGGCCGCGCCGGCGGCTGCTGCAGTTGTAGCCTTGCCCGCTCACGACCCGAGCGTGCTCAAGGGCAAGCTGCCGCACGCCTCGCCCAGCATCCGCCGCATGGCGCGTGAGCTCGGCGTGCCCCTGGACGAGGTCAAGGGCACGGGCCCGAATGGCCGCATCCAGGAGCAAGACCTGCAGGCCTTCGTCAAGGCCGTGATGGCCGGCGCGCTGCAGACCGTGGCGCAGAAGGCTACGGCACCTGCTGCCGCACCCGCTTCGGCTGGTAGCGGACTGGCTGGCCTGCTGCCCTGGCCCAAGGTGGACTTCGAGAAGTTCGGCGCCATCGAGCGCAAGGACCTCAGCCGCATCAAGAAGATCAGCGGTGCCAATCTGCACCGCAACTGGGTGGTCATCCCGCATGTGACCAACCACGACGACGCCGACATCACCGAGCTCGAAGCCTTCCGCGTGCAAACGAACAAGGAAAACGAGAAGAACCCGGCGGCGGTCAAGGTCACCATGCTGGCCTTCATGATCAAGGCGGCTGTGGCGGCGCTCAAAAAATTCCCCGAGTTCAATGCCTCGCTGGAAGGCGAGGGCGACGCCCAGAAGCTGGTGTTGAAGAAGTACTTCCACATCGGCTTTGCGGCGGACACGCCCAATGGCCTGGTGGTGCCGGTGATCAAGGATGCCGACAAGAAGGGCATCTTCGAGATCAGCGCCGAAATGGGCGAGCTGGCCAAGAAGGCGCGCGACGGCAAGCTGGGGCCGGCCGAGATGAGCGGTGGCTGCTTCACCATCTCGTCCCTGGGCGGCATCGGTGGTCGTTACTTCACCCCCATCATCAATGCGCCGGAAGTGGCCATCATGGGCGTGTGCAAGAGCCAGATCGAGCCTAAATGGGATGGCAAGGCTTTCCAGCCGCGCCTGATGTTGCCGCTGAGCTTGAGCTGGGACCACCGCGTCATCGACGGCGCGGCCGCGGCGCGCTTCAATGTCTACTTCGCTTCGCTGCTGGCCGATTTCCGCCGCATCGTGCTCTGACCGGAGAACCCTGACATGGCATTGGTTCAAGTACAAGTTCCCGACATCGGCGACTTCAAGGATGTGGCCGTCATCGAGCTGCTGGTCAAGGTCGGTGACACGGTCAAGGTCGAGCAAAGCCTGGTGACCGTGGAGTCCGACAAGGCCTCGATGGAGATCCCGTCCTCGCATGCCGGCGTGGTCAAGGAAGTCAAGGTCGCCCTGGGTGACAAGATCAACCAGGGCACGCTCTTGCTGGTGCTGGAGTCCGAAGCGGCTGCGGCGCCTGCGCCTGCTGCTGCTCCTGTTGCCGCCGCCCCTGTGTCGGCCCCCGTGGCCGCACCCGCTCCCGCCTTCGTCCCCGCCGCCGGCAGCTACAGCGGCCCGGTCGATCTGGAAGCCGATGTCTTGGTGCTGGGCGCCGGCCCGGGCGGCTACTCAGCCGCTTTCCGCGCCGCTGACCTGGGTTTGAAGGTCGTGCTGGTGGAGCGTTATGCCACCCTGGGCGGTGTCTGCTTGAATGTGGGCTGCATCCCGTCCAAGGCCTTGCTGCATGTGGCCGCGGTGATGGATGAGGTCTCGCACCTCGGCGATCTGGGCGTGGACTTCGGCGCCCCGACCGTCAACATCGACAAGCTGCGCGGCCACAAGGAAAAGGTGATCGGCAAGCTGACCGGCGGCCTGGCCCAGATGGCCAAGATGCGCAAGGTCACCACCGTGCGTGGCTACGGCAACTTCCTCGACGCCTTCCATGTGGAAGTCGAAGAAACCGCCGGCGAGTCCCAGGCCAAGACCGGCGCCAAGAAGGTGGTGCGCTTCAAGCAAGCCATCATCGCGGCCGGCTCGCAAGCGGTGCGCCTGCCCTTCTTGCCGCAAGATCCGCGCATCGTCGATTCGACCGGCGCGCTGGAACTCAAGGGCACGCCCAAGAAGATGCTGATCATCGGCGGCGGCATCATCGGCCTGGAAATGGGCACGGTCTACTCGACCCTGGGCGCACGCCTCGATGTGGTCGAGATGCTGGACGGCCTGATGCAAGGCGCCGACCGCGATCTGGTCAAGGTCTGGCAGAAGATGAACGCCAAGCGCTTCGACAACATCATGTTGAAGACCAAGACCGTCGGTGCCGAGGCCACGCCTGAAGGCATCAAGGTGCAGTTCGAAGGCCTGGACGGTGTCAATAGCGAAGGCGTCTACGACTTCGTGCTGCAGGCCGTGGGCCGCACGCCCAATGGCAAGAAGATCGCCGCCGACAAGGCCGGCGTGGCCGTGACCGACCGTGGCTTCATCAATGTGGACGTGCAGATGCGCACCAATGTGCCGCACATCTTCGCCATCGGCGATGTGGTCGGCCAGCCCATGCTGGCGCACAAGGCGGTGCACGAGGCCCATGTGGCGGCCGAAGTGGCCGCCGGCGCCATCCTCGGCGATGCGCACCTGAGCAAGAGCCAGTTCGACGCCCGCGTGATCCCCAGCGTGGCCTACACCGACCCGGAAGTGGCGTGGGTGGGTCTCACCGAAGACCAGGCCAAGGCCCAAGGCATCAAGGTCAAGAAGGGCTTGTTCCCCTGGTCCGCTTCGGGCCGCGCGATTGCCAACGGCCGCGACGAAGGCTTCACCAAGCTGCTCTTCGATGAAGAGACCAACCGCATCGTCGGCGGCGGCATCGTCGGCACCCACGCCGGCGACATGATTGGCGAGATCGCTCTGGCCATCGAGATGGGCGCGGACGCGGTCGACATCGGCAAGACCATCCACCCGCACCCGACGCTGGGCGAAAGCATCGGCATGGCGGCGGAAGTGGCACATGGGTCTTGCACGGATTTGCCGCCGGCAAGGAAGTAAATCGTTACGGCGCGGACTCAAGAGCCCTGGACGGGAGACTGTCCAGGGCTCTGTTTTTGCCATTTGGGGATTCCTTGGCCCCAGCAGATTCCTCATGTGCCTACAAGGCGCCCGGGCCAGTTCTCCCAAAGCGTCTGGTGCACCACCTGAGAGCAGTGCTGCTGCTGAAATCGCCGCGAATGCTGCGGCCAGATGCGTGTCATGACCGCTATCGCCTGCATGGCTGGAAATCGTCACATCCAGTCGCGCATTGGGCTGCGGGCAATGCCACCGTGCATTGCCGCGCGAGCCGAGCCCGGCTGCGAGAAGGCGGCGATGCACCAAGCAGCGAAGCTGCGGGGGTGGCGTCGCCGGATGGGGCGAAGCGGTGTAAGCGGTACCCGATGTCGAGGGCATTCAGCGCATGACTTGGTGGACCAAGGGCTGGGGCCGGTTGTCTCCGCCACTGCTCCGTGGTCGCTAGGTCGGAATGCGACTGACTCAGGGCGCCCAAGAGGCGCTTCAGGCGGATCAGCGCCGTGGCCTTGGGTCGACCCTAACCCGTGACATACTTGTATTCGAACGGCCGAAAGGTTTGGCTTCTGCGGCCTCTTGTTCGACGCTGGAGCTTGCTGCGTTTTGGGGCTCCAACGAGAATGTCGGCGATCGGGGCACAGACCCCATGAAGCGCAGAGATCTGGAGGAGGCTTTCAATGGAGATGGCGCAGTTTGAGCGCATGGTGGCGCGCCTCGAGGCGACCAGCCAAGAGCGCCCCTGGCTTTACATGGCCCAGGTCATCGGCTTGGTGCTGCTTGGCTTTGTGATTGTGCTGGCCTTGGCAGGCTTGGCCGGGCTGGTGCTTTTGGCCGCTGTGGGAGGTTTGATCTGGATGGTGGTGGCTGGGCCTGCTGCGGTATGGCTCTTGGTGGCCAAGTTGGGCAAGTTGGTGATCTTGGCCATCATTCCGGTGTGGATGCTGGTGAAGCACTCCTTCAAGGCCTTGTTGATCCGCCTGCCGGCTCCGCAAGGGCGCGAGTTGACTCCGCAAGATGCGCCTCCACTGTTCAAGGCTTTAGATGGCATGCGCCAGCACATGCGTGGTCCCCGCTTTCATCACGTACTCTTGGTTGACGACGTCAACGCCGCCGTGGTGCAGCGCCCAGCCTTTGGGTTGATGGGCTTTCCACGCAACTATTTGCTGCTGGGTCTGCCCCTGCTGGAGGCGATGAGCCCGAATGAGGCCATGGCCGTGGTCGCCCACGAGTATGGCCACTTGAGCGGTGCACATGGCCGTTTTGGCGCCTTCATCTACCGGCTGCGCCTCACATGGTCCACCGTGCAACTCCATCTGGGCGCATGGCAAGGCCATCTAGGCAAGTTACCCAGCCGCTTGGTAGCTTGGTATGTGCCCTATTTCAACGCCTACACCTTTGTTCTGGCCCGACGGCAGGAGTACCAAGCCGATGCCGCAGCGGCCGAATTGGTGGGCATTCCTGCTGCGCAAAGCGCGTTGAAGCGCAGCAATGTCGCCATGGCCTGCCATTCGGCCTTCATGGACAAGACCATCGACACCGTCCGCCTGCAGGCGCTGCCCCCGAGCGACCTGGCCGTGCGCTGGGCTCAGGAGGTGGCTGCAGAACGAGTCACCGATCTGCGCTGGCTCAGCGATGCCTTGGATCGCCAGCCCAAGCCGCTGGACACCCATCCCACCCTGCGCCAGCGTTTGCGCGCCCTGGGCATGCCAGACGAAGCCCTTGGCCACAGCCCAGGCTCCTTGGAGGGGCCGTCCGCTGCCGAGGTGTGGTTGGGTCCTCAACTGACACAGTTGCGCGAGGCGCAGCAAGTGGCCTGGCGGGAGTCTGTGCAGGAGGGCTGGTCTGAGCAGCACCAAAGCTGGTTAGAGCGTCGCAAGGCCCTGGCTGACTTGCGTGCATTGGAGTCACGTAGCAGCGACCAAGAGTTGGAGATGCTGCGCCTGACCTTGAACCTGGACCCTGAGTCTGACCATCGAGAGGGCCTGGCTGCCTTCAATGCTGCGCACCCCGAACATGCACTGGGGCAGTTTCTGGAAGGAGTTGCCCGCCTAGACCAGAAGGACGACAGCGGCCTGGCCCACCTAGAGCGCGCCATCGCCCTGGATGCAGAAGCCACCAAAGGTGCCAGCGAGAAGGCCTGGCGCTATCTGCTCGGCCGGGACTCCGTCGCGGCCGAGGCCTGGGCCCAGCGCTGGCGAGACCGGGACGACTGGGAGCAAGAGCGTGCGCGGCAGGTGGACAACCTCAATGATCAGGAACCGCTGTTGGCCCCCACGCTGAGCCCTGATGCACGCGCGCAAGCCACCACTCTGATGGCGCGCCACACCCAAGGCGTGAAGCGGGCTTGGTTGGTGCGCCGCCAGATCGCTATGGATCCGAGCTTTGAGACCTATGTCATCGTGTTGGAGTTGACGGCATGGGCCTCCCTTCGTAGCAAGGGTCCAGAGATTGTGCAAGCCCTTGCGAAGGAGGAATGGCCCTTTGCAACCCACTTGTGCTTGTTGAAGTCTTTCCCCGGGTACAAGGCCAAGTTGGATGTGGTGGGCGACGTCTTGTTGCGCTAGGCAGGGCCAGGATTTTGCCCAAGAAAGCCGGCTTCTGAGTTGGCAGACATAGCCACGCTGACGACAAGAGCAAAGGCCGCCAGCAAAGTCGTGGATGAGAATGTGCTGATGCACAGCACCCCTCCAGCAGATGGCCGAATCAGGGGCTGAGTTTTGAGCGTCCATGGCAAGCAGAGGAGCAAAGTGAAGTCGGTGTCATCAACCTGCCTTTGCCCCTGCCAAGTTGCCTGGCTTTGGACAAGCTGCGAGAACGCCAAAATAGACCGCACTCGCTACCCGGCGTTCTTCGATTTGTCCTGACCCATTGGGCGCGCCATATGAACATGAGAATTCGTGCCTTGGGCTATAGGTGCGGCCTTCGAAGTCGGTGCGGCTCACCCATGCATTTGTGGCCGGCGTGGAAGTAACACTGCATCCGAGCGCCATGAAAGGCCCGGTCCGGACACGGGCCGGGCTTTTTCTTTGCGACTCTGCCCTGTAGATTTTGGCCTGCAAATGCGGTGATTTCGCGCGCTATTCAGCGCTCGGATCGCATCAATGCGCGGCATCATGCGATGGCCGGCAGCGGAGGTAAAGGCGCACCGATCGAAGCGCTGAAGCTGGCGGCATGCTTGAGGTTTTCAGGGCCTGTTTGCACCACAGTAAGTGAAAACTAGCTGGGCCTCTTGTGTCGGACTTCAGAGGCCTCGGCACAGCCAGTTGGCGCGAGTGAGAACGGCCTTTGGTTGACTTGGCCATTGAGGAAGAATGTAGCTATGCAATTGCTGTGGGAATTCAGTACCGCCGGACGTTTGGGACGTGGCGGGTTTTGGCTTCGCCACCTGACCGTGCTGCCCGTGGGCCTCTGGCTCCTTGTATCTGTCGAAGAGATCGCGGGTTCACCGTTTGATCTGATTGCTTCTGCAATCTTGCTGCTGATGCTGGTATCAATCTGGGGGCGGCGATTGCATGACAGGGGGCATTCCGCCTGGTGGATTCTGCTGGTCGCCGTGCCTGTCGTAGGGGCGCTTTTGCTTCTGGGCGAATGCGGTTTGCGTGGCACTTCCGAGCATGCCAAGCGCTTCGGTTCAAGGTGCAGCCAACACCTGGATTACTTCACTGTGCAGACCGACCGTCCCAGGAGTACCCAGGCATGAGCACGCACCACACCATCAACGACGTCACGCAGCTCAATCCAGTTCGGGTCATGGCCATCGTGGCGCCGAGTTCCGTCGACGAAGTCCAAGAGGCTTTGCGCCGCACCAATGGCCCCGTGTCCATAGGTGGGGGGCGATTCAGCATGGGTGGGCAGATCGCGAGCCCGGGTAGCTTGCACTTTGACATGCGGGCGCTGAATCAAGTTGTTTCGTTTTCGCCCTCAGACAAGACCATCCGCGTGCAGGCTGGAGTGCGCTGGTGCGATGTCCAGCGCTTTGTTGATCCTCATGGTCTGGCGGTGAAGATCATGCAGACCTATGCCAATTTCACTGTAGGTGGATCCTTGGGTGTGAATTGCCACGGCCGCTACGTTGGACTGGGGCCTTTGGTCTTGTCGGTGCGAGCCATCAAGCTCGTGCTGCACGATGGCTCAGTGATGGAGGCAAGCCGCGACCAGCGACCGGAATTGTTCTTCGGCGTGATTGGCGGCTATGGCGCGCTTGGGGTTGTGGTGGAGGTCGAACTTGATCTGGCTGAGAACAAGCGGGTGAAGCGCGTTGATCAGCTGATGCCGTTGGCGGACTATTGGGAGTTTTTCAAAAACACCGTACGAGGCAACCCGAGGGCCGTCTTTCACAACGCGGACATTTATGCGCCGCGCTACGGCGCGGTTCGCTCGGTCACCTGGGTCGAGACTGAAGACGGTGTGACGACCAAGGAGCGTTTGCAAGCGCTGCGCCGAAGCTACCCGTTACACCAGTACTTCATCTGGGCGATCTCAGAAACTCCGTTCGGCAAGGAACGGCGCGAGAAGTTCATCGATCCCTTGGTGTACATGGGCAAGAAGGTTCACTGGCGCAACTATGAGGCTGGCTACGACGTTGCTGAGTTGGAGCCGCCTTCGCGCTCTGATCGAACGTATGTGCTGCAGGAGTATTTCGTGCCCGTAGAACGGCTCACCGAGTTCGTGCCCGTGATGGCTGCGATCTTGAACCGGCATCGAGTCAATGCGCTGAACATTTCAATTCGGCATGCCATGCCCGATGAGCACACATTGCTCAACTGGGCACCGACCGAAACCTTTGCCTTTGTGCTGTACCACAAACAGAGAACGCGCGAAAACGCCAAATCGCGCGTGGGTGTTTGGACCCGCGAACTCATCGATGCGGCGTTGTCGGTTGGCGGTACCTATTACCTTCCTTACCAGCCTCACGCCACGGTCGAGCAGTTTCACCGTGCATACCCAAAGGCGGGTCAGCTCTTTGCGCTCAAGAGTGAGTTGGATCCACAATTCCGGTTTACCAATGTCTTGTGGGATAAGTACTACCGGGCTTGGCGCCAGAAGGAATCCAGCAGTGCTAACGATGAATCGACGTTGACCGATTTCCATCGGGTATTCGGCGATGTGGTGCTTTCGGATGCGTTTTATCGCTTCCTGCAAAACGTCTTCCGCACCATGCCGGAAGACCGGCTCCATCATCTGATCGGCGAGTCCTGCAAGCTCCACCGCAGCGAGGAGGACATCTATCGACATCTCCAGCGAGAGATCCGCTCAATCAAACCATTTGCAGCGGATCTGGTCTACGCCTTGCCAGCGCTTTTCAAGCAGAAGGCGGAAATGGCGCGGCAGACACTGGCGTTGCTGGCGAGCCTGGGGCGAACCTCGTTCAACGGCTATGTCGAAATCGGCTCCAAGGGCCGCTACTACCGAGGCTTGGCTGCTGCGCTTTCATTGACCGGGCCGCAGGTATTTGTCGATGCCGAGCCACCGACGTATGCGCCGATTGACATGCTGGAACGTGGGCAGGTCAGGCTGCTTGGCGCTCATGTGGGTCTGGCCGAGTTTGCGCCATTGCCGACTTCAGAACTGGCGGACGCAAGCTTTGATTTGGCCACCTGCTATATCGGCTTGCACCATATGAGCCCGGAAACGCTGCTTGGCTTCTTGAATTCGGTGCATCGGATCCTTCGTCCGGGCGGCATCTTCATCGTACGAGACCATGACGTGGGCACGCCTCAGATGCGTGCCTTGGTGTCGCTGGCGCACACGGTGTTCAATGTCGGACTGGGTGAGAGTTGGGAGGTGAATCAGCGTGAACTGCGCTACTTCGAGTCGGCCCCGGCCTGGGTGGAACGCTTGGATGCCGCCGGCTTTGATGACAGCCGCGAGCGCCTCCTGCAAGACAACGATCCAACCAATAACACTCTGTTTGCTTTCATCAAACGCGGGGCTCCCCGACTGGACGCCTTGGTGGTGAGAAATGATGGAGAGACAGCCTGATGCGTCGCCAATGTTCACTGGGCCTGTGTTTCATATTGATCTGGCTGGGCGCGATCTCTAGTGTCGCTGCTCAGGCGCCGAGCGGCGAGGTTCTGGCGCCGGCGGAGCACCGTCGCTCGCCGGACCAGACCTTTCTCACTTTCCCTGAGTGGTATCTGGTGCACAGCCCGGCGGAATATGCGGGTTTCATTGCGTCGGCTGAGCATCCCAGTCGCTTTCCCTTGTATGCACACATCGGACAGTTTTGGCAGTCCTATGCAGCCGTCAACAAGGAGATTGCGAAGTACCCCTTCAATGCTGGCTATCACCTGATGGTGATGGTGATCGGCCTCAGCACGACGGTGGAATATGCCCTCAAGGCTACGTATGAACACACCATAGGGCGACTGGCTGAGGCCACCAAGTCAGCGCGGCAAGTGCCCGAAGAAGGATTCGCCGCGCGTTACGCTCAGTCCTATGTGGACTTCATCCGCGTGGATCCTTGGTACAAGTTTGATTTCTTGGCCCAGCTCAAGCTGCTTTGGCAAGACGCGCCCAGTGCAGGGCCGGATTTGATTCGTCGTTGGGAGCGGCGCTTTGCCTTGACTTCAGAGTTGCTGGTGAAAGAGGGCTATGCCCGCCTCATCAAGCTGGGTTCGCAGACTGTTTACGACGCTCCGGAATCAACTACCGCCATTGTGTTGAGTGCGGCGGCATCGCCTGCTGCAGCCTACCCGGACTTGCAGCCATTGGGCCTCAGTCGCAGTGACGGCGCTGTGCTGGCCACGATTCCGCGCTACGAGGGCTTTACCCACTACAGCCAGTGGCTTGCTTCGCAGGGACTGGACTTTGTCGAGATCGCCGGAAACAGGGGCGAGGTACTGGTCAGCCAAATCGGGCCTGAGTCCTGGTCACCTGGTCGTGGTCGTGTTCTGTTTGAGCAAGCGATATTGACTCAGCCCGGACGCAAGCGCGTAGTGTTTGCCGTACCGATTGCTGGGCTGGCCCATGCTTTGCGTGAGACTTCGGCGACGCGTGACGCTGTCGTCCTTGAGCATGTGTACGACTTTTGAGATGCCTGCCAAGCGAGTGTCGAGTGCCAACTGGCGATAGCGTTCGATGCCTTTGCTTGAAGTGTTGACAGGCACCATTTTGGCCGACTGAATAGGCAGAGCCCGATTCGGAAGCGCCCCGAGCTTTTTCTTTGCTGGCCCAAGATGCGCTGATCCAGCGCTTTGCTGCCTTCCTGTTACTCATGTGCGAATTGTGATGATGCGCGCGTGTTACCAAAACGAACATTTGAAAACCGCGCGCCACCTATCATCGCCAGCGAATTTTCGACTGAGAAGAATTCGAATTGATCTGTCCGCAGGGGGGAATGAATATGAGAGCCACAGTTTTGAAAATGGCGCTGTGCGCGCTGCCTTTAAGTTTCAGCGTGTCCGCGCAGGCACAGGAACAACAACAGCAACAACAGCAGCAAAGCGAGAGCTCGGGCGGTTTTGGCTCCATGCTGATGAACAGCGTCAAGAAGGCGCTAAATAAGAACGGGCTGACCGGGCAGGATGGCACCGCCAACCCGAATGACAAGGCCGGCGCGAGCTATCAAAAGCTGACCGACACCAAACTCAAGGATTTGTTCAAGGCGCACCCGGTGCGCAATGACATGAATCCGCCGGCGTTTCCGAAAGTGGCGATTCGCATCCTCAGCCATTCCAAAAGCCTGGGTCAGTGGGAAAACCGCAGCAACACGCCCAATGAGTGCGTCAATTACCAGGTGACCTTGTGGACCGATGAGAAAACCAGCGAGAAATTCGAGAATCTGCGCATGTGCGCGACCGACCTGGCATTCAATATCAGTTTCACCACGGTGCGCAGCCCCTGGCCGGTGAAGTTCAATTACAACAAGAATTCGGGCCAGGTCCGTGATGATGGCCCGGTGGCGCCGAAGCAGCCCTATCCGACCGACCCGGTTGCACGCAATCTCATGTACGGCGGCGGTGTGTTCTACATCGGCTCCATGTTTGTGCAACTGGGCTACGAGTGGGAGTACCCGCACGACACCATGCGCGTCTGGGTTTCGGGTGTCAGCGCCGACGGCAAGATCGCGCCGGCTGTGGCGCCCGCGCTAGATGCCGGGCACTCCGCCGGCGGCAAGCCGGACAGCGCGCCTGAGCCGGGCGCATTCATCAGCACGCCAGCACCGGGGCAGTACGACGGCAGCGATCGCAACTTCGACCGCAGCCTGCTCGTCAAGGCCAATGGCGGTTTTGAGATCAAGGTGAAGAGCAAGTCCGGCGCTGCCCGTGCTGGCTCTGGTGAGGGCCAACTCAGCGATGCGCCAGGCGGCTGGAGCCACAGCGCCGGGCGTTGCACGATGACGCTCATGCGTGCCGCCGGCGGCGTGCGCTTGAAGGCCGAAGGTTGTGTTGAGGCCTGGGGCGATGTGCCTTTTGACGGCCGCTATCAGTTCAAGAGTGCAGTTGCAGCGACTCAGCCCTGAACGCCAACAGGGCGCATGCGCTTGGTGTTCTGTGACCAAGCACACGTGCCGCTCAGGCAAACCCCCTGTATCGGTGGGCTGGAGCACGCGCTCAGCCGGCTGCTTGGCCTCATAGTTGCGCTTGCGCATCCAAACTCAAAGTCAGAACCCTCGTGATCAATAAGACTGCCATCGCCCTGACCCTGTCGCTGCTCGCCATCGGCTCCCATGCCGCCACGCCCAGCCACCTCTACCTGCTCAACGGCAATTTGCGGGACGCGATGGGCGGTGCCGACCTGATTGCCAGCCCTGGCGCTTCGCTCGATGCCAGCGGCGTCAGCTATCAAGCCAATCAGGGCCTCAGCTTTGCCGGCGCCTTGGGCGGCAGCTACACCATCGACTTCAGCTACGAGGCCTATGAGTTGAGCGGCTACCGCCGTTTGCTCGATTTCAAGCAGGGCGCCACCGACAACGGCCTCTACAGCCGGGATGGCGTCCTGAATCTCTATGTGTTCGGCTCCAACCCCGGCCCGACGAGCTTCAACACCCACGAATTCAACCGCGTGACCATCAGCCGCGACGCCAGCAGCCAGCAGGTCTACACCTACCTCAACGGCCAGCTGCAGCACAGTTTCTTGGATACCGGCAATCAGGCCGTATTCGTGGATGCGGGCGCGCGCTTTTTCATCGATGACGGCGGCGAGGCCGGTGCCGGCAAGGTGGACTACATCGCCTTCTACGACCAGGCCTTGAGCAGCGCTGAGATCGCCTCCCTGACGCCGGCCGTGCCCGAGCCCAGCGGCTATGCGCTGATGGCTGCCGGTCTCTTGGCCGTGGGCGCGATGGCGCGCCGCCGCAGCACGCGCTGAGCCCACCGCTCTGGCAGGCCTGCTCACTCGAGCCCTTCTGCTGCTTGAAGCAGCTCGGGAGTCTTCGAGTTTGGCTGGTAATCAGGTTGAGAGGCATTGGCGCTGCGGCTGTGCGCTCGGCATGTGGTCTCCATTCGCTCGAACTTGACGATCCCATTTTGCTGCTCGGCACTTGAAGCAAGCGATCCCACGGACGCAGTCGACCTTTGGTGCCTGAACGGAAGCCTCTCGCCATGGCTTGAGAGTTCGCACCGCCGCTTCAGCCTAGGCTCGGTAGATTGTTCGACCGCGAAGCTCCGCCGCTTGGGTCATTCCGTTGACGCGCCGCGTGTATTCGGTGCACCCAGTTAGGGGGGGGCGGGTGCAATGAGTGGCCTTTCTCACGGGTTCCCCCTGATTAAGGGGGCGGTCAAAAAAAGCCGGATGACTTACGCTTCTCAAGTTGCCCGGCGTGCCGGGCTTTGCCATATTTCAAGGGATTGCCTATGTACAAGGTATCAAGGACGGCGACTACGCTTTTGGCCCTCAGCTTAGCTGCCAGCTCCTCCTGGGCTGCTGCTATCGTCGCCACGTGGACCAAGAAAGCGCCATTGGCTGCATTCCGTTCCCCGCTCGATCCCGGTCCACGCAGTTGGACCACACTGACCTTCGATTCGCTCAATGGCAAGTTGGTGTTTTTCGGGGGCAGTGCGGGAGCCAATTTTGTCTCTGACATTTGGCAGTACGACACGCTGGCTGACAAGTGGACTGCGGTCGAGTACCCCGCTGAAAACTGCCCCGGGACTTTTGGTTTCTCGGGGCCGGACGGCCGGGACACGCAGACCGTGGTTTACGATGAGTTCAACCACCTGTATTGGTCGCTTTCGGGGGGCGGCCACAAGTGTTCCGGTACCGCTGCAGCCATCAAAACTGCGCAGGCCGGTACTAACTCGACCACGATCGTCGATGCAAGTTTGCCCGGTGACGTGACGTCTGACTATTTCAAGGACTGGACCGTCACGACCAGCGGCGGTAAAGCGTTCATCTCGTCCTACGACTCAACCACCAAAACCATCAAGCTTGCCACCTCGATTGCTGGACTCAATCAAGGCGCAACGTACCAAATCAAAGTTTGGACTGACGGCGGGTCCTGGTACTACTCGCCTGAGAGTCGGCAATGGGGCAGGTTGCAGCTTGAACATTGGGGCTATACCGGGCCGACTCCTCATGTGGGCTACGGGTCGAACACACCCGCAGCCGCTTACTCAAACGCTGACAAGACCATCGTCATGTTTGGTGGTTCGATCAACGGCGTTACTTTGAATGACACTTGGGCATTGGATACAACGACCAAGACTTGGGTTCTGAAGAAGCCCAATGCAGAGGTTGGACCGTACAAGCGCAGCGAAATCAACAGCGCAATGGTCTATGACTCGGTCAATGACGTGTTCATTTTGTTTGGCGGTCGGTGTGACGGTTCCGACAGCCGTTGCCCGGGCGGACGTGGCCCACTCGGCGACACCTGGGCATACAAGCTTTCCACCAATACCTGGACGCAGATGATCACGCCGGTCAGTCCTCCTGCCCGGATGACCCACCAGATGGCTTTTGACCAAGAGCGAGGCGTGGTAGTGATGTTCGGTGGCACTTCGGTGAAGGACATCTACTCCGTCAATCCGACGGAAGCGACTCTGTTTCGTGATTTGTGGATCTACGACTACGCGAAAAACATCTGGACCGATGTGACCCCGACCGTGACGCCGCCGGGACGTTACATCGGCACCATGGCCTATGACCCCATTGCCAAGGTCAGTGTGTTGTTCGGCGGTCGCGAACCCGGACAAGCCATTCAGGGCGGAATCTGGACTTTGCAACTGACTGAGTCCGACAGCAATGTCAACCAAGTGCCCATTGCGGCTGCAATTGCGACGCCGGCAAGCGGCTCCCTCGAAACTACGTTTTCGTTTGATGCAAGCGCCAGCAGAGATAGCGATGGGGAAATCGTGTCCTACCTCTGGGATTTTGGTGATGGCAGCACAGCTTCGGGCCCGAGCGCGAGCCATCGCTTCGCTAGCGCAGGCAGTTTCAATGTGGTTGTGACGATCACCGACGACCGTGGGGCGACTGCGCAAAAAGCGCTGATGGTCCAAGTTTCAAACGGCGACGTCACGCCGGATGCGTTCTCCTTTGCAGCGGTTTCCGGTGCTGCGTTGAATACATGGGTGGTTTCTGGCCCCGTGACCGTGGCCGGTATTGATGGCAGCGTGCCGGTATCGATCACCGGCGGTGAATACAGCATCGACGGTGCCCCGTTTACCGCCCAGGCTGGAGTCATTGCAGCAGGACAAGCAGTGCGAGTACGGGTGTTGAGCAGTGGCGCAAATTCGTCGCCCCGCAGCGCCACCCTCTCGGTGGGCAGCGTCGCGGCAAGCTTCAATGTGACGACGCTTGCAGTGAGCGGTGATGTGAAGCCGTTTGCGTTTGTTCCAGAAACCAAGGCCTTGTTGAACACCATGGTGATTTCCGGAACGGCGACGCTCAGCGTCAATACGCCGACAGCGGTTTCCATCACGGGTGGTGAGTACAGTGTGAATGGCGGCGTGTTCACGACGGCGCCGGGACTGGTTTCTAACGGCCAAGGTATCCGGGTTCGTATGCTGAGTGCATCAACCTTTGCGACGACCAAGACGGCCATCGTGACGGTCGGATCTGTCAATGCGGCCTATACCGTCACGACCGTTGCCGAAGACATCACGCCTGATGCATTCGCTTTTGCGGCCGTGAGCAACGTAGCCTTGAACTCGCCCATTATTTCTAACGGTGTTGGTGTGTGGGGCGTCAACACGGCAACCCCGATTAGCATCACAGGAGGCGAGTACAGTGTGTCGGGTGCGGCTTACACATCGGCACCTGGAACCGTCGAGAAGGGGCAAACTGTCCGGGTCCGTTTGACAAGTAGTGCTGAATTTGGCGTGAAGAGCAGTGCGGCCTTGACCATTGGAACGGTCACTTCGGTGTTTGATGTCACGACTGGCAGCCTGGACGCAGTCCCTGATGCCTTTGCATTTCCCTCGGTCAGTGGAGTCGCAGTCTCTTCGGTTGTGGTTTCTGCCGGGGTAACCGTGCGGGGCATCAACAGCGCGGCCCAGATCAGCGTCAGTGGCGGTGAGTACAGCATCAATGGCGCTGCATTCACCAGTGCACCCGGGGTTGTTTCCGCAGGGCAGTCGGTTCGCCTGCGCTTGACCAGCAGTGCGAGCTACGGCGGTATCAACACGGCGGTGCTCACCATTGGCGGTGTATCTGCCAGCTTTGCAGCGACGACGGTTGGCATGGATACAACGCCGACGGCATTCGCTTGGTCGAGCCTGAGCAATGCTGATTTGGCAAGCGTGATCACTTCACCTGCAGTCAGCATCACAGGGGTCAACGCCGCGACGCCTGTCAGCGTGGCGGGTGGTGAATACAGCATCAACAACGCCGCGTTCACGAGCGCACCAGGAACCATTCTCAATGGTCAATCTGTGCGCGTTCGAGTTGCTAGCAGCGCTCAGTACTCGAGCGCCAGCACGGTCTCTTTGAACATCGGTGGTGTCGTTGGAACCTTCACTGTGGTGACGGCGGCGCCCAACGGCACGCCCAAGCCCTTTACCTTCCTCGCGAACACTGTGGCCCGGCCGAGTACGGTCGTCACTTCGGAAAGTAAAGTTATTTCTGGTATCAACACGGCGGCCGCAATCAGTGTGGCGGGGGGTGAGTACAGCATCAACGGTGGGGTATTCACTGCAGCGCCGGGCACTGTCAGCAACGGACAAAGCGTCCGCGTTCGTTTGACCACAGGAGCTGAGTTTCAGTCGACCCAAAGCGTCAATCTGATGGTTGGCTCCTACACCACTCGCTTTGACGTGACTACCGTGGCTGCTGATCGCATTCCCAACGCATTTGCGTTTGCTCCGATTTCAGGGGTGTTGCTCAACTCTCAGGTGGTGTCGGCGACGCTCACAATTGGCGGAATCAACGCAGCCACGCCGATTACGATCGAAGGTGGCGAGTACAGTGTCAGTGGTGGGGCTTTCACCAGTGCTCCTGGTACGGTGCTGGATGGTCAGGGTGTTCGAGTTCGTGTCACGAGTAATTCTGGCTTCTTGAGTACCAAGCGTGCCGTTGTGACCATCGGTGGGGTCAGCGCCAACTTCGATGTCACCACCGTGGCTGAGGACCCGGTGCCTGATGTATTTGCCTTTGCCGAAGCCACCAACGCTGCTGTTGACACCCTCGTTGTGTCCTCTTCGGCCGGCATCTGGGGTATCAACACGGCTGCCCCGGTCAGTGTGGAGAACGGTGAGTACAGCATCGCCGGCGCAGCTTTCACGAGTGCGCCTGGCACCATCACCAAGGGTCAAACGATCCGCGTGCGTGTGCGCAGCAGCAATCTACCGCTGACCACCACGACAGGCACGCTCAATGTTGGCGGCTTCCAGGTCCCCTTCAAGGTGACCACGCGTAGCCAGTGAGGACGGCGCCCCGGGATTCATATCCCGGAGCTCCGCGAGTCCCTGGTTCGCTGAGGCTGTGAACCAGCGAACACGCCAGCAAGAGTGGATAGGGTCCGGTTCCATCAGGAGTCGGGCCTTTTTTTATAGCAATGTACCGTGCGCCGGTTAGAGGGCAGGGGCAAGACTTGCTCCCCCGAAGCTTGTTTGAGATGCAGCGTCAGCCCCGAGATGCTGTTGTAGGCCCGAAGAACGATGTGGATGGCCTCTCCGTCACTGACCGCCTGCGTATGTTGGCGATCAAATCCAGCAAGTACGCGCATTCCTCCAGCTCATCGGCCGCGTCGTCCGCCGTTTGCAAGGAAACCGCGAACAGTACCGAGCGTGGCTGGCGCTTTCTTTGTCTTGCTCCCAGCCATGCGGCAAGGCGTAACTTATGACCTCGGCCCGGGTCTGGCAATAGGCCGCGTGTTCGGCCAATAGGTCAAACTCCGGCGTACTCAGTTGCAGAAGCCGCGTCAGCAGCAAACCGGTTGCATCGGCCACCAGGGCGTTGGGCTGTTTTTGCAGCAAAGCTTGCAAGGCCTTTCTGGCCCAAGACCTCGTCCATGCGATCACCAATACGGAAGGCATCTGCCCCCAGCGCCTGCATGGCTTCGGCCAGCATTGCAATCGCCTCGCGCTTTCTGAAAAAGTTCAGCAGCCGCTTGCGGGCCCGGTTCCAGTCGATCAAGAAGACGATGCGCGAAGCCACGTTCTCCGGTATCCGCAAGAGCTGTGCCTCGGCCACAAAGCAGGCGGTGCCTATCTGACAGGCTTCGCCCCGATTTATGCAGAGCTTCCCTAACTTTCAGATGACCGATCAGGATCTCATGCATCCATTGCCTTTGGCCATCTGTCATTGCTGTTGGCCCGCATGCTGACTGAGTGGCTTCTCGATTTGGAGCGAGCCAAGGAGACAGCGCACGGTCGAGATCGACCTGTCTTCCTGGGGCGTGGCAGACCGCGCGAGTGCCCAGGTCCACGACGGCAGCTTCACCAGTCTGCGTTTCGATGAGGAAATCGATGTCATATGCGGCGGCATCGTTGGCACCCACGCCGGCGACATGATCGCCGAGGTCGGCCTGGCCATCGAGATGGGTGCTGACGCTGTGGACATCGGAAAGTCCGTTCACCGCACCCCACGTTGGGCGAGAGCGTCCGCATGGCGGCGTAAGTAGGGCATGACTCTCGCAAGGTTTTGACGCCGGCTCGAAAGTAGGGCGTTCAGCCTCGCTCAACAAGGCTGGGCCAAAAAGACAAAGTCCCGGGTCCGTGGGCTCAGGCTTTCTTCTGGGTTGCGTTTGCGCCTACAAGGCGGCGCATTGCGCCGAACTCAGAGCAGCTCTGTCGGGATATCGCCGCCGTCCTGGGCCAGCTTTTGCAGCACGGTCTTTTGCAGCCACATATTCATTTGCGCCGACACCTTCATCTTGTCCGCCGGGCAACCCAGTTCCTTGCGAGCGGCAAGGCTGCTGTCCAGGCCCAGAAGCTTAATCAAACCCACGATGGACACTTTCCAGCTGAGCTTGTCAGCATGGGCCGAGGCCAGGGCCGCTAGCTTGCTCACCACATCGACCTCGCTGACGGCTTGCACGGCAGGGGCCGCTGCTTCCTGGGCGGGCGTGGCTGGCTCCTGTCGCCGTGGGTATCGCGGTCTCTACCGTGTCGGCGCCAAAACCGAGTTTGGCTCAAATCGTGCTCAACATCCCCGTGGAGTTTTTCCTTTGCTTCGTACTTGCTTGCTCAGCGTTGCAACAGGGAGCCGAGTGCGTCCATCAGATCGCCGGCATTGCCAAGGCCGCCCGAGGGCTGCTGGCCGCCCGGAGTGAGCCGGTCTACCAGTCCCGGCAGAATGCTGGACAACTGGCCGGCCATGTCCGCCGGCTCCAGTCCCAGCTTGCCCGCCATGCCCGCGATCGCATCGTTGCCCAGCACTTGCTGCAGCTGATCGGCGCTGATGGGCTGGTTCTGGCCGCTGCCTATCCAGGAGGCAATGACATCGCCCAGGCCCGCCGCGCGGAACTTGTTCGACAGGCCGTCGAGCCCTCCCGCGCTGCCGTCATTGCCCAGCAGGCTGGCCGCCATCTGCAGCAGCTCGGGTCTGGCGCTGACCATGCCGATCAGCGCGGAAAGCCCGCCTCCGTCTTGCGCCGTGTTTTGGCTGACGGCGCCCAGCAGTGAATCCAGCAAGCTCATGAAATTCCCCTTCAGTTGAGAAGTGCCAAGTTGGACATGCGAAGTCGTGCCGAGTTTGGCCCTCTTGTGTGACAGCCAGCATGGCCCACTTCATCTGCGTTGCGAAGCCTCATCGAGTGCCCGGTTCTGAAAAGAACCGGTCCTTCTTTGGGACTGGGCCCATGTGAAGCGATGGCGTTGGCATCTGTCCCCAGCGTCTGTGGATAAGTCCGTGAGCAAGCTGCGGGCGGGCCCGGCAAGTGCTTGAGTGCGCAGGCGGAATCCTGGCTTGCTACGAAAACGGGCGGCCAGCGTGGTCCGGGCTGCTGACGGTTTGCTGATGTGATCCATCGTCACGTTGCGTGTGCTGCCATGCAGGTAGTTCTGTGCCGGCTTGATGAGGATGCTCTCGCGACCTTCAGACGGCGGGGCGTGTTCCGCCCCGCAATCCTCAAATGCCCAGGAAGGGCCCTCGCACTTCAAAGCTCACGCCGTTGGCGCCGCTGCCCGTCGTGCCGCGCTGAGAGCTGAAGTACAGGCGGCTGCCATCGGGGCTGAAGGCGATGCCGGTCATTTCGCTGGCGTTGTGGCCTTCCAGCTTGACGATGGGCGCCACCTCACCACTGGGTCGGATCACGCAGATCTGCATGTCGCCGCCGTCCTCTGCCACATAGACATCGCCCAGGGCCGAGACAATGACGTTGTCCACTCCGGTCAGCACCGGGTTGCTGGCCGTGTTGTCGTCGTAGAGGATGCTCAGCTGGTTGGCTGCGGTTTCATAGGCCCAGACCCGGTTGTCGCCCTTGGTCGTGAAGTACACGATGCCCTTGTGGAACCAGCAGCCTTCTCCGCCATTGAAGCTGGAGCTGGCGCTCACCTGCTTGCGCGTGCGCGTGCCCGAACTGCTGGGGTTGGGTGTGGGAACGCTCAGCCATTGCAGCGAGTAGGGCGCAGCCGAGCCGACGCGCCGGGCGACTTCCAAAGTGCCTGAGCTCAGGTCGTTTGCCCGTGCCGGGCGGAAGCGGTAGAAGCGTCCGTCGCTCTTGTCCTCGGTCAGGTAGACATAGCCGGTCCTCGTGTCGAAGGTCAGTGCCTCGTGGTCGAACCAGCCCAGGGCATTGCGCAGCACCGGCGCCTTCTGACCGAAGGGGTCGCACTCCACCACACGACCGCGGTCGACTTCCTCGCAGCTGAGCCAGGTGTTCCAGGGGCTCATGCCGCCAACACAGTTGCGGCTGGTGCCGCTGCAGATGGAGTAAGCGCTGGTGATGCTGCCCGTGGAGTTGAATCGAATGGCCGAGACGCCGCCTTTGCCACCATCGAGCTCGCAATTGGACAGATAGATCCAGCCGCCGTCGCCACTGGCCAGACAGGCGCCGCCATCCGGCGTGCTGTGCCAGGTGTAGCCGGTCGATGCGACTTTCTGCCCGCTGCGTGCGATCACCCGCGAGCTGAAGCCCGAGGGCAATCGGAGTCCATTGACGTCAGGCGCCTGCAGCGGCCCCACCGCCGCCAGTGAGGCAATCGCCTGCAAGCCTTCGGGTCCATGCGGGTTGGCTGGAACGGCCGGCAAGCTCTGGGCCCAGGCGCTCGTCGGCCCCACGGACACCAGGCCTGCGCCGATCAGGCTACGCCTTAGGAAGTCCCGGCGCATTTCCAGGGGCGAGGCGGGATGTGCAGCGGTCTCACTCATCGAAAGTCTCCTTTTAGTTGCTTATTGGCATCGAACCGAGCCGCAAATGAGTATTCCTTTGAACGATGACATCCGCGCAAGCGATAGTAAATTTCATGGAGTGCGAACCAATGGTTATGCGTAGTGGATTTGGTTCTTGCCTCGTCACAGTGGCTTAGATACCTTTCCATCAGTGCAGGCCGCGAACGCGATGTGGCCCAGTGACTGCGAATGGCCCGCTCTTGAAAGGGGAGTCTTTTGGATTGCTTCACCCTTCATGACGATGTCATGAATGCGGGCGACCATCAACTTTTTAAATTCCTTGGTGTCGTCGCATATGAAAGCTCTGTTGATTGCAGGTCTGTGCTGCGTTTTGGCCGACCAAGCCCACGCCTTCGCGCAGGAAACGCACAAGCGCATCGCCATGGATGCCGTGGCTTATATGCAGCGCAATCCGAGCAGCACCAATTTCGTCAAGCTGCAAGCCGGCCTGGTCAAGGCTGGCTATACCGTCGAACAGTTTGCTCAACAGTTGGGCCAAGGTGCCTACGATGTGGACGACTTCGCCGACACCTATATCTGTGGCGCAATCACCGGTGATTGCCAGCTGGCGCCGGTCTGGGGTTTGGGCAAAGGCATCGTCAACTACACCTCGTACTGGCATTTCCAGAACCACACGCAAGGCCCGGACGTACACGGCAACCCCTTCGGTGGTTACAACTATGCCAAGCTGACCGTCAAAGGCGACATTGACGAGCTCGCCGCGACCTGGCTGGTGGGTGATCACTTGGACGACGGCCGTGGCGGCATGAAGGGTTGGTTCAGTGACGGCAGCAAGTACAACACCTATGGCATCACCGAACGCAACTACCGCCAGGGCAGCACTTCGACGCCGGCGATGTATGCAGATTTTGAAAAAATGCCTTTCCAGCCCATCGACAACCTCGGCCAATACTGGTGGAGCCAGTTTCTGGCCAAGCCGACGGTGCAGAGCTTGGGCTTTGTGATGCACACCACCGATCTGCTCCAGCCGCACCACACCTGGACCACTTCGGCACGCAATCACACCGGCTGGGAGACCTGGGTCAAGGACTATTACGACCAGGAGCGTCTGAGCGAAGACGCGCTGGTGACGGAGGCCTTGGGCAGCTTCACGCCGCTGGCGCCGACGGCGACGGACATCCGCCCGCTGCTGCGTCAAGGTGGCGCGCTGTCTTACGCACGCGGCGGCATCGTGCTCAGCAGCACCGACCACAAGGACCGCAAGACCGTCGGTCGCGTGGTGGTGCCCCATGCCATTGCCATGGTGGTGCATCTCTTGAACCGCGCCGCCGAGCGTTTCTGAGCCCATGGGCGAGCGACGCGGCTGGCGAGGCCGGTGCCGGACTGGGCTGGCTTTGGTCTTTGGGCTGTGGACAGTCTTGCACGTTTCTGTGAGTGCTCGAGCGGCTGCAGTGGCTTCGGCGCCGCTGGCTGATGTGGTGGTTGAGGGAGTGACGCTGTCGGCCCATGCACAGGCGGCCTTGTGCCAGCTCGCGCAGCGCCAGGAGCCCGATCTGCCCTGCGAGCGGGTGGCGCAGCAATGGCTGCGGGATTGGGTGGTGGGGCGCCAAGTCGCACAGGGCATTTCGGCCGAGCGCTTGTTCCCGGCTCGGCATGTGGCCTATCCGCTTGAGATCGAGGTCGAGCGGGTCTGGATCCATCTGCTCACACAGCTGAGCGGGCCCGCTTTCTCGCAAGCCTGGGCTGCGGAACGCAAGCGCCTGGGCTGGCAGGCCGTCAAGCCGGGGGCGACGCACCGCGCGTTTCTCGCCGCAACGCCGGCATTTCGCCTCGATGACCGCTTGTCGCCGGCGCAACAGCGTCTGGCGGCCCGGCTACCCGTGCTGCGGCAATGCGTTCACTCTGCTTGCACTTCCTTGTCCTTGAGCGAACTCTGGGGGCGCATGAATGTGCAGTCGCGCACCGCGGTGCTGGACGGCGATTGGCGCCCCGTGCAAGCGGCTGGCGACGAACTGCTGCAAGCGCGCTTCGCCGACCGTTGGCTGCCCAGCCAGCCCGGCTGGCAAGCCCAGGATGTGGCGGCGCTGCGTGGTGGGCTGCAGGCGCGACTGCAGCGCGCGGCTTGGGTGCGGCTCCGTGGTCTGGATGGTGATCCGCATGGCCCGCGCGAGGGCTGGGCCGAGCTCAGCGCCACCCTCACGGACGTGGACATCGAGGCTTATTACCGCGCCCACAGCGATGACTTCGCTCGCATCGAGTCGCTGCAGGGCTGGCGCGGCCGATGCGCGACGGCGCTTTGCGCCCAGCAGATCGAGGCGCGTTTGCGGGCCCTGCAAGCGCCGGCACAGCTCAGCGCACTGGCTGAGGCGCCGGTGGCGGGCTGGCAGCTGGAGCCCGTGCATTGGCGCCTGGGCGATTCAGAGGCCAAGCAGAATGCGCGTGAACGCTGGTCGCTCAGCTTGCTGATGGCGGCGCAGCCTGGCGAGCCGCCCTTGGGCGTGCGTGCACCGGGCGTGGACAGCCTCGGTTGGGAGTGGGTGCAGCTGAGCGCGCGCAGCATGGGCGTGCATCCTTTGAGCAGCGAAACCGTTCGCTACCAGTCGCGTCTGGCGCTGACCCTTGAGCGCATGCGCGAGGGCTGGGCACAGGCCCAGGTCCAGTGGCTGCAGGACGCGGACATTCGCTGGGGCGACGGCCGGCGCGGCTGGCCTGCATCTGGGTCCGCTGCAGTGCTGGCCTGGCCCGACGCGCAGCAGGGCCATGGGCATTCACATGACTGATCCTAGGGCGCGCTCGCAGGTCGCGTCGTTCTGGTCGAGCCAACAGGGCGGTGCCCGCAGTTCTCTGCTAATGGTCAGCGCCCTGGTCGCGGCACTGGTGCTCGCCGGGTGGCTCATGCAGCCCGAGCAGGCGCCACCGGCCGAGGTCGCGCGGGTCCAGCGCCAGGCGCCGGCGGCTTCTGCGCCGGATCCGCAGCCCGCGCTTGCTTCGGCCTCGGCAGCAGCTCCGGTGCCGGTGCCACCGGCCACGTCAGCTGCGCTTTCTTCGCCCCTGGCCTCCGATGCACTGCAGCCTGCCCAATGGAGCATGGCTGACGCTCGCGTGAATGGCGATCCGCGCACACCACCCTTGCACCGCCCCGCGCCGGAAGCTCATACCCCGGTCTGGCAGCTCAGCGATCACGAAGGCCATCTGCGTCGCGAGCTGGATGAGCACCGCGCCGTTCAGCAGGCTTTCGTTGAAGCTGCGAACGCCGAGCTGCCCAAGCTTGAACAATGGCTGGCCCTCGGTCGCGCGCAGGGTGTGTCCGCCGAGCAATTGGCGGTGGCGGAGGAAAAGATCCGACGCCTCAAGGCCCAGCGCGAATTGACCCTGAGGGGTCTGGAAGGCACGAAGCCCTGAGCCTTGTGGCTCTGGTGCGCCAGCCTTCGGCGCGCTCATGCTGCGAATCGGCAGCTTTGTCCCCGTCCTCTGTGGATAAGTGCGTGCGCAAACTGCGGGCGACGCGCTCAAGCTGTTGATTGCAAAGGCTTGTTTCTGGCTTGCTGCCAAATGAGGCAGGGGGGCTCAGCGTTCGGTGCCTGAAACGTGGGCAGGGGGCGTAGCTGGTGGCAAGCTGGCACAGTCGGCCACGCCGTAACGGTCCACCTGCACGCGGTAGTGGGCTTGCGCTGGCCGCGCCTGCCATTCCTGCAAGTTCTGGCGGCAGCTCCACTGGCGGCCGTCGTCCGCCTGCAGTTGCAGCTCATAGAAAGCCTGGCGCTTGCCCAGCCGTTCGGCCCCGAGAGCCTGGCCTTGCGCGTCGTCCAGACGCAGCTCGGGATGCGGCCAATGAGGCGCGGCCGGCGCCTGCCCCTGGCTTTGCGCCACATAGCTGGTGCGCCACTGCGGCGAGCGGTAATGGCAGTGTTCAGAGGGGCCCTGGCGTTGGCCGCTGGGGTCGCTGTCCAGGGTGCGACGGCTCAGCACCAGCGCACCCACCGGCAGTTCATCGCACCAGCCGCTGCCAGTCTCCAAGACCCGGCGCTCCACCTCGATTTCCAGCCGCCAGGTCTTGGCGACCTGTTCCACCATCAATCCATGGGGCCCGAACACCCAAGCTGCCAGGGCCAGAACCGGGCCCGAAGCCATTGCGGCGGCCAGCCAGTGCTTCCTGGCGCGCTGCTGTGCCGGGCTGCGGACTGATTTGGAGGCGGTGCCGGTGTCGCTCATGACCAGATTGTCGGCCAGGCCGTAAGCCCGCTGTGGTACCAGCGGCTCATGCGGCCGGTATGACTGCAGTCCAGGAGCCTGCTTTGCGTCTATATTTGCGCGCAATCCAAACAGCAAGGGAGGCCTGTGGCTGCGATCTCAAAGAGCAAGCGCGCATTGATCACGGTGGCGGTGGCGGCAGCCTTTGGCGGCAGCCTGTACGTGGCGCTGCGAGGGCAAAAGCAAGAGGCGCAAGCCCAGCTGGAGGCCGCCGAGCAGGCCGCCGTGGTGCAGCTCAAGGGCCTGATCGCGCTCGATGTGGAGGCCTTCTTCAAGGACCCGCGCGTGATCCAGCGTCTGGCCGCTGCACGCTTGCCGGTCAGCGTTTCCCGGGTCGGCAGCCGGGACATGGCGGCCAAGCTCGACGGCGCGAGCCGCGAGAGTGCGCCCGATTTCTTCTTCCCTTCCGGCGTGGTGGCCGCCAACCAGGTGGTCGACGCCGCCCGCAAGGCCAATCTGCCGGTGGCCCAGATCGCTCCTTTCCACACACCGATGGTGATCGCTTCTTGGGAACCGGTGGCGCGCATCCTGGTCGCCAACGGCCTTGCCAAACCACTTTCGCCCAAGGTCTACGGCCTGGACATGGCGGCGCTGACCCAGCTCATGCTGGCCAAGAAGAAGTGGAAAGAGCTCAAGGACGCCGGCGCCTACGAGGTCAGCCGCAGCGTGCTGGTGTCCACCACCGATCTGCGGCGTAGCAACTCGGGCGCCATGTATCTGGCCCTGACCAGCCAGGCCTTGAACGGCGATGTGGTGACGGACCGGCCAACCGCCCGCGCCACCGCCCTCAAGCTGGCCGAGCTGTTCAAGCGCCAGGGCTACCAGGAAAACTACGTCAACGGCAACTTCGACGACTACGTGGCCATTGGCATGGGCAAAACGCCGCTGGCCTTCATCTACGAGAACCAACTCGTCAGCCACGCCCTGGCCAAGAAAGGCGTCAGCGCTGACATGGTGCTGCTCTACCCGCAGCCCACCATCGTCAACAAGGTGGTATTTGTGTCGCTGAATGAGCGAGCCAAGGCCTTGGGCGAACTGCTGGCCAGTGATGCAGAGCTGCAGGGCATTGCGGTCGAGTACGGTTTCCGCATCGCCGACACGGCCCGCTTCGTCAAGACCGTGCAGGCCACCGGCCTGGGGGTGGAGCCGCGCCTGACCCAGGTGGTGGACCCGCCCTCGTTCGAGCTGATGGCCGAGATGATCGATGTCGTGGCCCAGGAGATGGCGCAATGATCCGCTTGAACACCATGCGTTTGCTTCGAGGCCTGGGCCTGGCGTCCTTGAGCGCGCTCTTGCTGGCCACGGCCGGCTGCGGACGCAAGGCCGAGCAGGCGCCGGCCGCCGGCACGCCCAAGCTGGAGTCCGCCCAGGAGGACTTCACCGTGCTCGCCACCAGCGACCTCAAGGATGTGGAGCCGCTGCAGGAGATGGTGCGCAAGGCCACCGGCGTGCGCCTGAAGCTCAAGTTCGGCGGCACCATGGAGAGCACCGAGGCCGTGCTCAGCGGTGAGGCCAAGAGCGACGCCGCCTGGTTCGCCAATGCCAAATATCTGCTGTCCAGCCCGCAAGGCCAGGGCCGCGTCAAGCTGCAGGAAAAAATCATGCTCTCGCCGATCGCCATCGGCGTCAGCGAATCCGAGGCCCGCAAATATGGCTGGGATCGCCCCGATCTCAAGCTGACCTGGAAAGACATCGCCAACGCTGCCAAGGCCGGCCAGCTGAAGTACGCACTGTCCAACCCCGCCACCTCCAACCAGGGCTTCATGGCCTTGATGGGCGTGGTGGCCGCGGCCAGCCAAAAGTCCGAAGCCCTCAGCGCCGCCGATGTCGACCGCGGCGTCATTGCCGACTTTCTGAAGGGCTACAAGCTGCCCGGTGACAACTCCAGTTATCTGTCCGAGCAGTTCATCCTGCAGCAAGGCCCCAAGGTCAATGCCTTCATCAATTACGAGAGCTGGCTGCTCAGCCTCAATGCCTCGGGCAAGTTGCACGAGAAGCTGACGCTGATCTACCCGCATGAGGGCGTTAGCACGGCCGACTACCCCTTCATGCTGCTCAACGAGGCCAAGCGGGCCGACTACCTCAAGGTGGCCGAATACCTGAAGAGCGAACCGGCCCAACTCTGGCTGGCGCGCCAGACCCTACGCCGACCCATCAAACCCGAGCTGAACGAGCGCGTGGCCGATCTGCTGCCGCGCCAGGGCCTGCAGGTGGAGCTGCCTTTCTCGCCCGACCGGGCCCTGGCCGACGGCCTGATCGCCGCCTACCTCAACGAGTTCCGCACGCCCATCGCCTCGACCTTTGTGCTAGACACCAGTGGCAGCATGGCCGGTGGCGGCCGGCGCCAGCAGCTGATCGACGCCATGCATTACATCGCCGGAGCAGACGCCTCGCTGACCGGCCGCATCGCTCGCCTGAGCAACCGCGAGCGGCTCTGGTTGCAGCCTTTTGCCGATCAGCCCTATGGCTTGCAGTCTTTTGAGCTGCCGGCCGCCGTGAAGGCGCAGCGCGGCGTGGCCGAGCTGGCCGACAGCGAGGCCAAGCAGCAGGTGCTGGCCCAGGTGCGCCAGACCGCCGACGAGCTGCGCATGAAAGGCGGCACCGCCCTCTACGACGCGGTCTATGAGGCACTCGCCCACATGCTGGAGCAGCGCGGCAAGAGCCCCAACTACCAGTACTCGGTCGTGGCCTTCACCGATGGCGAGGTCAACAAGGGCCGCTCGCTGGACGCCTTCAAGCGCGACTACCAGGCCTTGCCTGAAGATGTGCGCGCGATTCCGGTGTTTGTGGTCGTCTTCGGCGAGGCCAATGAGGCGGAGCTCAAGGAGCTGGTCAAGACCACCGGCGGCCGTGTCTTCGATGCCCGGCGCACGCCGCTGTACAGCGTGTTCAAGGACATTCGGGCCTACCAATGATGATGGGGCGAGTGTTTCGTCTGCTGACTTCGCCGGCCAACTGGTGCGGTCTCGGGCTGGCCAGTGCGGTGCTGCTGCTCAAGGCCGCAGGCCTGCTGGGCGGCCTGGGCCTGGGTGTGGCCGCGCTTGGCTACGCCGCCGGTTTCGTCATCGGCGGGCTCTGGCTGGGTTTCCCTTCGACGCAGGAGCCGGCCTGGGAGGCCTTGCAGTTCAGCGACGAGGGCGATGCCCGCGAGGCCATGGAGCGGGCTCTGCACGGCGTGCGTCAGCTGACCGAGCACAACCCCGAGCGCCGCATTCCACCGGCCTTGCAGGCGCGCGTGCTGGCCCTGTGCGCCGCACTCGATGGCCTGCTGCAGCAGTGGGAGCGCAGCAAGGGCAGCCTCTCGCTGCAGGACAGCTTCCATGCCCGCCACATCGCCATCAGCTATCTGCCCGAGGCGCTCAACACCTACCTGTCCATTCCGGCGGCCTTCGCCAGCGGCAAGATCCTGGACAACGGCAAGACCGCCCAGGCCACTTTTGCCGACACCCTGGCTGAACTCGAGACCAAGGTCGGCCAGCTCGGCGAGGACCTGGCGGCGCAGGACGCGCATGCCTTTCTCGTTCATTCCAAATTCCTGAGCCAGAAGTTCGGCCCGCAAGGGCTGGACGCCCCCGCACTCAACAATATCGCCGCCGAGGAGCGCAAGCCATGAACATGCCGTCCAACACGAGCACCACCGCAACAGCCGCTCCGGCCTTCCAGCTGCAGCCGCCCGAGGTCATCCACCCGGTGGCCGCTGAGGCCACGCGCGAGGCCGTGCCCTTGAAGCCCGAGCTGGCCCAGCAGGTCGACGCCCAGGTGCTGCGCTTCATCGACGCCCTGGCCAGCGAAGACCTGCATTCCGACGCCTTCAAGCAGCGCCTGGACAGCGCTTTTGCCCTGGGCAAGGAGGAAATCTCCAATGCGTCCTCGCTGATGCAGGGGCGCTTCATGAATCGCAATTTCGCCGGCATCGAGGACACGCCGGCCTACAAGGCGATTGCCGACATCCGCGCCCAGCTCGATGAATTGAACCCCGGCGCCGACGGCGACCTGCTGCAGCCGCGCAAGCTGCTGGGCATCATTCCCTTCGGCAACAAGCTGGAGGCTTACTTCCGCAAGTACCAGAGTGCGGCCGAGCAGCTCAAGACCTCGATGGGCCAGCTCTACGCGGCCCGCGACGATATGCAGAAGGATGTGGTCGACATCGAGGCCACCCGCGCCAAGCTCTGGGATGCGATGCAAAAGCTCGCCGCCGCTGCCCGCTTCGCCGGCGCCCTGGACAGCCAGCTGGCCGACAAGGTTCAGGCCCTGGAGCTGAGCGACCCGACCCGCGCCCATGCCTTGCGCCAGGAAGTGCTGTTTTACGCGCGCCAGAACCTGCAGGACATCCAGACCCAGCAAGCCGTCTGCGTGAACGGTTATCTGGCCCTGGATGTACTGAAGAAGACCGGCCGGGAAATGATCAATGGCTGCACCCGTGTCGCCACCACCGGCATGAGCGCCCTGGCCGTGGCCCAGACCGTGGCGCGCGCCACCGGCAATCAGATTCAGGTGATGGAGATGCTGCAAGGTGTCAACGCCACCATCGGCAATCTGATCAGCGAGACCGGCCGTGCGCTGAACCAGCATGTCGAGCAGACCACCCAGTTCGCGCAGAACCCCATGCTCGGCATCGACAAGATGAAAGAGATGTTCAACCAGACCTTCCAGGCCATGGACGCGATGGACAACTTCCGCGCCAAGGCCATCGACGTCATGGGCCAGAACAATGCCATCCTGAAAACCGAGCTGGCCCGCGCCGAGACCTATGTGGACCGCGTGCGGCAGCAGCGGGCGCGGGAAGCGGCGGGGGGCGGTGGGGAAGTGAATGGGTAAGCAAGTGAACGAGTGAACAAGTGAAATTGGCCCAACCTTTCGCTCACCCGCTCACCTGTTCATTTCACCCAGTCCAAGGAGCTTGCCATGAGCACACTCGCCACCTGCCTCTGGTTCGACGGTCGCGCTGAGGACGCGATGAACTTCTACCTCAAGCTGTTCCCGAACAGCCGCGTGGTGGACCTCATGCATTGGGGCGAAACCGGCCCCGGCACGCCCGGCAGCCTGCTGATGGCCCGCCTGGAGATCGAGGGCATGAGCTTGCAGCTGCTCAACGGCGGGCCGCATTACCAGCTCAGCCCGGCGGTGTCCCTGTCCTTGGAGTGCGAGGACCAAGTCGAGATCGACCGCCTTTGGGGCCAGCTGCTCGACGCCGGCGGCACGCCCATGCAGTGCGGCTGGATCACTGACCCCTTTGGGTTGAGTTGGCAGATCGTGCCTCGCCAACTGCCAGCGCTCTTGCGTGACCCCGATCCAGCCGCTGCCGCTCGCGTCATGCACGCCATGTTCGGCATGGTCAAGTTCGAGATCGAGCCCTTGCTGCAAGCCCATCGCGGCGTCTGAGCCTAGGGTTTGCCAGTCCCTGTTTCGCGTGACGCTGGCGCCGGAGCTGAGGTTTTGTGCGGGCGCGTGCTGCCGGCATGCCGCTTTAGTATGAAGTCAGCATCCCGGGCTATGGGGTGGCTGTCCTTGTGCTGCCGGCGTGGCCGGCCACTCCCACGCAAGACTGACCTGGAGTTCCCTCATGCAAGCGAACGTATCTTGTTCCTCCCTGTTTCGCCCGCTCGCGCTGGCCGCGGCTCTGCTGTGTGCGGCCTCGGCCCAAGCGGAAACCTTTGCCGGTGACACCACGGCTGGGGCGACCTGGAACCGCCCCTTCGCCAGCTTCTCTGGCCTGTCGGTGGCCGGTACCGGTGTCAAGTATGAAGTGCTGCCTTTCACGGTATCGGCTTCAGGCTCCTATGTCTTCCAGAACACGGCAGTCGGTGGCTGGGACAACTTCAGCTTTTTGTACAAGGACACTTTCAATCCGGCCACACCGCTGGTGAACGGCGTGGTCGGCAATGACGACAACCCCAGCATTGGCCTGTCGGGCTTCACCAGCAGCCTGACAGCAGGCACCAGCTACTTCTACGTCGCCACCGGCTTCGATCCGACCGAGTTCGGCGCCTACAGCCTCAGCATCAGCGGCCCGGGCAGCGTCATCACCGCCGCAGTGCCCGAACCCGCCAGCTATGCCTTGATGGCCCTCGGCCTGTTCGCCGTGGGCGCGGCCGCGCGCCGCCGTCGTCAGGGCTGAGCCTGCGTCTGCGTCGGTGCTTGACCATGGGCAGCCTGAGGGCTGCCTTTTTTTCGGACGCGGGCAGTTCAGTTCGGGGCAAAAAGCCGCCTTATGTCCGTCTCCATCGTTTGAGCCCCTGGGCGCTGAAGCGTGTCGGGTATAACGCCATTTCACGAGGGCAACGCCGCCGTTTCGTTCGGTCCGGCAGCGGGTTCGATGGACTGCGCGTGCCGTATCAACAGGCCCGGATCGTGGCGTGCCTTGATGGCGCGCAGCCGAGGCAGGGCGGCACCGTAGTAGGCCTGGCCCCAGTCTTCCAAGTCGGTTTCGGCGAAGCCCTGGTAGACATGGCCGTTGCCGAAGGGGGCAATGCAGGCCCGGGATTCGTTGGCCCAGGCGCGTGCTCGCTCGCGCTCGACGGTCTGCGCGGCCGGGCCCAGCACCGTGGTGTGACGCACCATGAAGTGAGCCTGCCGGTGCACAAAGGCACTGCCCGAAGCGCCACCAAGCTGGGCATAGGCACCGGCCCAAGGGATGAAGGACAACTCGCGTTGCTGGGCCGCCGGGCGACCGGTGGCGAACTGTTCGATCAAGCCGGCCATGGCGGCGCGCGACAAGGCCTGTTCGAAAAAGCCGGAGCGGGTGAACTGGTAGCCATGGGCCGGGAAGGGCGGGTCCGCTTGCCAGGCCGGTTCACAGCGTCGGTCCAGGCGGCCGCAAAGATAGCTGGCCGCCGCTGCGGCAGGCAGGCGCCACTCGCATAGTGTCTCGGCCAGCCGGCCCAGGGCGCGCTGCCATGGGGCCAGCAAGGCCGGCACCTCGGCCGCTTCGGCCAGCACCGCACCGAAGAGTTCGACCTGGGGCTGGCCGCTGGCAACGCCATGCCCGACCGGCCGGCCGGCAAGAATGGCCAGTTGCAGATTGACGCGCGGGTCGGCGCCCGGCGCCAGCTCCTGCCACAGGGCGATCAGCGCGGCCGCCTCGGCCAAGGGCCAGCAGCCGTGAACCACATTCATGGCCTGGGCCGTCTGGGTGCGCAGATGAAGCTCGGTGACGACCCCGAACTGGCCCGCGCCCGCGCCGCGCAGGGCCCAAAACAGGTCGCGGTTCTGCTCGGCATTCACCTCCAGCAGTTCGCCGCCGGCTGTGACCATACGTAGGGCCTGGACCTGGTCGCAGACCAGGCCGTCCCGCCGCCCCATCAGCCCGAAGCCGCCACTCAGCGCCTGGCCGCCGAGGCTGACGGCGGGGCAGTTGCCGCTGGGCAGGAGCTGGCCGCGTGAGGTCAGGAAGCCACTCAGCTCGGCGGTGCTGACGCCCGGCCCCGCCTGCAGGCCGCGTGCGTCCCAGGCCAGACGGCGCAGCTCGCTCAAGTCCAGCACCAGCTCCGCGTGGCTGGACAGGTCGGCCAGGCAGTGGCCGCCGCTGCGCAGGGCGAAGGGCAGGTCGTAGCGCTGCAGGAACTCAAGCGCGCGCCGTACATCGCATTCGCTGCGTGCGCGCAGGCAGACTGCGGGCAGGGGCAGGGGCCGCCCTCCGGCCGCCAGCGCTTTGCCCAGTCCGGCCTCAGCCATCTCCTGGGCCGTGAAGATGCGCCCCTGCCAGCGTTGCCGCAGCGGGCCCCAGTCCAGCGCGGCGGCGCGGCCGTCTTCCTGCCCGGCCGCCGGCGCCATGGGCGCCCGCCAACGTCGGGCCAGCGGCCTGGCCTTCCATCCTTGTCGCAACAACATCGTGTCCCTTGCCTTGTCCAAATTGCGATTCAGCCCCGGGCTGGCTTGTGGCTGCCGGGGGTGTGAGTGCCACCGCTGTTCCGGCGGCAGGGCGCATTCTTGAATGGCTTGGAGCAGGCTTGTAGCTGTCAATCTTGACAGCGGGTTAGCTCGGGTGGTCCGCAGCGGACTGACACGGGAAGCGATCGATCTTCAGCGCGGCGCCTGCTCGGCCAGCTCCGCCCACAGATGCTGGGCCGCATAGGCTCGCCAGGGTCGCCAGGCCTGGGCCCGGCTGGCCAGTTGCTTGGCATCGGGCCGGCTGCCCTCCAGCCATTCAATCGCCTGCATCAGGCCGACGTCTGCTGCCGGAAAGGCATCGGGCTCGCGCAGCTGGCGCAGGGCGATGTACTGGGCCGTCCAATCGCCGATGCCGGGCAGGGCGCGCCAGCGGGCCAAGGCGTCTTCCAGGCTGGCCTGGCGTTCGAACAGGCCCGGGTCGGCCAGGCTGGCGGCGGCCACGCCGGCCAAGGTGGCGGCGCGGCTGCGTGGCATGCCCAGATGGCTGAGGTCCTGGCCGGCCAGGGCCTCAGCCCGAGGGAACAGGCACTGCAAAGACGGCTGTTCGGGGGCTACGTTCTGCAGGGGCTCGCCGTAGCGGGCCAGCAGTTTGGTCGCCAGCTGGATGGCGGCGCCGACCGTGATCTGCTGGCCCAGAACGGCGCGCAGGGCCAGCTCGAAGCCGTCCCAGCAGCCGGGCACGCGCAGACCCGGGCGGCGCTGCACCAGGCCGGCCATCAGCCCATCGTTGGAGCCCAGCTGGGCGGCGATCAGCTCGGGGTCGGCGGCCAGATCGAATTGACGTCGCAGGCGCGCGATCACCAGGGGCAGCACGGCCAGGTGCTCGCAGCGCACGCTGACCTGCAGCGCCTGCTGCTGAGGCGCATGGCTGACGCTCAAGGTCCCTTGCCGTCCAGCCAGGGAAAAGCTGCGTGCATAACGACCGCCCTGTTCGTCATCGACCTGCTCCATGCCCGGGATGGCGCGGGCCCGCAGAAAGCCCAGCATGGCCGGCCAGTCATAGGGCGGCCGGTAGCGCAGCAGCAGGCTGACCTCGCCGGCGCGGCCCGGCGCGAGCCGGGCACCTGGCCCGTGGCGCAGCTCGCTGGGCGGGCGTTTGAACAGGGTCTGGAAAACCTCGTTGAAGCGGCGGATGCTGCCGAAGCCGGAGGCAAAGGCGATCTCGGTCAAGTTCAGGGCGCTTTCGCGCAGCAGCTGCTGGGCCAGCAGCACGCGCCGCGTCTGCGCCACGGCCAGCGGCGAGGCGCCGACATGTTCGGCGAACAGGCGCCGCAGCTGGCGCTCGCCCAGCCCTAAGCGTTCGGCCAGCGCCGCCACGCCGGCCTCGTCGAGCGCGCCCATCTCGATCAGGCCCAGGGCGCGGCTCACCGCATGGGAATGGCCGCTGTTGGCCACGCCCAGCCAGGCGCCGGAGTCCGGTGCTGCTTCGGGCCGGCAGCGCAGGCAAGGGCGGTAGCCGGTTTCTTGGGCGGCAGCCGCTGTGGCGTAGAAGCTGACGTTCTCGCGCTTGGCCGTGGGCGCCGGGCAGATCGGCCGGCAATAGATGCGGGTGCTGCGCACGGCGATGAAGAAGCGGCCGTCAAAGCGCGCATCACGGCTGGCGAGTGCGCGGTAGCAGCTGTCGGGGTCCAGGGGCAGGTCCATGGCGCCATTCTCGGGCGTGGGCAGGGCCCGCGGCTGGCGGTTTTCGGACAACAACATCGGTTGACGTTCATGGCCGAAAAGCGCGAGCCGGCCTCCGCAGATCTCGACACCATGGCGGCTTCTTTGTCTTCGCTCTGATGAATCGAGTTGCCATGAATCACCAAGAACAAACTCAACGCGCTCAGCGCTTTGCCGCCTTGAACCGCCAGGGCGGCCTGCTGCTCGCCAATGCCTGGGACATTGCCAGCGCCCGTGTGTTCGAGCAGGAAGGCTTTGCTGCGCTGGGCACGAGCAGCGGCGCCATCGCCTATGCCCATGGCCTCGGCGATGCCGAGCTGATGGGTCGCGAAGCCATGCTGGCCCAGGTCGCCGCCATCGCCGCCGCCGTGCACCTGCCGCTGACGGCCGATATCGAGGCCGGCTACGGTGCCGCCCCCGAGGCGGTGGCCCTGTCGGTCGAGGCGGCCATTGCCGCCGGCGCGGTCGGTGTCAATTTGGAGGACCGCCGGCACGGACGGGACGGCAGCGGCCTGTTCAACGATGCCGAGCAGGGTCAACGCCTGGCGGCCGCCAGGGCGGCGGCCGATCGCAGCGGCTTGCCGCTGTGGATCAATGCGCGCTGCGACAGCTTTTTGCTGGCCGAAGGCGCGGACATCGAGCAGCGCCTGGCCCTGACGCTGGCGCGCGGCCGCGCCTATCTGGCGGCCGGCGCGGACATGGTGTTCGTGCCCGGTCTGCTGGACCTGAGCATGATCCGCACCTTGGCCAGCGGGCTCGGCGGGCCCTTGAGCTTGATGGCCATGCCCGGGGCGCCTGGCGCGGGCGAGCTGTTTGCCGCCGGCGCGCAGCGCGTCAGTCTGGGCGTCTGCCCCATGCTCAGCGTCATGGGCTTGCTGCGCGATATGGGCCGTGAGGCTTTGCAGACGGGCAGCTGGCAGGCCATGGGCGAGCGCTTCTATGGTTTCGGCGAGGCAGAAGCCTTGTTCAGCGGGGACTGAGCCTATCCAGCCTGCAGTCTTTCGGATTGTCATGGTCGGCTGGCTAGACTGCGGGCCACGTTCTTCATTGCCTCGTGCCCGTACCATGACTGTTCTTCACACCGCCCGCCTGCGCCTGGAACCCTGCAGCCCCGAACATCTGCAGGGCTTGCATGACATGAACCGCGACCCGGCTGTGATGCGCTACATCACCGGGCGCGGCGAGACCCTCCAAGAGACCGAGGACATGATCGCGCGGGTGCAGGCGCGCTGGGCGGAGCTGGGCTATTCCTGGTGGAGCTTTCTGGACCTGGCGACCGGTCAGGTCGTGGGCGCGGGCTGCATCCAGCATCTGGGTCGCGACCGGGCCCAGCCTCTGGAGATTGGCTGGCGCCTGCGCCAGGACCGCTGGGGCCAGGGTCTGGGTTCCGAGGCCGCGCAGCGCATGGCCAGCTTTGCTTTTGACGAGTTGCAGACGCCGCTGCTGTGCGCCGTCTGCCACCCCGACAACCTGGCCTCAGCCCATGTGATGAAGAAGCTGGGCATGAGCTACCGCGGCCTGGAACATTGGTACGACATGGACACCTCGGTCTACGACATGGACCGGGCAGCTTGGCTGGCGCGCTCGGCGCCATGAACAGCGAAGCGCTGCCACCAGCGCCACCAGCGCCCGAAGCTCCGAGCCGCTGGGCAGCCTTCAAGTTCTGGCTCTGGCTGGGCTGCCTGAGCTTTGGTGGGCCGGCCGGCCAGATCGCGCTGATGCACCAGGAGCTGGTCGAGCGCCGGCGCTGGATCAGCGAGCGGCGCTTTCTGCATGCACTCAACTACTGCATGCTCTTGCCCGGCCCCGAGGCCCAGCAGCTGGCCACCTACATCGGCTGGTTGATGCACCGCAGCTGGGGCGGCTTGATGGCCGGAGCGCTGTTCGTGCTGCCGTCTCTGCTGCTGCTGATCGGCTTGTCCTGGCTGTATCTGGTGCATGGCCAGCAGCCTTTGGTGGCCGGGCTGTTCTTCGGCATCAAGCCGGCCGTCACCGCCCTGGTGCTGCATGCGGCCCATCGCATCGGCGGGCGGGTGCTGCGCAATCGCTGGCTGTGGGCCATAGCGTTGGCGGCTTTTGTGGCCATCTTTGCGCTGAAGCTGCCGTTCCCCTTGATCATCGCCGCGGCGGCCCTGGCCGGCTGGCTGGGCGGGCGTTTCCGGCCCGAAGCTTTTGCCACGGGCGGCAGCCATGGCGGCGCGCAGCTGGAACAGGACGGGCCGGCGGTGATTGACGACCACACGCCCACGCCGGCCCATGCGCGCTTCTCGCGCGCCGGCCTGGCCCGGGTGTTGGGCCTGGGCATGGGCCTGTGGTTGCTCAGCATGGCGGCGTTCTGGCTCTGGGGCGGCACACAGGGGGTGCTGACCCAGATGGGCTGGTTCTTCAGCAAGGCGGCACTGCTGACTTTTGGCGGCGCTTATGCGGTGCTGCCTTACGTCTACCAGGGTGCGGTCGAACAGCAGCAATGGCTCAGCGCGGCCCAGATGATGGACGGCCTGGCCCTGGGTGAAACCACGCCGGGGCCGCTGATCATGGTGGTGGCTTTTGTCGGCTTTGTCGGCGGCTGGGGTGCTCAGGTGCTGGGGCCCGAGGCCTTGTTCGCCGGCGCTGCCCTGGCGGCCGGCGTGGTGACCTGGTTCACTTTTCTGCCCTCTTTTGTTTTCATCCTGGCGGGCGGCCCCCTGGTCGAAGCCAGCCATGGGCGGCTTGGCTTCACCGCGCCGCTGACGGCCATCTCGGCGGCCGTGGTCGGCGTCATCCTCAATCTGGCCCTGTTCTTTGCCCTGCATCTGCTCTGGCCCCAGGGCTGGGGCGGGCGCTTCGATGCGCTGTCGGCGGCGCTGATGCTGGCCGCGGCCTGGGCTTTGTTCCGCTGGCGCTGGGGCGTGCCCCGGGTGCTGGCGGCCAGTGCGCTCTTGGGCCTGGCCGCGCAGGCACTCAGTTAGCGGCCAGGGCTTTCTTGACGGCGCCGAGCACCAGGCTTGCGTCGTCCCACATCAGAAAGTGGTAGCCCTGCGCGCTCATCTGCAGATCCAGACCTGGCAGACCGGCGTACTGGCGCGCGAAGATGGCGCGCGTGCTGGCTTGGGTGCTGCCCATGCGCTCGTAAGCGGCCCAGGAGCCGAGCACGGTGGTCGGCACCTGGATGCGCGGCAAGAGCGGGCGCAGGTCGGTGGTCCAGAGCTCGTACATCGCTTGGGCGGTGGTGGGGCGGTCGCTGGCCAGGCCCCACTGGACAAGGGTTTCGACGCGTTCGGGCGCGCGCGTCATGCCGGCCATCATGGGCGTCAGCTGGGCGCGCAAGCCCTCGGACGGCGCATTGCGCATGCCGGTGCGCATGCCTTCGGCCATGGGCTTGACCTGCTCGACCGTGGCCGCAGGGTTTTGGATGCCGGGCAGAAAAGGCAGGGAGTCCACCACCACCAGCTGGCGGACCGATGCGCCGGCGTTGTCGGCTGCCAACATCAGGCCGAGCACGCCGCCCAGGCTGTGACCGACCACGGTCGCGCCTTGCGGCGCTTCCTGCTTGAGCAATGTTTGCAGCTGGCCCTTGATCTGCTCCAGAAAGCCCTCGGGCGAGGCCAGCGGCGCCTGGCCGGCAAAGCCGGGCAGCTGCACCATCAGGCAACGCACGCCGGGCTGCAGCCGGGTGCAGGTTTCATCCCAGACGCTGGCGGCGCTGTTCAGGCCCGGGATCATCAGCACCGGCCGGCCCTCGCCGCGTACGCTCAGCAGCAGATCCTGGCGTTGCTGCGTGGCCGCAGCTGCAGGTGCTGCGGCGGCTTGGACCTGCAGGGCCAGCAAGGCCGTGAAGGTGCTGGCGAGGGCGGCGAGGGCGGTCTTGGCAGTTCTGAACATGGGGGTCTCCTTGGGTTGGCGGTGTCGATGGGTGGATCTTGTCGCGGCCACTGGGCCGCTTGGACCGCCATGCGACGGCTGGCGCTCTTGTGCGACGAATGGCTAGCCTCCCGGACGAAGAGCTCCCAGCTGTAAGAGCTGACAGCTGGGAGCCGAGCCCGGCTCTGCCTAGAGTGGCGCACGCCTTGCCGCCTGTGGCGCGGCGAACTTTCCACCCCATGGAGTACCGACACATGAAGCGAATCAATGTCTGCCCCAGTTTGAGTGCTTGGGCCGTGGCCGCCCTGGTCTGCAGCGTCGCCGGCGGCGCGCAAGCCGCCGTGGCCAGCAGTGGCTTGGACGTGCGCCTGTCCTTTGCCCAGCCCGTGCTCAAGGGTGATGTCGATGTGCATGTCACCGTCAGCATCACCAACAGCTCGCGCCAGGCGCGCCAGATCCTGCGCTCGCAGCTGCCCGGCCCCACGCCCTTGGCGGCACTGTTTCGCATCACCCGCGATGGCGAGCCGGTCGACTACACCGGCCCCCTGGTCAAGCGTGGCCCGCTGACCGAGGCCGACTATGTCTTGATCGCCGCCGGCGAGACCCAGAGCTTCGAGGTCGAACTGACCGGTACCTATGACCTGAGCCAGAACGGCCGCTATGCGATCGAGTACATCGGCCTGGGCAAACAGGCCGGCGGCCTGACGGCACTGGCCGAAGCGGCGCCCAGCTATTTCTGGCTGGAAGGCCGCAGCCCGCAAGCCCCTCTGGCAGTGCAGGAGCAGAACCCGTCCCTGGCCGGCAGCATCAGCTACACCGGCAATTGCACGGCATCACAGAAGACCACGCTGCTCAGCGCCTTCAACGCCGCGACCAATTACTCCCAGGCCGCGCAGACCTATCTGAGCGGAGCCGGCTCGGGCACGCAGCGCTACAAGACCTGGTTCGGTGCTTACACCGCCGCACGTTGGAACACTGCGAAAGCTCATTTCGTGGCGGCCACCGATGCATTCAAGAACAAGGCCGTGACCCTGGACTGCAGCTGCAAGCAAAGCTACTACGCTTACGTCTACCCGACCCAGCCCTACAAGATCTACGTCTGCAATGCCTTCTGGAGCGCGCCGCTGACCGGCACCGACTCCAAGGCCGGTACCTTGGTGCACGAGATGACGCACTTCAATGTGGTGGCGGGCACCGATGATTGGGCTTACGGCCAGAGCGCCGCCAAGTCCTTGGCCATCTCCAACCCGACCAAGGCCCTGGACAACGCCGACACCCACGAGTACTTCGTGGAAAACACCCCGCCGCTGCCCTGAGCGCGGTGTTGGAGTAGACGCCGAAGCCCCTGCGCCGCCTCAGGCGGCCGGGGCTCGGCCGATCAGCAGCAGCTCGGTGCTGTGCACCCAGCTCATGGGGTACTGGCATTGGGCCAGGGCCGCGGCCACCAAGGCGCGGTTGCAGCGCAAGGGCAGGCGCGGGAAATGCCCGAGCACCGAGGCGCCCCAGCCCTCGGTGACGATGAAGTCAAAGGCCTCTTGGCGACTGCGGAAGACCAGGGGATCGCGCAAGGTCTGGCGCTCGAGCAGGCACAGGCCGGCGGCCTCCAGCTCGGCCCGCAGCAGCTCAAAGCGTTCGGGCACGCTGGAGCTGGCCAGGGCTTGCTCGATGGCGCGCGCCAGCCATCGCCGCAGTGGATGCCAGCTGCCGCGCAGGCGCTGCTCGTATTGTTCGCGCAAGGGCTCGGCGCCCTCATGGGTGGAGCTCACCAGCGACAGCACACCGCCCGGTGCCAGCAGCTGCTTGGCCTGTTCGAGCAAGGCAGACAAGGGCACATAGGCCAGGATGTAGTGGCTCAGCAGCAGGTCGAAGCTGTGCTGGGGCAGCAGCGCAGCGGCCTGCTCGGCGGGACCCAGCACGGCCGTCATCGGCACGCGTGCACCGGCCAGGCGCAACATCGCGGGCGAGATGTCCAGGCCGCTCAGCTGCAGTGGCCGCTGCAATCCCTCATGCAAGAGGCCCAGCAAGGCGCCGTCGCCGACGCCGAGGTCGGCGATGCGCAGCGGCGGTTTCTCAGCGGCAGCGGGCTGCGCCGGCCAGCGCCGGGCCAGCGATTCCAGCACCTGGCGGTTCTTGCGCGCGATGATGCCGCTGTCTGAGCGATAGCCGGCGGCCACCTGGTCGTGCAAGCGGGCGGCGGCCGGGCTGGCCAGCGGCGCGCTCAGCCTTGCAGCGCCGGTAGAGGCAGAAGAGTTGGGCATGGAGGGAGGTCGGGCGGCGGCTCGGTGCGATTACTTTGGTGCGGCAGGGTAGCAGCCCGGCCCTAGACTGCGGGCCATGGTTTCTTCCCGCCCGATTGATTTCGAAGCCCTGAACCAGCTGCAAAGGCTGGCCGGCTTGGCCCTTTCACCCGATGGCAGCCAGGTCGTCTGCAGCCTGAGTCGCCCGGACCCCTCACCGGATGGACGGGGCCGCCTCAGTCAGCTGTGGCTGCTGGCCACCGCGGGCCCGGTTGCCGCACGTGCGCTGACACAGTGCGGCGACAAGGACAGCCAGCCCGCCTGGTCGCCCGATGGACGCCAGATCGCCTTTCTGGCCCGGCGCGAGCAGCAAGGCCGACGCGACGAGAGCCGGCAGCTCTACCTGATTGCCGCCGACGGCGGCGAGGCCCGCCGCATCAGCGAAGTCGCTGCCGGCATCGAGGCCTTCAAGTGGATGCCTGACGGCCGCCACATCATCTTCATGGCCTGGGTCTGGCCCGAGTTGCGCGGCCTGGCGGCACAGAACCTGCGCCAGCGTGAGTTCGCCGCGCGCCTGGAAAGCGGCCTGGCCACCAGCGAGGCCCAGTACCGCCATTTCGACGAGAACCTGCCGGTCGGGCGGGTGCTGCAACTGCTGCGCCTGAACGTGGCCAGCGGCCGGGTCCGCCTGCTGATGGAGGGCAGCGGCCTGGAGCTGCCACGCGCCGGCAGCGACGCCGACAGTTTCGACATCAGCCCGGACGGCCGCCGCATCGTCTTCGAACATGACCCGGCCGCGGTTCAGCAGGCCGGGCAGCGCCATGCCCTGGCCGAGCTGGATCTGGCCGAGCGGCGCATTCGCCCCCTGCTCGACGACCCGGCCTGGAGCTTTCGTGCACCACGCTTTGCCCCGCAAGGCGGCGGACTGGCCTTGCTGGCGACCCCGCGCCAGCCGACCCACACCGAACTGGCTCGCCTGGCCCTGATTGCCGCCGATGCCATGGACAGCGCCGCCGTGGCCTGGCAACTGCTGCCGGCCGAGCAGGCGCCGGACTGCGAGATCGAGCCCAGCGCGCCGCTGCGCTGGGCCCCCGATGGCCGCAGCCTGTTCTTCGCCGCCCAGCGGCAGGGCCGCTGCCATCTCTGGCGCCGCCCGCTGGCCGAAGCGGCCGCGCAGCGAGTCTGGACCGGCGGCTGGTTGCAAGGCTTTGACATCGCCAGCCAGCTGGCGGCTGGTGCCACGGAGCCCATGCTGGCGCTGGCGGCCGACAGCCTGCAGCATCCGGTGCGCCTGTTGGCCGGGCCGGTCGCCCAGGTCGGTGTAGCGCTGCAGCGCATCGATGCCTTCAATGACGAACTGTTGGCCGGCATGCAGCTCGGGCGGGTTCAGGAGGTCACGATCACAGGCGCACTGGGTGAGCCGGTGCAGATGTGGCTGGTCTTCCCGCCTGGCTTCCATGCCCGCAAGAAGCACCCGCTGCTGCAGGTCATCCACGGCGGGCCTTATTCGGCCTCGGGCGACACCTTCGGCTACCGCTGGAACCCACATCTGCTGGCCAGCCAGGGCCATGTCGTGGCGATGGTGAACTACCACGGCTCGAGCGGCTTTGGCCAGGCTTTCCGCCACAGCATCATGGGCCGCATGGGCGAGCTGGAGTTGCAGGACATCGAAGCCGGCAGCGACTGGCTGCTGGCCCAGCCCTGGGCCGACCGCCGGCGCCTGTACGCCAGCGGTGGCAGTTATGGCGGCTTCATGGTGGCCTGGATGAATGGCCATGTGCCGGGCGGCCGCTACCGCGCCTACATCTGCCACGCCGGCGTGTTCGACCGCGTCGCCACCTGGAGCGCCGACAGCTATTTGCAGCGCCACCGTGACCTCGGCGCTACATACTGGGCCGACCCTGCCAAGGTGGCGGCACAGAACCCGCTCAGCTTCGCCGCAGCCATGGACACGCCCACCCTGATCACCCAGGGCGCGCTCGACTACCGCGTGCCCGAGCACAACGCCCTGGCCTACTACAACACCTTGAAGGCGCGCGGCGTCGATGCGCGCCTGCTCTGGTTCCCGGACGAGAACCACTGGATCCTCAAGCCCGCCAACTCGCGCCAGTGGTACCGGGAAGTGCATGCCTGGCTGGCGCACCACGGTGGGCCAAGGACGCGACGGCCGGTCTGAGCGCCTTGGACCCGCTGATTTGGCACATCGTGCCAAAGCGGGATGTCCCTGAGTGGACCTCGCGCATGGCCGTGCACAATGCCGGCAATAAAAATTGGCGCCATGAAAGCGGGAGGACGCGATGCCGTTCATCGGTTTGGGTTTGCATATGTTCTTGGCCTTGCTGTGTGGTGTCCACGCCATTCGCAGCGGCCAGCCCCTGTACTGGCTGATCATTCTGTTCAGCTTTCCTCTGTTGGGCAGCTTGGTGTACTTCGTGGCGATCTACCTGCCGCAATCGCGTGTGCAGCGGACCGCTGGCAAGGTGATGACTTCGGCGGTTAGGGTTTTGGACCCGTCGCGTGAGGTGCGCGAGGCGCGCCAGGCTTTGGAAGACACCCCGACGGCGCAGAACCAAATGCGTCTGGCGGCGGCCCTGTTGGAACTGGGCGAGGCGGAGGAAGCCGCGCAGCGCTATCAGGCTTGCCTGCAAGGCCCGTTTGCCAGCGACCCGGACATTCGGCTCGGCGCCGCGCAGGCCTGGGTGGCCTGCCAGCGTTTCAGTGAGGCCTTGCCCCACCTGGAGGCTTTGCGGCGTGAGCGGCCCGAGTTTCGTTGTGAGCCCGTGTCACTGCTGATTGGGCGCTGTTTGGCGGGTAGCGGCCGCGCCGCCGAGGCCAGAGCAGAGCTGGAGGCAGCGGTGTCCCGATTTGATACCTACGAAAGCCGTGCTGAGCTGGCCATCTGGGCCTACGGAGCAGGGGAGCAGGTCTTGGCCTCGCGCTTGAGCGCCGAACTCGACAAGCTGGCGACGCGCAGCAATGCCCTGGCGCGCGAACATCGCGAGGCAGTCAATCGCCGTCTGCAGGCCGCTCGAAAATTGGCGCCAACGGCGCGCTGACTCAGGATCTGAATATGAGTGCACACCGCACGCCACTCGCCGTCGTCCAGGAACAGCTGGACGCCTACAACGCCCGTGATATCGAGCGCCTGCTGGCCACCTATGCCGAGGACGCCGAGCAATTCAATCTGCATGGGGAGCGGCTGGCCCAGGGACATGCGCAAATGCGCGAGCGCTTTGCGGTCCGCCTTGCCGAGCCTGATCTCCATGCGCAGCTGGTCTCGCGCACCCTGCTCGGTGCGGTGGTCGTGGACTTCGAACTGATCACCCGCAAGCTGCCCGAGGGTCTGGGTCAGGTGGAGATGCTGTGCATCTACGAGGTGCAGGACGGACGCATCCGTAAGGCTTCGTTCCGCACGGGCGCGACGCGTGTGCTGAAGCCGGTCTAGGCCACTTAGAGGCCGGGGCCGGCCGGGCAGCCCGACAGCGTTCAGGCCTGATCGAGGATAGGGCGCAAAAGATCTCCCCAATGCTCCAGATCATCGAGGCTGATCTGCAACCAGTCGAGGGCGGCCTGGTGGTGCTGGGCCCAGTCGGCGTCTTCGCTGAGGCCTTCGTGCTGGCGCATCAGTTGTTCCGCCACCAAGCCGGCCGCCACCAAGGTGTGGACCTCGGGCTCGATGCCGGCGTGGCCCAGGGACTCCAGGTCGTGATGCAGGCGGATGGCGGCCATCAGTTCGGGGGCCATATTCCAGGCGCGCGCCAGCAGGGCACCGGCCACGGCGTGGTCGCTGCGGTGGTTGGCGTTCTCGGTGGCGATGTAGCTGCGGTCGATGCGGGCGGCGGCTTCCACCATGGTGCTGCCATAGCCGCGCAGGCTTTGCAGCAGCACCGGCATGCCGATGTGGCAGAACAGGCCGTAGGTGTGGGCCAGGTCGGGTGAGAGCCCCGGCAGCTGGCGGGCGATGAAGGCGCAGGCCAGGGCGCGCTTGGTCGAGCGTTCCCAGAAGCGGGCCAGGTGCGGGCTGTTGACGGGAATGGCGTGGCGCAAGAGAAAGCCGGTCATCATGGCCGCGGTTTCATCGAGGCCGATGCGCGTCATGGCCTGGCCCACGGTCGTGCAGGGCATGCCGTCGGCAATATGCAGGGGGCTGTTGGCGATGCGCAGCAGGGTCGCCGACATGGCGACATCGCTGGCGGCGATGCGGGCGACTTCGTTGAGGTCGGGCTCGGCTGCATTCATCGCCTGTTGCAGACGGGCCAGCAATTCAGGGCAGGGGGGGATGACGATCTGTTTGAGCACACCGCTGGCGCGGGACTTGTCAATTTCTTGGCGGATTGAAGCAGTGCTCATGAACTGGGGTGCGATTTGGCGCCTGTGCTGGCGCCGGGAGGCAGGTGCAAGGGTTACAGTCTTTCGAATTATCGGCACAGGCCGGCTCACCTGAACCTCATTTCTCTCTCACGAGGCGCCCCGACGCATGCAATTTTGCGTATGCAGCCCCACTGTCGATTGGCCGCCTGCAGCACCAGCTGCTTCGCGCTTGGCGGCTGCGGCAGTCCACCGTGCGCGGGCCTGGGCCCGTCCGGCGGCTTTGCTGCTGTCCCTGGCCTTCTTGGGCCTGCCGGCCTTGGCGCCCGAGTCGGCCCAGGCCTTGGACCGTCAGCAGGTGCTGGAGGCAGCGGCGCGCTTCGGTCCGCGCACGGTCGGCGAAGCCCAGCAGCTGCTGCAGATGATCGAGCGGGCCGGGGCGGTCGAGGAGTTGGCGCGCCTGAGTCTGGTCAATAGCTTCGTCAACAAGCATTTGGCCTTCCGCGATGACATCGAGGTCTGGGGTGTGCCCGACTACTGGGCCAGCCCTCTGGAAAGCTTGGACAAGGGCCGCGGAGACTGCGAGGACTATGCCATCGCCAAGTACTTCAGCCTGCTCAACAGCGGCACGCCGGTGGCCAAGCTGCGCATGGTCTATGTCCGTGCCCAGCTGGGCGGCCGCACCCTGGCCCATATGGTGTTGGCGTACTACGCCGAGCCCGGCGCTGAGCCGCTGATCCTCGACAACCTCCTGCCTGAGGTGAAGCCGGCCTCGCAGCGTACGGATTTGCAGCCGGTCTTCAGCTTCAATGGCGAGGGCCTGTGGCAAGGTGTCGGCGCCACCTCGGCCGGCGACCCGCTGGCACGGCTCTCACAATGGCGCGATCTGCTCAGCAAAGCCCGGGCGGAAGGGTTCTGAATCACCATGACCATGAATACGAACGAACATACCCAGTTGCGGAGGTGCTTCCCATGTCCTTGATGCGTCAAGTCTGGCTGTTGGTGCTGGGCGTGGTTCTCGCCTCCTTGCTGGGCAGCGTCGCGGTCAGCACGGTTTCGACCCGGCAGCTGCTGCAAACCCAGCTGCAGATCAAGAACAGCGACAACGCGGCGGCCCTGGCCCTGGCCCTGTCCCAGCAAGGCGGTGATGCCGAGCTGATGCAGCTGCTGATTTCGGCCCAGTTCGACACCGGCTATTACCAGCGCGTTGCCTGGCGCAAGCCCAATGGTCAACTGGCCTTCGAACGCGTCGCCCCGGCCCGCGCCAGTGCCGCCCCGGCCTGGTTTGTTTCGCTCACGCCGATCGCTGTACAGCCTGGCGTGGCCCAGCTGTCCAGCGGCTGGAATGCCATCGGCTCGGTTGAGGTGCTCAGCCACAGTGCCTATGCGCACGACGAACTCTGGCGCAGCGTCACCCGCATGGCGGCCCTGCTGCTGGGCCTGGGCCTGCTGGCCAGCGTCGGCGCCTATCTGGCCTTGCATCGCATCCGCCGCCCGCTCGACAACGCGGTGGCCCAGGCGCGCGCCGTGATGGAGGGCAATTTCTCCCTGCTGGAGCTGCCCCATGTGCCCGAACTTCAGCGCCTGACCGAGGCCATGAATGCCATGGTGACGCGTGTCAAGGCCATGTTCGAAGCCCAGGGCGAACAGCTGCAGGCCTTGCGCTTGCAAGCCCATTGCGACCCCTTGACCGGCATGAGCACGCGCAAGCATTTCCTGGCCGAGCTGGAGTCGGCCTTGACGCGCGACGAGGGCCCGGCGCGGGGCGGCCTGGTGCTGCTGCGCTTGCGCGAGCTGGCTCTGCTCAATCAGCGTCTGGGCCGGCCGGCGGTCGACCAGGCCTTGCTGACCCTGTCGCGCGCGGTCAAGGCTTACCCGGATCGGGTGCGCGGTTGCCTGGGCGGCCGTCTCAACGGCTCGGACTTCGCGCTCTGGTTGCCCGCCCCCGATGTGGCCGCCGAGACGGCCCAGGCCTTGGCCGATGCCTTGCGTGTCAGCCTGCCCGGTCTGGGCGCGGGCATTCAGGTTTCGCTGGGCGCTGTGGATCTGCCGCGTGAACTCAGCCTGGGCCAATGGTTCGGCGAGGCCGATGCGGCCTTGGCGCGCTCCGAGACCCAGTCCGGCTATGTGGTGGACTTTTTCCGCGGCCCCAATGCAGGTGCGGCCGGCACGGCCGGCGCCGAGGGCGGCAGCAGCGCCCAGGGCGAGCGCGTGTGGCGTGCGCAAATTCTCGAGGCCCTGAAGGAGCGCCGCGCCCGCCTGAGCCAGTTCCCTCTGCTCGACCGCGAGGGTCAGGTTGTGCATTTGGAATGCCCATTGCAGCTGCAGCTGGAGGCCGACGGCCCCTTCGAGCCGGCCACGCGCTGGCTGCCCCTGGCGGTGCGCAGCCGCTTGACGGCCGAGGTGGACCTGCTGGCCGTCAGCCTGGCGCTGGAGGCGATCGCCCGCGACGGCAAGCTGCGCTGCGTCAACATCGCCCCGGCCAGCCTGCTCGACGGCGGCTTTGTCGCGCGCTTGCGCGAGCAGGTCTTCCAGGCGCCGCAAGCCGCCCGCAAGCTGGGCCTGGAGTTGGCCGAGACGGCCGCGGTGCAGCATTTCGATCTCTTGCTGGAGATGGGTCGGCAGCTGCGACCGCTGGGCGTCAAGCTGGGCTTGGAGCATGCCGGCGCGGGTCTGGCTCAGGTCGACCGGCTCTACCAGGCAGGCTTGGATTACGTGAAGCTCGACGCCTCGGTCGTCAGCGGCGCCTCGGGTGACGCGGCGCGCGCCGCCTTTGTGCGCGGCATGCTGGTCATGCTGCGCAGCCTGGCACTCAAGGTCTACGCCGAAGGTTTGCGCGATGCCATGGATGTGCAGGCGCTCTGGGATTGCGAACTCGACGGCGTGACGGGCCCCTGGGCGACCGCGCAGGGCGGCAGTGACTGAGCTTCAGTAGCTGATATCGCCGCAGTGGAGCGGGAAACCGTTGCCGGCGCGATGGTCGGCGAAGAAGTGGCGCAAGGTGTCGCGCACGGTCTGGAAGGCGATTTCGTCCCAGGGTAGCTCATGCTCGGCGAACAAGCGCGCTTCCAAGGTTTCCGGGCCGGGGTTGAAGTGGGTGGACAGCAGGCGGGCGCGGTAGAACAGATGGATCTGCCCGGCCTTGACCACATTCATCAGACCGTAGAGCGGGCCGATCTCGATCTGCGCCCCGGCTTCTTCGTCGGTCTCGCGGACCGCACCTTGCAGCGTGGTCTCGCCCAGCTCCAGAAAACCAGCCGGCAGGGTCCACTTGCCATGGCGCGGCTCGATGGCGCGGCGGCACAGCAGCACTTGCGGAACGCCGTCCTGCTCCCAGACGGGCAAGGTGCCCACCACATTGATGGGGTTCTCGTAATGGACGCTGGCGCAGGCGGGGCAGGTCGCGCGCTCGCGGTTGTCGTCGGCAGGCACCTGGTAGCGCACCTCGGCGCCACAGCTGGGGCAGAACTTGAAACGTCGGGAGAGCCACATGGAAATCAGTTTATCTGTTTGCCCATGGCATCATCGGCGCCATGGAACTCTTCAACTACTTCCGCTCCTCGGCTTCTTACCGCGTGCGCATCGCGCTGGCGTTGAAAGGCTTGGATTACGACTACCGCGCCGTGCACCTGGCCAAGAACGAGCAGTTCGACCCGGCCTATGCCAGCGCTTCCATGTCCAAGCTGGTACCGCTGCTGCGCGATGGCGACGCGCTGGTCAGCCAGTCCATGGCCATCATCGAATACCTCGATGAAACCCATCCGCAGCCGCCCCTGCTGCCGGCCGACGCCCTGGGCCGCGCCCAGGTGCGTGCCCTGGCGCAGGACATCGCCTGCGAAATCCACCCGCTGAACAATCTGCGCGTGCTGCGCTATCTGGGCAAGGACCTGGGCCTGGACGAAGACACCAAGAACCGCTGGTACCGCCACTGGGTCGAAAGTGGCCTGGAGGTGGTGGAGCAGCGGCTCAAGGCCCATGCCGGCCAGTTCTGCCATGGCGACGCGCCGGGCCTGGCCGACTGCGTGCTGGTGCCGCAGATTTTCAATGCCAAGCGTTTCGAATGCCGGCTCGACCATGTGCCCGAGGTGATGCGTGTGTTCGGCAACTGCATGGCCCTGGACGCCTTCGCCAAGACCCAGCCCTCGGCCTGCCCGGATGCCGAGTGAATTGAATCCCGCAGCGCTGCACCGCGACTGGCTGCAGCCCGACTGGCAGCTGCCCGCCGCGTGGCCGCGCATTCGCGCCTTCATGACGACGCGCGCCGGTGGCTGCAGCGAAGGTCTGTTCGCCAGCATGAATGTGGGCGCCGCGGTCGGCGACGAGCCCGCCCGGGTGCAGGCCAACCGGAGCCAGGTGGCTGAGGCTTTGGGTGCGCCGCTGGTGTTCTTGAAGCAGGTGCATGGCGCCGAGGTGCAGCGCCTGAGCTCCGATTTGCTGGCGGCCAGCGCGCCGCCGGTCGCCGACGCCAGCGTGGCGGCCACGCCCGGTCTTGGCTGCGCCATCCAGGTGGCGGACTGCCTGCCGGTGCTGTTTGCCGCGCCCGGCGCGGTCGCGGGCGCCCATGCCGGCTGGCGCGGCCTGGCCGGTGGCGTGCTCGAGAACACGGTGGCGGCGCTTTGCGCGGCCGCCGGCTGTGCGCCGGGCGAGCTGCGCGCCTGGCTGGGCCCTTGCATCGGTCCGCAGCAGTTCGAGGTGGGTGCCGAGGTCCTGGCGGCTTTCGGCCGCAGCGCGGCGCAGCCAGGCCCGGAATTCGTCTACCGAGCCAACGCGGCGGGCGAAGCGCGCTGGCTGGCCGATCTGCCGGCGCTGGCACGGCTGCGCTTGCGTGCCGCCGGCCTCAGCCACTTCAGCGGCGGCCACTGGTGCACGCTCAGCGAACCCTCAAGGTTCTTTTCCTACCGGCACGATGCCCGGACCGGCCGCATGGTGGCGGTCATCGGCCTGGTGTGATGCCGGTGCGCGCGCCAGCGGGTCCAGCGGCATGGCCTCGGTTGGCTCTTGCGGGAAATCGAGCTGAGCCTGCAGTTGCTCCTGCTTTTTTCTCGCCGCCTTGCGGCTGGGCGAGCCCAGCACGTACAGCACAATCGAGATCGGCAAGAGACCGTAGAGAACAAAGGTGATGATGGCGCCCAGCACGCTGCCTTGGCTGCTGGTGGCTTCGGCCAAGGCCATCATCAAGGCAACATAGCCCCAGGCGATTGCGATCAGATACATGAAATGTCATGGCAAGGTAAGCGGGCGAGGGTACAACATTGCGTGCGCTTTCTCACGCGGCCTGATTTCGTGTCTTTGCACGCCAGGGTCTTGGCCAAGGCGTGATCTCAATGTGGAGCCGCTGGTCAGCGGCAGAGGATATTCATGAGCACGAAGAAACCGGCCACTCCGGCCAGCCCCGCACGGAAAGCTGCGGTCAAGAAGGTCCAGGCCAGTGCTGCGCCGGCCGTCAAGAAGAGGCCGGCTCCGCGCCGCCGGCCGGCCCTGACCCCAGCGCCGTCTTCTGCGCCAGCTGCTGCTCCCGCACCCGCGGCCCCGGCGGCCGCTTTGCCCGAACTCGGCGCCGGCATGGCCGGTCTGGGCGAGATGTGGTCCAGCCTGGCCGGCTTGCAGATCCCGGCCCAGGCCCTGAGCGAGCTGCAGAGCAACTATCTCAAGCAGGCCAGCGAACTCTGGAATTCAGCCTTGCCCGGTCTGGGCGCTGGACTGGGTGGCGTGTTTGGTGCCAGCCAAGGGGAAGCTGCCAAGGAGGCCGCGCCCAAGCCTAAACCTAAACCGCTCGGCGACCGCCGCTTCGCTGCCGAGGCCTGGAGCGCCAACCCGGCCTCCAGCTTCGTCGCCCAGCTCTATTTGCTCAATGCCCGCACCTTGCAGCAGATGGCCGACAAGCTCGAAGGCGAGGCCAAGACGCGCGAACGCATTCGCTTCGCCGTGCAGCAGTTTGTCGATGCCGCCTCGCCCAGCAACTACCTGGCCCTGAACCCCGAGGCGCAGAAGCTGGCGCTGGACACCCAGGGCGAGAGCATCGCCAAGGGCATGCAGCAGCTCTGGGCCGACATCCAGCGCGGCCACCTCTCGCAGACCGACGAGAGCGCCTTCGAGGTCGGCCGCAATGTCGCCACCAGCGAAGGTGCGGTGGTGTTCGAGAACAACTTCTTCCAGCTGATCGAATACAAGCCGCTGACCGCCACCGTGCACGCCCGGCCTTTCCTGCTGGTGCCTCCCTGCATCAACAAGTACTACATCCTTGACCTGCAGCCCGAGAACTCGCTGATCCGCTACGCGGTCGAGCAGGGCCACCGGGTCTTTGTGCTGAGCTGGCGCAACCCTGATGCCTCTTGCGCCGCCTGGACCTGGGATGAGGTGATCGAGGGTGCGCCGATCAAGGCCATCGAGGTGGTGCAAGACATCAGCGGCGCCGAGCAGATCGACACCCTGGGCTTCTGTGTCGGCGGCACCATCCTGGCCACGGCCTTGGCCGTGCTGGCGGCGCGCGGCCAGCAGCCGGCGTCCAGCCTGACCCTGCTGACCACCTTGATCGATTTCTCCAGCAACGGCGTGCTCGATATCTTCATCGACGAGGCCATGGTCAAGATGCGCGAGATGAGCCTGGGCGACAAGAGCATGGGCAACCCCAAGGGCCCGGCCCTGCTCAAGGGCCAGGAGCTGGCGGCCACCTTCAGCTTCCTGCGCCCCAACGACCTGGTCTGGAACTATGTGGTGGGCAACTACCTCAAAGGCGAGGCGCCTCCGGCTTTCGACCTGCTGTACTGGAACGGCGACTCGACCAATATGGCCGGCCCCATGTACTGCTGGTATCTGCGCCACACCTATTTGCAGAATGAGCTGAAGATTCCGGGTCGCCTGACCGTCTGCGGTGAGAAGCTGGACCTGGGCCTGATCGAGGCGCCGGTCTACATCTACGGCTCGCGCGAAGACCATATCGTGCCCTGGGACGCCGCCTATCGCAGCACTCAGGTGTTCAAAGGCCCCAAGCGCTTCGTGCTGGGCGCCTCGGGCCATATCGCCGGCGTCATCAACCCGCCGGCCAAGGGCAAACGCAGCCACTGGTTGGGCAAGACCGCGGCCCTGCCGGCCACCTCGGAGCAGTGGTTCGAGGGGGCAGTCGAGCACCCGGGCAGCTGGTGGACCGACTGGGCCGCCTGGTTGGCCGGCCATGCCGGCCCCAAAGTGGCCGCGCCCAAGGGGCCGGGCAGCCGGCAATACCCGGTGATCGAGCCGGCGCCCGGGCGTTACGTCAAACAGAAAGCCTGAATTCAAACAGGACCGTGTGCCTCTGGCGCCGGTCCTGTTTTTTTTGCCCCCGATGCGGAGTGAGCGATTGCCTGCATTTGGAAACCTTGCTGAAACCTAGTTGAAACCCTGATCTGCTAACCTGTTATCTGTGGGTGCCGAAACACGGCGCCTGTTGAGATGCAGCCTCACCCTGGAGACGAGAAATGACCGATATCGTGATCGTGGCGGCGGCCCGTACCGCCATTGGCAAATTTGGCGGCAGCCTGGCCAAGACCGCAGCGCCCGAGCTGGGCGCCGTGGTGATCAAGGACCTCTTGCGCCGCAGCGGCCTGGACGGCAATCAGATCGGCGAAGTGATCCTGGGCCAGGTCTTGACCGCCGGCTCGGGTCAGAACCCGGCTCGCCAGACCGTCATCAAGGCTGGCCTGCCGAACACCGTGCCGGCCATGACCATCAACAAGGTCTGCGGCTCCGGCCTGAAGGCCGTGATGCTGGCGGCCCAGGCCATCCGTGATGGCGACAGCGAGATCGTCATCGCTGGCGGTCAGGAGAATATGAGCTTGTCCCCGCATGTGCTGCCGGGCTCGCGCGACGGCCAGCGCATGGGCGACTGGAAGATGGTGGACACCATGATCGTCGACGGCCTCTGGGACGTCTACAACCAGTACCACATGGGCATCACCGCCGAGAACGTGGCCAAGCAGTACGGCATCAACCGCGAAGCGCAGGATGCCTTGGCCCTGGCCTCGCAGCAAAAGGCGGCCGCCGCTCAAGATGCCGGCCGCTTCAAGGATGAAATCGCCGCCGTCACCATTCCGCAGAAGAAGGGCGACGCCATCGTCTTCGACGCCGACGAGTTCATCAATCGCAAGAGCAATGCCGAGGCCCTGGCGGGCCTGCGCCCGGCTTTCGACAAGGCCGGCAGCGTGACGGCCGGCAATGCCTCGGGCCTGAACGACGGCGCCGCTGGCCTGATGCTGATGAGCGCGGCCAAGGCCGCCTCGCTGGGCCTGACCCCGCTGGCCCGCATCGCGTCTTACGCCAGCGCTGGCCTCGACCCCTCCATCATGGGCATGGGCCCGGTGCCCGCCGCCCGCAAGGCCCTGGAGCGCGCCGGCTGGAAGGCGCAAGACCTGGATCTGCTGGAGATCAACGAGGCCTTCGCCGCGCAAGCTTGCGCCGTGCACCAGGAAATGGGCTGGGACTTGAGCCGCGTCAACGTCAACGGCGGCGCCATTGCCCTGGGCCACCCGATCGGCGCTTCGGGCGCGCGCATCCTGGTCACCTTGCTGCACGAGATGCAGCGCCGCGACGCCAAGAAGGGCATCGCCTCGCTGTGCATCGGCGGCGGCATGGGCGTGGCGCTGACGGTCGAGCGTTGATTTCAGATTAGGGCCAAACCCGCTTGACCCCTGACGAGGCTTGCGGGAACCTTTGAGCGCGTCTTTGGCAACACACAACAGCAGAGCCTCGGCCGTCGCGTAGGACGCGGCGACGGCGCGAGGTCATCGTTTCAAAGCCATGGAGGCAAGGAGTTTTTTATGAGCCAGAAGATTGCGTATGTGACCGGCGGTATGGGCGGCATCGGTACCGCCATGTGCCAGCGTCTGCACAAGGAAGGTTTCAAGGTCATCGCCGGCTGCGGCCCCAGCCGTGATTTCACCAAGTGGATCAATGAGCAAGCGGCCCTGGGCTACACCTTCCATGTCTCGGTCGGCAATGTCGCCGACTGGGATTCGACAGTCGAAGCCTTCGCCAAGGTCAAGGCCGAGCATGGCCCCATCGACGTGCTGGTCAACAACGCCGGCATCACCCGCGACGGCATGTTCCGCAAGATGAGCCGTGCCGATTGGGACGCGGTGATTGACACCAACCTGAACTCCATGTTCAACGTCACCAAGCAGGTGATCGAGGACATGCTGGACAAGGGCTGGGGCCGCATCATCAACATCTCGTCCGTGAACGGCGAGAAGGGCCAGTTCGGTCAGACCAACTACTCGGCCGCCAAGGCCGGCATGCACGGTTTCACCATGGCTCTGGCCCAGGAAGTGGCGAGCAAGGGCGTGACCGTGAACACGGTCAGCCCTGGCTATATCGGCACCGACATGGTCAAGGCCATCCGCCCCGATGTGCTGGAAAAGATCGTCGCCACCATCCCCATCAAGCGCCTCGGCACGCCTGAGGAAATCGCCGCCATCGTCGCTTGGCTGGCGGGCGAAGATTCCGGTTTCACCACCGGCGCTGACTTCTCCTGCAACGGGGGACTGCACATGGGGTGAGTCGCGAGCGAGGACAGTCCTGAGGACTGTCCGACCCGCGACGAACGACAGCCCACGTCTTGCGTGGGCTGGCTGGGGAGAGGCAAGGACCGAGCGCAGTCCCTGCGGACTGCGCTCGGTCCTTGCGAACGCCGGGCCACGTCTCGCGCGGGCCGGCCGGGCAAAGGCGCGAGCGAGGACAGCCCTGAGGACTGTCCGACCCGTGACGAACGACAGCCCACGTCTTGCGTGGGCTGGCTGGGGAGAGAAAGGGACATGCTGCAGCCTCGCCCTGATCACGACAGCCCATGTCTTGCGTGGGCTGGCTGGGGAGAGAAAGGGACATGCTGCAGCCTCGCCCTGATCACGACAGCCCATGTCTTGCGTGGGCTGGCTGGGGACAGGCAAGGACCGAGCGTAGTCCCTGCGGACTGCGCGATGCCTTGCGAACGCCGGGCCGCGTCTCGCGCGGGCCGGCCGGGCAATCACTGGGGTCTGCGCCTCGTGCAGATTCAGCCCAAACAGCGCCCGGCCTCGAAAGCCGGGCGCTTTTTTGTTTGTCGCTAGGCCTCGCGCCTCAGCGCCCGCAGCAGTTCGCCCGGCGACGGCCACACATAGCGCCACTCCGCCGCCTCGCTGCCATCCTGCAGCGTGATCACCATCCGCTCGGCAGGCCGTGCGCCCAAGTGCTCGTAGACCGCTCGGGCTGCCGTATTGGCCTCAAACACCCAGAGGTACAAGCCCAGCTCGGCCCACTCGCCTGCGCAGCGCTCGCTCAAGGCAAGCAGCAATTGCCGTCCTATGCCCCGACCCTTGTGATCGAGCCGCACATGGAGGTTGTCCAGCAGGCTGCCCCATTGCGCATCGAAGGCCGGAAAGGCAAAGGTGAAGCCCAGCGCCTCGCCCGAAGGATCGCGAGCGATGAAGCCAAAGCTGCCCAGTGAAGGCTCGCTGATCAGGCGGCGGGTCCACAAGGCCTGGCGCGTCTGAACCACTGCGTCGCTGTCGAGAAAGGCGTCGCTGTAGATGCCGCGATAGGCGCTGCGCCAGCTCCCGCCGTGCAGGGCGGCGATGTCGGCCAAATCGTCGTGGCAGATGGCGTGAATATGGATCATGGGTGGGTTGTGCTCGAGTCGACATGGCCGGACCCCGGCCGGCTCACTGAGGCTCCAGCGCGATCTTTTCCTGTGCCGTACCCAGACTGATCCGGCGGATGTTGAACTTGGCGTGCGACCTGGGCAGACCGCCCGCTTCTTGCTTCAGCTCCAGGCGGCCATGGGCCATTGCATGCAGCTCGACATGGGTCAGCTGCGGCCCGAGGGCGAAGACCAGGGCTTGATGATCCGCTGGCACGGCCGGGTAGCGGATGATGCGGCCGCAGACACTGCGGCCGGCGGCGATGAAATCGCAGATGGCTTCGCGTGTGCTGCCGGGCTCGAAGTGATAGACCCGGTTCCAGCCAAAGCTGGTGAGCTTGGCTAAATCGACTTCATGGGCTGTCGGGTCGCGGGTGATGTCGCCGATGCGCTGGCTGATCTGGCCGGTGCCGGCGCCGAGCTCGCTGCAGGCGGCGAGGAGGACGCTAAAGGAAGTGACCAGGCAGGCGCGGGCTAGCAAGTTCCAGCCTTTGCGCCCCCGCCGAGAAGCAGAGTCAAGCGGCATCGCAAGACAGCAGCCAGTCCGGCCGAGCCTTCAGCGCTTCACCCATCAGTTTTCGCTCAGCGAGTCGTGGGCCTCGGGCGCTGGGCCGAACAAGGCAACATCGCGCACATTTTTCTGCACGGCCACGGCGGCAAACAAGCTCAGCAGAAAGGACATGGCGTAGAAGCCTTTCTCGCTGGCGTTCAGTGCGGCATTCCACAGGCCCACGCCCAGCAGCAGCAAAGCGATGCCCAGCGAGACCCAGCACAGGCCGAAGTAGAGCCCCGTCACCTTGATGCCTTCCAGCCGATCACGCACCGACTTCTGCAGGGACACGGCCGAGAACAGGCCGTACATGAGCAAGGTGAAGTAATAGCCTTTCTCGTTCAGCTGCATGTCGGCGTTCCAGAGGCCGGCCAGGTAGGCGCCGGCACCGGCCAGCATCGCGGCCCAGGAGGCCCCGACAAAAGCGCCGGTCGGTTTTTGCATCTGTGGTGCTGGCATCTCGAGGTCTCCCTGTTTCTCTGTCGGTCGGTCTTGGCGGCTTCAGGCCCACGCACACGCGCAGAGGCCTGACCCTCAAGCTGTGCGGAGCAGCCGGGACTGTAGCAAGCCAGATGCCGCGCTACCAGCCAGGCTTCAGTTCAAAGGCTTGGGCCGCTGTGACGTTTGACCGAAGGCATGCAGTACTCAAGGGCGCCACCCATTGGCGTGTTGTGCCCAGCCGTGGCCGCAAGGCGCTCAAGGGACGACTCCCCCTGGCGAGGGTGATCCAGGCGATGCGCGGCCGACCGGCCGCTTAAACGTGCCGGTAGTCCACCGCAAACACGGGCTTGCCGGCGCACCAGACGCGCTCCACCGCCGCCTGGCCGCCTGGCCGAGCCACGCTGATCAGGTCGGCGCGGAGGCCGACGGCGATCTCGCCGCGGTCATTCAAGCCGGCGGCGCGGGCCGGGCCTTGGCTGACCAGGCGGGTGGCTTGGGGCAGGCCCAGGCCTTCGCGATGGACCAGGGCGTCGACGGCGGCCAGCATGGTGGCGGGCGCGTAGTCGGCGCAGAGGCAGTCGGCCACGCCGGCGTGGATGGCGTCGAGGGCGCGCATATTGCCGCTCTGGCTGCCGCCGCGCATGACATTGGGCGCGCCCAGGATGGTGGCCAGGCCGGCGGCATGGGCGGCGCGGGCGGTTTCCAGATTGATGGGGAACTCGCTCATGCGGGCGCCCAGGCTCTTCATGGTCAACACGCGCTGCGGGTCGTCGTCATCATGGCTGGCGGTGGGCACGCCGCGCTGCTTGGCGCGCTCCATCACGGCCAGCACGCGCTCGTCGGCGCTTTGGCGGGCCTGCATTTTTTCTTCGGCCATTTGCAGGGCGGCTTGCTCGCTGCTGCCGTGGTTGCCCATCATGTAGGCGACATAACTGTCCAGATGCTTGAACTGGCCCTGGCCGGGGGTGTGGTCCATGATGGAGAGCAGATCGACGCCGCCTTCGTCCAACAGCCCCAGCACATGGGGCAGGGCGCTGAGGTCGGTGATCTCGTAGCGCACATGGACGCGGTTGTCGATCAGCTCATGGGCTTTCAGGCGGCGCAGGGCGCGCACCAGCTCGGTGGCCGTCTCGTTGTTGCGCACGCCCCATTCGGCATGAGCAAATGACAGCGCATGGTAGGGCGTGGTGATGCCGGCCGCGGCATTGCGGCGGTCGATATTGATGCAGGCGAAGTCCAGGGGGAAGAGCACGCGGGCGCGCGGCTCCACTTCTTTTTCCACCGCGTCGCAGTGCAGGTCCACCATGCCGGGCAGCAGCCATTGGCCGTTCAAGCTCTGCTCGGGCGCGCCGCCGCCGGACTCGGGGTTGATGGCGGCAATGCGGCCGTCGGCGCCGATCAGCAACGAGGCGTCGTGCAGCTCCTGCTCGGCCAGGACGATGTGGGCATGGGTGAGGTAGAGCGGGGTGGTGGTGTTCATCGTGTGCACTTCTTTCGCGGGCAATGTTCAGGCGGCAATCGCCATCTCGGCGTGGCTTGTGGCTGAGCTCAGGGCTTGCAGGGGAAGGCGCTGCGTGGCCACGGCCTCGCGCACCTCGGCGTCATGAAAAATGCCGACCACGGCCTGGCCGGCGGCGCAGGCTTCGCGGATCAGGGTGATGACGACTGCGCGGTTGGCCGCGTCGAGCGAGGCGGTCGGTTCGTCCAGCAGCAAGAGGGGCTTGGGGGCGATGAAGCCGCGCGCGATATTGACGCGCTGCTGCTCGCCACCCGAGAAGGTGGCCGGTGGCAGGCCCCAGAGCCGCTCGGGCAGGTTCAGCCGCGCCAGCAACTCGGCCGCGCGCTGCATGGCCTCCTCGTGCCCGGCGCCCAGGGCTTGCAAGGGCTCGGCCACCAGGCTCAAGCTGCTGACGCGCGGAATCACGCGCAGGAACTGGCTGACATAGCCGACCGTGTCGCGGCGCAGAGCCGTGAGCCGCTGCGGGCTGATGCGGCAGAGGTCCAAGATCTCATCGCTGCCCGCGGCGCGCAGCAAGATCTCACCGCTGCTGGCCAGGTAGTTGCCGTAGAGGCAGCGCAGCAGGCTGCTTTTTCCCGCGCCCGAGGGGCCGTCCAGCACCAGGCAATCGCCGGCGAGGACCTCGAAGGACACTGCGTTCAGAACCGGCAGCTCCAGGCCGCCTTGCTGGTGCAGGGTGAAGGTCTTGCTCAGGCCTCGGACTTCGAGGACGGGATGATTCTTGTGGATGGCCATGTCGTGATCCTTCATTTCATGCGGCCAGAACCGAAGACACCAGCAGCTGGGTGTAGGGGTGCTGCGGGTCGTCCAGCACCTGGTCGGTCAGTCCGGTCTCAACGATACGGCCGTGGCGCATGACGATCAGGCGCTGGGCCAGCAAGCGGGCCACGGCCAGGTCGTGGGTCACCAGAATCACGGCCAGGTCCAGCTCGGCGGCCAGGCCGCGCAGCAGGTCCAGAAAGCGCGCCTGCACCGAGACATCGAGGCCGGCCGTGGGTTCATCCATGAAGACCAGGCGTGGGCGGCTGACCAGGTTGCGGGCGATCTGCAGGCGCTGCTGCATGCCGCCGGAAAAACTGTTTGGGGCGTCGTCCAGGCGCTCGGCCGGGATTTCCACGCGCGCCAGCCAGTCAGCCGCCGCGCCGCGGATGTCGCCGTAATGCCGTGCGCCCACGGCCATCAGCCGCTCGCCGATATTGGCGCCGGCCGAGACCTGCATGCGCAGGCCATCGCGCGGGTTCTGGCGCACAAAGCCCCAGTCGGTACGCCAGAGCTCGCGCAGCTGGGCTTGGGTCAGCGTGCCCAGATCGGTGAGGCCGCGGTCCTTCAGGTCGTACTGGATCTGGCCTTCATCGGGCTGCAGCTGGAAGGCCAGGGTGTTGAGCAGGGTCGATTTGCCCGAGCCCGACTCACCCGCGATGCACAGCACCTCGCCGGGGTAGAGGTCGAGGTCAATGCCTTCGCAGCCGATGCGGGCGCCGTAGCGCTTGGCCAGGCCGCGGACTTGCAGCAAGGGGCGGCTCATGCCTGCGCTCCTGCAAAGCCAGCAGCGTTGGTGGGGCTGTTCTGCGTGCCGCGGTGGCCCTCGGCTTGGCGCGTGTTGCAGTACTCGGTGTCGGAGCAGACGAACATGCGCTGGCCCTGGTCGTCGAGGATGATCTCGTCCAGATAGGACTCGGTGGCGCCGCACAGGGCGCAAGGTTCGCTCCAGCGCTCGATGGCAAACGGGTGGTCCTCGAAATCGAGCGAGCGCACATCGGTGTAGGGCGGCACGGCGTAGACCCGCTTCTCCCGGCCGGCGCCGAAGAGCTGCAGGGCCGGGCTCTGGTGCAGCTTGGGGTTGTCGAACTTGGGGATGGGCGAGGGCCGCATCAGGTAGTGGCCGTTGACGATCACGGGGTAGTCATAGGTGGTGGCGATGCGGCCGTGGCGCACGATGTCCTCGAACAGCTTGACATGCATGACGCCGTATTCGCTCAGCGCGTGCATGGTGCGGGTTTCGGTCTCGCGCGGCTCCAGCCAGCGCAGCGGCTCGGGGATGGGCACCTGGAAGACCAGGATCTGCCCGTCCTGCAGCGGCGTCTCGGGGATGCGGTGGCGGGTCTGGATCAGCGTGGCCTCGCGCGTCGCCTCGGTGGTGCGCACGCCCGTCACCTTCTGGAAGAAGCTGCGGATGTTGACCGCATTGGTGGTGTCGTCGGCGCCTTGGTCGATGACCTTGAGGCAATCGCTCTGGCCGATCACCGCGGCCGTGACTTGGATGCCGCCTGTGCCCCAGCCATAGGGCAGGGGCATCTCGCGGCCGCCGAAGGGCACCTGGTAGCCGGGCAGGGCCACGGCCTTGAGCAGGGCGCGGCGGATCATGCGTTTCGTATGCTCGTCCAGATAAGCGAAGTTGTAGCCACTGCTCATTTCGCTTGCTCCTTGTCCCATTCGCCGCGCAAGCGCCGCAGCAGCTCGAGATTGGTTTGAAAGTCCACGTAGTGCGGCAGCTTCAGGTGCTGCAAAAAGCCCGAGGCCTCGACGTTGTCGCTGTGCGAGAGCACGAACTCCACGTTGTTGGCGGGCAGCTCGCTGTCTTCGCCAAACTCCTCGGCGCGCAGCGAGCGATCGACCAGGGCCATGGCCAGGGCTTTGCGCTCGGCGTGGCCGAAAGCCAGGCCGTAGCCGCGGGTGAACTGCGGTGCAGTGTCGGCGCTGCCGTGGAACTCGTTGATCAGCTGGCACTCGGTCAGCTCGACCTCGCCGATCTCGACCGCGAAGCCCAGCTCCTCGATATGCATTTCGACGGGTACGGCGCCGTAGCGCAGCTCGGCCGCAAACGGGTGGGTGGTGGCGTAGCCGCGCTGGGTGCTGTAGGCCAGGGCGAGCAGAAAGCCCTCGTCGCCGCGTGCCAGGTTCTGCATGCGGGTGGCGCGGTCGGCCGGGAAGAGCAGGGGCTCGCGGGTCAGGTCGGGCGGCGGCGGGGCGCCGGGTGCTTCCGGCTCGGCCGCTTCCAGCAGGCCCTCGCGGCTGAGCAGATCGGTCACGCGCGGCGCGTGCAGGGGCTCAGCGCGGGCGGCGGCGCTTTGGGACGCTTGCGTTTCCATGTGGCTTGAGGACTCGCGCATCAGGCCAAAGTCCAGCAGGCGCTGGGTGTAGTCGAAGCTGGGGCCCAGAAGCTGGCCGCCGGGCAGGTCCTTGAAGGCCGAAGAGATGCGGCGCTCCAGGCGCATGCGGCCGGTGTCCAGAGGCTCGCTGTCGCTCAGGCGCGGCAGGGTGGTGCGGTAGGCGCGCAGCAGAAAGATCGCTTCGATCAGGTCGCCACGCGCTTGCTTGATGGCCAGGGCAGCCAAGTCCTCGTCGTAGAGCGCGCCTTCACACATCACGCGGTCCACGGCCAGGCGCAGCTGCTGCTTGATCTGCTCGATGCTGAGCTCGGGCTGGGCGCTGTCGCCCCGGCGCGCCTGGGCCAGCAGCTCGCGCGAGGCCTCGATGGCGCGCTCGCCTCCTTTGACGGCAACGTACATCTCAGAGCTCCCAATCGATGAGGGTGGTGCGCGGCAGGGCCAGCAATTGGCGTTCCGCGCACAGCACCAGGTCCACGCCGAGCGGGAAGCGCCGGCGGTTTTCTTGCACAAAAGCCTGGCTGCTCGCGGACCAACCGGCCACCTCGATGCGTGTCTCGCCCTGGATGCCGGGGCCGCGCAGGCGCAGCGTTCCCTCGCCCACTTGCAAGGCGTCTACTTCGATGAAGAGCGTGGCCGAACGGTCGGGGTAGGCGGCATCACCCAGGCGCAGGGCGTCCAGAGTCGGCAGCGCGTCCAGGTTCTGCAGCATCAGGAACTGAGCCTTGCCCATCTCCGAGACCAGGGGGCAGCCGGCATGGAAGCGCAGGTGCTCCCCCGCGGCGCCGCTGCGCAGCTCGGGCGGCAGCCACAGCGGCGTGTCGCGGTCGGCCAGGGCCAGCAGCAGGGCGGTCATGGCTGGTTGCAGGCCGGCGGGTGCGCTCAATTCAAAAGGCAGGCTTTGCAAGCTGCCGGGCCGGGACATCCCGTCCAGCAGGCAGCGAAAGGCCTGCTGCGCGTCATGCACCGGGTCGGCAAAGCCGGGCAGCAGCTGCTCGAGGTGCAGGCCGGCGGCTGGGGCGCTCGCGTTCATCGCATTCATGTTCATGCCTCAGTCCTCGCCGCGCACCAGGGTGTAGAAATCCACCTTGCTGCGCGCCACTTCGGCGGCGCGGCGGGCGTGGCGGTCTTGTTCGGCCTCGGCCAGGGGGTGCAAGAGCCGGGCTTGCAGCTGCTGCGCCCAGTCGGGCGTTTGCAGCAAGGCATCGGCCAGAGCGACCAGCTCGGCGTGGCGCGGGTCGCTGCCGCGCACGGTGCCCACGCCGACGCTGGCCGGCAGGCCAGTTGCCTGCAGACGCAGGGTGCAGCGGGTGACGGTGGCCTCACCCAGATTGAAGACCTGGCCGCCACCGCCGAGGCGGCCGCGCAGCATCAGCATGCCGGTCTCGGGCCGGCGCAACCATTCAAAGTGGGGCAGGGGCTGCAGCTCGGCCAGCTGCTGCTCCAGATCCTGAGGCCGGGCGCGGGCCAGCAGGCCCAGGGCGTGGCGGCGTGCGTCCTGCGCTGCCGCGAGAGGGATGTGTGATGACACGTCGGATCCCGTCAAAGCATCTAATCGTCTAGACGACTTGCGGCGGCAACATGCCGGCAAGTCCTGGCGATGCGTCGCATTCTTCAGGGCCGACATGAATCTTTCGTGAATCGTCTCTAAGCTGTTCGGCAATGTGATCCAGGGAATAGAGACTCAGCATGCAACAGGAGCTTGGCCAGGTGGTGGAGCGCGGCACCGGTGTGGCGGTGTGGCGCCAGATCGAGGCTGCGCTGCTGCGCGACATCCGCGAGCGGCATTACGCCGCCGGTGAGCGCATCCCGAACGAGACCGAGTTGGCCGAGCGCTTTGGCTGCAACCGCCACACGGTGCGCCGCGCCCTCGGTGTGCTGGAGCGAGAAGGTCTGCTGCGGGTCGAGCAGGGCCGTGGCACTTTTGTGCAGGAGCATGCGATTGCCTACACCGTGGGCAAGCGCACCCGCTTTTCGCAGAACTTGTCCGGCCAGGGCCGCAGCGGCCATATCGAGCTTTTGCGGGTCAACGAGCTGCCGGCCACGCCGGAGCTGGCGCAGGCGCTGGAGCTGCCACCGGGCACGCCGTTGCTGCAGCTGCTGACCCTGGGCCATGCCAGTGCCGGCAGCGGCGCTCAGGATGCGGTCGCCGCACGCGCGATCAATCTGGCCCGCCACAGCTTCGAGGCCAAACGCTTTGTCGGCCTGGATGCGCTGCTGCGCGAGAGCGGCTCCATCACCCAGGCCTTGCAGCATTACGGCGTGCAGGACTACACCCGCGGCCAGACCCGGGTGATGTCGGCCCTGCCCGATGCAGAGGCCGCGCGCTTGCTGGCCCAGCCGCGCTCGCGGCCGGTGCTGCTGGTCGACTCGGTCAACCGCTGCAGCGAGCAGGGGCGTGTCTTCCAGCACACCCTGGCCCAGTTCAGCGGCGACTGGGTGCAGCTGGTCTTCGAGCCCTGAGAGGTGTGGGCTGGCTGCTTCGCGTCATGCCCTTGTCAAAGCCAGGCGCTAGGCTGGGCGCTGTGAATCGGTTCTGACAATGTGAAGGAAGTGAACCCGCCATGCTGAGCCCTCAACGCGTTGCCGCCTTGTCCACCATCCGTGGGGGCCAGGTCTTGCGCCCCGGCCAGCAATGGCAGGAGAACGAGCTGGTGCTTGGCATCCGGAATGGTCGCTTGGTTGATGGCGCCTTGCCCGGCCCGGCCCTCGATGCCAGCGGCTGCCTGGTGCTGCCCGGCATCGTCGATTTCCACGGCGACGCCTTCGAGCGCCAGATCATGCCGCGCCCAGGCGTGCATTTTCCGCTCGACCTGGCCATGCTGGAAACCGACCGGCAGCTGGCCAGCAATGGCATCACCACCGCCTTGCATGGCCTGACCTACTCCTGGGAGGGCGGCCTGCGCGGCGGCGACACGGCGCGTGAGCTGCTGGCTGCGCTCGATTCCTTGGAAGGCCGCCTGCAGGTGGATCACCGCCTGCATCTGCGCTTCGAGTGCCACAACGTCGAAGGCGAAGACCAGGCCATGGAATGGTTGCGCAGCGGCCGCATTGGCCTGCTGGCCTTCAACGAGCATCTGCCCATGATGCGCAAGAAGCTGGACAAGAAGTTGCAAGACTATGCCGACCGCGCCGGCACCGACGGCGCCGGCTTCATCGCCCTGCTTGAAAAGGCGGCCGCGCGCGGCGCCGAAGTGCCGGCCCTGATCGAGCGCCTGGCGGCCGAGTGCCGCCGCCTGGGCATCCCCATGGCCTCGCATGACGACGACAGCCTGGCCACGCGTGCTCGCTTCCGCGACCTGGGCTGCAGCATTTCCGAGTTCCCCTTGAGCACCGAGGTGGCGGCCATGGCCAGCGCCGAACGCTCGCCTGTCGTGTGCGGCGCGCCCAATGTGCTGCGCGGCGGCAGCCATGTCGGCGCCCCGCGCGCGGCCGACCTGGCCGGCGCCGGCCTGTGCAAGATCCTGGCCTCTGACTACTACTACCCGGCGCCCCTGCATGCGGCCTTCAAGCTGGCGTGCGATGGGGTCTTGCCCTTCGCAGCAGCCTGGGACCTGGTGTCTGCCAACCCGGCTCAGGCCCTGGGCCTGCAGGACCGCGGCCAGCTCAGCGAAGGCCGCCGCGCCGATGTGCTGGTGGTGGACGCGCAGGAGCCGAGCCGGCCCCGTCTGGTGGCCACGCTCTGCGCAGGCCGCATCGTCTATCTGGCCGAAGGTGAGCGTCTGCTGTGAATGCCTTGATCTCTCCACCTCCTGCGGTGCTGCTGCCCGCCAAAGTTCACCGTTACGCCGTCTATTACGCGCCAGCCGCCGGCAGCCCGCATGCCGAGCTCGGCGCCCGCTGGTTGGGGCGTGACGCCTGGCAGCCCGGCCGCCTGCTGGCGCCTGTGACGCTGGGCGGCCTGGGGGACGAGACGCGCGCAGCGCTGTGCCGCAGTGCCCGGCGCTACGGCTTGCACGCCACGCTCAAACCACCGTTTGAGATGGCCGAGGGCTGCAGCTTCGAGGAGCTCGATGCCGCTTTGTATGCCCTGGCCGGCCGCCACGCGCCTTTCGTGCTGCCGGTGCAGGCGGCTCGCTTGCACAACTTCCTGGCTTGGCGGCCCGTTGCCAGCGCCGGCACGGACCCGGACAAGCGGCTGATGGACTTGGCCAGCGACTGTGTGCAGTCGCTTGACCCTTTCCGCCGCTCGCCCAGCGTGGCCGAACTCCAGCGCCGCCGCAGTGCCGGCCTGAGCAGCGAGCAAGAGGCCTTGTTGCAGCGCTGGGGCTATCCTTTTGTGATGGAAGCCTTTCGTTTCCACCTGACCCTCAGCGATGCGCTCGCGGCCGAGCAGCTGGCCGCCGTCGAAGCGGCCTTGCAGCAGGCCTGTGCGCCATTGCAGGGGCAGCCCCTGCACATCGATGCCTTGAGCCTGTTTGTGGAGGCCGAGCCTGGTGCGGACATGGTCGGGGTTGCGCGCTACGCGCTGGCGGCTGAGCGGTCCTGAGGGTAGGCCGTGTGCTCAGAAGCCTGCCGGTCTCTTGTACCCTAGCCGGACTGCCGTGAATTCAGCTCAAGCGTGCGATTGAGCCCAGCGATGGATGAATCGGTGGCCATCTTCGCTCAAGCCTGACCCGCGCGGGCCGATGACGGGGCAGGGAGGCGACCTGCCATGCGCTGCTGGATCATCTGCTTGACCTTGACCCTCTTGGGCGGGCCACTGGCTTGGCCGGCCCTGGCTGCGGACCTGAGTGCGACCGAAAACCAATGGCTGCGGTCCGCCGCGCCCGTCCTCGCCTACGCCCGAGGCCTGGGCCTGCCCATGGACATCATCGTCCAGCCCCAGGCCGCGGCTGGCCTGGCCCCGCTGGCCATGGCCTTTGTGGCCGGGCGCTGCAAGCTCGTGCTGTCCATGCGCGGCAACCCAGAAGCACAAGCCACCCTGGACCGCATCCCCGCGCCGCTGCGGGATGCCGCTGTGGAACTGATGGTGGCCCATGAGCTGGGCCATTGCCGCCGCTACCTGGACGGCGCCTGGGCCAGCGTACCGGCCGGTTTTGTACCCAGGCTGCCGCCCGGCCTTAGCGACGAGTACCGCGAGGCCTACGGCGCCATGGTCGCGGCCCGGCGCGAGGAAGGCTACGGCGATCTGGTCGGTCTGGCCTGGACGCAGATGCGCCACCCCGGGCAGTACCGCTTTCTCTACGACTGGTTGGCCGCTTTGCGGGCGCAAGACCTGATCCCGGGCAGCCACCACGACACCTTGGCTTGGGTGCGACTGGCCCAGGACGGAGCGGCTTTGTCCTCAGCGGGACTGTTTGCTGGGCCGGCTGCGCTCTGGGCCCGCGGCCTGCAGGGCGCGAACTGAGGGATTGGCCGCCTGAAGCTTGGCCGTGCCGGCCACCGTCATTCCGTACCTCGTTCTCTCCATGCTCGGCCGCAATGGGCAGTCGGCGCCAGATGCGCCAGCTTCGTCTTGTTTGGCGCCCATGGCTTGCCTGCCAGGCCGCATCCCCAGGGCTAGGGATGTCTCGTTGTGCCGGCCTCTTGACCTAGGGATTGGGCTGTTGCCGCCCGCGCCACTACGCTGCGCTTCCTGGGTCGTGCTGCGCACACCCGCCATTGATTGCGTGCCATGAATCCAAGTCCAGAGCGGCCCGAGGGAGGGCAACCGGTGGTGCAAGCGGCCAGCATAGATGTCCGTCTGCACCATTTCGTCGGCAGCAATGCTGCCTTCTTGAACCAAGTGGCCCGGCTGACCACCTTCGCCGCCTGCGATGCGGGCGTGCTGCTGCTCGGTGAAACCGGCACCGGCAAGGAAGTCTTCGCCCAGGCCCTGCACTACTTGTCGCAGCGTTCAGCGCGCCCCTGGGTGGCTGTCAACTGTGGCGCCTTGCACAGCGAGCTGATCGAGAGCGAGCTGTTCGGCCATGTGCGCGGCGCTTTCACCACCGCCCATGCCAACCGCAACGGTCTGGTGCGCGAGGCGGAAGGCGGCAGCCTGTTTCTGGATGATGTCGACTGCCTGCCGCTGACGGCCCAAGTCAAGCTCTTGCGCTTTTTGCAGGAGCGCGAGTACCGGCCGGTCGGCGCCAATCAGCTGCAGCGGGCCGATGTGCGAGTGATCGCCGCCAGCAGCCGGCCTCTGGCGCAGCTGGTGGCGCGCAACGAGTTCCGCCAAGATTTGCTGTTTCGCCTCAATGTGCTGACGCTGGAGCTACCGCCGCTGCGCGAGCGCCTGGACGATGTGGCGGCTCTGGCCGAGCACTTCATCGCCCGTTTCAACCAGCGCCATGGGCGCGCCATCACGGGCCTTGCGCCGGCGGCCCTGCAACGCTTGTTGGCCCACCCCTGGGCCGGCAATGTGCGCGAGCTGCAACATGCGGTCGAGCGTGCCGTTCTCTTGGCCTGCGGGCCACTGCTGCAGGACAGCGATTTCGACCTTCCCGGCAGCGTGGCCGCGCCGGCTGCATCGCCAGCCGGTGAATCGTTCCGCGCCGCCAAGGCCCGGGTGGTGCGCGGCTTCGAGCGCAGCTACATCGAACAACTGCTGGCCCATTGCGCCGGCAACGTCACCCACGCCGCCCAGCAGGCCGGCAAGAACCGCCGCGCCTTCTTCGAGCTGATGCGCAAGCACCGCATCGCGGCGGCCAGCTTCCGCTCGGAGGGCTGAGCGCGATCGCGCCGGGGCGGCGTTAGCAAATAAGCAGAGAAGTCGAAGCCTGAGCCGCAGATCCCATGGCAACGAGGTAGCAGTGAGAACACGAATGGATTGCTTCGGCAGTACATGCCAAAGGGCATCGACATCTCAGCGTACTCCCAGCATCAACTCAACGCGATTGCCAGACAATTGAATGAGAGGCCTCGCAAGACACTAGGCTTTAGGACACCCGCTGAGATGTTCAGCGAATCTGTTGCATTGACCGGTTGAATCCGCCGCCCATACCGGGCATTCGAAGTGTTCCCTTCGGGCCAGTTTGATCAGTGCATTTCTTGGCAACTGTCGGCCGAGTTGCCGGGCGAGCTAGGGCACCGGCCCGAGTGTTCGGCGCGGGCGACATAGAGAACTTATGCGCCATGAATAGCCGACCACATCAAGATTCGACGTTAGAGAGCACGCACAGATGATTCCGGTGACGCGTAGAAACCTTAACTAGGAAGAACTGGCCTCGCCAAGGGGGAATTTGGATGGGCCAACCGTTCCAGGGGCGTCATACTTGCTTCGGGTCGATTGAATTTCTATCCGTGAAGTCCATCCGAGATGTCTGTGCAAAGGCGCGTCTTTGCCTCCAGGGAAGGGGGCTCGGGACTTGGGCCCGGGACGATGGGTGCATCGTGCGGACACCTCTGCTTCAAGCAATGACGTCGCCTTTGCAAGCCGTCCGCAGCCCTTGCGGCTGCCTAGGCGCGGGCCTGCTTCGTTTTCCGCCGAGTTAGGTAGACGACCAGCAATCCGGCGCCGAGCAGTGCAGCGGAGGTCGGCTCCGGTACCGCCGAGGTGAAGTTCAGGTAGACCGCGTTGCCCGACTCGGTGACCGAGAAATGTCCTCCGCCCAGCGGATTCAGAAAGGCGCTGGCATCGACGCTGAACTCGCCCGGCGTGAAGCCGGCAATGCCGCCGCTTGCCTGGGCAACCAGCCACCGGTAGTTCTGCGCTGCGTTGAAGTCGCTCAGCACGATGGCGTGGTCGTTTTGGTCCAGGCTGGCCAGCTTGATGGTGAACTGCCCGCCCTGGGCGGCACCGGCTGTGATGTCCAGACTGCCATCGATGTTCCACAGGCCGCTGTTCACGCCCGCAACACCATTGGCCTTGTCCATGGACACCAGAAAGCTGCCACCGGCATCCCACCGCACCGCACCCGTGTTGACCGTGCCGGGGCTGTTGCCGGGTTCGAAGGTGCCGCCTTGCAGCACATTGACCGCGCCATACACCCCGCTGCCCTTGGCCAGGCTGCCATAGTTGACGTTGGTGGTGCCCTTCACCACGCCGTTGTTGACGAGCAGGGCCCCGTTGAGCTCGATGCTCGTACCGTCGTCGACGGCGATCACCCCGCCTGGCGCGGCCTTGGTGCCCACGTAGGTGCGACTGCCGGCGAGAAGCACGAGGTTGCTGCCGGCGCTGTTGTGCAGGGTGCCCGCGCTGCCGACCTGGACCACGCCGGACGAGGTCCAGCCGCTCACGTTAGCGGTGCCCTCCACGTTGAATTGCCCGCCGTTGTTGCCCCCGCCCGTCCAGTTGACCGTCCGCCCGGGGGCCAACGTCAGCGTGCCGGCATTGGCAACGGCGGCAAGGTTGGCGCCGTTGGCGAACGTCAGGGCCACGCCGTTGCTGATGGACGTGCCGTTGTAGCGCGTGACCTTGGCCACGTCGTGCGTGCCGCTGCCCAGCAGCAGGCCGCCATTCAGCGTCCTGGTGTCATAGACCACCGTGGCCCCGCCATCGGCCTGCACTGGCGCCGTGCCGAGGTTGCCGGTGCCGAGCTTGAGGCTGGCGCCCTTGGCGACCTGGTAGAAGTTGCCCGATGAATTGGCCATCTCCAGCGAGCCCGCACTCACCAGCACGCTGCCAGTAAAGGTGTTGACGCCGGCCAGCACCTGGCGTGATGTGCCGGTCTTGCTCAGGCCCCCGATGCCGCTGATATTGCCGGCGAAGCTGCTGTCGGTGTTGCCGCTGAGGGTCAGCGCAATGCCGTCGTCGGGGTCGAACAGGACGATGCCCTGTCCTTTGTTCTGGCTCAGGACGCCGCTACTGACGACGCCTGTGAGCGTGGCACCGTCACGCAGGGCCAGCGTGACGCCTGCGGCGATTTGGGTGCCGTTCATCAGCGTGACCTGGGTTACGTCATGCAGCCCGTTGCCGCTCAGCAGGCCGCCATTGAGCGTGTCCGTCCAGTAGGCCACCGTGCCGCCTGCTTCGGACCGCACCACCGAGTTGCCAAGGTCCGCGAAACTGATCCGGATGCCAGCGGTTGCCCCCGTGGCGTGATAGGACGAAGCGGTACCGCTGCCCATGAGCAACCAACCCTCCGTGACCCGCACCGCGCCTGTGAAGCTGTTGGTCCCTGACAGCTCCTGCGTGTAGATGCCGGCCTTGCTGATGCTACCCGTGCCACTGATGCTGCCTGAGTAGGTCTGCCAGCTTTTGGAGTTGAGGTTTAGCGCGAAGCCGCCTGTCGGGTTGGTGAGCTTGATGTTGCCCGCGCCAGCGTACTCGCTGGAGAGCGCTGGTGTTGACAGGCTGCCTTGGTCGATCGTCAATGAGCTGTCGGAATTGTAGAAACTCACAGATCCGGCGTTGACGGCGGCCTTGTCGCTGATCAACACGCTGCCCTTGCCGTTGTACTCACCTGAGCTCAGGCCCCCGATGCCAAGCTGCGTGGCAACGGTCAGCACGGAGCCGGCACCTGTGACCGTGACATCCCCGATGGATTGCCTTCTGTTGCCACTGGAGACGGGGTTTCTCCCCACGCCGACGCCCAGCTCATTGGTGGTGAGGCTGGCACCGGATTCGACGTGCAACTCAGCAGTGCTGGAGCCATACCTGCCGATGACGAGCAGACCATCATTGATCATGGAGGCGCCTGCGATAACGTTCAGCCTGCCTTGAAAGTGTTGGCCGACGCTGAAGTACTCGCCGCTGCGGAATTCAGTGCCGACACCGCCGATCTGCATGACTGCGCTGCCGCTGGCGCCGTCGCTGAGGGTGCTGTCGATGTTGGGCGCCAGAGTTTGGCCGGCGTTGCCGACTCGGGTGTCGAGCTTGAAGCCCTGATTCACCTTCAACATGCCACCAGTGACTTGCAAGGCGGAGCCGGTGCCCGCCAGGGCCATCGAGCCCTTGCTGAGGGTCAGGGTGCCATTGCTGACCGACAAGCTTTTCAGCTTGCTGCCGCTGCCGCTCAGCGTCTGCCCCGTGGATGTGTTGCCGTCGTAGTACACGGTTGAAAGGGCGCCGATGAAGCTGCCGGCGTAGTCGCTCAGCACGCTGTTGCTGCCGCCGATGATCACGCCAACGTCTTTGAGCGTCAGGTTGCCTGCGCCGGTCAGCGAGGAGACGCTCATCCCCTTGGCGCTGGTGGTCCAGGTCTGATCGGTGTCCACAGACAAAAGCATCTGCAGCTTCTGTCGGTAGCTGGTGGCATTGGTGATGTCCCCGCGGCTGCTGATCAGCCCCGTGCCCGACACCTCAAACGACGCCGAACCGGAATTGGCGAAGTTGATGCCGTTGAACACCAGCCCGCCAGCGCCGCCCGTCCAGGTCTGGCTGCCGCCCACCGTCACCCCTGCCCTCAGCGTCTGCATGTTGGTGCTGTTGTTGGTGATCGCGCCCGTGGTGGTGAAGCGGTTTTGACCCAGGCTGTACGAACCGGCACCTGCGGCAAAGCTCACCGAGCTGAATGACGCGTTGACCAGGTTGTTGTTGTTGCCCAGTTGTCTCGCGCCGGCAGCGAAGACCAGCCCGTCGCCATTGACAGGCACACCGCCGCTCCAGTTGGCTGATGTGTTCCAGTCGGAGTTGACGTTGCTGGCCCCAGTCCACGTTACCGTCTTGGCCTCTGCCGGCGCCAGCAGCAAGCCGGTGACCATGGCCGATGCAGCGAGCGCAACGCGGTGGGCCCTCGGGCGGCGATGCAGGGCTGCCAGGCGGCCGGCGCGACGGGAAGTGTGGGCGAATGGGGTCAGGGCGTGCATATCGGCCTCGTGGAGAGTTGACGGAGTGAGCGCCCGGCATCCGCGGCGATGCAGACAATTCTCCTGACGCAGCCTCCCAGGAACAATCCGACCTTGGACCCGAGACCTGGTCTCGGGTCCTACCCAGCCCCTGCGCCGGCTGCCAGAGCTCGCTGCATGAACCTGTTGTTAGTCGATTCCCACCCCTTGGTGCGCGCCTGTGTCGTCGCCGCGCTAAAAAGCCTAGAGCGCAGCCTGAGGGTCAGATCTCCCGTCTTGCAAAGCGACTCTGAGCAGGCGCTGGTCGAGTCTTGAATGTGGGGCCGGGCCAAACTTTATGGATGGGCTGTCGCTTCGTTGCAAACGTCAGCTCCGGGCACGAATCTGTCCCGCAAGCTTCAAGTACGAATGGCTGCAAGCGCTACCCATCTTCCGGTCGCCAAGGCGACTCGGCTCCGGGCGACCAGCCCGACCATGTCCCGTGACGACGATTCGCCGGGCCTACAGGCAGAATCCAAAGATCCGGGCGAGCCTGGCATCAGGCCCGCCGGGAAGCCCACCTTGAAGGAAAAATGGAGCAGCATCAATGGCACTGACGAAAAAGGGCGAGTTTTGGTACGGGACGACGTCCGGCGACACCCAAGCCGAACTGCGCAGCTACAGCGTTGCGAATCGCCATGAGGCCCTTAGGTTTGCCGCGTCCAAATGTGATTGCGGGTGCCGGACCTTCGCGCTGCAGACCGATGAAGAAGCCGGCGTGGCCATCCGCACCTGCACCGACTGCGGGCAGGAACACCTGATGGGCGACAGCGCGGATCACCTTGAAGAAGCCGTGCCCGAGGCGCACGAGTGCGTCTGCGAGAACGAGGTGTTCGAGCTGATGTCCGGCGTCTCCGTGTACGAAGGCACACATGATGTGCGCTGGTATTACATCGCTTGCCGCTGCGTGGAATGCAATCTGGTCGGGGTCTTCGCAGACTGGAAGTGTGAGGCGGGCGATGCTGCGGCCTTCCTCGCCAAGGTATGAAGGGCCGAAGCCCGCAGAGATCAAGCTCGCAGGCTCGAGGTCATGCAAGGCTCGGGGTCAGGGGCCAAGTTTCACGCCCTAGCTCGAGCAAGACCTGACCCTCTCGCGCTGGAGTCCCAAGCCTCGGCACTTCGCTTCACCCAGAGGCAGCGCCGCTGCGCTGCGCATACCCCCCGCGCGGGCAACACCACTGAATGCGATTGAGGTGTAGCGCACGGATGGATACCGCGCGAGCTCACGCAATTCAGACCTTTGCGCATGCGCGCTGTCCGGCGACTATCCAGGATCGCGCCTGACGGCTCATGGGTCCAGCTGCCTTGGCAAAGAGAATGGCAAAGGTGCTGCGTTGCCTGCAGACTTCGCGCCACGGCGGGTCTCCTCGGAAGCGGCGTGGCTCAGTGATGTAGTTCTCAGCCTTCTCCTCAGTTTGGGCCCGCGACATGCCCAATCCCATGAGAATCGCAGCTTTCGGCGCCAGCCGTTCCGCCCTGAGACCCATGCCCTTGCCCTTGCGCCTAATCCGCTTTTCCCACGTGCTCCTCGGCCTGCTCGGGCTGCTGCTGTCAGTGTTGCTAGCCTCCGCCGGAGCGGCAGACGCACCGGGGACGCCGATGAACTTCAAGCTGCTCGACGTGGAGGGCACGCGGCTGGCCTGGACACTGGCAGGTCCGGGTGCCGGCACGCCGCCCTCGGCCGAGGTGCTGGGCGGCGGCTTCTCCTCGAGGCAGCTCGTCAGCGCGGCGGTCGTGCGCGCCGATGGCCAGGAAACCTACTACCTCACAGGCAATGGCGGCACGCTGGCCTGGCAGCTGTCCGCAGCAGACGCGCCTGAGCGCGACACCCCCGGCCAGAACGTGCCGCCAGCACCCAACCTGCCCCGGCTGTCCTGGGCGACCGGCCTGGCCTGGGACGAGGCGCGGGGCGTGCTCGCCATCGTGTCCACCGGAAGCGACGCGCAGTTCTACCGTTTCGACACGCGCGCGCGCCGCTGGCTGGACGCTCGGCCGATCAAGAGCCAAAACATCTCTAGCCTCGCATTCAATGCCGCCAAGGGTGGGTTCGCGGCCGTGTCGGCCGAGGCGGATCTGGTGCTTCTGGATGCCAGCGGCGCGATTGAAGAGGTCCGTCCCCTGAACGGGGTGCTGCCCCAGCTTGCGGAGGCCCGCCAACCGGAGACTCGCAGCTTCGACGGCCTGCAGGTGTACGCAGACGGCGACCGCTTCGCCTTGGTCAACGTGCTGCGCGGCCGCGTGACGCATGTCTGGAGTTACAACAGTGCCACCCGCCAAGCTTCGCTCACATACAAGCCCGGTGGCCTGACTGAGGCAGCCTCATCGGCGTCATCGGCCCCCGCCGCGCCGCCTGTTGCTGCCACGGCGACGCAAGCCACCCCAGGCATCGCCTGGCGTCAGCTCATGGCCGAGCCCGCGCGCTGGCTGGACGCTGTGAGCCCCGCCACTGAAGCGCGGCTGTACTTGGGTGCGCTGTGGTCTGGCGGGGCGCTGCTGGGCTTGCTCTTGCTGCGCGCGTGGCGCCCATCACGCGGCGGTGCCCGTGCGTCGGGCGTGGTGCTCGGGCTCCTGCTGGCTGCCTTGCCTGCCTTGATGATCTACGTCGGGCGCCCACCCGGTGCGCGATTGCTGCTCAGCCCGATGGAGTTGCTGCAATGCCTGCAACTGACTTGGCTGGCGCCGCGCCTGGGCGTGCCGCTGGCGAAGATATTGGGGCCGCAGGGCTATCTGCTCGTCGTCCAGACGGCGGGCATGGCGGCGCTGCTGTTTGCGTTCGGTCTGTTGCTGCGCATGCCGCGCCAGCGCGTGATAGCGAGTGTGGTGATGGGCGGCCTGGCGCTGCTGGCGTCCCTGCCGGCACGGGAGTTTGCTGCCCGCCGTGCGCTGGCAGACGCCGTGGCCCGCGAGACGGCCGCCGGCGAGGCTCTATTCGCAGCACGTTGCCAGTCGGCCGGCGCGCGGCGCAAGTATCCGGTCGGGGGAGTGGACGGCGTGCGGCTGGATGACCTGCGCGGCGAGGTGACTTCGACCATGCATGCTGATCGGGATTGGCCCGATGCGGGCGTCCCGGGTGACGTGGGCGGCATGGCCTACCTGCGTTCCTTCCTCGATGTGGAGATCGACGACCGGCGCGACCACCCGGGCTGGAGCCTCGGCATCGACGTCAGCCGCGTTACGTTGAAGGGCTACGATTTTGTCGACGTGCGCCAGGTCGATGGCAGCTATCTGCGCCACCGCTTGGCGGCGGACAAGACGCTGTTCACGGCGCCGATTCCGTCGGACGAAGCGGCACGGTATGCCGTCAGCCACTTGCCCCACGGCAATGCCGGCGATCGCACGCACTGGGTGGCCGGATCCCTTGTCCGTGTGACCGATACACACTCCGGACAGGTCCTGGGCGAGCTCGAGGCCTACGCCTTCCAGCCGCCGCCACGCCGGGGCGGCGGCGACCTGTCGCAGCGCAGTTGGCATGGCGCCCGGACATGCCCAGCCTACGACGATGTGCCGGGTTTCATGGTGCGCATGTTCACGGAACAAGTGTTGAAGCGCCCACGGTAGCCTTGCGTGCGGGCCCAGTTTGTGAAAGACCGCTACTGGCAGGGTTCAGTCGATGAACGCATGTATCAAAGCAGGCAGCGAGCGATTCGGTGCCGAACCCAAGCTTTGAACTTGACCGGCAGTTTTGGCTACTTTGCTAACGACTATTCCGTGCAGCTCAAGGGCCGGCGCCAACAGCAGCTCTTCGGTCTGTCCGGGCTCGAGCGATCGGGTCTTGAGCTGGCGAACCGACCTTGCCCACGAGCGCTCCTCAGTCCGGCAGCAAGTTGCAGCTCGCCGCCGCGGTGTCCGCAGTGACCTCGGTCGGCTGGCCCTGCTCATAGCTGTCCAGGTGCTTTTTGAAGTCGACAAAGGCAGCCGCGGGTATCTGCTCGGCCTTGGCCATGTCCTCAAGTTTCGAGATGGCCATGCGCTGGAAGCTCATCGCCGCCTTGAACTCGCCGGCGCGAGCTGCGACAGCCGCGAACGTGTCCAGCGCGAACGCGTTGTTGTCGCGTCGCATGGCTTCCATTGCATAGGCCTTGGCCGTCTCCAGATCGCGCACAAAGCCGTCTTGGGTGCAGGTGGCGTGAAGCCAGGCCACCTCGTTGGGCGCAGCCTGGGAGATCGCGCCGTTCTCCGGTGCGCCGTTGCTTGTATTCATGGACGCCTTGAAGAGCGCGTCGGCCTTGCTGCAGCTGAAGGGCACGATCTTGCCGCAGGAGTAGTAGCTGGCCAGCACGAACTGGGCATGCTGGTTCTTTTGAGCGGCAAGGCTGGTGACTCGCGGCAGCGCAGCGGCGTACTTCTTCTCCTCGATCAGCTTGAACAAAGACACCGGAATGACGTTGCTCGCGCTTGCGGCCTTCTTGCTGGCGTCGGCAGCCAGGGCCGCCGGGCTGTGCCCGAAGACTGCGGCAAGGGTGAGGTGACCAAGCGCGCGCCGCAGAGTCGGCGCGCTGCGGCTACGGAGGCATCGCAGTGATGCCCGGCTGATGCAAGGGATCGCGCCAGGCAGGCGATCCAACAGCGGAACCGCGACCGCACTATCGAGCCGACGGCGACGTATCACCTGATGGATGCGCTGGATACGGCTTGCTTGCTTGCGCGGCGATGTCATCCGGATTCCTTTGTGTTGATCGGCGGCTGCGGGAAGAGGCGCTGAATCTCCTCGAGAGCCTATTGCAGGGCAAGGGGTCAACGTCGACGGGCCACCTCTCGCTCGCCGGTTGCTCCGCGTAGCCGAGAAGGCGCCTGTCAGCGTCCAAGTACACCTCGCTCACTGCACAGTATGAATCCTCCCCAGCGTCGAACTCAATCACGCGAAGGGGCCGGTACCGCTCAGGCTCTGAAGCACGGACGACAGAGTTTCGCCTCCTGCTGAGATTCGACCAGCTTCCGCTCTGGGCACGGTACTGGCGCTCACTACGCGAGTCTGTTCATTCGGAGCCGATCGGCAACTGCATCTTCCAGCGCTGCCCTATCGCTGACTTTCGGTGGGTACAGTTTTCGCAGCCCTTGCAGCACCCCTAACTTGAGTCTCGACAAGCGAGGCTTGCTGGCTTTTCTGAGTGCACACGCATGGTAGAAGTTGGGCGTTAGGACCTCGGTTCAGTTGTTGCTTCGCCGTCGCGCCGCCGCTGAACAGCTTCAATGCAAACCCACTGGGGCGCATCGCCCAACGTAGATCTATGTTCCCCCCGCGTTTTGAGTCGTGCGCGCAGCCTTCCAACCCATCAACTCAGGAGTTTCCACATCATGAGCATCGATTTCTTTCTCAAATTTGACGGTGTCGACGGCGAATCGACCCACATCGACCATCCAGGGGAGATTGAGCTTCTCAATTGGAGTTGGGGCGTGAAATCAGCGAACGGCGGCGCTCCAGGTGTGGCCACCGGCCCGGGCAAGACTTCGCCGGGTGACTTTGTGTTCAGCCATATGTATGACAAGGCCTCGCCTCTGCTCGCTAAACATTGCGCTTCCGGAAAGTTCTGCAAAGTGCTCAAGCTCAGCGCGCGCAAGAGCGGCGATGGGCAGAAGGACTTTTTACTCATCACGATGAAAGATGTGCTGCTGACCAGCGTCTCTCCGGCGGCCCATGCTGGCGGCGAGATCCTGGAAGAGGTCCACTGCACGTATCGCGACATCGAGTTTTCCTACAAACCCGCGGATAAGTCGGGCGGATTGGGGGCTGCAGTCATGTTCGGATGGAATGTCACCACCAACACGACACGCTGAGAATGGCCGCCTCGGATTGCGGCGCGTCACCGTCCTCCCAGAGTGGTGGACCGCGTGCCGGATCCTTGCGCCGGCCCTCAGGCTCGGCTCCTAAGTGCGTCAGTACTTTGCGCAGCTCAGGGCCGTGGGTGATGCATGCGATCAGGCTGCTCCGTACCCGAAGTGGGCATCGATAGTGCAGAACTTGAAGTCAACATGCAGGCGTTGCAGCCGTTCGGGCTTGACCCGTGTGGGCCTGGTCCGGGCACCTTGCTGCCCCTGACTCTTGGCACTCGAACGACTGAAACAGCTGAATGCGGCCACCTGGCGCCACCTTGCTCAGCATCGCATCGTCCAAGGTCTGCACATGCGCCCACTCAATGGCAGTGCATGAGATGCCAGCTGACTGGCCAGGCTGAACACTACATACAAAAGCCAATGGGACATGCCCGGCATGTACACCTTCGCAAGAAGCGCCAATGGCAGGGCGCCAAGCACAGGTCGCACCCTACAGACCTTGCCACGACATGAGGCGTCCAGAATGCGTTTGGCAGCCCGCAAGAGCCGGCGTCCCCGTTCTCAGGGCTGTGGTTCGAGTCGGACTTGCAGGGGGGGCCCATGAAACGCTGGCGACAGAGATAAGCGGCCAGATCGCTCGACTTGCCTGTCAGCGTCTCGGGGAGCACTTGCCGACCGATCTATCTCTCGCTTGTGAAGGCGCTCCTTCCCCGCCTTGTTCATCAAGCCACGCGGCTGTCCCCTGGCCGGGCTGGCCGCGGGGTCTCGCCGGCTGGGCGCGGTGGCGAGCTGTTGTTCAGGTTGACGTCCTGATTGCCGTCGATCGCGTCCCAACGGCGGGCGGCGTCGCGCAGCTGGCTGCTGCCGCCGCAGCTGGCTGCTGGTGTGGGTGTGAGGCGGATGCTGCCAGCCGCGTCGATCGCATAGCCCCAACTGACACAGCCCAGCGCATAGCGGCTGCTGCCGTTGACGCAGATCAGGCAGGTCTGGAAATCCTTGCCCATGCTGCGGTCGGCGTCCCAGTCGCCGGGTGCGTCCCACAAGATGGCCGGCGTGCGGGAGTCGCCGCTCTGGCCATTGCTGCCTTGTGAATAAAAGGGGTTGGTCGCGGATTCGACCCGGTCGACCCGCCAGCCGCGCGAGGGCGCTGCACTGTCACCCCAGCCCGAGCGTTCGCGCCGGATCGCCGTGCCCGGGTCGGCCGTGCTCAGGCTGCCATCGGCCGCCACCGTGGTGCTGCGCAGGGTCTGCACCAGTTCCAGGCTGTTGCAGGCCCAGCAGTCGCTGTCGGGCCGGGCCACGATCTTGACGTAGACACCGCGCACCAAGCGCCCGCTGGCGGCGCCGTAGGGATAGGTGCCTTTGTAAGCTTTGGCGAATTCGAAATGGATGCCGCAGTCCTGGGCGCCGAAGCAGTTGTTGGCCGAGGCGCTGCTGCCATGCACGCCGCTGACCGTGCTCATGCGGCCGTCGGCAATGGCGACATCGACGCCGGCCGAGTGCTCGAACTGGGCGTCGGTCAGGCGCTGCAAGCGCTGCACCGCCAGCGGTGTGGGTTGCGGCCGGGGCAGGGTTTGGCCGGGGCGGGCCGGCGCCAGCACGGCGCTGGCGATCTGCTCGGCCTCGCGCTCGTGGTGGTCGTTGCTCGGCCCCACACTCAGCGCTTGCACGGCGCTGGCCTGGCGCTGCTGCAGGGTGTGGGTCAGCTCATGGGCCAGGGTGCGTTGGCCGCCGGCGGTTTGCGGCGCGTACTCGCCGGCGCCGAAGACGATGTGCTGGCCCACGGTGTAGGCGCGCGCTTTGACCTCCCGCGCCGAGGCTTCGGCCTGGGTGCCGCGATGGACGCGTACGGCCCCGAAGTCGGCGCCGAAGCGTGGCTCCAGCTGCGCGCGCAGGGCCGGTGCCAGCGGCTCTCCGGCACTGCGCAGCAGAGGCGCGACGCTGGCGGTGTCAGGTTTGGCTTGGCCAGCGGTCGGTGCCTTGCTGGCGCAGCGCGGGCAAGTGCCGCCGCAGCTGCAACCGCCTTTGTTGCTGTACTTTCCGCCGCTGAGCGGCGCCGCCTCGTGCGCGGGGGGCCGGCGCTCGCCTGGGGCGCGCCGGGCTGCCGGGCGCGAGCTGCTCTTTGGTAGCGGGGCTTGTTGCATCTGGCTCATGGCTTTCTCTCGGTGCGTTGCAGTCTCGGTTCAAGGCGGCATGACAAGGGCGCGCAGCAAGCGCGCCGGCCCACCCGTCAGGGGCCAAACCAGGCCGGCAATGGGCGCAGCCTTGTCGCTGCCCGCTGCCAGGCCCCAGTACAGCACCGCGGCGGCGCCCTGGACCGGCGTGCAGTCGTGCGGCGCCTCGGGGTCGGGCGTCAAGTCGGCGCCGGCCAGTGCACGTGCTTGCTCGGGTCGGCGGCTGTCCAGCCAGGGCACAAGGCCAACCCGGGCCAAAGCCGCGTCGGCGTCGTCGCCGGCGCGCAGCGCGTCGTCCAGGGCTTTCAGCAGGAGCGCATCGGGGTTCATGGCGGGCTTGGGGTAACCGGTGGCTTGGGGCCTTTCATCATCACAAATCCCAGGCCTTCCTGGTACTCGAAGCCACTGTCCAGCAGGGCTTTGCGCACCCGGGCGCCAGGGCCGCTGGGCGCCTCCTTGATGAGGCGCCGCATCTCGCGGTTGATGGCGGCCTTGATCTCGGTGGGCTTCAGGTCGGTGCGCGAGCGCAGCGGCTTGGCCGCCATGTCGAACAGCTCCTGCAGCTCGCTCACCTCATCAAAGCGACGGATGAAGATGGCGTCGGGCTGGTCCACCACCGACACCGTGGGCAGGCGCGTCTTGGCGCGTTCGAAGTCGCGCGGGTCCACGCCCAGGCCTTTGGTGAGGCGGTTGGTGTTGGAGTCCAGCATCTGCCGGTTGTGCGGGTCGAAGGCCCGGCTGCGCTGTTCGGCCACGCCGGCCGACGCGTCGCCGACCGGAAAGGGCTCGTCAATATCAAAGCTGAGCCGCTGGTCGAGCACGAAGTCGCGCTCGCCGGCGGCGATCTGCTCGGCCCGCTTCTGGCCCACGCCCAGTTGCATGGGCTGGGTGTCGACCCGCTCGGCGGCCTCGCCGGCGGCGTCGCGCGCCGGTGCGGCCACCGTCGGCGCGGCCGGCTTCTGCGTGCGTATGTTCTCCAGCTTGCCTTGCAGCTTGGCGGCGCGTTCGGCGGCCTGCTCGGGCTGGGTCTTGCGCAGCGCGTCGATCTCGTCCATCTCCTCGATCAGCTTGCTGTCCGAACGCAGCTCGCGCGAGTACTGCACGCGCAGCAGCGGGCAGGGGCGCGGGCTGCAGACCTCGATGCCGGTGGGCGTGACCTCGATCTCATGCCCATGCGAGGCCGGCCGCTCGGCCAGCACTTTTTGCTCGGGGCCGCGTGTGGCCGTGCCTTTGGCCTGCTCGCGCGCGTCCTCGATGTCCTGCAGCGCCTGCTCGGTCTTGACCGCCGTGGCGTCCAGGGCCGCGCTCTCTTCGGCGCTGAGATTGCGCGCCTGCTTCTGCAGCTGGCGCCAGGTCTGGAAGCTCTTGCGCAGGGAGTTGGCGGTCTGGCCCAGGGCGACGGCGCCGCGTGCCATGCCGTAGACGGCGACCACGGTTTCTACGGTCTGCCAGTGCTTCAGAAAGGTGGCGCCGTCGGCGCCGAAGTGTTTGAGGATGAGGCCCCTGTGGTCGTTGATGACGGTGCTGGCGATGGCGATCACGGTGGCTGCCCGGTCGGCCCAGAGCAGGGCGGTGGCGCCGCGCGTGGCCCAGAGGCCAGCCGTGCCGGCCGCCGTGGCCTCGCCAGCGCCGACGGCCGCCCCGCCTGTGCCCAGGGTCAGGCCGGCCGCGAAGGCCTCCGAGCTCATGGACAGCACCTTGGTGTCCTGCTGATTGCCCAGTTGCAAGAGGTAGAGCGCCGGCATATAGACCACGGTTCCGCCTTCGTCGTAGAGATGCACGCCGACGACCTGGTCGGGGTCCAGGTCCATGGAGCTCAAGCCCAGCACGAAGTTCAAAGGCAGGCGCTTGGCATCCGGCCAGTGCTCCTGCTTCATATAGCTCTTGACGCGGATGCGGCCGTCGTCGAGCAGGTGAGCGCTGATCGAAGCGGTGGTGAACTTGGTCAGGCCCAGACCCGAAAAGGGGATCACCGGCGCCTTGTCCGGCGCGTCGATGAAGGCCTGCGGGTCGCTGCGTGCGGCGCGGGCCATCAGCACCCGCTCGCTCTGCTTCTGCTCGTCCTCGCCGAGATGGCCGGAGCTCATCTCGTCGTACAGACGCGAGAGCAGCAGGCGGCCGGCTTCGGTCTGGGCCAAGCGGGCCAGGTCTTCGTCGCTGGCGGCTTCCACCAGGGCGGTGGCCACGTCGTCGCGGTCGGTGGAGCCGAGTGCGTCCAGGGTGGCCGTCACGCGAGCCGTGTCGTCGGCCAGGCCGTAGGCCAGCAGGCGCCGGCCCAGGGTCTCCTCGTCGAGAAAGCCCAGCACGCTGTCATCGCTGATCAGCTGCTCGGCCGTCTTGTCGGGCAGGGGCTTGGGCTTCTCGGGCGGCGCCTTGAAGGGCTTGGGCGCCACCGGCTGGGGCAGGTCGGCGCTGGGCAGGCCGCTGCGCACCGACAGCACATAGCTGCTGCCGCCGTCCTCGTTGGTCCACTGCGCATAACGGGCGGCGCCGGCCCGCTCGGCGGCCACGCAGGCCTCGGTCTTGCGCATCTCCCCTTCATGGCTGGCCGGCAGCTCGACGGTGGCGTAGTCGAAACCGTCGTTACCGGCCGAGACGTAGGTCTTGGCCCGGCCCGAGGGGAAGAAAAAGCTTATCCAGTTCGCGCCCTCGTAGTTGATGAAGGCCATGCCGTCCACCGAGTTGGCGCTCAGGCGCTGGCGACGCGGCGCCGGCTTCAGAGCCAGGCCGGAGCCGCCCGGTGTGCGCCGGGCCTGCAGCACATGGGCCAACTCATGGGCCAGCAGGCGCTCGCCTACCGCTCCCTCGGGTCGGAACTGGCCCGGCGCGAAAGCCAGATGCGCACCCCGCGCCAGCGCCAGGGCGCCCAGGGCCTGAGCGCTGCCTTGCGCGGCGGCGTCGTGGTGCACGCGCACATCGGCAAAGGAGGCCGCGAAGCCCTGTTCCATGCGCGCCCGCAGCATGGGCGCCAAGGGCTGGCCGCGTCGTCCGGTCTCGGCCAGGGTGCTGGCGGCGGCGCTGTGCGCTGCGGTGGCCTTGTGCGCAGTGGCTTCGCCTTGGCTGTCCGCCTGCGGCCTGGCCAGGCGGCGCAAGGCCTGCTCGGCCATCTGGTCGGCCTCGCGCTCCTGGGTCGCGTCGGCCAGCTTCGGCAGGGCGGCGAGAGGCCTGGCTGAGGCTCGGCAGGGCGGGCAGCCGCCGCCGCAGGCACAGGCGCCGGGCGTTCGCCGAGGCGTGTGGTTCGCGGTGTCGGTCGTGGCCGAAGCCTTGCGAGCTTCTGCCGGGCGGGCGGGCTTTGCAACAGCGTGGCTCGCCACGGGGGTCCGAGCTTGACGCATGGTGGTGTCGCTCAGGCCTTGCTGCCCCGGCCCTTGGGTTTCGTATCTTGGCCAGTCTCCAAGTGGGTCCCCAGTCCCAAACGCTTCAGCTCATCGGCCTTCAGCACCAGATCGCACTGCCGGACCTCGCCGCGCCCCAGGCTCAGCGCCTCGGTGGCCGGCTCCAGCTGCTGCTGGCCATGGGCCAGGCGCAGGCCCAGATCGCTCTTGGGGTCCAGGCGAGCGGCCAACTCGGCCGAGATCAGCAAGGCGTAGTAGCCGGCGCTGTCGCTCTCCACCGGCGCCAGGCCGGGCAGGCTCTCTTTTCCGAGGCGCAAGCTCACTTGCAGGCCGGCGACGGGGCGGCCGGTTTCATCGCCGATGCGGCCGTGCAGCAAGGCCTCGGTCTTGCGCACCAGGGGCACGCGAATCAGAGACAGCTCGGCCTCCTCATCCAGCACCCGGGCGCGCTCCAGGGCCTGCTGCGCGCCGGCCAGCAGGGCGGCGGCGCGCCGGTCCTTGGGGTCGCGCCGGGCCAGGCGCTGGCCTTCCGCCGTCAGCAGCAGTTGCGCGGCCAGCTGTTGCTCGCGCGCTTGCTGCAGCTGCTCGCTGCGGCCGCTCTGCAGGGCTTCGGTGATGGCTTGCAAGTCCTGCTTGAAGCTCTTGTCGCCACGGTTCAAGACTGTCACCGTGGCCGGCGCGGCGCTGAGAAAGGCGTTGTTCTTGCCCAATGCTTGCTTGTTCATGGGACTAGGCCTTGATGCTGTGGTTGACCGGCTTGAACAGCAGCGCGGTGATCATGTTCAGGCGCGCGCAGACGGCGCTCGGGAACAGGACCTGGTTGCCGCTTTGCACGGTATGGGGTGGGTTGGGGTCGGTGTCCTGCGAGACGATGCAGTGGTCGCCCTGGTTGAAGCTGGTGTTGTTCATGCGGCTGGAGATGGTCAGCAGCGAGAGATTGCTCGCGGCCGCGCGCTCGCGCAGGCGGTTGCCGGTGGCGCGCAAGCTGGCGGCCCAGATCAAGGTGTTGGCAAAGACCGGTGCGGTCTGGTCGGTGTAGACCTGGTTGTCGGCAAAACCAAGGTCGTCGAAGGACAGCAGCAGCTGGGTCAGGGGCGCCTGCTGCAGGGCGCCGGCGCGCACCTGATTGCAATTGAACTGGGTCGCGCCGCCCGGCAGCAGGGCGGCGGCCTGAGCCTGGTGGGCCGTGGCCTGCACCGTTTGCAATCGGGCGCCGACGCGTGGGCTGCTGAGCGCGCCGGCCGGCTGGTTGCCGCCGTCGGCCTCAGCGCTGGCCTCCGCACCGTCCGCCCCCACCGCGCCAGCCTGGGCCCCCTGCATCTGCACCGACAGGCCGCTCTGCTGCACGCCGGCCAGATTGATCAGCAGCACCGTGCCGGCCAGGGCATCGAGCTGATTGCCGCCGGCCGAGCGCTCGCTGGCGAGCACATTGTCATTGACCATCAGCGGCCCCAGGGCCAGCACCACCAGGGCGCAGCCAACCGGTTGCTCGATGTGATTGGCCAGCAGGCGCGCGGCGCTGGCCGAGGGCCGCTGCGAGCCGGACTGCGCCGGCGCCAGCTTGATCTGGCGCAGCAAGGCGAACAGGCCGAAGTTCGCCACCGCCTGCAAGAACACGCCGCCGCGCTTGCCCGGCTGCAGCTGCGCGTTCGCCTCGGTCGGCAGGGCGCCGTTGTCGACGATGGTGTTGTGGCTGATGTCCAGGGTCTCGCCGTACTGCACATAGATGCCGCAGACCGGGTCGATGCCGCTGCGGCCATGGCCCTCGATGCGGTTGCCGCTGATCACGCCCTCGTCCACCATGCCGAGCGAGATGCCACCCAGGCCCCGCTGCTGCGCCGCCGCGCGCAAGGCCGAGTCGAAGGGATTGCGCAGATTGCCCAACAGCTGGTTGTCGCGGATGGCCAGGCCGATCACCGGCGAGCCCAGCAGGGCCAGCGCGGCCGCCAGGGCCGTGCCACGGCGCAGGCCCGCTGCTGGAGACCTTGCTGCCATCGGCACGCCAATGCCGCACAAGCCCATGGCGCTGATGCGGTTGCGTTCGATGGCGATGTCGTAGAGAAAGCCCAGCTCCGGCGGCGGCGGCGTGACGCTGCGCTTGAGCAGCACGGTCAGCAGCAGCACATTGCCGTCCTGCAGGGGCTGGACGTCGACCTTGTCAATCTCCAGGTCGACCGCGCCCTCGCTGATCTCGTAGGTGCCCTCACCGAGGCCGGCCTGGAACAGACCGTCGGGGCTGGACGAGGTGAAGGTGCGCTGGGTGCCGTCCTCGCGCCGGCGCAGGGTGATCTGCACGCCCGGCAGAGGCTTCTCGTCGGGGCCCAGCACCCGGCCTTGCACGCGCGCATCGCGCCCGCGCGGCACGGTGAAGCTGGGTGCGGGGGCCGGGTCGCCCGGCGGCTCTGTAGGCACTGAGGCCGGCGAGCCCAGCGTGATGCCATGGCCGGCGCCGCCGCACAGCTGGTTGTCCAGCACCTGCACCCGCTCGCTGCCGGCGCGCAGCACGATGCCGCCTTGCGCGCGGTAGGGCCGCAGCAATTGCAGCAGCAGGCTCAGCGGCAGCTGGATCTGCCAGATCTTGTTGATATAGGCGATGAAGACGCGCGGCCGCTTGTAGACGCCGACCAGGCGCACGCAGGGGTCCACCGGGTTGATCGGGTCCTCTGGGTCGTCCGGGTCCACGGGCGGGGTCAGCTCGGCCGGCAGCAGGCCGATGTCGTTGCGCTCGATGCGCACATCGTCGCCGGCCACATCGAGGGCAGCCAGGCCGCCCGGCTTGTCGAACATGCGGATGTGGTTGTGCTCGATGTTCAGATGGCTGGCATTGACGGCGCGCAGGGCATGGGTGCAAGCCAGGATGCGGTGGCCGCTGATGCGGATGTCGTCGCACAAGCCCGGTTCGCTGCCGGCGATCCAGAAGGCCGTGCCGCCCAGGGTGACCAGGTCCATGTGCTCGATCTCGACCCGGCGCGAGTCGATCACGCTGAAGATGGGCTGGTCCAGCGCCTCCCCGCGCGGCAGCACCCGGGTGCGCGCGCCGCAGCCACGGATGCTGACGTTGACCCGCTGCTGGATGACAGCATTGCAGTGATGCAGACCCGGCAGCAGGCAGATCTCGCCGCCCTCGGCCGGCAGGTGGCGCAGGGCCAACTCGATGGAGTTGAAGTCGCCGAAGCTGCTCAGGCCGTCGCCGACGATGTAGCTGCAGCAGATCTTTTGCTGGCTCAGCGGCCGGAAGATCTTCCGGCAGTCCTCGATCTGGCCCAGCTCCCAGCGGGCGCTCAGATCGGCCTGCCAGTGGATCTCGGCCAGCGCCACGCGCCGGATCACCCGGCCCGAGGGCGGCGCGGCCAGCGGCCAGTGCGGCGGCTCGAAGCTGAGGCCGTTGGCGCGCACCGGGAAGCTCCACCAGTCGCCCGGGCGGTAGTTGGACAGATCGGCGGCCGGCGGCTCGAAGTGCAGCTCGATGCCCTCGCGGAACAGCAGGGGCGCGCCGCCGGCATAGGGCGCGATCGGCTCGATGCCGTTCCACAGGCGGAAGAAGGCGGTGCCGCCGGACCCGGCCGGCCAGGCGCCGCTGATCTGGCTCAGCGTCAGCTCGCCGTCGCTGCCCAGGGCGGCCTGGGCGCTGCAGCGCAGGGTCCACTGGCCCAGTGCTGAGTCATAGGCCAGGGCCTCCAGGTAGAAGCTGCTGCTGCCGCTGAGCTGGATGGCCGCCTGGTTGGCCGTGATGTCCACCCGGCCGCTGCCGGGCAGGGCGCCGGCCGTGAAGCTGCCGCGCCCGACCAGGCCGCCGTTGAACTGCGACCATTTGAAGCGCGCCTGGCCGCCGGCCGGCTCGGCGATCTCGATGCGGTAGAGGAAATGCTCCAGCCCGGTGTAGCCGCCGGCGGCCTCCAACGGGCAGTCGCCGTTGATGACGATGGCGGCCGCCGGCGTGACGCTGAGCTTGCCGCGCTTGGACGGGTCGTCGACCAGGGCGGCCACCGCGGAGCAGTCTTCATTGGGCCCCAGTCGCAGCAGGCGCAGCTGGGTGAAGGCGCGCACCCGCTCGGTGGTGTCGGGCCCGCCCAGGGCCGGCTCGATCAGGTTCGAGGCATCCTGCCAGCCATTGACGGTGTCCTCGAAGACCTCCAGCACCACCGCGTCGCGCACCCCGGCGCCAATGCTGGCGGCGCTGATGGCAGCGGTCAGCGGCGGGCCCAGATAGCTGGCTTCGAAGGTGCTGTCCTTGGCCAGGGTCACCAAGAGGCCCGAGGCCCAGGCATGGCCGGCGGCCAGGCGCAGCTGGATGCCGCCGGCACTGCTGCGCGCCTCCAGCACCTGCCAGGCCGCAGCGGCGCTGGCCGGCACCGCCAGCAGGCCCCAGCCAAAGCTGTCGCCGGCGGCCTGGGCGCGCCAATGGGCGGCAATGGCCTGGGCGTCGTTCCAGTCGCGGTCCAGCAGCACGCGGCCCTGCTGATGCAGGACGCCGCTGTAGCCGCTCGCGGGGTCGAAGCCGATAAAAGAAAAGTCGCCCTTCATGATCACTCCTTGGATCGCTCAGCTGACCGGGACCAGCAGGGCGCGCACGCCCACCGGCATGAATTCGCGCAGCCGGATGCTGGCGTTCTTCCAGCGGTGGCTGTTGGCCAGAAAGCCGAAAGCCCCCATTTCATCGGCGCCCGGCCCCTCCTCGCGCAAGCGGCGGTCGGCCGAGAGCGCAAGCTGGGCATAGGCGGGCATGCCGAAACGTTCGTCGCCAAAACGCAGGCGTGCCTGTGTGCCGAAGAGGCAGGCGTGGTGCTGGGGCAGGCGGTCGCCCTGGCCGCGAAACCAGCTCTCGCGGATGCAGCTGCCCGGCTTGGCCAGCAGGGCCATCAGGTCCGCTTCGCCTTCATTGCTATTGCCGCCGTTGCCATCGCCACGGGCGGCGAACTCCAGCGTGTGGCTGTCCTGCGTGTCGTGCACCTGCAGGCGGTGCACAAAGATGCCGCCGGCGCCGCGCGCCACTTCCAGGCGGCTGCGGCCAAACACGGTCAGGCCTTGGAAAGCTAATGGCGCGCCCCAGCGCAGCTCGGGGTCGGCGCTGGCCGAGCTCAGGGCCAGGGCGGGCGTGGCCTCGTCCACGCCGGCGCCGGCATCGACGATGCAGGCCTGCAGGCCCAGCAGGTGGCCACGGTCCACCGCCAGCGCGCCGCTGATGCAGTGGCGCAGCACGATCTGCGGCGTCTGGCCGAAGGCATCGGCCTCGGCCGGGCTCAGGCCCAGGTCGGCGCGCAGGCGCAGGGCCGGGTGCAGGGGGCCGCGACTGCCGTGGCGTGTGCCGTCCAGCAGCCAGGCGCCGCCTGGGTCCAGGGTGCAGCCCTCGATCTCCAGGCGGTTCAGCGCTGCCTGTTCGATCAGCGCGTCGCCGGCCGGGAAGGCGGCGTCGCGCGTCAGGTAGAGGCCTTGCAGGCGAACGTTCTGCAGCGCGTGCCGGGCGGCCGGCTGGCCCAGCACGGTCTGCGGCCGCCAGCGCAGCGGCTGCACCAGGCGTATCACCGGGCGATGGCCGCTGGCGGCGCGCAGGGTCAGGGGCCAGGGCCGCTCGTTCGGGTCGGCATCGGCGGGCAGGATGGCCGGCGGCGGCAGGTGCAGGGCGAGCCCGCCGGGGTCCAGGCCAATGCCGCTGACGGCGGCCAGGTCCAGGCGGTGGGTGTCGCTGTTGACGATCTCGATCACCAGGGGTGCGCTGCGGCTGGCCAGGTCGGCCAGCGCATCGGCCAGGGTGACGCTGATGCCGTCCACCTGAATCAGGGTCGCGCCGGCCGGCAGCGGCGCGGGCGTGCGCGGCAGGGGCTGGGCGCCGACGCTGCCCTCGCGCCGCTTCAGGCCGCTGAAGCCGGTCGTGGCCGAGACGCGCAGGCCGGCGCGCAGCGGCTCGGCCATGGCGCTGGTGTCGGCCCCGGTGACGCCGAAGACCAGGCGGCCATGGTGGGCGTCGATGGCGATCTCAAACGGCGCCAACGGCGGGTTCAGGCCTTGTTCCCAGGCGCACAGCTCGGCGCCGCGCAGGGTCCAGGCCACGCCGGCAAAAGGCAGGGCCGGCAGATGCAGCAGCAGGCCGACCGCGTCGTCCGGCGGCAGCGGAGGGCTGTTGCCGGTGTAGGTGTTGATCTGCACATACTTGTCGGGCTGACCCCCCTGGCTGTTCAACAGCGCATGCGGCATGGGGCCGGGCACCGCGTCGCGACCGGCCCGGCGCGGGCTGTCGGCATCGGCCTGGAAGCGGTGGGTGTTGAACAGCACCAGGGGCTCGCCCTGCGGGTGCAGCTCGAAGCGCACCGCGTAGAGCGGCGCGCCGGGCGCCGCCGGCTCGATCGCATTCCAGGGCGGCTGGCCGACGCGCGCATGCGGCGGGCTGGGGCGCGAGGTCGGGGTTTGGTAGTCGGCCAGGCGCCAGAGGAAGACGGCCAGATGGGGCAGATTGGGCGCCGGCCGGGCCACCGGCGGGTCGGCTTGCAGCAGGGGCGGCCGCAAATCGGCCACGCGCGCCAGCGGGTCGAAAGGCCCGTCCACCAGGGACAGCAGGGCCGGCGAGCGCAGCGCCGCCATGCCGCCGCGCACCGGCAGGCGCGGGTCGCCCCCGGCGGCCTCGCGCCAGGGCGTGCGCGCATGCGGCTGGGGCCGCAGATGGTTGAGGGCCTGGTTCCAGGCCAGGCGTTCGCGCAGCTCGACCGCGTGCACGGCCCACTGGGTCAGCGCATGCACCTGCGACTCGACGGCGCCCAGCGTGCCCTTGCGGCGGCGGTGGAAGACGGTGCGGGCGACATCGGCACGCAGGGTCCAGGCATCGCCCTTCAGATGCGAGCTGCCGACCAGATCGGCCAGATAAGGGATCAGCCAGTCTTCGCAGCTTTCGATGAAGAGGTCGTCGTACTGCGCGCCGACGCGCTCGGCCAGGGCCTGCAGCACGCTGTCCATGCTGTCGACCAGGGCGCGCAGCGGGCCGGGCGGGCTCTGCTCCAGATCGCGCTGGCGGTAGAGCTCGGGCAGGCGTTCGTACAGACTGGGGTTTGGGGCCAGCACGCTCATGGTCGGCTCTCCGCTTCATCGGCGACGAATTGCAGGCTCAGCCCGGCCGGCCGCAGGCCGAGCAGCTGATGGGCGGCGGCGCGCAGCTGGGGCAGGCCGTCGCGCGCGGGGACCGGATGGTGCGTGTCTGTCGCCGCGTGCAAGCGGTCCAGGCGCAGCCAGCGCACACCGCTGACCCGCTGCACCGCCGCCAGGATTTGCGAGCCATGCAGGCCTTCGCCGAACTGGCGCTGGCGCCAGTGCAGCAGGCCGAGTTCATCCGCTTCTTCTGCCTCGGCCTGCTCCGGTGCGCCCGGCTCCGCCTCCACCACACCGAGCGCGGCGGCGATGGCCGCACGCAGCTCGTCCGGATGCTGTGTGGGCTCGGTCGCCACCGCCAGCGCCATGCGCACGGGCAGCAGCTCGCCGATGCGCACGCTGAGTGGCCAGCGCGCCGGCCCGCGTGCCGCCAGCGCCCGGCGCAGAGCCTGCTGGGCGGCGGCGGCATCGGCGGCCTGGCCGCTGGCCATCAGCAGGGTCAGCATCAGCAGCGGTGCGCCGTCCAGCAGCTGCCAGCTGGCGCGCGCCTTCAGCACGCCGGCCAGGCTCAGGGCTTCGGCTTCGAAATCGGCCAGGCTGACGATGCGGCCCAGGCTTTGCATCAGCAAGGGCGCGGCCTGGCGGGCCTTGGCGGCCGGTTCCGGGGCGGCGCCCTCCATGGCCGGCTCCAGCAGGCTGAGGGCATCGAAGCCCGTCAGGCGCTGCATGGCCGTGGGCTTGTCGCTGCCCTCGGGCAGGCCGTAAGCGCCCTGGCCGCTGCGCATCTGCACCCGCACATTGCCCACACCGGAGGGCAGGCGGGCACCACTGAGGTCGTCGCCGAACTGCACGACGCTGCGGCCGTCCGCCAGCTCGCGCACGATATAGACCTGCTCATTTGGGCCCCGACCGAACAGGCTTTCGACCTGGCGCCATAACACGGAACCTACGCGCATCTGCAGCTGGGGCCGGCGCGGCGGGCTGAGCGCGCCGTCTTGCCGCCAGGTCAGCGGCGTCTTGGGCAGCACAAAGGTCTGGAAGCTCTGGCGCGCGTCGCCGTCGCCCAGCACAGCCTCGCTCTCGGTCTTGCCCTGGCTGGCCCAGACCAGATTGCCATGCACATCGACGCCCGGCTGCTCATGGCCGAAGCGGGCATAGGGCAAGGAGCGGTCCAGGCTCAGGCGGTGAAAACTGGGCCCGGCCTGGGCTTGCGCGCTGACTGCTTGCACCGTCACCGCCAGCGGTCCCTCGGGCAGGGCCAGCAGCAGGGTTCGGTCCTGCAGGGCCAGGGCGTCCTCGCGCTCGCCATAGAAATCGAAGGCGAGGCCTTGCGCCAGCGGCAGTGCCTGCGCGGCCGCGCGCAGGCTGAAGCCCTCGCCCTTGACCTGGTGCACGCTGATGCCGCGGATGTCGGCCCAGCGCAGCGCGCTGGCGCCTTCCTGCAGGGCCAGGTCCTGGTCCAGCTGCAGCACCGTGCTGGCGCCGCTGCTGCCGCCCCAGGCCAGGGACTGCCGGTCGACCTGGTTTATCTGGCGCTCCAGCACGCGCTTGCGCGGACTGCTGCTGCCGGCTGTGCTGGCCAGGTTCAGCTCCACCAGCACCGCGCTGCCGGCGCTGAAGTCGGCCAGTTCGCCGTCCAGTGGCAGCTGGCGTGGCCGCAGCTGCGGGCCGGCGGGGTCGCCCTGGGCGGCGTCCAGGCGCCGGTCATAGGAGACCGGCACCTCGCTGACGCGGCCGTTGGCTTCGTTCAGCGCGATCCGGCTGGGCGACGCGCTGTGGCCGAAATGGCGCGCCGTGGCGCCCAGCTTGTAGGCGCGCAGCTGCGGCGCCGAGACCTGCAGGGCCAGGCCCAGGCCGGCATGCAGCAGGCCGCTGAAGGCCGGCAGATAGGAGATGCCGGCGGACAGCCGTCCAGCGCTGAAAGTGCTGCTGATGCTGCCGCTGATGCCGCTGGAAATGCTGCTTAGGCTGCTCGCGCTGCTGGCTGAAGCGCCCAGCAAGCAAGCGATGCGGCCCCGTGTCTTGATGTGGCGCACGCCGAAGGCTTCCCAGACCTTGTCGACCACCACGATCTGGGTGTGGCTCAGGGTCGTGCCTTGCGCAATGCCGAGCAGCAGGCGGTCGCCGGCCACCAGGGCCGGGCCGGTGCCGGCCGCGAGCTGGAAGCTGTCCATGCCGTTGACGATGTCGGGCACGTGGCGCGGGCGGTAGAGATGAAAGCGTGACAATGCCGGCCGCGCCAACAGCGGCGCTTCGGTTTCGAAGATGGCCGGCTTGGGCTCGGCGGCGCCCGCATGAGGCAGCTTGACGTTGATGCCAAAGCCGGCCGGCACCGGCACCGGCGCCGTGCCCTTGACCGCCAGGGCGAAGCGAGCGCGGCCGCCCAGGCCGGGCGCCAAGCGGTAGCCCAGCACCCGCACCAGCTCGACCACCGACTCGTGCCAGCGCGCGCTGCGCAGATAGGCCTCGTTGGCATAGCGATCCTGATAGCGCGCCAGCACATCGCCGACCAGGGCGGCCGCTTCGACCAGGGCGATGCCCGGATCGTCGGCCTTGCGGTGCGTCCAGGCGGCCAGGGCCGGCGCGGCGTCCAGCAGGCCGAAGATGTGTTCGCGCATCAGGCCGTAGTCACCGATGCGGTAGTCGATGCGTGTCAGCCCGGGCCGGTTGCTCAGGCGGCGCGGGAAGGGCGCGGGGCGCTTGCAATCGTGGTCGCAGCTCATCGCCGGCCTCCTTGGATCTCGAACGCGATGCGGCCGCGTTCCAGCATGTCAGGGTCGTTGGCCACCACCAGGATCTCGAAAGGTCCGATGGGCAGCACAGCCGGCGCGCCCGGTGGCAGGGGCAGGGACGGGTCCAGCTCCAGCGTGCTCAGCGCGCCGCCGCTGCCGCCTTGGTTGAAGCGGCGCAGGCTCAGGCGCAGCGCCCGACCAATGCCTTGCACCGCCAGCGCGCGGCCGATCAGCTGGCTGGCGTGCAGGTCCTGGCCGAAGGTCCAGGCCTCGGGGTGGAAGAAGCCGCGCCGTCCGTCCGGCGTCCAGCCGCTGCTGAACTCGCTGAGCAGCTCGGCGCGCAGGTCTTCCACCCAGTAGCCGGGCTGGGCGCACAGCACCAGGCGGATGTCCAGCGGCACCAGGGCGGCCGGGCGCAGCTCGATGTCGTCACCGATCAGGCGCAGCGCGTCCAGGGCGGCGTGCAGCTCGGCCAAGAGGGCCGGGCCGGGCTGGCCGCCGCCGACCGGGTCGATCACCAGCTGCACCACGCGCCAGGAGCCGCACCAGGCATAACGCGCATTGGCCCTGGAGACGCCGGGCAGGCGCTCGGCCTCGGCCACATAGTCGGCCAGGGTGATGGCGCGGCGCTGACGCTGGCGGTAGGCCTCGGGCGCGCGCCGCAGCAGCTGCTCGCGGCTTTCCGGTGCCAGGCCGTTGACCACATCGAAGGGGTTCCAGATACGGCCGCCCGGGCCCAGGGGCAGGCTGCTGCTGAGCAAGGTGTCGGCGCCGACATTGCCGCGCAGCGGCTCGCCGCTCTGGTACTGGCAGAGCACGCGGGCGCCGGCCGGCAGCGGCGCGCCATTGATGCCGTCGCCAAAGCGCAGCTGGCTCTGGCCCAGCTCGTCGGTCTCGACCTGGAAATGCTCTTCGCTGCCGTCGCTGGCGATCAGATCGATGCGTTCGTCCCAGCGCGTGCCGTCCACTTCCACCCGCAGGCTGGAGCGCGGCGCCTGTTCGCCGCCGGGCGCGCAGGTGCGGTAGGCCAGGGGCTCGATGGACGGGTCGCGTGGCAGCGGCGCGCGCGTGCCGGCCGGCACCTGGCCGGCGCCCAGGGGCCGGCTGAGCGGCTGCCAATGTGCCTGCTGGCTGGCCAGCAGGTTGCCGGCATCGGCGGCCGCCAAGGGCGTGCCCGGTGGCAGCAGCGTGGCCAGGCGTGGCCGGCCATGGCCCATCTCGACCAGATTGCCGTAGAACAGACTCAGCTCGGTCTTGCTGACCGGGCCGCAGTCGGCGATGAAGCAGAAGTTCTCTCGCAGGCCGTCCTCGGGCCGCCAGTGGACGCGGCAGAACCAGGCCTGGCTGACCGGGTCTTGCCGCACCTGGGCACGGCCCGGGCCCGGCAGCAGGCGCAGCAGCTGGCGCTGCGCCAGGCGACGGCCGTTGGGCGTGCCGGTCTGCGGGTTGAGCACCTCTTCGAGCAGCAATCGGTCCACGCTGGCGTCCACATCGGCCGGCGCGCCGGTCTGCTCGGCCGCCAGGCCCAGCAGCAAATCGCGCAGGCGTTCGGCGCTGCTCTTGCTGGTGGCGGCGCCGATGCTGAGGTCGGCGCAGGTGGCGCCCTTCGGCAGGGCGCTGACGGTGTCGCCCCAGGTGTAGAGGCGCAGCTCATTGAGCTCGGCAAAGAAACGCCGCCGCCAGCGCGGCCCGGTCGATAGCGGAGCGAAGATCTGCGCCTCGGGCGCCTGCCAGGCCGGGCCGCTGTAGACGGCCCAGACTGGCCGCGCCGCGCCGGGCGGGGCCGGCAGTGCGGGCAGGTCCAGCAGGGCGGCGCCGATCTGCGCGGCCAGGGTGGTGCTGGCCTGCTGGCCCTGGTGCAGGTGGTAATCGACCAAGCGGGCATGGCGGGCCAGCGAGACGCGCTTGCGCGCCGTGCCCAGGGCACGCTCGGCCATCACCCGGTCGTGGGCGTCGGCCAGTTCGTCGCCGCGCGCGGCGATCAGGTCGATCAGCACCTGGTCCAGATCGGCCTCGCTGCTGGGCGCCCAGCCCGGCACGCGCGCGGCCATGGCGCTCATCATCAGGTGGCGGAAGGAGTCGTAGTCGCGCGCCAGGGTGTCCACCACCGGCGCATCGGCGGCCGGGCGAGCGCCCGAGGCCGGCGGCGCGCAGCTGAGGTTGAAACAGCCCGGCCGGAATTTGAAAGGCAGGCGGTTGAACAGCGGGTCCATCAGCTCGGCCAGGGCATCGGCCGGCGGCAGCAGGCCGCTGGCCCGGGTCGACAAGGTGTACGTGCTGTAGTCGCCGACCGGGGCCAGGCGCAGGCGCAGGCCGCGCGGATTGCCGCCGGGGTCGGCCAGCACGGCGAGCACCCGCACCGGCGTCTGCGTGGCGCGCAGGCCGCCGCTGACCTCGAAGGCCTCGGGCGGCGGCAGGGCGGCCAGGCCATGGTCGTTGAGGAATTCCAGGTCCAGCCAGGCGAAGCTGGGCTTGGCGACAGGCTCCAGGCTGATATAGCCCAGGCGTATGCCGTTGGCGCCCAGGCCATCGAGCTGCTCGGCGCGCTGAGCCAGGCGCTCGGGATGCAGGACGACGCGGTCCATGACCGGCCCGGCGCCCATCAGCGGCCTCCGCCTTGCAGCTTCATGCCGCGGGTCTCGCCGGTAGCAACGATGCGGTAGCGAAGGTCCACTGTCAGCGTGGCCTGGCTGGTGTCGACCTCCAGGGTCTCGACGACGATGCGGTGGCCCAGCCAGCGCGAGAGATTGCGGCTCAGCGTGGCCTTGCTCAGGCCGGCCGCCACCGGGTCATTGCGCTCGAACACCAGGCGCTTGAGGCCGGCGCCGAAGCCCGGCAGAAAGGGCCGCTCGCCGGGCGCTGTCAGCAGCAGCTGGATCAGCTCGCCGCGCACATGCTCGGCCAGATCGGCGGGAGCCGCGCTGCGGCCGTCGCTGCCGATGCGGAAAGGAAAAGCGAGGTGGCGGCCGCTGCTCATGGCTTCTCCAGCAGGTCAAAGTCGCTGTGGTGGACATGGCCGCCGTTGATGTCGTCATGCACCCGGTTGGTCGTCAGATCGGTCCGGTGGGCATAGAGGTAACGCAGCACGCCCTGGGCGATGGCGGCGAAGAGGATCTGGCGGTCCAGCTCGCCGGCGCCGCCCGGCAGGGGCTGGCCGCGTGCGGCCTGCCACTCGCGCTGCATGGCGGCTTCGATCTCGGCCGCCATGCTGGCGCCGAGGTCGTGCACGCTGCCGGCTTTCAGAGGGTTGGACATGGAGGCTCCTTCCTGGGCATCAGCCGGTCTTGACGCGGACCGAGAGCAGCGCGGGCGTGGCCGGCGGGAACGGCGGCGTCGGGATCATGGGCGTGACCGGGATGCCCAGCACCGTCTCGCCGACATGGGTGTGGGTGCAGAAGATGTTGACCAGCTGGTTCAGGTACTGCAGCAAGTCGTCGCCGAAGACCAGGGGGTGGCTGGCGCCATCGGTCAGCTCGATCTGCGGCGCCTCGATCACCACCTTGGCCGTGGCCAGGACGCGCACCTGGCCCTCGTCAACGCGGATGGTCAGCAGATTGCTGCCGCTGCTGTCGCTGAGGGTGGCGCTGTGCTGGTCGTCGTCCAGGGCCAGCATCAGGCCGGAGTCGCTCTTCAAGGTCTTCTGCTTGGGCGTCGGTGCGCTGCCGCTTTCGTTGAGCGGCGGGTCGCCGCGCCCCCACCAGCCGCCGACCCAAATCGGCCGCGCCGGGTCACCGGCTTCGAACTCTATCCATACGCCAGAGCCGGGTGGCGGCACGGCATGCAGGCCGACATCGGGGCCGGCATACGTGCTGCAGGGCAGGGCCCAGGGCGAGAGCTCGGTGTCCAGCACCTCGGGCACAAAGGCGCGCAGGCGGGCCAGGCCCTCGGGGTCATCGATGCTGTCGACGATGCCGCGGTACTTGCCGTAGAAGCGGCTGCGCTGCTGGCTTGCCAGCTCGACCACCAGTTCCTCGATGCCCATGCCCATCAGAATGCTCCTGCAAGAAGGCCCGTCAGGCCGTCGGATGCACCGGAGGTGCTGCGCGCATTGCGGCTCAGCGAGCAGCTCTGGCGGTAGCCGCTGTCGTCCAGCTGGTGCAGCACGCGGGCGATCAGGTAGTCGCCCGAGAGCTGCGGCCCGACGCCGACCACGCGCAGCCGGCGGTAGGGGCGCAGCACGGCGCTGTAGAGGTCGTTGTCCACTTCCGCCTGCGCCGTGTAGGCCCAGGCGGAGACTTGCGCCACGCCGGCGGTGGCGGCGTCCAGATCGGCCTGTTCCTCGCGGCCATGGCAGAGCAGGGTGCTGGCCGGCTGGCTCAGCGCATGGGCCGGCTGCTCGCCCAGGGGGCTGGGGTCGGAGGCAGCGGCACTGGCGCTGGCCGTGAGGGTTTGCTTGTCGCTGGCGCTCACGCTGGCGGCACGCGGCGCCTGCGGCCGCAGCGCGTCGAACTCGGCCTGGAAGCTGGCGATATTGCGTTCCTCGCCCAGCAGCACCAGCTCGGGCAGGCCCTCGTCGCGCGCCTCGGGGCTTTCGAACACGCCGACCGACTGGCCCGGCTCGGCCCCCGGCTCGACATAGACCTGCATGCCGAAGCGGCGCGCCAGAAGGCGCAGCAGCTGCATATTGCTGCCGCGCTGGACGATGAAGCGGTCGAGCGCGCTGGCGGCGTCGGGCAGGCCGGCGGCGATGCGCGAGCTCAGGCCCGGCTCCTCGATCAGCTCGGCCACCAAGCTGGCCAGCGGCTGGTTCTCGAACACCTTGACGCGCTCCTCGCGGTCCAGCAGCACGCTGTCGTCATGGACGATCAGCACCAGGCGGCTGCTGTCGGGCGCGGCCTCCAGGCTGTAGCGCTGGCCGACCACAGGGCCGTCGATCAAGGCCTGGAAATCGCCCTCGCCGACCTTCACCTCGACGCGCAGCCGCGCCAGCGGCGTCAGCCAGGCTTCGTCGAAGCCTTGCCAGCTGCCTTTGGCGTCGGTGGCCAGCTGCAGCTCCAGCTCGGCCGCTGCGGCCATGCCCATGGCCTGCTCGACGCGCACGCTGGTGAACAGGTCCAGCTGTTCGCGGTCCAGGGGCTGGTTGTCGATGAAGAGGCGGTACTCGGCGCTGGGCATGGTGGGTGGGCTCGATGGTGGCCTGTCAGTTCTCGGGCAAATTGATCAGGCGCCCGGGCTGGCGGCTCAGTGCGGCGGCTTCCAGCTCGCTGTTGGCATCGGCGATGTGCCAGAAGCGGCTGGCGTCGCCGCCGTAGCGCTGCTCGCTCAGCGCGTCCAGCTGCTCATGCGACTGCAGGGCATGGGGCAGGCCTGTGGTCGGCGGCAGGGCGCGCAAGCGCACCAGCTCGACACTGCCCTCGGGCGTGCTGATGCGCTCGGTGGGCAGGCCGGCGTAGCGGGAGTTCTTGAGAAACATGGCGGCGGGCTTTCTTCCGTTCGTTCTTCCAGCGGCGTTCAGAGGGGCACCAGATCGACGGCGAACTCGATCACCTTGGCAAGGTTGAGGGTGGCCTGGGTGTCCTTGACCATCTGCGAATAGACGTAAGCGCCATGGCCGATCGGGTCGGCCTTGGCCGAGGGCGCGGGCAGCAGGGCCAGGCCCAGCTGCACCTCGGCCTCGATCGGGTTGAGCAGGGCGTCGTAGTGCTTTTCGTTGATCACCATGCTGGTGATGCGCACCGGCAGCACCCGCGAGGGGCCCCAGATGAAGAGCAGGGGCGGCACCGGGGTGCGCGGCATCGGCTGCGTCGCCGCCTTCTTGGTGCCGCTGCTGAGGGCGGCGCCGACGGCGTCGATGGCGGCACCGATCAGGCCGCCCGGCGTGGCCGGCGGGTAGACCATTTTTTCCAGCGCGGCCAGCTGCGGCCCGATGCCGAACAGGCGCGGTACCGCGCTGACGGCGCCGCCGGCGCCGAGATCGTCGGCGGCCGAGAACTGCGCGCTCAGGGTCAGGGTCTCGACCGGCGGCGCCAGCGCCGAGCCGCTGTCGCGGCGCGGCCGGTTGGCGGCGCTGTTCTGCGTGCCGGCAGCGGGTGGGATGCTCAGGCTGCGGCTGATGCTCTCCGGGTTGAACTGGAAGATCACGATATTGGGGATGGGGCCCAGGAACTGGCCGCTGTACTCGACCAGGGCACCGCGCATCGGCATCAGCGCCATGATGGGTTCTCCTCGTTGGCTTCAGAGGCTTGGCTTGCTTGGGCGGCGACCTTGCTGGCGATCAGATCGGCCAGCTGGGCGGCCACGGCGTCCACCAGGGCCGGGCCCCTCAAGGCGGTCTGCATGAGGCTGGTGGGCGGTTTGGCCTTGATCGGCCGGGCCAGCGGCGGCGCGCTTTGCAAGGCGGCACGCAAGGCCGGCTCCAGTTCACTGGCCAGCAGGCGGCCGTCGGCATCGCTGACGCCGCTCAGGCTCAGGGTCAGCTGGTCGATCACCAGGCGCTGTGGGCCGCTGCTGTTGATGATGCTCATGCCGTGCTCCCCTGGAGCTGGGCCGGCAGCAGGCTGGCGTAGTGGCCGAACTGCTCGTCCGCCACTTCGCGGCCGCCTTTTTCCAACTCACGCTTGATGGCCAGCAGCACCTCGGGCATGGCGACGCGGGGCTGGGCCGCCGGCGCTGTGGCGGCAGCCTGCAGACAGGCGTTGAAGGCGGCCGAGCGGATGGCGCCTCCGGCCAGCTCGAAGCGCTGGGCCAGGAAGGCGAAGTCCAGCGCCGACACATCGACCGGCGCCGGAAACACCTGGCGCCAGAGGCTGGCCCGCTCGTTAGCGCCGGGCACCGGGAACTCGACGATGAAGCGCAGGCGGCGGCCGAAGGCTTCGTCCAGATCCTTGCGACGGTTGGTGGCCAGCACGGCCAGGCCTTTGAAGCGCTCCATGCGTTCGAGCAGGTAGCTGATCTCGATATTGGCGAAGCGGTCGTGGGCGTCGCGCACCTCGGTGCGTTTGCCAAACAAGGCATCGGCCTCGTCGAAAAAGAGCAGGCAGTCGCTGGTCTCGGCGGCGTCGAAGATGCGGCGCAGGTTCTTCTCGGTCTCGCCGATGTATTTGTTGACCACCTGGGAGAGGTCGATGCGGTACATGGGCAGGGCCAGTTCCTGGGCCAGGGCCTCGGCCGCCATGGTCTTGCCGGTGCCCGGCGGGCCGCAGAACATCACCGCCAGGCCGCTTTCGTTCCAGGCGCGCGCGCAGCCCCAGTCGTGGTGCACCCGGCCCAGCTGGCGCATGGCCGAGACGATGGCTTGCAGCTGCGCCCCGGCGGCCGGCGGCAGCACCAGCTCGGACAGCTCGAAACGCAGGGCCACCGGCTGGGCCAGCTGGGCCATGTCCAGCGCCGCCTCGCCCTGGGCCAGGGCAAACAGGGCCGCGCGGTCCTGCACCTGGCCGCTGCGCAGCAGCGCCTCCAGGCGCTGGCTGGCCAGGGCGGGCAGGCGGTAGCGGCGCGCGGCCTCGGCACCGTCGGCCGCGTCGGCGCTGGGCAGGGGCATGGCAGCGTCATTCTTCTGTCCGGCCCGTGCCGCCGCTGCCCAGCGTGCGGCGCGTTCCGGTGTGCCCAGAGTCGGCACGCTGAAGGCCGGGGCCAGCAGGGCGGCGGGCAGACCGCGCGGCAGGCCGGGCCGGTCCACCGGCAGATAGCAGCGCAGGGCCAGGGCGCTCAGCGGCGCCCACCAGTCAGCTGTGTGGCCGGCATGGGCTTCGCCTAAGGCCTCGGCCCAATGCTCGGGCAGCAGCAGGTCGGCGCCTTGCAGCCAGGCGGCACAGGCCAGGGCCGGCAGGGCGGCGTGGCCGGGGCCGATGTCCTCCCCCAGGCGCAGGATGTTGCTGCCCAATGCTTCACCGAGGCCGGCCATCCAGGCGGCGGTGTCGGCGCCTCGGCTGCTGCGCACCGGCACGATCTGCAGGCCTTGCGGTGGCGTGTTGCGCAGCCAGAGCGCCAGGGCGGCGGCCTCGGGCGGCAGGGCATGGGCGGCAGGCAAGGGCTGCAGCGCGGCCGGCAGCAGGCGTTGGCTCGGCTCGCCCAGCAGGGCGCAGGCCACGGCGGCCGGCATGCTCAGCGGCGCCATCCAGTCCTCATGCGCATCGCCGCTGCCAGCACCTCCGATGCGCTGCAGCAGACCGCTGCGGTAAAGCGCATGGCTGGGCTCGGCGCAGGCGACGATGGCCAGCGGTTCGTCCCAGAGGCGTTGCGCCAGGGCCAGGCTGATGCCGGGCCGGCGCGCGTCGTTCATGGCGGCGGCCGCCACGGCGCCGAGGCTGGCGTCGCTGCGTGCGGCCAGGGCGCAGGCCAGCACGAACTGCGCGGCATCGTCCAGGCCCAGGGCTTGGGCCATGCCGGCCCAGCGGCTGAGGCCGGCCGCCGGGCGCAGCGCGGCCAGCGCCTCGCTGAGGTGGGCGGCACAGGCGTCCTGGGCAAAGAAGGCGGCCTTGTCCTCGGCGAAGCGCAATAGGTCCAGGCTGTCCAGCGCCGGGTCGCTGAAGGCGGGCAGGCCGGTCTCGGCGGTGTTGGCCGGGGCCGTGCCGCGTTGGCGCCAGCACCAGGCGATCTCGCGGCGCAGGCGCAGGGTCAGCTGAGCCAGCCAGTAACGCACCCAGGGGTCGGGGGGCTGCAGCGCGGGCTGCAACAGGACGGGATCGGGGCGGGCGGCGTTCATGGCATCAGGCCCAGATCAGCTCGGGGGCGTTTGCGCTTTGCTGCCCATTCACCCGCAGCACCACCCGGTAGCTGCCGGCCGGCAGCGGCGCGCTGGCCGGCACGGTGAAGCGCAAGAGGGTCTGGGTGGAACCGGCGTCGGCCTCCAGCAGGCCGTGGGCCTGGCCTTCGGCGTAGAGGCTGGCGAACACGGCGGCGGCGCTGCCGCCCAGCTGGCTGCCGCTGACGGTGAAGCGGCCGTGGCGGCGCACCACGCCGTTGACGGGCGGCAAGGCAAGGGTCGGGCCGTCGAGCGCGGCGAGCGGCGCGACCGTGGGCAGCAGCTCGGCCAGCAAGGCATTGCTGGTGATGCGGCGGCCGCTGGGCAGCAGGCGGGCGATGCACAGGCCGTAGCCATTGGCGGCGATGGCGGCGGCGGCCGGCACGGTGAAGCGGGCCTGGCCCTCGGGCCCGGGCAGCAGAGGCAAAGTGTGCAGGCCCAGCAGGGCTTCGCCGTAGCCGGCCAGGCCGGCGCCGTGCACGGTGATTTCCTGGCCGGCCTCGAAGCGCGCCGGCTCCAGGCGCGCCAGCGTCGCTCCCAGGCTGGGCAGCACGCTGATGCCGGCTGGCGCCGGCGGGCCCGAGGGCTGGGGAACGATGGGGCCGATCGTCTTGACCAGGGGCGCGTAGCCGGGGTCGGCGTCCAGCTTCAGCATCACCGGCCGCACCTGCAGCGCGGCGCTGAGCCGGTATTTTTCATCGCTGCCCTGCATCAACTTGGACAGCAGCTCGACATCGGCATCGTCGAAGGTGATCTTCAGCGGCTCGGGGTTGCTGGCCAGGGCCAGATTGAGGGCCGGCGGGCGCATGAAGTTGAGCGACTGCAGGGCGGCCATGCCCTGGCCCAGCAAGCGGTGGGCGGCGACCGATTCGCTCTCGCGCGAATCGTCAAAGGCGGTCAGCAGAAAGTGCAGGTTCAGCCAGAGCGGCGGCAGCTGGCCGCGGTCCAGCGGCTCGTTGCGCAGATGCGGGTCCAGCGCCACGCGGTAGAGGAACAGATTGAGCAGGCGACCCTGGCCGGCGGTGGCCGCATCGGGCCGGCCGACGGCGACATTGAGGTTGTTCAGCGCGGCCGACAGCCGGGTGCGCAGCAGCTCGCTGACGGCGCCAATCGCTTCGGTGCTGGGCGAGGCCATGGTGGGTCAGCTCCAGCGCAGGTAGTGGCGGCTGGCGCTGAAGCGCAGGCCAGGGGAGGGCGTGTGGGAGCCGCTCTGGGGCGCACCGGCGGCGGGCAGCGGCGTGGCCACCTGCACGGCTGCGGGCGAAGGTGCAGGGGCTGGGCTTGCGGGCGGCGCCTGCACATGCAAGCTGATCTGGCCGATGTGCAGCTCCAGCCCGGGCCTGGGCGGCTCTGCGCGGGGCGCTCGGGCGGGCTGTGTGGGCGCAGGCTCAACCCTGGGCGACATGCGCGTGCCGGCTTTCTGTGCGGACTGTGATCGGGTGCTGTGCTGCCCTTCGTCGCGGGCCGCATCGGGGCTCGCATGCGCCGATGTCACAGTGCTCGATGGCGCTTGAATGGAGGCCGCTGTGCCTGGCAAGCTTTCGCGCTGCGCCGCCCTGGCCGCCTGACCCTGACCGCCCAAATCGACGGTGATGGATTCAGCCCTAGCAATTGCATCAGCCGCAGCGGGCGGGGCGCTCACCCAGCGCATCACCTCTTCAAGGCCGGGCATGGTGGGCTGCGGCGCAGAGGGTGCGAGCGCTTGCGCCTCTGCCTGATCGCCTGGGCTGGGAGCGCGGAGCGAGTCTGTGCCTGAGCGGGGCGCTGCAGCTTGTTGGCTGGATTGGCCCAGCGGGGCATTGGCTGCCGCAGGCTTCGCAGCCGCCTTGCTCGGCCTGTCCACTGCCGCATCAAACCTGACCGGCGCTGCCAAGGGACTGCTTGGCGTTTCTTCGCCAGCAAGGTCCGCAAACAGATCGCCCGCCGCTGCGAGTCCGGCCGCCGGGGCGCGCAGGCCCGTCGCAGCGGGCTGCAGCAGGCTGCGCAAATAGGGCAGCTCGCCTGCGCCGGCAGTAGCCGGCTCACGAGCGCCGCTCTTGCTGTTCCCCTTGCCGGTGTTCATGCCGCCGCCCGCGCCAGCTCTTGCAGATAGAAACGCCGCCGCCAGTCGGGCAGGGCTGCGAGCTCGGCCTCGGACCAGTGGAAGGCGCGGGCCAACGTGGCGATCTCGGCCAGCCAGTCGCGGTGGCGCTCGGCCAGCGCCGCCAGCAGCTGCGCTTCCAGCTGAACCTCTTGCACTTGGGCCGCGCCGCACTCGGGGCAGCTCAGCTCCAGGCGCAGCAGGCGCAGCGGATCGTGCCGGGCCAGGGCCTGGTCCAAGGCACGAATCAGCTCGGCTGCGGGCGGCTCGCTGGGCGCCGGCTGCAGCAGCTCGGCGGCCAGCTGGGCCGGCGTCGGCGCCTGTTCGCTCCAGCGCGCCTGGTCGGCGCCGGTGGGCAGGCGGGCCTGCCACTGCTGGCTGCCCAGCTGAAAGTTCAACACGCTTGCGGGCGCGGCAGAGGCCTGACTGCAGGCCGCCAGATCCAACTCCGCATGAAAGTCCGCGTCGCAGTCCGCCGCTGCTGTGCAACGCAGGGCGAGCCGGCGCCGGCTCAGGCCGCGCGCCAGGCACAGGCGCAGCAAGGCGTCCAGGCGCTCGGCCGTGCTCCAGCCGGCCAGCTGGGCCGGCAGCGGGGCCCGGCCCTGGGCGTCGCGCAGGCCCTCGGCCAGCAGCGCATCGACGCTGCTCAGCGGCCGTGCCGGGTCGGGCGCCAGCGCCAAGTCGGCTGGCGCGCTGCACCAAGGGCGCGGCTGGGCCGCAAAGGATGCGGCGGCATTGGCAGGTGAGTCGATGGCGTGCTGCATGGGGCTGGGCGTTTCAGCGGCGAGGCGCTTGGGGTGTCAAGAAATCACGAGACATAACGCCGATTCGCTAGATGCTCAAGCCTCGGAGGGCTCGGCCGTGTCGGCGTCGCGCTGCCAGCCTTCGAGCTCGATCTTCATGCTCTCGATGGCCACGGCATTGGCATTCGCGTCCAGGTCGGGCAGGGCGGTGAACTCGCTGACCCAGCAGCGGAACAGGAAGTAGCGCAGCGCCACCTGGCCGCGCTCGTTCAAGACTTCCAGTGTCAGGTCTTTCTTGTAGCCCGCCAGATCCATGGTCGGGTCGCCCTCGTAGTTGTGGATCTTGTTGGCCCAGCGTTCGAACTCGAGGTCGTGGGTGATGCCGCGCTCCATGCTCAGGCCCTCGAAGCTGCTGCGCCCGGGGGACTTGTGGTCGTGGCTGTTGTCGCCGCCGCTGCGGTGCTTGACCACCTCGGTCGTGCGCTTGAGCGCGCCGCATTTGGACACGCCCAGCACGGGCTTGCCGTCCCAGAGGACGCGGAACTTGAAGTTCTTGTAGGGGTCGATGCGGTGCGTGTTCACCACGAAGCCGGTGTTGGCCATGACGAGCTCCTGGGGCGGTTTGAGGCGCGGTTGAATGGGGGGCTTGAGGGCGGGATGTCAGAGGCGATCAGTGGAGCCGCTGCGGCTCACAGATCACCCGGCATCTGCTGGATCTTGATGACCACGAACTCGGCCGGCTTCAGCGGCGCGAAGCCCACCTCGATGTTGACGATGCCCTTGTTGCGATCGTCCTGGGTGGTGGTCTCGGCGTCGCATTTGACGAAGTAGGCGTCCTTGGGGCCGCTGCCCTGGAAGGCGCCCTGGCGGAACAGCGAGTTCAGGTAGGCGCCGATATTGAGGCGGATGCGCGCCCAGAGCGGCTCGTCATTGGGCTCGAAGACCACCCACTTGGTGCCGCGGAACAGCGACTCCTCCAGCATCAGCGCCAGGCGCCGCACGGGGATGTATTTCCACTCGGAGCCGGTCTGGTCGGCGCCGTCCAGCGTGCGTGCGCCCCAGTTGACCAGGCCGTAGATGGGGAAGACGCGCAGGCAGTTGATGGCCAGCGGGTTGAGGGTGCCGTTCTCGCCGTCGTTGAGGCGGTAGTCCAGCGCGTCGACGCCGCGCAGCGTGGCCTCGATGCCGGCCGGCGCTTTCCAGACGCCACGGTCGCTGTCGGTGCGGGCGAACAGGCCGGCCATGGTGCCGCTGGGCGCGAAAGAGCGCAGGCGGTAGTCGGCGTTCGGGTCGGCGATGCGCAGGCGCGGGAAGAAGATGGCCGAGTTGCGGCTGCGGAAGTTGCCATGCGCGTCCAGCCAGTCCTTGATCTCGCCGACCTCGTTCACGCTCTCGGGGATGTCCACCAGCATGAAGGCGCGGCGCGATTCGCAGAAGGCGATGCTGTTCTGAACGACCTGGCGCATCTGCACATCGCTCAGCGAGGCGGCGCGCGGGATCACCAGCAGATTGAAAAGGTCGGCCTTGCGCAGCGCGTAGATGCCTTGGTCCTTGGCGTCGGCGACGGCGCCGACCAGTTCGGCGGCGCCGGGCGCCAGGCCGTCAGCACCGAGCGTGCCCGTTGCGTAGGCGGCGGTGCTGGCCAGCGCGGAGCCGAGCGGATACGAGGCCACATTGACGGTGGCCGCGGCGGTCAGCAGCAGCACGGTTGCGGCGGTGTCGGCGCCGGCGTCGCTGAAGACCAGGGTGTCGTTGAGCTGGCGCGCCGGGTCGCCGCGCCCGGGGGTCACCACCAGGCGGGCATTGCCGACCACGCTGACGGTGGCGCCGGTCAGGGCCGGCGGTGTTGGCGCGGCGGCCGCGCTGACATCGAGCGCGACGCGCAGCGCGCCCTGCAGGCGGGTGGCCAGCTGCTGCAGCGTGGTCACCTCATCGGCGGCCCAGGTTGGCAGCGTGGCCTCGTAGACCAGGCCAGCGGCCAGCTGCACGCGCAGCCGGCGTGGTACCAGGGCCGCCGGCGGCGCCGGTGGCGGCTGCACGCAGCGCAGGGAGTTGAGCAGCACGCGCAGCGCCGGCTCGGCCGTCGGCAGGGCGCCGCCCAGAGTGCCCACCGCCAAGGGCATGGGCACCGGCAGAGCGAAGGCCGGCACCGTGGCGCGCACCAGCTTCGAGTCGGCCGCCAGGACCTGCACGATGTCACGCGAGCTGCTCGGGTCCAGCGTCACGTTCAGATGCTGTTCCTGCAGCAGGGCAGGCGCGTCCTTGGCGGCGGAGGCGTGGCGGGTGATGGTGAGGTTGAAGAAGCGCGTCGGGTCGCTCGTGCGGTGGTCGATCTCGGCGCGCAAGCTGTTGCCCCAGGCGCCTTCGCTGACGGCGCGCAGGGTCAGCACCGGCGCTGTGGCCACATTGCTGACGCTGCGCACGCCCACCGTGGCTGCACTGAAGGGGCTGGGGCCGCTGGCGGCGTGGCAGCGCACGACCAGGGCGCTGGAGCCGCCGTTGAGAAAGAACTGCGCGATCGCGTAGCTGGCTTCACTGCGGCTGTCGATGCCGCCGAACACCCGCCCGAACTCGGACAGGCCGAAGACCTCGGTGGCCTGGTTGACCGGCCCCTCGGCGAAAAAGTCCACGAAGGCGGTGATGGAGGTGCCGACATTGCTGATCGTGCGCACCCCGCTGGGCACTTCCTGGATGTAGACGCCTGGGTAGCTGACTTGTGCCATGTGACGGCTCCTCGCTGAGGGATCAGGGCAGTTCACCCGCTGGCGGGCGGGGTGCTGCTGACGACGATGGTGACGACAAAGATGCCGGCAGACCTTGTGGCTGCGCCTGCCGGCGGCGGTAAAAGCAGCGCCCATCGGCGCTGGCGAACATGCGGACCAGACCGCGCGCTTCGTAGCACGCCAGAATGGGCAGCAGCTCGATCTCAAACACGTTCAAGTCCTGCGGAACCCACCAGCGCGCGATACCGTCTGCCGTGTCGCAGGCATGGCGGTGCGTGCGCAGATAACAGGCCAGGGCCCGCCGGATGGCACGGGTACGTTGCGGGCTTGGCATGCTGCGGGCTCATGTTCACGCTGTGTGTTTGCAAGCGCCATGCCAGCCTGGGGAATCACGCAAGTGCTTGATTTGATTGGGCTGTGCTGCCGCGGCTGAGGGCGGGCGGGACGAAATCGTCTGTCGGGGATAACGCGGTATTGCGTGGCCTGTGCTGCGCTCCCATGGGGCGAGGCCGGGCGCTAGGGGTGGGACAAAAATGTCCGCCTGTAGGTGTAAGGATGTCCAGGGCTAGGGCTGCATGGCAAGCACCCCGCGCCTGAAGGCCTGGTTCAGCGCCGGGGCCATTCCTAGGTGGGTCGGTGCTGCACCTACGTTCTCCTGCCCAGCGACCCACTTTCCGCGCAACTTCGGCTCCTGCTGCATGCCGAACTGAAGCAGGTGCCGCTTCATATCGATTCGGTGAGTCTGTTCGTGCAAGCGTGCGGCGGCGTTGGTGGTCAGGTAGGTAAGACTCGTGCGTGCGTGCGTGCGTGGGCGAGGGCAGGAATGCTGCCAGTGCTTGCTTGCTTGCCTCAGTTGGAGCCTGTCCGGACTCGTGGTGGCGATCGACCCCTGGGATCCGGTCGGTCTCCAGTTGTTGCGGGCAGCAATGTGCCGCTGGCATCCCCCTGACCGGCCTCCTTGAATTCCGGCCATCCGCAGGAATCAGCCAAGGCCCAAGCTCAGCGATGAGGATGACTGTCAGTCGCAAGCGGGCTGAGCGGCGCCATACTCCAAGGCATGAGCCCGCCCACCCCTGCGACCGATGAAGCACTGCCAGCCCCAAGCGCTGAAACGGCCTGCCGTGACTGTCCCCTGCGGCCCTTGAAGCTGTTTCATGAGCCTACGGGGGAGGAACTCGAACTTGTGCAGTCACTCAAACGCCGAGAGCGACGCCTCGGTGCAGGCGAAGCCTTGATCCACGAAGGCCAGACCGACGCACCGCTGTACACCTTGCTGCAGGGCTGGGCCTTCCGCTACAAAACGCTCAGCGACGGGCGCCGTCAGATTCTCAGCTTTCTGCTTGCCGGGGACTTCATCGGCGTTCAGCAGAAGATGGGTGACGCGGCGGCACACGGCGTGGAGACCCTCACGAACGCGCAGTTCTGCGTGTTCCAGCGCGATGCGTTGTGGGAACTCCACCGGCGCAGCCCGATGATGGGATTCAACGTCACATGGCTCACTGCGCACGAGGAGTCGATGGTTGATGACACCTTGCTCTCAGTGGGGCGACGCAGCGCTGAAGAGCGGATTGCTTCGATGCTCATTCTGCTGTTCAAGCGTGCCGCCGCATTGCAGCCGGATGCGGGCGCGGGCGGCGTGCTCTTTCCGCTGACGCAGCAACATATCGCCGATGGGCTGGGCTTGTCGCTGGTGCATACCCACAAAACCTTGCGCAAGCTGGAGCGGCGCGGCCTGCATCGTATCGCCGAGGGTCGCCTGTACCTGCGCGATGTGAAAGCCATGGCTCGGCTGGCGGACCTCTACGGCGATGGCCGCCCGCCGACACGTCCGCTGGTCTGATCGTAGCCAGCGCCAAGTGCGGTAGCTTGGTTTGATTTGGCGCTACGTCTTTCGACGTAGCTGCGGGGACGTGAGAACTCTAGATTTCATACCTTCGACCCCCGGGTCATTTATGAGATGCATCACGCCGTGAGCGCTACCCTACATACGGATCCGAACAATCAACTGTTGGCCTCGCTGCCGCCCGAGATCAAGGATTTCATGCAGTGCCGTGTAGAGGCCGTTGATCTGGTCAACGGTGACATGCTCTACGAGGCGGGCACTGTCTTGCGCTTTGTGTACTTTCCGGTTTCGGCCGTGGTGTCACTGGTGTCGCCACTGATCGATGGAGATTGCGCCGAGGTGGCGGTGGTTGGTAGCGAGGGCGTCGTGGGTGTGTGTGCATTCATGGGCGGCGGCAAGGCGTTGAGCAGCGCTGTCGTGCTGCGCGCGGGTAGGGCTTGGCGCATGAGTGCAAGGGACATTGCCGACCTGGCTCGCGAGTCCGTTCCGGTGATGCAGCAATTGCTGCGCTACACCCAAGCGCTCTTCACGAATATGGCGCAGTCCTCGGCCTGTCATCGGCATCACCAACTGGCCCCCCAGCTCTGCCGGTGGCTCCTGCAGCACCTGGATCGGCAGTCGGGAAATGAGCTTCGAATCACGCAGGAGCGCATCGCGGGCATGCTGGGCGTGCGCCGAGAGGGCATCACCGGTGCCGCGCTGAAGCTTCAATGTGCGGGCCTGATTCGCTACGCCCGCGGGCGCATACAAGTACTCGACAAGCGCGGGCTGGAGGCTCGCAGCTGCGAGTGCTATGGCGTTGTGAAACAGGCCTATGAGAGGCTGCGCAGCGATGCATCGGCCTGGCCCCGCACACTTAGCCCTCTGCCGGTTTCATCAGCACGGCCAGCATCTGTCGGTCGCTTGGCCTGAACTGGCCCTTGGCCCGAGTCGTTCGCCCATCGCTTGAGTCTCTTTGAAGCTGTGGCGACTCAGGCCGACAGGGCCCTTCCTTTTGCCATGTGTCGGTTGAATTTCTGCTGGGTCGGGGTTCTCGAGCCGGCTTGATCGCATTCCAGACGTGCGTTGGTGCGCTTACGCACAGAAGTGCTTGCGCGCCTGCGGGATGCTCCGCAAGGAAAGAGCAGGCAACCTAGAGATCAACCATGCGCAGGTGCAGGGGATGAGTGAACCGGTCAAAGCAAGTTTGCAGGCTACCTTGCTGCATGGCTTGAACGTCGTCGTCGATCAGAGCGAACAAATCCATGGCGCGGTTGCCGAATGCGCCGCCGAGTTGTCCTCCGTCAATTCAACGCTTGAAGAGACGCTTTCAACCGGCCCCGCGCAGCCAGCCCTGGAAGACGCGCTTGAGCAAAGCCAATCCGTGGAAGCCAAGGTGCAGCTTTGCGCACACGACCTGACCCATGTAAACCAGGCATTGAAGCTTGAGATCCACGAGCGGCATTTGCTTGAGCAAGAACTGAAAACTGCGCATCAAGAAGCGGCAGCAACACGCATGGCTTCTCTTCACGATCCGCTCACTTCATTGCCGAACCGCAGTCTTTTCAACGACCGCCTCAAACATGGGCTCGCTCAGGCAAAAAGGCATGGATGGACGCTTGCGGTGATGTTCATCGATCTGGATGGCTTCAAGGCCATCAACGATTCGTATGGGCACACTGCAGGAGATCAGGTGCTCAAGACGATTGCATCGCGGCTTAAGAGCATGACACGCGAGGACGACACCGTCAGTCGCCACGGTGGCGACGAGTTTCTATACCTCCTGATGGAGCTGAAGCAAGATTCGGATGCATCTGTGATCGCTGAAAAGATCATGGCTCGTGTGGGCGAGCCGTTTGAACTTGAGACGGCTGCCGAGCCAGTAAAGGTCAGCGTCAGATGCAGCATCGGAATCGCAATTTTTCCGCGCAACGGCAGCACGGACAGTCTGCTGATTGCCAGCGCGGACAAGGCGATGTATCGGGCAAAGCGCGCAGGATGCGGGTACGCATACGACCTGGACGCTCTCGAACAATAGTGGGTGTGGAGGGCGAAGGTCCAAGTAGCCCACACCGGGCTGCCGTACCGGTGACACCCTAAAGCTGCCGCACTCCAGCGGCGGCTGAATCGGCCCTAAATTGATGGAACCCATTGGGCTGAGCCAGGCTGCCATGGCCGAGGCTTGGCCGGCGCAGTGTGGCGGGCACAGGGGCTGCTCCAGCCCTGCCCAGCCGAGGCGAGACGTCAGCGCCCTGGAGAAGGCCAATATGGCGCAGTCCTAGTTTCCGCTTGCTGACCGGACGTGGCTCCAGCAGAAGCTTTCGGATCGCTGCTCGCATACGTTCTCAAACACTCCAATTCGACGTGTGCGCGGTGCTGCCGCCTGGCCGAAAACCGTCGAGCGCGAGGGCCTCACCCGTCGCTCGCCTCAAACTGTTTGCGTGCGAATGCCCAGATCATGCGGGAAGCGTCAGGGCCTTTTGCGTCGCTGAAAGCTTGGCCAGCGGCCCCACCGCTCCAGGCATGAGCCAGCCCGTCGATGGTCACCAGCTTCGCGACCGTGACACCTCTGCATTTGAATTCGGTAACCGACATTGGGTAGCGCTGGCCACGGCGCATGTGGCGGGCGGTGCCGGACCGAGCGCCGCCAGCCTGCGCCCACAAGAGGGACGCAGCCTCACTGTTGTTTGGCGACACGATGGCATCGGCATCGCCGTGGATGGCCAGCAGGGGCGGCCACGCTGACACCTGCAACGAGGGTTCAGATGTCAGTGCAATGGCCGTGCGGCGGCCTCGCATGGCTCCCAGGGCTGAGCTAGCCGAATGTGCAAATCCGGGAGGAACACCCGAGTGCATCACCACCGCCTTGAATCGGTCTGGATAGCGTGTCGCAAGCAGAGCCGCCATGCTGCCGCCGGAGGACAGTCCGGCAATCGCCACCCGTGCTTTGTCAACCGGGTGCATCAGGCTGACCTGATCGACGCATTGCAAGATCAAGGCAGCTTCAGCCTGCGCGCGACCGGTGTCGGTATCGAACCAGTTCCAACACCCTTGGCTGTTGGACAGGCGGTCTTGCTCCGGATAGAGCACCAAAAAGCGCTCACGCTCGGCCAATCGGTTCATGCGCGTACTCAGCGCGAAACTGTTGGCGTCTTGCCCGCAGCCGTGCAGCATCACCATCAGCGGCAGCCGCTCGCTGACGCCAATCCCCGAAGGTTGATACAGGCGGTAGCGGCGCATGCCGAAAGCCCCCATCACCACGCCGGGTAGCCACGTTCCCGCCTTGTCCTTGCGATGCTTGACCAACACGCCCTTGGGCGGGCGTGCCGCCCTGCGAACCGAAGCGTGAACACCGGGCCCGCCGAGCAAACGAGCCAATGCCGTGAAATTGCGTTGCATCGCCCGCGCCAAGCTTGTAGCCGTGGATCGGCGACTCAATGCCCAGCCTTCGATCGGTGACACCACCGTGACGCACCCGATGCCACTGCCGACTCAATGCCTGCGGCTGAAAGCGGCATCTTGTCGAAAGGCCCTGCCTTGGCCATTGCGATGTTCATGTTTGCTCTCAGCCTCGTGGTGGGCGAGGGTTTGGTGGGAATCCCAGCACGGCATTGCGCGAGCGACAGCTCCGCTGCCTGTCTACAGGCATACAGCGGCAGCATTGCTGTCGAATTGCTACGTTCATGAAGGCCAAAAGCTGGTGCTCCTCCCAAGAACCGAGGTCGATCACCATTCGGCCGACTGGACGAGGCAGCCCAGCTTGGGATTCCGCTGGTACGTCGCCAGCTTCGAAGTGCGATCCGCTTCGGCAAGCGTCAGTATGAGCGGCCATCCGAGATTCAAGCAAAGAGCCAGCCAATTCAGGCGTTCGTTCAAGTGAGGTCCTTCGGGGGCATGAAGAGGGGTGGAGAAATCGATTGGGTCAGCTTGGCGACGCCAGGTCTGTGCGTTGGCCGACGCTGATCAACGGCGTTCGTCTTGCGCCTGCTGTTGAACAAGAGCCTGACCGGTGCCGATCACGCGGCGCAGTCGAGCAGGGCGAGGCAGTTTGGGCGGGCAGGAATGAAGCCTTCCGATGAAAAAGGCTGGGTCTACGCAATCTGCTTGAAGTGCATTGCGGCCTTGCCAGCTGCCGCGCAGGCAGCAGACAAGGTCGTTCCCCAAGCCAGATCCAACAGGGTCAGGGAGACCGGCCATGCGCGCAGTGTGGCCAGATTGCTCAAGTCGTAGGTGGCGTACGCAAAGAAGCCGAACAGTGCGCCCTTCACAACCGTAGTTGACCAGGCGGGCGTATCGGCCTGAGGGGCGAGTACGAAGATCGACAGGCCCAGCGCGTACACGAGATAGAACAGCCCCGCTGCGACCACGTTGGCTTGGGCGGCCATGAGGTGACCGATGCCGCTCTCATACGCCGACTTTGCGACCACGCCCAGCCAGAGCATGTCCAGCGCAAGCATCACCACGACCATCGTGATGTAAGCAGCCAGGTAGCTGTTCATAGTCATCTCCTTGAGCGCACTTGCTGAAACACATGGGCCGTTCCTTCGCAGCGCACCAAGCCAGTGCCTGCAGATGGGACGCTAGGGGCTCGTCAAGGCGGTGTCCGTCGGGCACCGAACAAAGCAGCGCAGGCCGGCAGAGCTTCAGGCGCGTCGCTGTCGGCGTTCGTTAGACACCGTAAAGACGTCACCAGCACATGGGCCTAACTTTGATCCCTCATCAAGTTCCACGGACTGGCACTGCCGCCGGCCGAGCTTGCCTTCTTGCATTTCGCGACCCTCATGGACACATTGATCACAGCTGCCAGCGATGACCGCTATCGACAGCGCCTCAGCTCCAACGCTGCGGCCGAGCAGACCCGCTCTCTGGCAAGCGCCGTTTCCTGGAGCGCTGTACTTGCCGGCGCTGCTGCTGCCGCCTCGCTGTCCTTGATCCTGCTGATCCTGGGCGTTGGCCTGGGCTTGTCATCTGTCTCGCCTTGGGCGCTGGAGGGCATCAGCGCTGCCAGCCTCGGCGTGTCCACGATCGCATGGCTGACACTCACCCAGTTGCTCGCCTCGGCCATGGGTGGCTATCTTGCCGGCCGACTCCGCACGCACTGGACCGAGGTGCATGCCGATGAAGTCTACTTTCGCGACACCGCGCATGGCTTTCTGGCCTGGGCGGTGGCTTCACTCGTCACGGCTACTTTGCTGACCTCGGTGATCGGTTCGATCATCGGTGGGGGCCCGCAGGCGGGTGCTTCAGTGATGGGTGCAGCCTATGCCAGGGCTCGACCGAGCTTCGCCGTGCTGACGAGCGCCGTGGTCAGCAAGGGCGATACAAAAGCGAGAAAGCCGAGGGGCTTCGGCCTCTAGCCTGAACCTCAAGCTGACTCAGCCGATATCCCACGGTGCGGTCTCGCCAGCAAAGCGCGCCGCCAGAAAGTCCACCAGCAAGCGCAAGGCCAACGCTTGGTGCTGCCGCGAGAGATAGATGGCATAGATGCCCAATTCCTCGGGCTGGTGATCGGGCAGCAGGGCTAGCAGGCGGCCGCTGCGCAGATCGTCGCCAACGTAGTAGGTGGGCAGCATGCCAATACCGGCGCCGCTCAGAACGGCGCGGCGCAGCACGGCAGTTTCATTGGTGTGAAAGCGCCAGTTCACCGGAGCCTGGACCGCTTCACCGTGGCGCGTGAAGCTGTACTGCTTGCCGATGCCAAAGGCGTGGCCGATGCAGTGATGTTGGTTCAAGTCTTCGGCGGTACGCGGCGTGGCGAAGCGCGCCAGATAGCTTGGCGAGGCACACAGCACGGATCGGCAACGTGCCAAGGGTCGCGCAATCACCGCGGGGTCGAGATTGTTGGTGATGCGCACGGCCAGATCCACCCGCTCAGAGACCAGGTCGGCCGCTTTGTCGCCCACCGACAGCACGATCTCCACTTGCTCGTACTGCGCTTGGAAGTCCAGCAGTGCCGAGGTGAGCTGGGCATCGGCAAAGGAGCTGGCCGTGGTCACACGCAGCACTCCTGCAGGCTCCCGCATGCGTTCGGCAGCGATGTGCTGGGCCTCTTGCGCGAGGTCGAGCAGCTGCCGGCATGAAGGCAGGGCCGCCAGCCCGGCATCCGTGAGGCTGATCTTTCTGGTGGTGCGGTGGAGCAGGCGCGCACCAAACCAGTCTTCGATGGCGGCGAGATAGCGGCTGACCATCGCCACCGACATCTCCAAATGCTCAGCGGTGTGGGTCAGGCTGCCGCGATCTGCAACTTCTACAAACACTCGCACGGCGGTCAGTCGGTCCATTCGGTCGATTCGATCGATTGATGCAAAAAACATTCAATGAATGGCGACTTTATCTTCGCTTGGCGAAAAACTAAAGTTCTTCCTGTCCCAAGCGAACAAACAAACAAGCTTTCATTCACGGAGATCACTGACCATGTTCAAGCTCAAAAGCATCGCCCGTTTCGTGTTCCCAGCTCTCACGCTCGGCGCCATGGCCGCCACCGGCGCTGCGGCGCAGACCGCAGCACCCTTGGCGGTGAAGGTCTACAACGCCGACGGCAACAGCTTCCACGTCAACGCCGTGGTCGTCAGCGGCCAGACCGAAGCCCTCGTGATTGACACCGGCTTCACCCGTGCCGACGCCCTGCGTGTGGCCGCCCATGTGCTGGACAGTGGCAAGGTCCTGAAGACGATTTTCATCAGCAATGCCGATCCGGATTTCTACTTCGGCGCCGAAGTGCTCAAAGGCATCTTTCCCAATGCCCAGCTGCTGAGCACCCCAGCCGTGCGCGAGAAGGTGCAGGCCAAGCTGGCAGGCAAAGTGGCTTTCTGGTCGCCCAAGATGGGTGCCAATGCGCCGCAGAAGCCCATCGTTCCTGAGTTGCTGCAGGGCACGAGCTTGAAGGTGGACGGTGAGACCGTCGAGGTGCGCGGCACGGTGGGTGAACTGGCCCATCGGCCTTATGTGTGGATCCCGTCCATCAAGACCATCGCCGGCAACATCGCCATTTTTGGCAATGTGCATGTGTGGACGGCGGACACGCAAAAGGCCAGCGAGCGGGCCGCCTGGTTGGCTCAGTTGGATGAGATGGACGCGCTCAAGCCCACGATGGTCGTGCCCGGCCATATGGCGGCCGGCACCGCACTGGATGCCAGCGCCATTGCCTACACGCGCAGCTATCTGCAGCGCTTCAACGCCGAGGCCATCAAAGCCAAAACCGGCGCTGAGCTGATCGAGGCGATGAAGAAGGCCTACCCCCAAGCGGGCCTGGGCGTCGCGCTCGACATCGGTGCCAAGGTCGCCAAGGGCGAAATGCAGTGGTGATCGGCTGAGTTTCTCTGGTACCGCCTTCACCGTGCTAACCACCAGTCTACATACACATAACCGCTGTTGAATCATGAACAAGAGCCGCTTGCATTACATCCATGACCCTTTGTGTGGCTGGTGCTACGGCGTCGCCCCCTTGGTGAAGGCGGCCCGTGAAGTCATCCCCGTACTCCCTCGTGGCGGCGGGATGATGACGGGCGTGCGGCGCCAGCGCGTGACGCCCGAGTTGCGCAGCTTCGTGATGGCGCATGACCTGCGCGTGGCGCAAGCCAGCGGCCAGCGTTTCGGCGATGGCTATCAAGAGGGTTTGCTGCGCGACGCGATGGCCGTGTTCGATTCCGAGCCGCCGACCGCCGCCATGCTGGCCGCCGACGCGATGGCGGGGCGCGGTCTGGACCTGCTCGTGCAGCTACAGACCGCGCACTATGTGGACGGCTTGCGCATCGCAGACCGCGCGGTTCTGATCGAGGTGGCCGCTGCCCTCGGCCTAAGGCCTGAGGGCTTTGCGCAAGCCTTGGACCTGCAGCTGGGCGAGCCGGTGCAGGCGCACATCAAGGACAGCCGCGCCTTCATGGCTCAGGTGGGCGCACAGGGCTTTCCAAGCATGGTGCTCGAAACGGAAGGTGGCTTGCAAACCGTGGATGTCTCCAGCTACCTGGGGCGCCCTCAGGAATTTCAGACCTGGCTGCGTAGCCTCAGCCCCAGCACTCAAGCAGCGCCCGCGTTTGGATGTGACGCCAACGGCTGTGCCATTTGAAGAGACATCAGACAGACCGTATGAAAACCAATCTGCAGATCATCGCTGACCACTATGCGGCCTCAGCGAGCCAGGGGTTGCCGGGATGATGCTGGACGTCTCGCCCAATGTGGCCTGGACCGAGATGGCCGGCTTTCCCTGCGCCGGCGCCTGGACAGACATCGAGCAGGTCGTCGACCTGGCGTTCAAGGTGCTGGGCAGCGAATGGGAGACGCACACCCTTTCTCTGAACCCGTAGATCGATGGCGGCGAGCAGATCGTGGCCCTTGGCGGCTATCAGGGCAGGTACCGCAAGACCGGCAATGCGATGCTGGCGCGTGTGACGCATGTGTGGCGCCTTGCTGCGGGCAAGATCGTCGGTTGTGAGCAGTTCACCGACACCTTGCTGGTCGCGCGGGCCATGAGGGGCTGATATGGAGCGGCCTAGGTCCCCCGCAGGCTGGCCTCCAAGGCGTCGAGTTCCTCGCTGAGTGTGCCCCTGCTGCGGAAGTGGCGACCGGCCTTTCCGTACCAGTACTCCGCGTCTTCGAGGTCGCCTTCCTGCACATGCAGCAGGGCGTGCAGCCACGCGGCTGTGCTGGATTCATCGTCCTGAACCAGGTTGTGAGCCTCGTCCCATTTGCCTTCGCGCATCAGCGCAAGAATGTGGGTCAATGCTTGCATGAGTCTCCCTTCGCGCTCTGATCTGAAGCTTCCCTGCCTATGCAGGGCTGCGGCCTCAGAACTTGGCGATGGTAAGTGCAGCATCATTGCCGGTGTCAGCCCTGCATCATGGCAACACCGTGCGCATCCGTCTGCCAGCGAGCTCACCTCGTAGCAATCAGGCAGTGCTCTCCGCCGACTGCCTTCGAGAGTGCGCGGCCAACATCTTGCGCACATCCTTCAACTCGTCCTGCCGGGCTTGCAGCTCTTCATGCGTCCAGTCCCACCAGGCCACGGCCTCGATGGCGCTGCCGATCGCTGGCGTGAAGCGCGGCCGGATCGGGCGGCAGGGGTTGCCGGCGGCGATGGTCCAGGCGGGCACGTCGCGGGTGACGATGCTGCCGCTGCCGATGACGGCGCCGTGGCCGATCTTGACGCCGGGCATGATGAGCACGCCATGGCCCAGCCAGACATCGTGGCCGATGCTGACCCGCTGCAGGCGTCGCCAGTGGAAGAGCTCAGCATCATCCTCGCCGAAGCCTTCGCCGTACATGCTGCCGCGGTAGAGGATGTGGTGCAGGCAAGGGCGCTCGACCGGGTGAAAGCCGGGGTTGATGCGCACCATATTGGCGATGTTGACGAACTTGCCGATGTCAGCGGCCATGACCTCGGCGTGGTGGCCGATGTAGCTGTAGTCACCGAAGACGCTGTACTCGATGCGGGTGCTGGCACCGATTTCGCACCAGCGGCCAAATGAGCTGTCGCGGACGATGGCGTCGCTGGCAAGGGTGGGCGCTTCGCTCAGGCGCACCGGCGTCGGCAGATTGTGGGCGGCGATGTGATAACTCGTCATCAGATCAGTACCTTGCGGATGCGTGCCGAGACCAGGTCGATGGCGGTGACGAAGGCGATGATGATCAGCATCACCGCCGCCGTGTGGGCGTACTGGAAGCTGCGGATCACTTCGTAGAGGATGACGCCAATGCCGCCGGCGCCCACCATGCCCACCACCGAGGCCGAGCGCACATTCGACTCAAAACGGTAGAGCGTGTAGCTGACCCAGAGCGGCATGACCTGCGGGATCACGCCATAGACGATTTCTTCCAGCGCATGAGCGCCGGTGGCTCGAATGCCTTCCACCGGCCGGGGGTCGATGGACTCAACCGCCTCCGAGAACAGCTTTGCCAGGATGCCCGTGGTGTGCACCCACAGGGCCAGTACGCCGGCGAAGGGCCCCAGGCCGACGGCGACGATGAAAATCATGGCGAACACCATCTCGTTGATGGCGCGCGCGGCGTCCATCAGGCGCCGCACCGGCTGGTGCACCCAGGCCGGCGTGATGTTCGAAGAGCTGAGCAGGCCGAAAGGCACGGCGCAGATCACCGCAAGCAAAGTGCCCCAGAGCGCCACCTGCACCGTCACCACCATCTCGGCCACATAAGTGCGCCAGTCCGTGAAGTCGGGCGGGAAGAACTCGCGGGCCAGGCTCACCATATTGGCTGAGTCGGCCCAGAGCGCGCCCGGGCGCATGTCGGCGCCGCGCCAGGCCCAGGCGAACAGCGCCAGGGCCAGGCCCCAGCCGACCAAGCTCATGAGCCCGGCCCGCGGCAGGCCGCCACTGGGGTCCGTGGGGGCCTTGGGTGAAACGACGGTGGCGGTGCTGGTGCTCATGGCTTGGGGGCGTCGCGGTGGGGTGGGGCGGCTGGCTTGATTGATCGCTTACTTGGCCTGGGCCAGCTGGGCGTTCAGCTCGGCCAGCTTCTTCTGGATCTCAGCCAGCTTGGCTTGCTTGGCGGCCGGGTCGAGCTTGTCGTCGTTTTCGAGCTTGGCCTTGTCCTTGAACAGCTCGAGCTGGCGGAAGGGAACCAGCTGCTTGTTGCTGGATTCATTGAAGACGCCGAAGGTCAGCTTGGCCAGATTGGCCAGCTCACGCTTGGAGGCTTCGGATTCGCCGCGGCCGTAGCTCATGAAGAAGGTCTTGAGCTTGGCCTTCATATCGGCCGGCAGGTCGGCGCGCCAGAGCATGGGGTCGGCCGCGATCAGGGGCGACTTCCAGAGGATCTGGATGTTCTTGGCCTTCTCAGCTTCGCGCTTCTGGAACTTTTCCCAGACTTCGGTGTTGGTGATGGCCACGTCCACTTGCTTGGCTGCGGTCGCCATCAAGTTGGACTCATGGTTGCCCGAACGGCTGGACTTGTAGTGGGTCTTGGGGTCGATGCCGTTGAGGGCGTAGAGGTAGTAGCCCGGCACCAGGGTGCCCGAGGTGGACTGCGGGTCACCGGCGCCGTAGTTGTATTCACGCTGGCTCTTGAGCACCTGCTCGACGCTCTTGATGCCGCTCTCTTTGTGCGTGATCAGCAACGAGTGATAGCCCAAGGCGCCATCGGCATAGCTGGTCTGAGCGAACACTTCGCCGCCGGCGCGGTCCACGGCTTCCATGCCGGACTTGTTGCCCATCCAGGCCATCTGCACCTTGTTGAAGCGCATGGCTTCGATGATGCCGGTGTAGTCGTTGGCGAAGAAGGCCTTGACCTTGTAGCCGGTCTTGGCTTCCATATCGGCCAGGATGGGGGCCCAGTCGGCCTTCAGGTGGGAGGCGGATTCGGTCGAGATGATGCCGAAATTGATGTCCTGAGCCTGGGCCAGGGTGGCTGCCAGCAGGGTGCTGGTGGCGAGCAAGAGCTTGCGGATCATGGGGTTCTCTCCAAGTGAAAAAGGCGGGTTCGAAAGTGGGGGCTCAGGCCGCCACGGGCAGCGGCGGGCTGTGCGGTGCGGCTGCGGGGGCCGCGCTGGGCAGGGGCATGGGTTGGCTGATCAGAGCCTCGCCCTCCTGCGGCAGGGCCGGGGCGTCGGCGTCGCTGGCATAGAGCTCGTTCAGGAAGGCCGGGTTCAGGGCGTTGCTGGGGCCGTCATAGACGACCCGGCCTTCGCGCATGGCAACCACGCGCTGGCAGTAGCGCAGCGCCACATCAACCTGGTGCAAGGACACCAGCACCGTGCAGCCATGCTCGCGGTTGACGCGAGCCAGCATGTCCATGACCTTGCGCGAGGATTCCGGGTCCAGCGAGGCGATCGGTTCGTCGGCCAGCACGACCTTGGCGCCTTGCACCAGTGCGCGAGCGATGGCTGCGCGCTGCTGTTGACCGCCCGAGAGGGTGGAGGCGCGCTGAAAGGCATAGTCGTCTATACCAACTTCGGCCAGCGCTTGCAGGCCGGCGGCGCGTTCGCTGCGCGTGAACCACTGCAGCAGGCTGCGGTGCAGGGGAATGCGGTGCAGCTGGCCGGTCAACACATTGTTCAGCAGCGTCATGCGGCCGACCAGATTGAACTGCTGGAAGACAAAGCCGATCTGGGCGCGCACGCTGCGGATGTTGCTGGCGATGCGGCCTTGCGACTGCACCAGCTGGCCCATCACGCGCAGCTCACCGGAGCTGGCGTCGCCGGCCACGAAGCCGGATAAATGGCGCAGCAAGGTGGACTTGCCCGAGCCCGAAGCGCCGATCAGCGCCACCATTTCGCCTGGACGCAGCTGCAGGCTGACGCTGTCCAAGGCCCGTCGTGCGCCAAAGCTCTTGCTCAGCGCCGTCACTTCGATTGCATGCATGCTGCACCCCATTCGTTCTGCGCATCCGAACCGGCAAAAGGCCAGGTGGAGCTGGAGCGATGCTAGGCAGCTTGTGTGAAAGATTCGTGGCGGGGCGGCGTCGGCGTGGTGACGGTGGCTGGATGACTGTCAACAGTACATCACTGAAATTCAGATGCAACCACAGAGGCACGGAGGCACAGAGCTAAAACCAATTCAGCTTTGTATTTCTCTGTGCCTCTGCGCCTCTGTGGTTGCCTTCTGTATTCGGCTGCTTTGTTCCGGTTCTAGCCGTCTTCAGGCCTTGATCTGCAGCAGGCGCGAGATCTGCCCGGCCGCGTCGAGCAGGCGTGGCAGGGTCTGCTCCAGCAGCTGCTCGGGCGAGCGGCGGTTCACTTGCGAGCCGACATTGAGTGCGGCGATGACCTGACCCTTGCGGTCGGTGATGGGCGCGGCCAGGGACACCAGGCCGTCTTCCAGCTCCTGGTTGACCAGGCACCAACCTTGGCGGCCGGCCTGCGCAATGCGCTCGCGCAAATCTGGCAGATTGGCCACGGTCCGAGAGGCCAGGGGCGCGATGTTCAGCTGGCCCAGCTGCGCCTCCAGGGCCGGCGGGGGCAGGCTGGCCAGCAGGATGCGGCCCATGGAGGTGCACCAGGCCGGCAGGCGGCTGCCCACGCCGAGATTGATGCTCATGATCTTGCGGGCCGGCACGCGCAGCACATAGACGATGTCTTGACCCTCCAGCACCGCGGCCGAAACACTCTCGTTCAGCTCCGCGGCCAGCTGCTGCATCACCGGCTCGGCAAACTGCCAGAGCGGCTGCGAGGACAGGTAGGCAAAGCCGAGATCGAGGATCTTGGGCGTCAGCGCGAACAGCCGGCCGTCGCTCTTGACATAACCGAGTGTCTCCAGGGTCAGCAGGATGCGCCGGGCGCCGGCACGGGTCAGGCCGCAGCGGCGTGAGACCTCGGTCAGGGTCTGGCGCGGTGCGGTGGCATCAAAAGCGCGGATCACCGACAGGCCGCGCGCGAAGGACTGCACATAGCTGTCCCCGGGTTTGGGCGCGAGTTCGGGCGCGGCGTTGTCATTCATGGCCGGCAGTATAGGCAGGAGCTTGGCCTGACCTATGCGGGGTAGCCGAGCCTTGTCCGCGGCGCCGGTGCGCCTCGCCGGGTGACCCAAGTCAGGGCGGGCAAAAACTGGCTAATATCGCGCCCGCAGTCTTTTGCAAGCGAGGAGATTTTTCATGGCCATGGATGTGGTGGATTACGAAATCAAGGGCGCCGAGATGCAGTTCGTCGAGGTCGAGCTCGATCCGGGCGAGGCCGCCATCGGCGAAGCCGGCAGCATGATGTTCATGGATGCCGCCATCAATATGGACACGGTGTTCGGTGATGGTGCGGCCAACCAGGGTGGCTTCTTCGGCAAGCTGCTCGGCGCCGGCAAGCGCTTGATCACAGGCGAATCGCTGTTCACGACCATCTACACCAACAATGGCAGCAGCAAGCAGCGCGTTGCCTTTGCCGCGCCTTACCCGGGCAAGATCTTGCCCATGGACTTGCGCCAGCTCGGCGGCACCTTGATCTGCCAGAAGGACGCCTTCCTGTGCGCAGCGCGCGGTGTGTCTCTGGGCATCGCCATCCAGCAGAAGCTGGGCACCGGCTTCTTTGGCGGTGAAGGCTTCATCATGCAAAAGCTGGAAGGCGACGGCATGGCTTTTGTGCATGCCGGCGGCACCGTGGTGCGCCGCACGCTGGCACCCGGCCAGACCCTGTTGGTCGACACCGGTTGCGTGGTGGCCTACACGCCCAGCGTGGATTTCGAGATCCAATACGTGGGCAAGATCAAGACCGCATTGTTCGGCGGTGAAGGTCTGTTCCTGGCCAAGCTGACCGGCCCGGGTGAGATCTGGCTGCAGAGCCTGCCTTTCTCGCGCCTGGCTTCGCGCATCTTTGCGGCGGCGCCGCAGAACGGTGGCCGCAAGGAAGAGGGCTCGCTGCTGGGCGGCTTTGCCGGCGGCGCCGCCGGTGTCGGCATCCTGGGTGGCCTGCTCGGCGGCGACGACGAGTAAGCTGGGGGCGGTCGAAACGCGGCCCATTCAAGAAAAGCGGCCGTGGGCCGCTTTTTTTTGGTGAAGGGGTGAACAAGTGAACAGGTGAACAAGGCGCCGTGATCGAAAGCTCCATCCACGATTCACCCATTCACCCATTCACTTCTCCTCCCCCCCCCACCCATGCCCGTCCAATCCTTCAGCCGCGTCGCCGATGCCTTCTGGCGCGCGGCCGCCTACTGCCTGCATCCGCGGGTGATCGCCTTGTCCCTGCTGCCCTTGCTGCTGGCCGCGGCCTTGGCGCTGGGCCTGGGTTATTTCTTCTGGGAGCAGGCGGTGGCCGGGGTGCGCGCCACGCTGGAGTCCTGGCGCTTGATCGAAACCCTGCTCGGCTGGCTCAGCTATGTCGGTCTGGGCGGCTTCCGCTCGGCCTTGGCGCCTTTGCTCGTCTTGGCCCTGAGCTTGCCGGTGGTGGTGGTGTTGAGCCTGCTGCTGGTGGCACTGCTGCTGACGCCGACCGCGGTCAATCTGGTCGCCCAGCGTCGCTTTCCGCTGCTGGAGCGCAAGCGGGGTGCTGCTTTTGTGCAGTCGCTGCTCTGGTCCCTGGGCCACGCGGCACTGGCCTTGCTGGCTTTGCTGATCAGCCTGCCTTTCCTTTTCATCCCGCCCTTGGTGCTGATCCTGCCGCCGCTGATCTGGGGCTGGCTCGGCTACCGGGTGTTCGCCTATGACGCCCTGGCCGAACATGCCTCGGTGGCTGAGCGGCGTCAGCTGCTGCGCCTGCACCGCCTGCCATTGCTGGGTCTGGGTCTTCTCACGGGCTATCTGGGTGCGGCGCCGGCTGCCATCTGGGCCTTCGGCGTGATGGCCGTGGCTCTGGCACCTTTGTTGATCCTGGTGTCGATCTGGCTCTACACCTTGATTTTTGCCTTTTCCTCGCTGTGGTTCAGCCACTACTGCCTGGCCGCACTCCAGGAGCTGCGTCAGAGCCGCAACGCCGGCGCCGCCCCCGTCGAGCTGCTGACGCCCATCCCATCCCTGCCTAGGCAAGAAGAGTCATGAAAATCGGTTTGATCATCATTGGCGACGAAATCCTGTCCGGCAAACGCCAGGACAAGCATCTGTCCAAGTTCATCGAGATCCTGGCCGCGCGCGGCATGAGCCTGGACTGGGCTCAGTACTTGGGCGACGACCGCGCCTACATCAGCGCCCGGCTGCGTGAGGCCTTCGCCAGCGGCGATCTGGTGATCAGCTGCGGCGGCATCGGCGCCACGCCCGACGACCACACCCGCCAGGCCGCTGCGGCCGCCCTGGACCGCGAACTGTTGCTGCACCCGGAGGCGCGCGCGCTGATTTGGGAACGCATCCAGAACATGGCGGCGGAGAAGGGCGAGACGGTCGACCCCGAGCACCCCGACACCCTGCGCCGCCTGGAGATGGGTGTGTTCCCGGTCGGCGCCGACATCGTTCCCAACCCCTTCAACAAGATCCCGGGTTTCTCGGTCGGCACGGTCTATTTCGTGCCGGGCTTTCCGGTCATGGCCCACCCGATGATGGAGTGGGTGCTGGACCAGCGCCATGCCGACTTACAGCGCCCTGTGCAGCGCCAGGAACTGTCCCTGATCGTCCAGGGCGCGATGGAGGCCAGCCTGACGCCGCTGATGGAGCGGGTGGAGGCGGGCTTCCCCGGCATCAAGGTCTTCAGCCTGCCCAGCGTGGACCACCCGCAGTGGGGCCGCCACATCGAGCTGGGCGTCAAAGGCCCGGCCGAACAGATGGATGCCGCCTACCAGGCACTGAAAAGCGGCGTGATCCAATTTGGTGCTGTCGTGAGCACTGAATTGGTGCGTTGAGCGACGCCGAATCGCACCGTTTTGGTGATTGAACGTGAAAACTCGCTCGCTCGCCCTGTTCCCGAGCCTGGGGTCGGACCATAATCCCGCAGCTTCGGCGGCTCTGTGCGCCGGCGCGGTGCGGCAGCTTGGGCTGTGTGCCCGTCTGCATGCGCAGTGCGCACCGGAGTGCCGCAAGCTGGCACACAAACTGCTTTGTTGAACTGGCGCGGCCTGTGTCTGACGGCGCAGTGCAAGCCAAACAAATACCTACGCATCCGCAAGCTTTCTCCCGCTACTTACCCGTTTAGGAGTTTCTGATGGCCAAGACCGTCGCCGACGTGATGAAGATCGTCAAGGAAAACGAAGTCAAGTTTGTTGACTTCCGTTTCACCGACACCCGTGGCAAGGAACAGCACGTGACCGTGCCGGTTTCGCACTTCGACGAAGACAAGTTTGTCTCCGGCCATGCTTTCGACGGCTCGTCCATCGCTGGCTGGAAGGGCATCGAAGCCTCGGACATGCTGCTGATGCCCGATCCGAACACGGCCAATATCGACCCCTTCTTCGAAGAGCCGACCCTGATCCTGTCTTGCGATGTGGTCGACCCGGCTGACGGCAAGGCCTATGAGCGCGACCCGCGTTCGCTGGCCAAGCGCGCCGAGGCCTATCTGAAGGCCTCGGGCCTGGGCGACACCGCCTACTTCGGTCCCGAGCCTGAGTTCTTCATCTTCGACTCGGTGCGCTGGTCCAACGAGATGTCGGGTTCCTTCTTCAAGATCGAATCCGAAGAAGGCGCTTGGAACACCGGCAAGGAATACGAGCACGGCAACACCGGCTACCGTCCGACCGTCAAGGGCGGCTACTTCCCCGTGCCCCCGGTCGACAGCGGCCAGGACATGCGCTCGGAGATGTGCCTGATCTTGGAACAGCTGGGCATCCCGGTTGAAGTGCACCACCACGAAGTGGCAAACGCCGGCCAGATGGAAATCGGCACCCGCTTCAGCTCCCTGGTGGAGCGCGCCGACTGGACCCAGCTGCAGAAGTATGTGGTGCAGAACGTGGCTCATGCCTACGGCAAGACCGCCACCTTCATGCCCAAGCCCCTGGTGGGCGACAACGGCTCCGGCATGCACGTGCACCAGTCGGTCTGGAAGGACGGCAAGAACCTGTTCGCCGGTGACGGCTATGCCGGTCTGAGCGACTTCGCCCTGTACTACATCGGCGGCATCATCAAGCACGCCCGCGCCCTGAACGCCATCACCAACCCTGGTACGAACTCGTACAAGCGTCTGGTGCCTGGCTACGAAGCGCCGGTCAAGCTGGCTTACTCGGCCAAGAACCGCTCGGCCTCGATCCGCATTCCTTATGTGGCCAACCCCAAGGGTCGTCGCGTTGAAGCACGCTTCCCCGATCCTTCGGCCAACCCCTACCTGTGCTTCGCAGCGTTGCTGATGGCTGGTCTGGACGGCGTGGAAAACAAGATCCATCCGGGCGAAGCCGCCACCAAGGATCTGTACCACCTGCCGCCGGAAGAAGACGCCCTGGTGCCCACCGTCTGCCACAGCCTCGACCAGGCCCTGGAAGCGCTGGACAAGGACCGTGCCTTCCTGACCAAGGGTGGCGTGTTTACAGATGCTTACCTTGACGCCTACATCGAGCTGAAGATGCAGGAAGTGACCCGTCTGCGCATGGCCACGCACCCGGTCGAGTTCGACATGTACTACGCCCTGTGATGGCTGCCGGCCGCCAGCGTGCTGATCGGTGCGCTGAAGGCCGGGCTTTCACGAGCCGCCAGGCTCATCTCGAAGGACGGCTCAGGCCGTCCTTTTTCGTGGCCGCAGCGTTTGCCGGCTTTCGGCCGCGCACTTGCGCGCTTGGGCCGGCCGCGCTTGGGCCACAATCTCGCCATGTTGAACCGATCTGCTCCGCCGATGCCCGCCTACCGCTCGATGCGTCGCACGATGCGCCGCACGGATCCGCTGGTTTGGGCCGTTTGCTCGCTGTCGGCCTGGGCCGCAGCGGCGCAGGCCCAGGGCACGGTCTATCGCTGCCCCGGCCCGCCGGTGCTTTACACCGATGCCGTGTCGGCCAAGGAAGCCCAGGAGAAGGGCTGCCGCACGATCGAAGGCTCGCCCATCACCATCCTGCAGGCTCCCAAGCCGCGGGCAGGAGGCAACGGCAATGCAGGCCGTGCTGATGCAAGCCCACCGGCGCGCGCCAGCAGCGACGGCGGCCGGGTCGACCCCAACCAGCAGCGCAGCCGCGACGGCGAACGTCGGCGTGTGCTGGAAACCGAGCTGCGCGAGGCCGAGGAACGCCTGGCCACGACGCAGCGTGAATACGCCGGCGGCAACGCCGAGCGACGCGCCGACGAGCGCAATTACCAGCGCTACCTGGACCGCATGGCCGAGCTCAAGGCCAGCATCGCGCGTCAGGAAAGCGATGTTGCGGCGCTCAAACGCGAAATCAGCAAGCTGCCGTCCTGAGGCCCGGTGTGTCGCGCCGGCTCCGGGGCCGCGCAGCCGCACTCAGGAGTTGTTGTCATGAGCCCAAGCGCTCCCACGCCCCTCGGGGCATTTCAAGGGGCCGAGCGCACCCCGCCGGCTTTTGATGCGCTGGACATGCTGGCCACCATGGTGGCCGTGGTCCGGCCCGATGGCGAATGCCTGTTCGCCAACACGGCCTTCGAGAACGTCATGGGCCTGTCGCGCCGCGCCGTGCAGCGCAGCAGTCTCTACGACTGGTTTGCCGAGGCCGGCCGCCTGCGTGACACGGTTGAGGGCGTGGCCCGCAATGCCTATTCCAGCAGCCGCTTCGATGCCTTGCTGCGCCGCGGCGTGCGGCCGCACGAGGTGCTGGTGCCGGTGCATGTGATCGTTTCGCAGCTGGAGGCCGGTTCGGCCACGCCGCGCGGTGGTGACCTGGTCTTGATCGAGCTGATCGAGAACGCCCAGCAGACTCGGCAGGACCGTGAGGAGCGCACGCTCGACCAGGTGCAGGCCACCAAGGAGCTGACGCGCAATCTGGCGCACGAAATCAAGAACCCGCTGGGCGGCATCCGCGGCGCCGCGCAGCTGCTGGCCATGGAGCTGGCACCCACCGAGTTAGGCCCTGAGCTCAGCGAGTACACGCAAGTCATCATCCACGAGGTCGATCGCCTGCAAAGCTTGGTCGACCGCCTGCTCGCGCCGCACCGCCACGCGCCGGTGGTGGCCGATGTCAACATTCACGAGGTCTGCGAGCGCGTGCGCGCCCTGGTGCTGGTCGAGCATCCGCGCGGCCTGGTGATCAAGCGCGACTACGACACCTCGCTGCCCGACTTCCGCGGCGACCGCGAACAGCTGATCCAGGCCGTGCTCAACATCGTGCAGAACGCTGCCCAGGCCTTGCAATCCCGCATGGCGGCGGGCGACGCCTCCATCACCTTGCGCACTCGGGTGGCGCGCCAGGTGACCATTGGTAAGCAGCGCTGGCGCTTGGCATTGGAATTGCATGTCGAGGACAACGGCCCCGGAATTCCGGCCGAGATCCGTGATCGCATCTTCTTTCCCCTGGTGTCGGGGCGAGAGGGCGGTTCCGGCCTCGGCCTGACGCTGGCGCAGACGATCGCCCAACAGCACCAAGGCATGATCGACTGTGAAAGTGAACCGGGCCGGACTGACTTTCGCATCACCTTGCCCCTGCCCTAGAGGGAACCAGCCGCATGAAATCCATCTGGGTTGTCGACGACGATCATTCCATCCGCTTCGTGCTGGAGAAGGCCTTGAGCCGCGAGGGCCTGCCCGTGCGCACCTTCAGCAACGCCCGCGATCTGCTGGCTGCGCTGGAGGAGGACAGCCCGCAGGTGCTGGTGTCCGACATCCGCATGCCCGGAGGCTCAGGTCTTGACCTGCTTGCCAAGGTCAAGGCTCGCCTGCCGCATCTGCCCGTCATCATCATGACGGCCTACTCCGATCTCGACAGCGCCGTGGCAGCTTTCCAGGGCGGCGCCTTCGAATACCTGCCCAAGCCCTTTGACCTGCCCCGTGCGGTCGAACTGATCCGCCGCGCCCAAGAAGAAAGCCAGCGCGAGGCCGTTGCCGACGAGGCCGCCGCGCAAGTGCCCGAGATGCTGGGCCAGGCCCCCGCCATGCAGGACGTGTTCCGTGCCATCGGCCGCCTGAGCCAGAGCCATGTGACGGTGTTGATCACCGGCGAGTCGGGCTCGGGCAAGGAACTGGTTGCGCGCGCTCTGCACAAGCACAGCCCGCGCGCTGAGGGCCCCTTTGTCGCCATCAACACGGCGGCTATCCCCAAGGACTTGCTGGAGAGCGAACTCTTCGGCCACGAGCGCGGCGCCTTCACCGGCGCCCAGGCCACACGGCGCGGTCGTTTCGAGCAGGCCGACGGCGGCACGCTCTTCCTCGACGAAATCGGCGACATGCCGCTGGAGCTGCAGACGCGGCTGCTGCGCGTGCTGTCCGACGGCCAGTTCTACCGCGTCGGCGGCCACAGCCCCTTGCGCGCCAATGTGCGCGTGATCGCAGCCACCCACCAGAACCTGGAGTCGCGCGTGCGCCAGGGCGCCTTCCGCGAGGACCTGTTCCACCGCCTCAATGTGATCCGACTGCGCCTGCCGCCGCTGCGCGAGCGGCGCGAGGACATCGGCGTGCTGGCGCGCTTTTTCCTGCAGCGCAGCGCGACCGAGCTGGGCGTCGAAACCAAGCGCCTCAGCGAAGCCGCCCTGGCTCAGCTGCTGGCTTTTGATTTCCCAGGCAATGTGCGCCAGCTGGAAAACATCTGCCACTGGCTCAGCGTCATGGCGCCCAGCCAGGTGGTGGAAGCTAAGGATCTGCCTCAGGAATTGTTGCAAGCTGGTACATCAACCGAGCTGACGCTGGAGCGCAGCGAGGACGCGCCGGCGACCTCAGGCGAGGCTTCTGCTGCCGCCGCGCCTCAATCTGGGGCGCATGCGCCGGCCGCTGCGCCCCTGCCTGGTGCAGCCGTGGCCAGCGAAGCCTGGGTGATGGAAGTGGCCCGCGAGGCGCGCCGCTTGCTGGCTGCTGGCGAGCCTGAGGTCTGGGAGCTGCTGAGCCGCCGCTTCGAGGCCAGCCTGATCACCGCCGCGCTGGAGCTGACCCACGGTCGCCGCATCGAGGCGGCGCAAAAGCTGGGCATCGGCCGCAACACCATCACGCGCAAGATTCAGGAACTGAACCTGGACGTGTGAGGCCCATCCGGGCTGCGTGCAAGCCCTGGGTCGTCGCGGCAGCTGGCCTCACTACACTGCGGCGTCAAGACACGATGGAGCGCATGCAGCATGAGCCGACTTTTCCAATGGCGTGAGGTGCCGGCCCAAGACGGGCAAGCGGTACAGACCGATGAACGCCTGCCCTGGCCGCAGACCCTGGCCATGGGCTTGCAGCATGTGATCGCCATGTTCGGCGCCACCGTGCTGGCGCCCCTGCTGATGGGCTTCGACCCCAATGTCGCCATCCTGATGAGCGGCATCGGCACCCTGATCTTCTTCCTGATGGTGGGCGGCCGCGTGCCTAGCTATTTGGGGTCGAGCTTCGCCTTCATCGGCGTGGTGATCGCTGCCACCGGCTACACCGGCTCGGGACCTAACGCCAATATCGGGCTGGCACTGGGCGGCATCATCGCCTGCGGCGCGGTCTACTTTGCCATCGGCGCCCTGGTGTCCTGGTTGGGTACGGCTTGGATCGAGCGTCTGATGCCTCCGGTGGTCACCGGCGCCGTGGTGGCCGTGATCGGCCTGAACCTGGCCGCCATCCCGATCAAGAACATGGCGCCCACCGGCTTCGATGCCTGGATGCAGGGTGCCACCTTTCTGAGCGTGGCCCTGGTGGCGGTGTACAGCCGAGGCATGGCCCAGCGCCTGCTGATCTTGTTGGGCTTGCTGGCCGCCAGCCTGCTCTACGCACTGCTGACCAATGGCCTCGGTCTGGGCAAGCCGATCGACCTTTCGGGTGTGGCCAATGCCGCCTGGGTGGGCCTGCCGCGTTTTGCCAGCCCGGTTTTCGAGCCCCAGGCCCTGCTGCTGATCGTGCCCGTGGTGGTGGTGCTGGTGGCCGAAAACCTCGGTCACCTGAAAGCCGTCAGCGCCATGACCGGCCGCAATCTCGACGCCGACATGGGCCGCGCCTTCATGGGCGACGGCCTGGCCACCATGGTCAGCGGTGCCGCCGGCGGCACTGGCGTGACCACTTATGCCGAGAACATCGGCGTCATGGCCGCCACCCGCATCTACTCCACCGCCATCTTCGTGATCGCTGGCCTGCTGGGCGTGCTGCTGGGCTTCAGCCCCAAGTTCGGGGCGCTGATCCAGGCGATTCCGCTGGCCGTGATGGGCGGCGTCAGCATCGTCGTCTTCGGCCTGATCACGGTGGCCGGCGCCAAGATCTGGGTGGACAAGCAGGTGGACTTCAGTGACAGCCGCAATCTGCTGGTGGTCGCCATCACCCTGGTACTGGGCACGGGCGACTACACCTTGAAGCTGGGCAGCTTTGCGCTGGGCGGCATCGGAACTGCCACCTTTGGCGCCATCCTGCTGTACGCCTTGCTTTCTTTCGGCCGCAAGGACTGAGCCTTTTCTTCAGGCCGCGGCCGCGCGCTTGTCGAGGTAGACGCCCAGGCCCTGGGCGTTGAGCTCGATGTCCATCTCCAGCAAGCCCAGCTGTGCCACCAGGCTTTGCGTGCAGCCGTGGGCATGCAGGCGCGGCAGGTAGATGGCCTCCAGCCCGGTTTTCAGAAAAGCGTGGCGCTCGGGGCTGGCGCCGAACGGCGCGGCATGGGCCAGGGCCACCATCTCGTCGATCTGCGCGCGCAGCAGCTGGCCCAGGCGCTGCACCTCGGCTACGCTGCTGCCGACGCGGCTGTAGTGGGTCAGGAACATCTGCGTGGGCTGCAAAGCCAGCAGGCGATCCATCGAGGCTTTCAGTGCCTCGGGCTCGAACTGCACCGGCGTGCTGGTCGGCAAGGCCCAGGCGCCTTGCGCGGTGTCGAACTCGCGGTAGCTCAGGCCGAAGGTGTCGCCGGTGAAGCAGCCGCGGCTGTGCGCGTCCCAGATGCAGTGGTGGTGTCGCGCATGGCCAGGCGTGTCCAGCAAGAGCAGGGGGCGGCCGGCCAGATGCAGGGTCTCGCCATCGCTGCTGGCCTGGGCCCGCTCGGCCGGCACCGGCACGAGGCGGCCGTAGGAGCGCTGCATCTCCGCCTCGCCGTAGACGGCCTTGGCACCCATGTAGAGCGCGGTCGGGTCGATCAGATGGCGCAGGCCACGCGGATGCACCACCAGGCGTGCCTGGGGCAGGGACTGCATCAGCAGGCCCACGCCGCCGGCATGGTCCAGATGCACATGGGTGGGGATCACCCAGTCCACCGCCTCCGGGCCCAGGCCCAAGTCGCCCAGTGCCGCCAATAGGCGCGGCACGGCGTGGTTGGTGCCGGTGTCGATGAAGGCGGCGCGGCCTGCCTCCACCAGCAAGTAGGCGGCGTCGAACTGAGGGCGCTGAAAGCCGGTGTCGATGGCATAGATGCCATGGCCGAGGGGCTGGACAAAATCGTGCATGGCGGGGGTGTCTCCGGACTCACTTCTAGAATCCGCCCACCTTAACTGATCTGAAACGTGAGCGACGCTGCCATGGCCGTGCATGAAATCCTGAAGATGGGTGACCCGCGCTTGCTGCGCGTGGCCCAGCCGGTCACGAACTTCGGCACGCCGGAGCTGCGCGACCTGATCGCTGATATGTTCGAGACCATGAAGGCAGCCAACGGCGCCGGCCTGGCCGCGCCGCAGATCGGTGTGGACCTGCGCCTGGTGATCTTTGGCTACCAGAGCAATGTGCGCTATCCGGACGCGCCGCCCGTGCCGCCGACCGTGCTGATCAACCCCGAGATCGAGCTACTCGGCGCGGCCGATGAAGAGGGCTGGGAAGGCTGCCTCTCAGTGCCCGGCCTGCGCGGCGTGGTGCCGCGCCATGCGCGCCTGCGCTACCGCGGCTTTGACGCCGAAGGCCAGGCCTTCGAGCGCGAGGCCGAAGGCTTCCATGCCCGCGTGGTCCAGCATGAGTGCGACCACCTCGACGGCGTGCTCTATCCCATGCGCGTGCGGGACTTCAGCCGCTTTGGCTTCACCTCGGTGCTGTTCCCGGAGCTGGACCCGGCTGCAGACGACTGAGACGCACCTTTCGGGTGCGTGGCCTGCACCTCGCACGCCGCTGTGGTGATTGTTTGTAAAGACGGTCCTCCGCGGCAGCAGACTGCGCGTTGAGCTGTGGTCACAGGAGCTTGTCATGAAAGTTGCCGCCCGAAATTTGTTTGCCACAGCTGCGCTGGCCTGGGCCTGGCGCAGCTGGCTGTGTCTGGCCTGCTTGGTGCTGGGCCTCAGCGCTTGGCAGCCGGCCCACGCCCAAGCCGCGCCAGGCAGCGACCCGCCGACGCGTGCCGGCCGCGTCTCCGAAGTCATTGGCGAGGCCTGGCTGTTCGACGCCGAGAACAAGGAATGGACGCGCGTGATGCGCAACCAGACCATCTCCGAGGGCGACCGTCTGCGTACCGACGATCGCTCGCGCGTCAGCCTGCGCGTCGGCTCCAGCAGCTTCTGGCTCGATGAGCGCAGCGACCTGGAGATCAGCCAGCTCGACGAGGGCCGCGTGCTGCTGCTCCTGGCCAAGGGCGATATGGGGCTGCGCCTGCGTTCGCAGGAAGCGGTCAGTGAATACAAGGTGATGACCCGCGAGGGCTTGTTCTTCGCCGAGCGCGAGGGCTTGTACCGCGTCGAGCAGATGGACCGCGGCAGCCGTGGCTTTGCCCTGCAAGGCCGTTTGCGTTTTGAATCGAGCAAGGGCGAGGGCACGCTGCCGGTCTGGCTGCAGGACGGCGAGCAGGCAGAGTTCTGGTGGGCCGGCGGCCCGCGCACCGAGCGCCAGCGCCTTCAGGGCGATGGCTTCATTGACTGGCTCACCGCACAGAGCCGCAGCGAAGGCGATAGCGTCAACGCAGGCCTGAGCCAGCGCTATGTCTCGCCCGAGATGACCGGCGCGGAAGATCTGGATCGCCATGGCCGCTGGGAACAGTCGCCCGAGTACGGCGCCGTCTGGTTCCCTTCCGTGGTCGTGGCCGACTGGGCACCGTATCGCTACGGCCACTGGGCCTGGACGCGCCACTGGGGCTGGAGCTGGGTGGACGATGCGCCCTGGGGCTTCGCGCCTTTCCACTATGGCCGCTGGGTCAGCTGGAATGGCCGCTGGTGCTGGTCGCCGGGCCGTTATGTGGCGCGCCCGGTCTATGCCCCGGCTTTGGTGGCCTGGGTGGGTGGCCCAGCGGTGTCGGTGGGCATCAGCATCGGGGGCGGCGCTCGCCCGCCGCGCCCGCATTACGGCTGGTATCCGCTGGCCCCGCGTGAAGTTTATGTGCCGGGCTTCCGCCACAGCCCGGGCTATGTCCAGCGCCTGAACAACCATTTCGATCGCGACCCCGTGACCGTCAACAAGCCGCGCAGCAACCGCGAAGTCGGCGGTGCCATCAGCTATCTGCCCGGTGCCGGTGGACCGGTCCGTGCCATGCCGGCCGCCGACAGCGGCCCGGTGCGGCCCTTGCCTGCGGCTCCGGCGCGCCAGGAGCTGGCCACGATGCTGCCGCAGCGGCCCGCCATGAGCCCTGAGGTCCCGGCTGGACGCAGCGCGGCCGATGTGCCTTGGCGCAATGACAACCCGCTCGCCAATCGCCACCGTGATCAGCAGGTCCCGCGTGAGGAGAGGGAAGCGCGTGAACAGCGCGTCGGACCGCAGCGTGGCGAGCTCAGCGCTCCGGCACCGCAGAGCTCGGGCGGCCCGGCCGATCTGCCTTGGCGCGGTCGTGACCGTGACCGTGACCGTGCAGCGCCGCCGGTGCAAGCGCAGCCCCAAGCTCCGGTGCAGCCGGCCCTGCCGTCGAACATGCCCTGGGCCGATCGTCCGGGAGCCGACCGTTCCGAACGGGCCGGCCCGCAGCGCCCGGATCGTGGCGACAGCCGCATGGAGCGTCAGATGGAGCGTCCATTCGAGCGCCCGGTGGAGCGCCAGGCTGAACGACAGATGGAGCAACGCCCAGTCGAGCGTCAGCCCGAACGCATGCGCTCGGCCGAGCCTTCTTCTCTGCCCATGCGCCAGGCGCCAGCGCCGCAGCCGCAAGCTCAGCCGCAGCAGCCGAGCAAGAGTGAGTCACAAGGCCCGCAGCGGGAGCGTGGCAACTCCGACGGGCCGCCGCGCCGCAACGGCGAGCGGGAGCGCTGAGAGGGCAAGCCGCCTCCGGTTGACTCTTGATCGCAGCGCCTCTGCCGGCCCTTGGGCCGCAGCGGCGTTTTTCTTTCTCCGTCGCTCTGCGCTCACAGCAAGGGTTTGAGCACCGGCCAGACCTGGTCCAGCATCAGTGGATGGGCCTTGGCCAGGGGGTGGATGCGGTCGGCCTGGAACCAATCCTGGGCATCCGGCCGCTCGGCAAAACCGGCCAGTAAGAAGGGGGTCAGGGCCACTTTCTCGGCCTTGGCCACTTCGCTGAACAGGCCAGCGAATTCGCGCCCATAGCTGGCGCCGTAGTTCGGCGGCACCTGCATGCCGAGCAACTGCACCTTGGCGCCGGCCGCCTTGCCCGCGCGCACCATGGCGAGCAGGTTCTCGCGGCTGTTGGCCAGAGGCAGGCCGCGCAAGGCGTCGTTGCCGCCGAGTTCGATGATGAGCACGGCGGGTTGGTGCAGCTTGAGCAAGGTGGCCAGGCGGGCACGGCCGCCGGCCGTGGTGTCGCCGCTGATGCTGGCGTTGATGACGCGGTAGCGGCGCCCCTGGGGCAGCTTCTGCTCTGCCAGGCGTTGCTCCAGCAAGGCCACCCAGCCTTGGCCGCGGCTGAGGCCGTATTCGGCGGACAGGCTGTCACCGAGCACCACCAGCGTGCGCTCGTCGGTCTTTGTCTGTGCGCTGGCAAGACCCGCGAGCCCACTGCCCGCGATGCAGACGCTACAGTGCAAGGCCATGCGCAGTGCTGCCCGCCGGGCCGCTTGCGCGACGGGCTCTGCTTTTCTGTCCTTCATTCTTTGGGTTCCGCCATGTCCGAAATTCTTGTGGAAGTCGATCACATCAACAAACGGGTGCAGGACGCGACCGGCGAGCTGGTGATTCTGCATGACATCAGCTTCAGCCTGCGGGCACAGGAGTCGGTGGCCATCGTCGGTGCCTCGGGCTCAGGCAAGAGCACCTTGCTGGCCATCCTGGCCGGGCTGGATACACCCAGTGCCGGCACCGTGCGCCTGCGCGGGCAGGACTTGTTTGTCCTCGATGAAGACCAGCGCGCCGCGGTGCGCGGCGCCGAGCTGGGCTTTGTGTTCCAGAGCTTCCAGCTCTTGCCCAATCTGACCGCGTTGGAGAACGTGATGCTGCCGCTGGAGCTGCGCGGCGAGCCGCAGGCGCGCAGTCTGGCCACGCAGATGCTCGGCCGGGTGGGGCTGTCCGAGCGCCTGGGCCATTACCCGCGCGTGCTCTCTGGCGGTGAACAGCAGCGTGTGGCCCTGGCGCGCGCCTTTGTCGTGCGGCCCGCCTTGCTCTTGGCCGATGAGCCCACCGGCAGCCTCGATTTCGCTACCGGCGCGGCCGTGATGGAGCTGATGTTCGAGCTGAACCGCGAAGCGGGCACGACCCTGGTGCTGGTCACCCATGATCCGGCGATTGCGCGTCGCTGCCAGCGTCAGCTGCGTATCGAGGCCGGCCGCCTGGTCGAACAAACCACGACGGAGCTCCGGGACGAAGCGACGGCCGCCGTCTGAGCGCCGCGCTCAGGCCGCGCGTGCGCGCTGACGCAGGCGCCGCCAGCGCTCGCCGCGGATGACGGCCCACCAGCCGATGTAGACGACCACATAGGCCGCTGCACCCAAGGCCAGGCCGGCCAATGGCAAGCCAATCAGCAGTGGCTCACCGAGCGCCTGCACCCAGGCCCAGGCCGAGGGCAGCCAGCTCGCAGGTTCGCTCCAGGTGATGGCCAGCATCTCCGGCGTGGCAATCGGCCCGCTGTGCCCCGAAGCCAGGCGACCGAGCGCGATGGCCAGGCTCCAGATCGGCACCAGGGTGAAGGGGTTGGTCAGCCAGGTCGCCGCAATGGCCGCGGCGACATTGGCGCGACAGATGATGGCCAGTACGGCCGCCAGCACCATCTGCGTCGGCAGCGGAATGACGCCGATCGCCAGGCCCACGGCCACGCCCAAGGCGACCCGACGCCGGTGCGCCACCCACAGCCAAGGGCGTGGGGCGAGGTAATGGCCGAGCCAGCGCAGGCCCGGTGTCTGGGCCAGAGTGTCTGGGTGAGGCAGGACGCGGCGGGCGAGACGGGATGCGGGCAAACGAAACCTCGGATCGATCGGTGAACGACGTGCCCTTGGCCGCAAAAAACCCGCGGAAAGCCTGAGGGCCTTGCGCGGGTAGGGTCTGGCTGGGCCTGACGGTACGGCGTGTGTGGACGGACAAGAAGACGTGGTGCCTGTAAGCGCGGTCAGCGTCGGAGCCGACGGCCGCCTGAGCTCGGCACCGCGGGCCTCATCAGTTGGCGAACTTGTAGTCCGTCTTGGCCTTGCTCTTCAGCTCTTGCTGGTAAGCGCCGACCTTCTGCTGCTGCAAACGCTGGACGATCTGGGCCTTGACATCGTCGAAAGCCGGGAACTGGGCTTCGCGGGTGTCTTCGACCTTGATGATGTGGTAGCCGTACTGGGTCTTGACCGGGGTGTCAGTCATTTCGCCCTTCTTCAGCTTGGTGATGGCTTCGGCGAATTCGGGCACATAGCTGCTGGCCTTGGCGAAGTCCAGATCGCCACCGTTGGCGGCGGAGCCGGTGTCCTTGGAGTTCTTGCTGGCCAGTTCTTCGAACTTGCCGCCAGCCTTGATCTGGGCGATCAGGGCCTTGGCGTCTTCTTCCTTCTCGACCAGGATGTGGCGGGCGCGCACTTCCTCGCCGCTGTTCTGGGCCTTGAACTTGTCGTACTCGGCCTTGGCATCAGCGTCGGTGACCGGGTTCTTCTTGGCGTGGTCGGCGAACAGTTCGCGGATCAGGATGCTCTGGCGGGCCAGCTCCATCTGAGCCTTGTAGTCGGCGCTGGCCGGGATGCCGCGCTTCTCGGCTTCCTGCATGAAGATTTCGCGCAGCACGACTTCGTCCTTGACCTGGTTTTCCAGCTCAGGCGTGCGGGCTTGCTGGCCGCTCTTGGTGACTTGGCTGATCAGCTGTTCGGCGCGGGCCTTGGGCACCGCTTTGCCGTTCACGATGGCGAGGTTCTGCGCGCTGGCCGACATGGGCAGGAGCGCAGCGGACAGGGCCGCGACGGAGGCGGCGAGCACAAACTTCTTCATGGGTAGGGCTTTGGGCTAAAAAAATGCGCCGTATCGGCGCTGATCGATTTCGAGATGAATCAGTTCTCTTGGGGTGTGCTGGCATCAATCGCCAGCGCGTGGATGCCTTGCTGCATCAACTCACCCAGCGAATGATATACGAGCCGATGGCGGGCCACGCGACCCAGCCCAAGGAAGCGGCTGCTGCAGATTCGCACCGTGTAATGGCCACCTTCCCGGGCACCGGCGTGGCCGGCATGCAGGTGGCTGTCGTCCTGGACTTCCAGGCGCTCAGGGCTCAGCGCGGCCTGCAGGCGCGCCGTGATGATCTCGCTCAGGGCGGGGTGCGTGCTCATGGTTGCGTCTCGGCTTCATCGGCCTTCGCGGGTTCGGCCTTGTCGTCCGGCAGTTCGGGCAGATGGCGGCTCAGGTAGAAGCCTTGCGCGACCGTGAACACCAGGATCAGGCCGGTAACACCAAAGACCTTGAAATCGGCCCAGCTCGAGGTCGAGAAGTTGTAGGCGACGTAGAGGTTGACGATACCGAGGGTGGCGAAAAACAGCACCCAGGCGCGGTTCAAGTTTTGCCACACCGCAGCCGGCAGCTCCAGTTCAGCCCCCAGCATCTTCTGGATCAGGTTTTTCTTGAAGAACTGCACCGAACCCCAGAACACCAGGGCCATGCCCCAGTAGAGGCCGGTGGGCTTCCACTTGATGAAGGTCTCGTTGTGGAACCAGATGGTGGCGCCGCCCAGGGTCACGACCAGGGCCAGGCTGATCCAGAGCATCAGGTCGATCTTCTTGCCGCGCAGCTTGAGGAACAGCGCCTGCGCCAGGGTGGCCACCATCACCACCAAGGTGGCCAGCAAGACCGCCGCCTCCTCGGTGCCGACCTTGCCGCCTGAGACCATGAAACCGAAATGCTCGGTGGCAAAGGCCGCGGCCCAGTCTTTGTGGCTGTCCGCGTACTTGAAGGTGGCGAAGAACAGGATCAGCGGCAGAAAGTCGAGCAGAAGCTTCATGGGCAAGGCGGGCCGGCGTGGCTCCGCAGTAAGGGCGGCCTGGAGGAACTCAGGTCCGGGGCGCGAAGTCTATCGCGGCCGAGTTGATGCAGAAGCGCTCGCCGGTCGGCTCGGGGCCGTCGGGGAAGACATGGCCCAGGTGGGAGCCGCAGTTGTTGCAGCGCACTTCGACGCGCACCATGCCGTGGCTTTCATCGACGATGCGCTCGATCAGCTCTGCATTGACCGGGGCCCAGTAGCTGGGCCAGCCGCAACCGGCGTCGAACTTGGTGTCCGGCTCGAACAAGGGCGTGCCGCAGCCGACGCAGCGGTACAGGCCGTTCTTCTCGAAATGGTCCCAGTACTTGCCGGTGAAGGCGCGTTCGGTGCCCGATTGCCGGGCCACTTGGTATTGCATGGGGTCCAGCTGGGCGCGCCATTCGGCCTCGCTCTTTTGAACCGGGTAGGTCTTGATGCTCTTGTCGCTCATGATGAACAGGACACTTCCAGGGTTTGAGCCCAGTCGGGCGGGAAGGCCGCGTCGCTGGCCTGTGTGGGGTCGTCGAAGGGCCGCTGCAGGACCTGGAGCAGGCGCTGCGTCTCGGAGAAATCTCCGGCCTGGGCGGCGCGGATGGCGTCCTCGGCCAGATGGTTGCGCAGCACCACGGCCGGGTTGACCGCACGCATGGCTGCCTGGCGCGGCCCGTCCTGGCTGGCCTCCGCCTGCAGGCGCTGGCGGTAGCGCTGGGCCCAGGCGTCGAAGGCTTCGCGGTCCAGGAACAGGTCGCGCAAGGCGCCGGGGTCATCGTGCAGGCCGAATCGGCTGAGCCGGCGGTGGGCAATGGTGTAGTCCACCTGGGTCGCGGCCAGCAGGCGCAACCAGTCGTCGATCAGGGCCGTGTCTTCGGTCTGCTCGCTGAGCAGGCCCAGCTTGGCCCGCATCAGGGCGGTGAAGTGGTCGCTGAAGGCCTGCTTGTAGGGCTCGATCGCATCGAGCGCGCGCTCGCTGGCAGCCTCGGGATCCTCACCCTCGTTCTGGATCAAGGGCAGCAGGGCCTGGGCCAGGGCATGCAGATTCCAGAACGCCATGCTGGGCTGGCGGGCGAAGGCATAACGGCCTTGGTGGTCGGAGTGGTTGCAGATGTGGCCCGGGTTGAAACCGTCGAGGAAGCCGAAGGGGCCGTAGTCGATGGTCAGGCCCAGCATGGACATATTGTCGGTATTCATCACCCCATGGCAGAAGCCCACGGCCTGCCACTGGGCCAGCAAGGCGCCAGTCTGCCGGGCCACCCGCTCCAGCAAGGCCAGATAGGGCTCGCTCGCCGCGCGGCAATCGGGCGCGTGCAAATCGATGAAGTGATCGGCCAGTTGGCGCAGTTCCTGGTGCTGCTGGCGGTGTGAGAAATGCTCGAAGTGGCCGAAGCGCAGAAAGCTCGGCGCCACCCGGGTGACGATTGCCGCGGTCTCCAAGGTTTCGCGCCGCACTGGCAGGTACGAGGCCGTCAGGGCCAGGGCGCGGGTGCTGGGGATGCCCAGCGCATGCATGGCCTCCGAGCAGAGGAATTCGCGGATGGAAGAGCGCAGCACCGCGCGGCCGTCGCCGCGGCGCGAGTAGGGCGTGAGGCCGGCGCCTTTGAGCTGTAACTCGAGGCTGCCGCCCGGTGTGGCGATCTCGCCCAGCAGATGGGCGCGGCCGTCGCCGAGCTGGCCAGCCCAGACGCCGAACTGGTGGCCGCTGTAGACGCTGGCCAGCGTGCGCATGCCGGGCCAGGCCGCATTGCCGCTCAGCACCTCCAGGGCGTTCCAGTCCTCGCGCTGCCACCAGTCCTCGGGCCAGCCCAGCTCGGCCGCGCTGGCCGTGCTCTGCGCCACCCAGACCGGTTGGGGCAAGCCTTGCGGCGGCAGCTCGGTATGGAAGGCCGGGCCTAGGGCTGCGAAGCGGTTTAGCCAGACCTCAGGCGGCGGCACCCGGCCCGCTTGGTTGGCAGAGAAATGCTCGGCATCGCGAGGCGAATTGGCCGGTGAAACGAGGTCTGGAGCAGGCATCGGGCCAGTGTAGCCAGCCGGACCCGCCCCTATACTTTGCCGGCCATTCCTTGGCTCCAGCCGCCCTGTCAGCGGCGGGGCCGGTTTCTTCAGCCTCAGACCCATTGCGCCTATCCCATGTCCACTCCCAAGCTGATTGCCACCAGTGTCCTGACCGCCTGTCTCTTGGCGGCCTGTGGCGGAGAGAGTTATGACAGCCTGATGGCCTCAGCCCGGGGCTCGATGGGCAAGGGTGACCACAAGACCGCCATCATCCAGTTGAAGAATGCCCTGCAGAAGTCGCCTGAGGCGGCCGAGGCGCGTTTACTGCTGGGTCAGGCCTTTCTGGCCGCCGGTGACAGCCGTTCGGCCGAGGTGGAGCTGGGCAAGGCTTTGGCCCTGAAGGCGTCGGCCGACCAGGTGCTGCCGGTTTTGGCACGGGCCATGATTGCCAATGACTCTTACAAGGCCTTGATTGAGCAGCATGGCAACACGCGGCCCGGCGATGCCAAGGCGCGTGCTGATCTGCTGACCTCGTTGGCGATTGCCTATGAATCCACCGGCGCCCAGGACAAGGCCAGTGCGGCAATCGCCGAGGCACTCCAGGCCCAGCCCGATTTCCCGGCCACCCAGATCCTCCAGGTGCGCATGAAGGCCCGTGATGGCGACTTCGCGGGCGCACTGCAGATGCTGGACTCGCTGCTGCAGCGTGAGCCCAAGCTGGCCGAGGGCTGGCGCCTCAAGGGTGACATCCTGATGGTGACGCGCCGGGTCGAGTCCGCGCAAGCCCAGGCGGCAGCCGCCAGCGCCGGCAAACCGCTCGACAAAGCCGAGGACAGCAAGGCGGCCGAGGCCGGTGGCCAGGCTGCTGTGGCGGCCTACCGCCAAGCTCTGGCTCTGCAACCCGGCGATGTGTCCGCGCACACTGGCCTGCTCAACCACTGGCTGGACAGCGGTGATCTGCCGGCCGCGGCCGAACAGCTGGCCGCGCTCAAGAAGGTGCTGGCCGGCCATCCGCAAACCCTGTATTTCGAGGCCTTGCTGACCTTCCGTCAGCGCGAATTTTCCAAGGCGCGCGAGCTCAGCCAGCAACTGCTCAAGATGGCGCCCGAGAATCCCTTGGCCCTGCAGCTGGGCGGAGCGATCGAGTTCGAGCTCAAGGGCTATGTGCAGGCCGAGGAGTATCTGGGCAAGGCGCTCAAGATTTCCCCCAATCTGGGGCTGGCCCGGCGCATGCTGACCCAGGTCTATCTCTTGACCGGTCGGCCGGCCAAGGCCGTGGCGGCGCTGCAGCCCCTGCTGCAAGGCGCGTCGCCCATCGATGCCCAGCTCTACTCGCTGGCCGGCGAGGCCTACCGCCAGAATGGCGACGACAAGAAGGCGGCCGGCTATTTCGCCCAGGCGGCCAAGCTCAACCCGGCCGACACGCGCAGCCGCACCCAGCTGGCTCTGGGGCGTGGCGCCAGCGCCTCGGCAGAGGACGTGCTGGCGGAGCTCAAGAGCATTTCCGACTCTGACCCCAGCACGGTGGCTGATGTGGCCCTGATCCGCGCCCATCTGCAGCGCCGTGATCTGGACAAGGCGCTGGCCGCCATCGCCGTGCTGGAGCGCAAGCAGCCGGACAAACCCATGGCGCACAATCTGCGCGGCCTGGTGTTCCTGGCCCGGCGCGACACGGCCGGAGCTCGCAAGAGCCTGGAGCAGGCCCTCAAGATCGACCCCAAGTTCTATCCGGCCGCGGCCTTGCTGGCTTCGCTGGACATCAATGACAAGCAGCCGGCGGCAGCCAAGCAGCGCTTCGAGACCTTGCTGGTGGCCGACCCGGACAATGTCAATGCGCAGCTGGCGCTGGCCGAGCTGGCCGAGCAACGCGGCGCACCCAAGGCCGAGATCGAGGCCATGATCAACAAGGCCATCGCCAGCAAGCCCAGTGCCGCGGCGCCGCGTGTGGCCTTGATCGATTTCCAGCTCAAGGAACGCAATCTCAAGGCTGCGCTGAGCGCCGCCGAGCAAGGCATTGCCGCCATGCCGGAAAGTGCCGACTTGATGGAAGCGCAAGGCCGGGCCCGCACCGTGGCCGGTGAGTACCAGCAGGCCTTGGAGTCCTTCAACGCCCTGTCCCGCGCCATGCCGCGTTCGCCGCTGCCGTCGCTGCGCCTGGCCGAGGTCTATGCCGCGCTCAAGAAGTACCCGACCGCGATCAGCAATTTGAAGCATGCGCTGGAGCTGTCGCCCGACAACCTGGTGGTCCAGCGCCGGCTCGGCGAGCTGCAGCTGGCCAATGGCGAGCCCAAGGAAGCGCTGGCCACGGCAGCCCTGATCCAAAAGCGCGCGCCAGCCTCGCCGCTGGGCTACAGCCTCGAAGGTGATGTGCAGGCCAACCAAAAGGCCTGGCCGGCGGCCGCCGCCGCCATGCGCCGCAGCCTGGAGAAAGCGCCCGATCCGGCGGTGGCGAGCAAGCTGCACCTGGCCCTGAGCCTGGGCGGCGCCAAGGCCGAGGCCGACAAGCATGCGCAGGACTGGCTCAAGGCCCACCCGAACGACGCCGAGTTCCTGTTCTACCTCGGCGGCGTCGAGCTGAATCAGGGCCAGCTGGCCGCGGCAGAAGGCCGCTTTGCGGCGGTGCAGAAGCTGCAGCCCGAGAACCCGGCCGTGCTCAACAACCTGGCCTGGTTGGCCATGAAGCTGAACAAACCGGGCGGCTTGGCCTTGGCCGAGAAAGCGGTGCAGATCGCGCCCAAGCAGCCGGCCTTCCTGGACACCTTGTCCTCGGTGCTGGAGGCCGACAACAAGCTGCCGCGCGCGATCGAGGTGCAGGTGCAGGCTTTGGAGCTGCAGCCGCAGAACCACGATCTGCGCATGCGCCTGGCCAAGCTCTACCTCAAGGCCGGCGACAAGCGCCTGGCCGCGGTCGAGTTGAACCGCCTGGCCACCAGCGGCAAGCAGTACGGCAACCAGGCCGAAGTGCAGCAGCTGCTGCGCGGCCTCTGACGCGCTTTACTTCGCTTTCGCGGGCGAAGGCGCCAGCCAGGCCAGCAGCTGCTGGCTGACTGCCGGGTTGCTGAGCAGCTGCAGATGACCGCAGCGGTATTGGATGTTGCGGGCCTCGGGCGCAAAGTCCAAGCGCAAGGCCGGATCTTCGTGCTCGCCGAGAGCGCTGCGCAGCGGCACCAAGCCGTCGCCCAGCAGCCGGTCGGCCATGGGGCTGCGCTTGGCAGCCGTGGTGCCCGCCACCGTGTAGCAGGCGATGCCGGCCGGCAGGGGCAGGGGTTGATGCGGCAGATGGCCGGCGGCAAAGCGGTCGCGGCCCTGCCAGTCGGCGTCTTGGACCAGGCCGTGGCGCAGGTCGGTGATGCCGGCGCTGCGCAGCTGGCCCAGGCGGGCCAGTGGCGCACTGTGCCGGTTGCTGCCCAGCAGCAGGTCCACCCAATGCCCGGCCCGCTCCAGCGGCGCGCCCTGGTGCGGGGAGCCCAGAAAAACCAAGCTGTACAAGCGCTTGAGCCAGCCCAGACGTGCCACTTGCGCCAGCTGCACCGCGCTGCGTGCGACCAGACCACCCATGCTGTGGCCGACGATGGTGATGCGTTTCACCGGCACCGGCCAGGCGTCCACCGTTTGCTGCAGCAGTTGCGCCAGGTCCCGGCCGTTCTGCGAGATGTGGCGGCCTGAGTTGTAGCGCAGGTAAAGCCGGCTGGCGCCCAGGGCGCGGGCCAGGATCTCTCCGTGGTCATGGGCTTGGCCGGTTTCAGTGTCTTCGCTTCTCCATTGCAGATCGTTCATGCACAGGCCGTGGATCAGCAGCAAGAGGTGGCCCGTGGCTTGCTGGCTGCTGGCCTCGGGCTGCTGCACGCTCATGGTCAAAGCCAGCGGGTTGCCACTGTCGGCCAGATGGTCGCCCATCACGCCGTTGAGCACAGCCAGCAGCGCCAGGCGCTGGGGCGAGGGTTCGGATAGGGCCTTGGATTCATCCGCTGGCCAGGCTGCCAGCAACTGGTCGACACCCTGACCCAGCAAGCGGGTGCTGCCGCGGATGCTGCGGTAGACCAGGCCGGTCAGGCCAGCGCTGCGGGTCTTTTCCTCTTCGCGCCGGCCTTGCATCCCCAGCCGTGACCAGACGGCCTGGTGCATGCCCTCGACGATGTCGGTCACGCCCAGCGTGCCCTGGGTGGCCAGTTGGGCCAGGCCGCGCAGCTCGCTGGCGCTCAAGAGATGGGTGGCCTTGCGGCGGGGGCGTGTGGACATGGCTGGGCGGGCGGATGACAAGAGATCACGCCGCGCCCGCGCATTGTGAGCGGCCCGCAGAGGCCGTGCCTAGGCTCAGCTCACCAGAGTGGCCAGGAAAAGCAGGGCCACGGTCAAGGTCGTCACGAAGAGGTTGAGCAGGGCCAGCAGCGCGGCACGCAGCAGGGTGCTCCACCAGCGGGTGCGGTAAACCCGCTGGATGGCGACCAAGGGGTAGACCATGGTGGCGAGCCAAGCGCTGCCTTGTAGGCCGCTGAGCGGCACCAGCATCAGCATCAGCATGGCAAACCAGAAGGCGTGCAAATGCAGGGCGAAGACCAGGTGCTCGGTGTAGCGCAGACGCTTGTCCATGAAGATCAGCTTCAGCCACAAGGCGAAGGCGGGCAGCAGCGCAAACATCGTGGCGCCCAGATTGTTCAGGCTGCGCAGGATGACACCGAGGATTTCCTGCTTCAGGTGCTCTCGACCATGGGCCAGGCGTTTTTCCAGGCGCTTGCACATGGATTCGGGCAAGCGCTCGCAGAAGAATTTCTTGTTCTTGATGCCAAAGCGCATGCCAGCCAGGCCGCCGACCTGGAAGTTCTGCTCTTCGTCGGGTTCCAGTTCCACCACCGAGGGGCGTGCTTTGGCGGTCGGCGCAGGCGGCCGTGCAGACCCAGACGCTGGCGCCGAAGCAGCGGCTGCCGTCTCCGCGGCTTCGCGTGCGTCGCTTTCGGCCTGGGCCTCCAATTGCGGCGCGGTCACGAGGCGCAGGACCAGCAGGGCCAACACGCTGATGGTCAGGTACAGGCGCAGCGGCAGCACATAGCGGCGGCGCCGGCCGGCGAAGTACTCCAGCGTCAGCTGTCCGGGCAGCAGGAAGAGGCGCCAGAGCGTGCGCCAGAGCGCGCCTTCCATGGAGATGTAGGCGCCTCCCAGTTGCTGACCGAACTCACCCAGCGTCGGCGCGCGCAGGCGCGATTCCTGCCCGCATTCCCCACAGTAGTTCGGCCGCGGCTCGGCAAAGCGGCTGCCGCAGTTGGGGCAGAGCGCCGGATCGCTGGGGATGTCGGGGTGCAGTGCTGCGGCAAGAAACCGAGGAGTACGCAGTGAAAGACGCATAAGTTTGGATTCTGGAAGGCCGCGCATATTAGGCGCAAGCCAGACGACTCGGGCTAACCCTGATCCGGATGCGACAACCCGCCCGGGTGCATCTGCCTAGAATCGAACGATCGTTCTTTTTTGGGGTGAACAGGTGAACAGGTGAATCGCTAATCGTGAATCGTGAAACACAGACCCTGTCCACGAATCGCCGCCTCTTCACCTGTTCACCCCCAAGCCACCCACCATTCACCACGCACGCCCATGTCCACCCTCTACGAAGTCCGCGGCAGCACCGCTGTCATCACCCTGAACAATCCGCCGGTCAACGGCCTGGGCCTGGCGACACGCCAGGCCATCGTCGCTGCCATCGAGCGGGCCGAGGCGGACCCGGCCGTCACGGCCGTGGTGATGACGGGCGCCGGCGCGGCCTTCTCGGGCGGGGCCGACATCAAGGAGTTCGGCAGCCCCAAGGCCATGAGCGAGCCCAATCTGCCCAGCGTGGTGGCCTTGGTCGAAGCCTGCAGCAAGCCGGTGGTGGCGGCCGTGCACAGCGTTTGCATGGGCGGTGGTCTGGAGCTGGCCCTGAGCTGCCACTACCGCGTGGTGGCCGCCGGCACCAAGGTCGCCTTGCCCGAGGTGAAACTGGGCCTGCTGCCCGGCGCCGGCGGCACGCAGCGCCTGCCGCGTGCCCTCGGTGTCGAGGCGGCGCTGAACCTGATCGTCAGCGGCGAGATCGTGGCGGCCGAACTGCTGGCCCAGGTGCCCGGGCAAAAGCTGTTCGACCGGGTGGTGGCCGGCGAGGTCTTGGAGGCGGCCCTGGCCTTTGCCGGCGAGATCGCCGCGCAGCGCCCGCTGCCGCGCGTGCGCGATCTGCCGGCCACACATGCCAACCCTGAGGCCTTCTTCCAGTTCGCTCGAAACATGGTGGCCGCGCAGAGCCGCAACTTCCCGGCGCCGCTGCGCTGCCTGGAGGCGGTGGCTGCGGCCGTGAACCTGCCTTTCGAGCAAGGCCTGCGCGCCGAGCGCGAGGGCTTTGCGGCCCTGATGATCACGCCCGAGTCCAAGGCGCTGCGCCATGCTTTTGTGGCCGAGCGGGCGGCGTCCAAGATCGCCGATCTGCCGCCCGGCACGCCGCTGCGCGAGATCCGCCAGGTGGCGGTGATCGGCGCCGGCACCATGGGCAGCGGCATCGCCATGAATTTCCTCAACGCCGGCCTGCCCGTCGTGCTGCTGGAAAGCCAGGCCGAGGCGCTGGAGCGCGGCCTGGCCCGCATCCGCGGTGCTTACGAGGCGCAGCTGAGCAATGGCAAGCTCAAGCAGGACAAGCTGGACGCGCGCCTGGCCCTGCTGCGCGGCAGCCTCAGCTATGCCGACATCGCCGAGGCCGACCTGGTGATCGAGGCGGTGTTCGAGGATCTGGCCGTCAAGCGCCAGGTCTTCGAGCAGATCGACGCCGCGGCCAAGCCCGGTGCCATCCTGGCCTCCAACACCTCGACCCTGGACATCAACACGATTGCCGGATTCACCCGCCGCCCGCAGGATGTGCTGGGCCTGCATTTCTTCAGCCCGGCCCAGGTGATGAAGCTGCTGGAGGTGGTGCGCGGCGCGGCCACCGGCCACGATGTGCTGGCCACCGCCATGGCCCTGGCCAAGAAGATCCGCAAGACGGCGGCGGTGGCCGGTGTCTGCGACGGCTTCATCGGCAACCGCATGATCGAGCAGTACGCGCGCCAAGCCGGCTTTCTGCTGGACGAGGGCTGCTCGCCCGAGCAGGTGGACCGCGCGGCCGAGGCCTTTGGCTTCGCCATGGGCCCCTTCCGCATGAACGATCTGGCCGGCAACGACATCAGCTGGGCCATCCGCAAGCGCCGCGCGATCGAGCGGCCCGAGCAGCGCTATTCGCAAAGCGCCGACCGCCTGTGCGAGCGCGGCCGCTTCGGCCAGAAGACCCAAGCCGGCTGGTACGACTATCGGCCCGGCCGGCGCGAGGCCCTGCCTTCGCCCGAGGTGGCAGCCTTGCTGGCCGAGCACCGCGCCGCCCTGGGCCTGCAGCCGCGCCAGATCCGCGATGAAGAGATCGTCGAGCGCCTGGTGCTGGCCCTGGTCAACGAGGGCGCCCGCCTGCTGGAGGAGGGCATCGCCCAACGCGCTTCGGACATCGACATGGTCTACCTCAGCGGCTATGGCTTCCCGCTCTGGCGCGGCGGCCCCATGTGCTATGCCGACAGCCTGGGCCTCTTCAATGTGCTGCAGACCATGAAGCGCCTGGCACGCAACCCGCAGGACGATGCGGCCTTCTGGGAACCCGCGCCCCTGCTGCAGCGCCTGGTGGCCGAGGGCAAGAGCTTCAACAGCTGACAACCCCTCCAGCCTTGACCACTGCCTAGCCCTCCACACCTCAAGAATTTCGGAGCTGAATCGCCATGAGCCACGCCCTGATTGTGTCCACCGCCCGCACCCCTCTGGCCAAGAGCTGGAAGGGCGCTTTCAACATGACTCACGGTGCCACCCTGGGTGGCCATGTGGTGCAGGCCGCCGTGGCCCGCGCCGGCCTCGCGCCCGAGCGGGTCGAGGATGTGCTGATGGGTTGCGCCTTTCCCGAGGGCACGACCGGCGGCAATATCGCCCGCCAGATCGCCTTGCGCGCCGGCCTGCCGGTCAGCGTCAGCGGCATGACGGTCAACCGCTTTTGCTCCAGCGGCCTGCAAAGCATTGCCCTGGCGGCCCAGCGCATCATGGCCGGCGAGGGCGAGGTGTTTGTCGCCGGCGGGGTCGAGAGCATCTCCTGCGTGCAAAACGAGATGAACCGCCACATGGCGCAGGAGCCCTGGCTGCAACAGCACAAGCCCGAGCTCTACTGGAGCATGTTGCAGACGGCCGAAACCGTGGCTCAGCGCTATGGCATCAGCCGCGAGCGCATGGACCAGTACGGCGCGCAAAGCCAGCAGCGCGCCTGCGCCGCCGAGGCGGCCGAGCGCTTTGCCGAGGAAATCGCCCCCATCACCGTGCAGATGGGCGTGGCCGACAAGCTGCGCGGCCTGAGCACGCGTGAAGTGACGGTCAGCCATGACGAAGGCCTGCGCGAAGGCACGACGTTTGAGGGCATCAAGGACCTGCGCAGCGCGCTGCCTGGCGGCTTGGTTTCGGCCGGCAATGCCAGCCAGTTCTCGGACGGCGCGGGCGCCTGCGTGCTGGTCAGCGAGGCCCTGGCCGCGCGCGAAGGCCTGCAGCCCCTGGGCCGCTTCCTCGGCTTTGCGGTGGCCGGCTGTGAGCCCGACGAAATGGGCATCGGCCCGGTCTTCGCCGTGCCCAAGGTCTTGCAGCGCCTGGGCCTGACGGTGGACGACATCGACCTCTGGGAGCTGAACGAGGCCTTTGCCGTGCAGGTGCTGTACTGCGCCGATCGGCTGGGCATTCCGCAGGAGCGGCTCAATGTCAACGGCGGCGCGATTGCCCTGGGCCATCCCTACGGTGTCTCAGGCCAGCGCATGACGGGCCACGCTCTGCTGGAAGGCCGGCGCCGTGGCGCCAAGCGCATCTGCGTGACCATGTGCATCGGCGGCGGCATGGGTGCGGCCGGCGTCTTCGAGGTGCTGTGATGGCTTTGCGCGCCACCCTGGACTTTCTGCTGCGCGACTGGCTGCAGGTCCAGTCGCTGAGCGAGCGGCCGCGCTTTGCCGAGCATTCGCTGGAGGGCTATGCCGCCGTGCTGGACAGCTGCGAGCGCATCGCCGCCGAGCAGTTCGCGCCGGCCAACCGCGCCTGCGATGCCGAGGAGCCGCGCTTCGACGGCGAGCGCGTGATCCTGCCGGCCTCCACCAAGCAGGCGCTGGACGCCTACATCGCCTCCGGCATGCTGGCCGCCTCGCAGGACGAGGCCCAGGGCGGCCTGCAGCTGCCCTGCGTGATCGAGACCGCTGCCCATGCTTTTTTCCAGAAGGCCAGCGTGGGCATCAGCGGCTATGCCTTGCTGACCGTGGGCAATGCCAACCTGCTGCTGGCCCATGGCAGCGAGCGCCAGCGCGCCGTGTTCGCCCAGCCGCAGCTTCAGGGCCGCTGGTTCGGCACCATGTGCTTGAGCGAGCCGCAGGCGGGCTCCTCCCTGTCCGACATTCAGACCCGGGCTGTGCCCGATGGCGAGGGCTTTGAACTGGACCCTCTGGGCCCGCGCTACCGCCTGCGCGGCCACAAGATGTGGATCTCGGCCGGCGAGCATGAGCTGAGCGAGAATATTGTCCACCTGGTGCTGGCCAAGATCCCCGATGCGCAAGGCCGTCTGGTGCCGGGCGCGCGCGGCATCTCGCTCTTCATCGTGCCCAAGCATGGCGTCGATGCCGAAGGCCGCCTGAACGGCCAGCGTAACGCGGTGGCCCTGGCCGGCCTCAACCACAAGCTGGGTTTCCGCGGCACCAGCAACTGCCTGCTGAATTTTGGCGAAGGCGGGGCAGGGGCCATCGGCTATCTGGTCGGCCAGCCCGGCGAGGGCCTGCGCTGCATGTTCCACATGATGAACGAGGCGCGCATCGGCGTGGGCCTGGCCGCCACCATGCTGGGCTATGCCGGTTTTGAAGCCAGCCTGGCCTATGCCCGCCAGCGGCCGCAGGGTCGCAGCCTGGGAATGGGCGTCAAGGACGCGGCCCAGCCGCAGCAGCTGATCATCGAGCATGCCGACGTCAAGCGCATGCTGCTGGCGCAGAAGAGCTATGTCGAGGGCGCGCTGGCGCTGGAGCTGTTCTGCGCGCGCCTGGTCGATGAGCAAAAGACCGGGGCGCCGGAAGCGGCGGCCGAGGCGGCGCAGCTGCTGGAGGTCTTGATCCCCATCGCCAAGAGCTGGCCCAGCGAATGGTGTTTGGAGGCCAACAGCCTGGCCATCCAGGTGCTGGGCGGTGCTGGCTATACGCGCGATTTTCCGGTCGAGCAGTACTGGCGTGACAACCGCCTGAACATGATCCACGAGGGCACGCACGGCATCCACGGCCTGGACCTGCTGGGCCGCAAGGTGGTGCTGAACGGCGGCCAGGCCTTGCGCGTGCTGGCCGCGCGCATCAACCGCACGGTCGAGGCGGCCCTGCAGCGGCCGGCCCTGGCGGCCCAGGGCAATCAGCTGGCGGCCGCACTGGCTCAGCTGGGCCGGGCCAGCAAGGCCGCCTGGGCCACGGGCGAGCCCGAGGTCGCTCTGGCCAATGCCACACCGTATTTGCAGGCTTTTGGCCACGGGGTGCTGGCCTGGTTGTGGCTGGATGTCACACTGGCGCTGGACGATGCAGCGGTGAACTCGGACTTCGCGCAAGGCAAGCGCGCCGCCACCGCGTATTTCTATCGTTATGAGCTGCCCAAGATCGGCGCCTGGCTGGCCGTGGTTGAGAGCCGCGAGCCGCTGTGCCGCGAGATGCAGGATGGGTGGTTCTGAGCCGGGGAGGGCTCGCCCAGATGGAGGAGCAAGAAGACCATTCGGAGCGCCCGCCGCCGCGCTGGCTGGGCCATGTCGAGGCGCTGATCTGGGTCTTGATCTACGGCGGCCTGCTGGCCGTCATCCTGGGGGTGTTTTTGATGAAGCAGGGCCTGAGCGATGCCGAGCTGCTGGGCTGGATCCTGGCGATCAAAGGCGGTGTGGCCGTGCTGATCGGGGTGGTGATGATTTGGCTGCGGTCGAGGTGGGGTAAGTGGTGAGGGGGTGAACGGGTGAACGGGTGAGAATGCCGGGGTGAATTCACCGGTTCACCTGTTCACCCGTTCACTCATCTTCCACAGCCATGCCTCTTCAATTCCCCGTCCACATCCCTTTCGTCGAACAGCTGGGCCTGGAACTGCACAGCATGGGAGACGGCCAGGCCGAGCTGCGGGTGGATCTCTCCGAGGGGCACCTGAACAGCTGGGAGGTGGCCCATGGCGGCGTGCTCATGACCATGCTGGACGTGGCCATGGCCCATGCGGCGCGCAGCATCCACATGAAGGCCGAGGGCATGGGCCCGGGCGTGGTGACGGTGGAGATGAAGACCTCCTTCATGCGCCCTGGCGAAGGCGAGCTGCGTGCCCTGGGCAAGCTGCTGCACCGCTCCACCACCATGGCTTTCTGCGAAGGCTCCATCCTCGGCGAGGATGGCCAGCTGGTGGCTCACGCCACCGCCACGTTCAAGTACTTGCGCGCTTTGCCCACCCAGGGGCGAGCTTTGAAAGCCTTGCAGCGCCGCAGTAGCGAGTGATCAGGACTTGCGCCACAGCTGCGTGTCCACGGGCGGCAGGCCCTGAGGCAGGGGCTGCTCGATCTCGATGACGGTGCGTGAATCCAGTCGGGCCCGGCGGGCGATGGTCTGGAAATGCTGGAGGAAGAGCTGGTCGAAGCTGCCGTCGGCCTGGATGCGTTCCAGCCCTTTTTCAAAGCGCTGACGCAGCGCCAGCTTGTCAGCGCGGAACATGTAGTAGACCGGGAAGGGGTAGTGCAGGGCGATGCGCGGCTCGACCATCAATTGCTTGATCTCGGGGTTGGCCTCCAGTTCCGCCCAGGCCTCATGCAAGCCGCGGTGAAAGTAGTGGAAGCGCCCGCTTTGCAACATGGGCAGCAAGGCGCTGCCTTGCGCCACCCCGACCACCGGCAGGCCGTTGCGCTCGAACATGCCGAAGTCAGCCCATTGCCGCCCGAAACCTCCGGTCAACTGGCGCAGATCAGCCAAGCTGTTCACCTGCTCGAACAGGGCGCGGTCTTTCTTGTGAATCAGCAGCAGCCGGTAGCCCAGCATGCCTTTGTGCAAGTCGATCTTGATGCTGCTGAATTCTCGTAGCAGTTCCTCGCTGGGCGGCAGGTAGGCCAGATCGACCTGGCCCTGGCGCAAAAGACCCAAGCAGCGCTCTTGCGTGGGATCGGGGCCGTCAGCGTAGGCGCGCAGCTGCGAGCGTTCACCGGGTCGCTCGGTGCGCTCGAGGATCAGACGTGTCAAGGCCATGCGGTAGGCATAGCGTTGGGGGTCGGCCTGGCAGATGCGCAGCTCGGCCGCCTGGGCGGGGCGGGGCAGCAGCAGAAGGCCGACCCAGCACAGCAGGCCGGCCAGGGCTGTGACGCCACGCAGCCACGGCCCTGCGCGAAAGTTCAGGGCTCTCAACGAAGTTTGAACACCGCCACGGCCTGGACCAGCTGCGAGGCCTGCACGCGCAAGCTCTCGGCGGCCGCCGCGCTCTGCTCGACCAGGGCGGCGTTCTGCTGGGTCACCTTGTCCATCTGTGTGACCGCCTCGCCGACCTGGGCGATGCCCGAGCTTTGCTCGCTGCTGGCGGCACTGATCTCGCCGACGATGTCGCTGACGCGTTTGATGGCGCCGACGATCTCGGTCATGGTGGTGCCGGCGCGGTCCACCAGCATCGTGCCCTGCTCGACGCGCTCGACGCTGGCGCTGATCAGTGACTTGATCTCCTTGGCCGCATCGGCGCTGCGCTGGGCGAGGTTGCGCACCTCGCTGGCCACCACGGCAAAGCCGCGGCCTTGCTCTCCGGCCCGGGCGGCTTCCACGGCTGCATTCAGAGCCAGGATATTGGTCTGGAAGGCAATGCCGTCGATGACGCTGATGATGTCGGAGATCTTCTTCGAGCTGTCGTTGATGCCGCGCATGGTCTCGACCACCTCGCCCACCACATCACCGCCACGCGTGGCGATCTGCGAAGCGCCGAGCGCCAGCTGATTGGCCTGCTTGGCGTTGTCGGCGTTGTTGCGCACGGTCGAGCCCAGTTCGTCCATGGTGGCGGCGGTCTCTTCCAGGGCGCTGGCTTGCTCCTCGGTGCGTTGGCTGAGGTCGGCATTGCCCTGGGCAATCTCGCCCGCGCCAGTGGCCACGCTCTCGGAGTTGTCGCGCACATTCGCGACGATCTCCAGCAAGCGACTGCGCATGGCCTCCAGTGCTTGCAGCAGCTGTGAGGTTTCGTCGCGGCCCTCGTTGCGCAGGTCCACGGTCATATCGCCTTCGCTCATGCGCTGAGCGCCATCCATGGCCCGAGCCAGGGGCGCGGTGACATGGCGGCTGATGCCCAAGCCGAGGCCGATGCCGGCCATCACGCCCAGCACGATCAGTGCGATCGTGGTGTTGCGGCTGCTGGCGTAAAGCTCGTCATTGGCTTTGGACAAGGCCTTGGCTTCATCTTCCTTGAGCCGGGTCAGGCCGGTCAGAGTCTGGTCGACCAGCACGCCCTGAGGCGTCATGTCGGACTTGATGAACTTGATCGCATCGGTGGAGCCCGACAGCTCGGTCACGCCAATGCGCTTGATCATTTCCTGGGCCACCTGCTGGTCCTTGGCCCAATGGCTGCGCAGGGAGGCCAGCTCGGCCTTGCCCTTGTCTGTGACATAGAGCTTGCCGGCTTGATCGAGCAAATCGTTGCATTGCTTGCGCGATTCGTTCATCAGGCCGAGGGCACGCTCGCGTTCGGCCGCGTCGGTGGCCAGGATGGCGTCGCGCACGGCCACCACGGCCTGCAGGCGCCGCACATTGGCTTCCTTGGTCAGCGACAGACCGAGCAGCTCTTGCTCATAGAGCTTGGTGTCGGCATCGTTGATGCGCTTCATATTCATGATCGCGACCGTGCCAATGACGGCGCCGATCAGGGCGACCGCGGTGAATGCGCCCACCAATTTGGTGGAAATCTTGTAGTCAGACAGCTGCATAGAGTCTCCAACGTGAATGTGTCGAAATTCGGCCCTCTGGGTGGCCTGCTTCACTCCCACGGGTCTGTCTCTTGCCCCGTGGCCAGTGCAGGCGTGGCGGGGCCGGGTCCGAGCAAACGGTGACCTACCGGGTATCGGCTGCAGCACGACCGGCTTGAGGAGAGTTTGTGTCCGGCCCTTTTTGTCGCCTGTTTTGCACCGGGTGACCGCGGCCCATGGTGGAATCCGGAGCCAGTCAGTACAAGGAGTCCTTTCATGAGTTTCAACCGTCAAATCGTTTTGGCTTCGCGCCCCCAGGGTGAGGCGAGCTTGGACAACTTCCGCCTGGTCGAGCAGGCCCTGCCTGAGCTGGCCGAAGGCCAGGTGCTGGTGCGCAACCATTTCCTGAGCTTGGACCCCTATATGCGCGGCCGCATGAACGACAGCAAGAGCTACGCCGCACCTCAAGCCCTGGATGCCGTCATGTTGGGTGGCACCGCCGGCGAGGTGATCGCCTCGCGCAACCCCGCCTTCCAGGTCGGTGATTCGGTGGTGGGCATGGGTGGCTGGCAAGAGCATTTCGTGGTCGATGCCAACCAGCGCGGCGTGCTCAACAAGGTGGACACCCGCCACATTCCGCTGTCGGCCTATCTGGGCGCGGTCGGCATGCCCGGCGTGACCGCCTGGTACGGCCTGACCCAGATCATCCGTCCCAAGGCCGGCGAGACCGTGGTGGTCAGTGCGGCCAGCGGCGCCGTCGGTTCGGTGGTGGGCCAATTGGCCAAGGCGCGCGGTGCGCGGGCGGTTGGCCTGGCCGGCGGGGCGGAGAAATGCCGTTACGTGGTCGAGGAGTTGGGCTTCGATGCCTGCATCGACTACAAGCAGCACCCCGATTTGGCCTCGCTCTCGCAAGCGCTCAAGGCCGCCTGCCCGGACGGCATCGACGGCCACTTTGAGAACGTCGGCGGGCTCATCCTCGACGCCGTGCTGCTGCGCGCCAATGCCTTCAGCCGCGTCGCCATGTGCGGCATGATTTCTGGCTACAACGGCGAGCCCATCCCTCTGCAGTACCCGCAGCTCATCCTGACCAACCGCATGAAGGTCGAGGGTTTCATCGTCAGCGAGCACATGGAGCTCTGGCCTGAGGCGCTCAAGGAACTGGGTGGCCTGGTCGCCAGCGGCCGGCTCAAGTTCCGCGAGTCGGTGGCACAAGGCCTGGATGCGGCGCCCGAGGCCTTCCTCGGCCTGCTCAAGGGCCGCAATTTCGGCAAGCAGCTGGTGAAGCTGGTCTGATGGCGGCCGACTCCACCTTGCGCTGGCGCTGCCTGCCTTTCGAGGGCTTGAGCGTGCACGACTTGTATGCCGCCCTGGCCTTGCGCGCCCAGGTTTTTGTACTGGAGCAGGACTGCGTCTACCTGGATCTAGACGGCCATGACCCGGCGGTCTTGCACCTGCTGGGCCAGGACGAGGACAGCGGCGAGTTGCTGGCCTACGCCCGCCTGGTGCCGCCCGGCACCAAGGGCTCGGACCAGACTCAGCCCATGATTGGCCGGGTGGTCACCTCGCCGGCCGCACGCGGTCGGGGCGCGGGCCGGGCTCTGATGGAGCAGGCCTTGCACGGCTGTGCTGAGTACTGGCCGGGCCAAGCGGTGGAGATCCAGGCGCAGAGCTATTTGCGCGAGTTCTATGTCAGTCTGGGTTTTGTCGCCACGTCGGAGCCCTATCTGGACGATGACATTGAACATATCGACATGCGGCGGGAAGTCACACCGCCCTGAGGCCTAAAGCCGGTCCTGGCGGCGCGATCTGGCACACTCCCGGCCCAACTCCGAACTCGCCATTTCATGTCTGTATCCCCACTAGCCATCGATTCCCGCCATGCCGTCGTCATCGGCGGTGGACCCGCCGGGCTGATGGCCGCCGAGCGCCTGCGCGCGGCCGGCATGGTGGTCGATGTTTACGACGCCATGGCCTCGGTGGGGCGCAAGTTCCTGCTGGCCGGCAAGGGTGGCCTCAACCTCACCCATTCCGAGGACAGCCTGAGTTTTCGCAGCCGCTTTGCCGAACGCTGCGAGGAAGTCGGCACTTGGCTGGCTCACTTCGACGGCCCGGCCCTGCGCACTTGGGCGGCCGAGCTGGGCGTGGACACCTTCGTCGGGAGTTCCGGTCGGGTGTTCCCGGTGGACATGAAATCCGCGCCCTTGCTGCGCGCCTGGCTGGCCCGTTTGCGCAACAGCGGAGTGCGTTTTCACATGCGCCACCGCTGGCTGGGCTGGGACGAAGAGGGCTGTCTGCGCTTCGCTCACGGGGATGAGCAGCTGACCCTGCCGCACACCGGCGCCGTGGTGCTGGCCCTGGGCGGCGCGTCCTGGCCACAACTGGGCTCCAACGCTGGCTGGGTGCCGCTGCTGACCGCGCATGGGGTGGACATCGCCGGCCTGCGCGCCGCCAACTGCGGCTTCAATCTGGGCCTGGCCCGCGAGGGCCGGCCGCAGCCGGGCTGGTCGCCGCTGTTTGCCGATCGCTTTGCCGGCCAGCCGGTCAAGCCGGTGGCCCTGCATTTCCAGGGTCGCAGCGGCCGCCGCTTTGCCCGCCAGGGCGAGTTCGTCATCACCTCCAGCGGCGTCGAGGGCTCGCTGATTTACGCCGCCTCCAGCCTGCTGCGCGAAGAGATCGCCGAGTTCGGCGAGGCGGTGATGCATTTGGACCTGCTGCCCGATCGCAGCGACAGCTTTGTCATGGACGAAGTGGCCCGCCCGCGCGGCTCGCGTTCCATGTCCACGCACCTGAAAAGCCGCCTCGGTCTGGAAGGGCTGAAGGCCGGCTTGTTGTTCGAAGTCCTGAGCAAGGACGAGTATGCCGACCTAGCCACTCTGGCCCGCACCATCAAGCGCCTGCCGCTGCGCCTGGCCTCTACCCGGCCGATGGCCGAGGCCATCAGCACGGCCGGCGGCGTGCGCCTGGAAGAGCTGGACGAGCAGCTGATGATCAAGCGCCTGCAGGGCCTGTTCTGCGCTGGCGAGATGCTGGACTGGGAAGCGCCCACCGGCGGCTACCTGCTCACAGCCAGCATGGCCAGTGGCTGGGTGGCAGGTGAGGGCGCGGCGCGCCATCTGCAGCGCGGCGCGGGCATCGCGGTCTGACATTCGCACAGGGTTGCATGCGCATGGTCTGAATAGCTCATGCCACGCTGGATCGCCTGACATCGCGGGTTCTCAGAATCGGCGGTTTTCACCCCCGGCCGTGCGCGCTTTTTGGCTTGTGCGGTCGGCCTGGAGACCGCCATGAGCAGAACAATTCAAAACCCCTCCCGCCGCGGCTTTCTGGCCGCCGCTGCCGGTACTGCCGGCCTGGCCAGCACGCCCAGCTTTGCCCAGACCATCGCCCGCGCCCTGGCCACACCGGCCAGCCACGTCAGCGGCGGCCTCGGCGACATCGAGCATGTGGTCTTCCTGATGCAGGAAAACCGCTCCTTCGACCATTACTTCGGCTGCCTGGCCGGCGTGCGCGGCTTCAGCGATCCACGCGCCATCACCTTGCCCTCGGGCAAGCCGGTCTGGTTCCAGCCCAGCGGCAGCAGCCATGTGCTGCCCTACCACTACGACGTCAAGAACACCAACGCCTTGCACGTCGGCCTGGACCACCACTGGAAGGGCACCGAAGCCGCCTGGAAGGACTGGAACGCCTGGGTGCCCAAGAAGACATCCATGTCTCTCGGCTACTTCGACCGCGGCGATCTGCCCTTCTACTACGCCCTAGCCGATGCCTTCACCACCTGTGATGCCTACCACTGCTCGGTCTTCGGCCCCACCGACCCGAACCGTTTCTATGCCCTGAGCGGCCACACGGCCGGCTACGTCACCGGCATCCCCGACAGCCGGCTCTACAACGTCACCAACGGCACCTACAACGCCGACATCGCCAACGACAACCCCGCTGCCCAGGGCATCAGCTGGCAAAGCTATGCCGAGGTGCTGGAGGCGCAAGGCGTCAGCTGGAAGGTCTACCAGGAGTGGGACAACTACGGCGACAACTACCTGCAGTACTTCAAGAACTTCCGCGTCGACGCGGCCGGCCGCAAGCTGACGCCCGAATCGCCGCTGTACCAGAAGTGCCGCGCCATGGCCCCGGGCTCGAACGCCTCGAATGCCGCGCAAACCACCGGCCAGTGGTTGATCGATGACTTTGCCGCCGATGTGCGCGCCGGCCGCCTGCCGGCCGTGTCCTGGATCTGTGCGCCGACCGAGTACTGCGAGCATCCCTCGCCCACGCCCAATGCCGGCGAGAACTTCAGCGCCCGCCTGCTGGCCGCCCTGGTCGACAACCCTGAGGTCTGGGCCAAGACCGTGCTCATCATCACCTACGACGAGAACGATGGCTTCTTCGACCACATGCCCTCAAACGTGCCGCCCATGGACGCCGGCCGCGGCCGCAGCACGGTGGCCAACAGCCTGCAGGGCGAGGTCTACAACGGCAGCGAACCGATCGGCCTGGGCCCGCGCGTGCCGACCCTGGTGATCTCGCCCTGGAGCAAGGGCGGTCGCGTCAACTCCCAGCTCTTCGACCACACCTCGCAGATCCGTTTCCTTGAAGAATGGCTGGTGCAGGGCAAGGGCCTGCAGCGTGCGGCCGTGCAGTGCGCCAATATCTCGCCCTGGCGCCGTGCGGTGTGCGGTGACTTGCTCAGCGTCTTCAACTTCGACGAGCCGAACCAGACCTGGCCGGCCGGCGTGCCGCGCACGGCTGAGTACCCCAAGTACGAGGCCACTGCGCCGGCCTGGCCGCCGGCCACCCAGGTGCTGCCGCGCCAGGAGCAGGTGAGCACCGGCCAGCCGCGTCCGGCCTGCCCCATGCCCTACCGTGCCGAGGTGGATGGCGCCGTGCAGGGCACGGCCCGCCAGTTCGCTTTGAGCTTCGGCAATGGCGGCACGGTGGCTGAGCCCTTCATCGTCTACTCCGCCCTGCGCAGCGACGGCCCCTGGCACTACACCCTGGCCGCCGGCTCGCGCGTCGAGCGCGAGGTCTGGAACTGGAGCGGCGACCGCTACCAGCTCAAGGTCCATGGCCAGAACGGTTTTGTGCGCGAGTTCAGCGGTGCGCTGGGCAGCGCAGCGCGCCAGTTGGAGGTGAGCCTGCGCGAAGAGCCGGCCAGCCGCAGCGTGCGCCTGCAGTTCAGCAACACCAGCAGCCAGGTCTTGCGCCTCCAGTTGGTGGATCTGGCCTATGGCCAAGGCAAGCTGCTGGAGCTGACGCTGCAGCCGCAGCAAAGCCACAGCGAGACGCGCAGCGTGGATGCCAGCCGCGGCTGGTACGACCTGGGCGTGACACTGGAAGGCGAGAGTCTGTACTGGCGCCGCCTGGCCGGCCATGTCGAAGGCGCAGGCCTGGACTACACCGACCCCGTGCTCAACGGCCTGGCCCTGGCCCAGGACTCGCCGCCGGTGCTGGTGCCGACGCCGCCGCCGGTCAACCCGGTGCGCTTCAACGCCTCGGCCAGCGTCTCCCGCATCGGCGACAGCATCAATCTGAGCTGGCAGGGCCTGCCGGCCGGCAACAAGCATTGGCTGGGCTTCTACCGCAAGGGCATGGTGCCCGGTGGTCCGGGCTCGCTGAAGTGGAACTATGTGGCCGCGCCGGCCGGCGGCCAGAGCTTCAGCCTTGCTGGCTTCCCTGAGGGCGAGTACTTCTTCGGCCTGTTCCTGAACGATGGCTACGAAGAAGCGGCCCCGCGCCTGAACCTGCACTTGCTCAAACGCGGCGACATCAACGGCGACGGCCGCATCGACGCCGCCGACCGCGAGGCCCAGCGCGCTGCCATGGGCGCTTGCGTCGGCGACAGCCGCTACCAGCCCCTGGCGAATTTCGACGCGGACAACTGCATCACCCAGGCCGACTACCGCGCCTGGTTCGACATCTTCCGCCAGCAGAAGCCCTGATCACCCAACGCAGGAACATGACCATGACACGCACACCGAGCACCTTCTTGAAATTCGGCGCCCCGAGCCTGGCGACCGCCCTGCTGGGCGCCGCCGGCCTCCTGGCTTCGTCTCTGGCTTCAGCCCAGACTTTCGCTGCCGGCGCGATCACGCCCACCGGCCTGCCGCTGGAGCCGCTTGTTCGGCTGGAATTGCCTGTTGAGGCGCAGCAGGGCCAGACCCTGAACGTGGCGATCCGCCTGGATCAACCCTTCGCCGGCCGTGCCGCCGACGATGTGTTTTTGTTCTACGGTTTCAAGCTTGACTTCGACCCCAGCCAGTTGCGCTTCAAGGGCTTTTCCGCAGCCGAAGGTTGGAGCGATGACAGCGGCTTTCTGCGCCCCGGCGAGATCGGTGCGTCGAACTTCCCGGGTGTCGCGGCAGCCGGTCAATCCTGGCTGAACCTGGGGGCGCTGCAGTTCGAGCTGCTGAGCGCGGGCGAGGCCTGGCTGCAGATCAGCGGCCCTGAGGGCAATCTCAATCTGGGCCTGGGCTATGCCCAAGCGGCGAACAATCTGCCCATCGACTGGCGCGGCAGCTTGCAGGTCAGCGCCGTGCCCGAGCCCGGCGCGCTGGTGATGACGCTGGCGGGCTTGCTGGGCCTGGGGCTGGTGCAGCGCCGCCGCGCGCAGGGTCAGAACAAGTAGCCGAAGGCCAGCAGCCCGTTGACGCTGGTTTTTTGGTGCGTCAGCGGGCTGTTCTTGGCATCGCCCTGCAGGGCGCTGACCGAGAGGCCGGCCGTCACGCTGCTGCGTGGGCTGAGGATGTGGGTCACTGAAGCATTGGCCCGCACATCGCGCAGGCCGGCGCCGACGGAGTAGGGCGCATAGCCGCTGCTCGCCGCCTGGGCCGCGCTGACGCCGAAGTAGGACTGCAGCGCCTCGCGGTTGGCCAGGGTCAGGGCGGCGCCCAGACCGAGGCGCCAACTCGCATCCAGCGGGATCTGGTGGGCCACGCCCAGGTCGATCAGCAGGCCCTTGCGATCCTGGCCGGAGCCATAGCGCAAGGAGCTGGTCAGGGCAAGGCTCTGGCTGGGGCTGTAATTGAAGAAGCCACCGATCTCGGGGCGGAACTCGATGTCGCCCATGCCGCGCAGGGCCGGCGAGCGGTCTTCATCGCGGCCGAAATCGGCCGTCAGGCGCAGGCCGTAGCTGAACTGGGCTTGCTTGGAGAAATTCAGGCCCAGGCCATTGCTGGTGCCGGCGAACCAGCCATTGCTCCATTGGTAGTCGAGGCTGGGCACCAGCATGGCCCGGCTTTTCTTCGAGCCCTGGTAGGCATGGCCGGCCAGCGCGACCAGGCCGATGCGGCCGCCGTCGCGCTCGGGGGCTGCGCCGTAAATGCGGGCGGTGTCAAAGGCCTGGGCCATGGCAGGGGTGGCGCTGAACAGGCCCAGACCAGCGATCAGGCAGGCGCTGGGCAGGTGACGGAGGGTGTGCATCATGGTGGCGGGTGGGCTGAGGTGGACAAGTGCGGCTTGCGCGCAGGCGGCCGCGTGGCGTGAAGCGCCTCGCAATATGGCGCAAATGTGTGACGCTTGCTGGAGCCGGCTGTTTGGGCCTAGGCCGGGCCAGTGAATCCCTGGGCGGTCCGGCCGCGCGGCTACCGCCGGGTCCCTGTGGCACACTCCGCCGCTTCCTGTTTTGACTGCCTCGCCGACGTTTTGGACAAGATCCTGCTTCAAATTGCCGCCGAACTGAGCGTTCGCCCGGCCCAGATCAACGCCGCTGTGGAGCTGCTCGATGGCGGCGCCACCGTGCCCTTCATCGCCCGCTACCGCAAGGAAGTGACCGACGGGCTGGACGACAGCCAGCTGCGTGATATCGAGGCCCGCCTGGCCTATCTGCGCGAGCTGGAAGACCGCCGCGCCGCCGTGCTCAAGAGCATCGAGGAGCAAGGCAAGCTCACGCCCGAGCTGCAGGCTGCCATCTTGGCCGCGCCGACCAAGCAGGAGCTGGAAGACCTCTACCTGCCTTACAAGCAAAAGCGCCGCACCAAGGGCATGATCGCCCGCGAAGCCGGCCTGGAGCCCCTGGCCGACAAGCTGTTTGCCGACCCCGGCCTGGACCCGATGACGGAGGCCGCCACCTTCGTCAACGCCGACGCCGGTTTTGCCGACGCGTTTGCAGTGTTGGACGGCGTGCGCGACCTGCTCTCCGAGCGTTGGGCCGAGGATGCCGTGCTGATCGGCAAGCTGCGCGAGTGGCTGTGGGCCGAGGGCTTGTTCAAGTCCAAGCTGATGGACGGCAAGGACGAGCAGAACCCCGATGTCGCCAAGTTCCGCGACTACTTCGACTACGACGAGCCGATCCGCACCGTTCCCTCGCACCGTGCGCTGGCCGTCTTCCGTGGCCGCACGCAGGAGATCCTGGACGCCAAGCTGGCGCTGGACGAAGAGGTGGTGGCCGGCCAACCGGGTTTGGCAGAGGGGCGTATCGCTCGCCACCTGGGCTGGACCATGGGCACACGCCCGGGCGACGCCCTGATTCGCAAGACCATCTCCTGGACCTGGAAGGTCAAGCTGTCCATGAGCTTGGAGCGTGATCTGTTCTCGCGCCTGCGCGAGGAAGCCGAGGCTGTGGCCATCAAGGTGTTTGCCGAAAACCTGCGCGACCTGCTGCTGGCCGCGCCAGCCGGCAAGCGTGTGGTCATGGGCCTGGACCCGGGCATCCGCACCGGCGTCAAGGTGGCCGTGGTCAGCGACACCGGCCGGGTGCTGGACACCTGCGCCGTGTTCCCGCACGAGCCGCGCAAGGACTGGGAAGGCTCGCTGCACACCCTGGGCCGCCTCTGCGCCACCCACGGCGTCAACCTGATCGCCATCGGCAATGGCACGGCCAGCCGCGAGACCGACAAGCTGGCCGGCGACTTGATCAAACGCATCCAGCAGCTGGCCCCGGGCACGCCCATCGACAAGGTGGTGGTCAGCGAGGCCGGCGCCTCGATCTATTCGGCCTCCGAGTTTGCCTCCAAGGAGCTGCCCGATCTGGACGTGACCCTGCGCGGCGCGGTGTCCATCGCCCGCCGCCTGCAGGACCCGCTGGCCGAGCTGGTCAAGATCGACCCCAAGAGCATCGGCGTCGGCCAGTACCAGCACGATGTCAACCAGAGCGCCATGGCCAAGACTCTGGACGCGGTGGTGGAAGACTGCGTGAACTCGGTCGGCGTGGACCTGAACACCGCCTCGGCCCCGCTGCTCTCGCGCGTGTCCGGCCTGTCCGGCACGGTAGCCGCGTCCATCGTGCGCTGGCGCGATGCCAACGGTGCCTTCAAGAGCCGCAAGCAGCTGCTCGATGTCGCCGGCCTTGGCCCCAAGACCTTCGAGCAATCGGCCGGCTTCCTGCGCATCCGCGATGGCGAGAACCCGCTGGATTTCTCGGGCGTGCATCCCGAAACCTACCCGGTGGTGGAGCGCATCCTCAAGGCCGTCAACAAGCCGGCGGCCGAGGTCATGGGCAAGAGCGATGTCATTCGGGCTCTCAAGCCTGAGGCCTTTGCCGATGAGAAATTCGGCGCGATCACGGTCAAGGACATCCTGACCGAGCTGGAAAAGCCAGGCCGTGACCCGCGCCCGGACTTCAAGGTCGCCCGTTTCAACGAAGGCGTGGACGACATCAAGGACCTGGTGGAGGGCATGGTGCTCGAAGGCACGGTGTCCAACGTCGCCCAGTTCGGCGCCTTCGTGGACCTGGGCGTGCATCAGGATGGCCTGGTGCACGTGAGCCAGTTGTCCAATAAATTCGTCACCGACGCCCGCGAGGTGGTCAAGACCGGCGACATCGTCAAGGTGAGGGTGTTGGAGGTGGACCTGGCGCGCAAGCGCGTGTCGCTGACCATGAAGCTCGACGCGCCGACGCCGCGTGCCGGCAGCAAGCCGGACAACAGCTACCGCCCGGCAGGGCGCAACGAGCGCATGGGCTCGGGCGGCGGCCGAGCCGGGCAGGGCGCTGCACGCGCGCCCGAGCCGTCAGCGGGCGGCGCCATGGCGGCGGCTTTCGCCAAATTCAAGAAGCCGAGCTGAGGCCAGCGGGGCGGATGAGCGGTCGGCCCGGCCGCCGTTGGCGCATCTGGGCCGCAAATCAGCCCCAACAAGTCGCGCTTGGTCGGCTGCAGGCAGACTGCGACACGCGGGCTCGTTAAGCTGCCGCCCTGTTGTCATGCTTGTCCCTGGAGTCCTCTTTGAATTCTCTGTCTCGCACTTCCGTGAATCGGGCCTGTCGCCTGCTGTTGGCGACCAGCGCCTTGTCCTTGAGCGCATCGATGGTGGCGGCGCAGGAAGGTTTGCCTGGCCTGGGTGACAACCGACCGGCGGCCGGCAACAAGCTGGAGCGGGTGGAGCTGACGTCCCGCCCGCAGAGCGACACCGATCTGCGTCGCAAGGCGCCGGTGGCCAAGCAGGTCTACGGCCGCGAGGAAATGGACAAGTTCGGCGACACCAATGTGGCCGACGTGCTCAAGCGCTTGCCTGGCGTCAATATGCAGGGCGGCGCCCCGCGCATGCGTGGCCTGGGCTCGGGCTACACCCTGATCCTGATCAACGGCGACCCGGCGCCCCCGGGCTTCGACATGAGCCAGCTCAGCCCCTCGCAGGTCGAGCGCATCGAAGTGACCAAGGCGCCCACGGCCGACCAGAGCGCGCAGGCTGTGGCTGGCGCCATCAACATCATCCTGAAGGACGCACCGCGCATCTCGCAGCGCGATTTGCGACTGGGCATCGGCTACAGCGCCGTGCACCCCACGCCCTCGGCCACCTTCACCTTGGGCGAGAAGATCGGTTCGGCAGCGGTGTCCGTGCCACTGTCCTTCTTCCAGTGGCGCGGTCAAAACGATGTGCAGAGCAGCCGCCACATGCCTGGCCGCGATGGTCTGGTGTCGGACAGCGTGCAGCAAGGTGAGCAGGCCAACTGGGGCCATGGGTTCAACTCAGCGCCACGCCTGAACTGGAAGATCAGCGACGAGGAAACGCTGACCCTGCAAGCCTTTTTGCAAAAAGGCTTCTGGAACAACCGCAGCAGCTACGAGCTCGTGTCGAGCAGTCCCAATGCGGTGCTCGATGACGACAGCCTGAGCCACGGCACCTGGCAGAACCTGCGCGGCAACGCGGTCTGGTCCAAGCGCTTCAATGACGAGCAGAAGCTGGAACTCAAGGGTGGCGTGCAGCATTCGCGCGGCACTTTCGACAACCAGACCTTTCTGCCAGCCAGCCAACTGCGCCGTGCGGTCGGTGACAACACCGACCGCGGTTTCACCCAGGCGGGCAAGTTCGGCCAGCTGCTGGGCGAGGACCACAGCCTGACTGTGGGCTGGGACCTGGAATGGCGCCGCCGCGAGGAAGACCGCACGGTCAGCGAAGCCGGCAAGCCCCAGCTGCCCGATTTCGACGGCCAGCCTTTTGGCGCCCGCATCACCCGCCAGGCCTTGTTTGTGCAGGACGAATGGGAGCTGTCGCCGCAATGGTCCACCTACCTGGGCCTGCGCAGCGAGCGCATCATCACCGAGAGCCGCGGCCTGGCCGAGCCGGTGCGCAATACCAGCACGGTGCTGACCCCGCTCTGGCACTTGAACTACAAGTTCGACCCCAAGGGCAAGGACTTGATTCGCGCCAGCCTGACTCGCAGCTACAAGGCGCCGGACCTGAATGCCTTGCTGGCCCGCCCCAGTTTGAGCAGCTTGTTCACCGACACCAGCAAGCCCAACACCGAGATCTCGCCAGACCGCGAAGGCAACCCGCTGCTCAAGCCCGAGTTGGCCACCGGCCTGGACGTGGCCTACGAGAAATACTTGACCGGCGGCGGCATGCTCAGCGTCGGCGTGTTCCACCGCAAGGTCAACGACCTGGTCCGCAACGTCACCAGCCTGTCGTCCGTCTCATGGGCCAGCGTGCCGCGTTATGTCTCGCGCCCGACCAATTTCTCCAAGGCCCAGACCACCGGCCTGGAGCTGGAAATCAAGGGTCGCGCCGGTGAGCTGATGCCCGATTGGTTTGACGCCAAGACCGCCCTCAATCTGCGTGCGTCGTTGAGCTACTACAAGTCCAAGGTCGACGCCTTGCCAGGCCCGGACAACCGCCTGGATGGCCAGCAGCCCTGGTCCGGCAACCTGGGTTTCGACTATCGCTTCAGCGATCTGCCCCTGGTCACCGGCGCCAGCCTGGCCTACACCCCGGGCTATGCGACCCAGCAGACCCTGAGTCAGACGGTTGAACAGTCCCGCTCGCGCGCGCTGGACATGTTTGCCCAGTGGACCTTCAGCAAGACCTTGTCCATGCGCGTGTCGGCCAACAATCTGGCGCCGCTCGATGCTGAATCGCAAACCTTGCTCAGCAGCGGCTATGGCAGCGGCAATGTGCGCAAGGGTCGTAGCTTCTTCGGTATCAATCTGGAGATGAAGCTCTGATGCAGGAACTGCGCCGCCGATGAGCACCCCAGCGCTGCAGATCTTCGCCGGCCCGAGGGTCCGCGCTCGCTTGGCCGAGCGTGGCCTGCGGCCTGAGGATGTGCGCGTGGTGCCGGCCGCGGCTGGTGGTCCCAAAGGCTTGATCCTCGGCCCACTGGACCAGTTTCTGTTCGGTGACTGGTTGCTGCGCGGCGAGCAAGAAGTGCACTTGATCGGGGCCTCGATCGGCGCATGGCGCATCGCCACAGCCTGCCTCAGCGCCGACGCGGCCGAGACGCAAGCCGAATTTGCCCGCCTGTCCCATGAATATGTGCACCAGCACTACGACAGCGAGCCGGGCAAGCCGCCCAGCGCCGCCTCGGTGTCGGCCTCTTTCGCGGCCAAGCTCGACGAGGTCTTTGGCGGGCGCGAGGCGGCCGTGCTCAGCCATCCGCGCTGGCGCCTGCACATACTGACCTCACGTGGCCGTGGCTTGCTGCTGAGCCGGGAAGGGCGGCTGCGCACGCCTTTGGGCTATGCCGGCGCCTTCGCGGCCAATGCCCTGGCTCGACCGGTGATGGGACGGTGGCTGGAGCGGGTGCTGTTCTCGGATGCGCGCACGCCGCTGCCCCTGCCTTTGGCGGACTACCCGAGTCAGCAGGTGGCTTTGGATGCGGCCAACTTCCAGCCCAGCCTGCTGGCGAGTTGTTCCATTCCCTTTTGGTTGAAGGCGGTGCAAGACATACCTGGCGCACCGCGCGGCGCCTACTGGGACGGTGGCATCACCGACTACCACTTGCATCTGAACTACGCCGCCATGGCGGGCGAGGGCCTGGTGCTCTACCCACATTTCCAGCGCCAGGTGGTGCCGGGCTGGCTGGACAAGGCCTGGAAGCGCCGCCACGGCGCGACGCCGTTTCTCGACAATGTGGTCCTGCTGGCGCCGCATCCCGACTGGGTGCGCAGCCTGCCGCGCGCCAAGCTGCCCGACCGCTCGGACTTCCAGCACTTTGGCGACGATGCCCCTGGTCGGGCCCGGGTCTGGCTGCAGGCGATTGCCGAAAGCCAGCGCCTGCGCGACGAATTTGCCCAGGCTTGCGCTGCGTCCAGCGTGCAGGCTCTGCCGCTGTGAAGCGGGCCGCACTGAACTCCCGGCACTTGTAAGCATTCGCAAGCGCGGCCAACCGCGGAGCAGGCACCGGCGTTGCAGATGAACTCAATCCATCTGGAGTGATTTCATATGTCGCCTCGCTCTGTCTTCCGTCTGGTGCTGCGTGCTGCGCTCATGCTCGGTCTGGCGTTCAGCCTCAGTGCCTGTATCGTCCTGCCGCCGCGTCATGGCGGCGGATATCACCATCACCATGGCTACGAAGGGCGCGGCTACGGCCCGGCGCGTGGAGTCGGCCTGGTGACTGGGGGTGTGGTCGGGGCTGTGGTCGGCCACGAACTGGCGCGCGGGGAGGATCCTGCCTTGGGCATGGCCGTGGGTGCCGTCGCCGGCGCGGTCATTGGCCACGAGATCGAACGCTCGCAGCGTCGGCGCTGATTCCTTGGCTACAATCGAGATCTCTTCAACGAACAAGGGCGAGAAAGGCACGATGGTTATGACACCGCGAACTACGACCACACCTCCACAGGTTTAGTCGGCCGCGGCTTCCACACGTCCCTACTCAGCTGCCTGCGGGCAGCAACCCAAGAAAAAGCGCGGCTCTGACAGCCGCGCTTTTTTGTTTTTCGGCCTTGCACTTGCAGGGCTTCAGATTCTTTCGGAGCAGCTCAGATGATCTCGATTCAATTGCCGGACGGTTCCAAGCGTGAGTTTCCTCAGGCGGTGACCGTGGCCGAAGTGGCCGCTTCCATTGGTGCGGGTTTGGCCAAGGCCGCCTTGGCGGGGCGTGTGGGGCAGGGCGAGGCCGCACGCATGGTGGACACCAGCCACCTGATCGAGGCCGACACGCAGCTGGCCATCATCACCGACAAGGACGCCGACGGCCTGGAAGTCATCCGTCACTCGACGGCCCACTTGTTGGCCTATGCCGTCAAGGAGCTGTTCCCCGAGGCGCAGGTGACCATCGGCCCGGTGATCGAGAACGGCTTCTACTACGACTTCAGCTACAAGCGCCCCTTCACGCCCGAAGACTTGGCGGCGATCGAGTCGAAGATGGGCGAGTTGGCCAAGAAGGACGAGAAGGTCACCCGTTCCGTCTTGCCGCGCGACGAGGCCGTGGCCTACTTCAAGAGCATCGGCGAAGCCTACAAAGCCGAGATCATCGAGAGCATCCCGGCCGACCAGGATGTGTCGCTCTACGCCGAAGGGGCTTTCACCGATCTGTGCCGTGGTCCGCACGTGCCGTCCACCGGCAAGCTCAAGCATTTCAAGCTGATGAAGGTGGCCGGCGCCTACTGGCGCGGCGACCATCGCAATGAGCAGCTGCAGCGCATCTACGGCACAGCCTGGGCCAGCAAGGACGATCTGCAGAAGTACCTGCTACGCCTGGAAGAAGCCGAGAAGCGCGACCACCGCAAGCTGGGCCGCGAACTGGATCTGTTTCACATCGACGAGCATTCGCCCGGCACCGTGTTCTGGCATCCCAAGGGCTGGACTGTCTGGCAGGAAGTCGAGCAGTACATGCGCCGCGTCTACCGTGACAACGGCTACCAAGAGGTCAAGGGTCCGCAAATTCTGGACAAGGGCCTTTGGGAGAAGTCCGGTCACTGGGACAAGTACCGGGACAATATGTTCATCACCGAGTCGGAGAAGCGGGACTACGCTTTGAAGCCGATGAACTGCCCGGGTCACATCCTGATCTTCAAGCATGGCATCAAGAGCTACCGCGACCTGCCTCTGCGCTTCGGTGAGTTCGGGCAATGCCATCGCAATGAGCCGACGGGCGGCCTGCACGGCATCATGCGCGTGCGCGGTTTCACGCAGGACGATGGTCACATCTTCTGTACCGAAGACCAGATCCTCGACGAGTGCGCCAATTTCACGGCACTGCTGAAGAAGGTCTATGCCGACTTCGGCTTCACCGACATCGTCTACAAGGTGGCCACTCGCCCCGAGGCGCGCATTGGCACGGACGAGTACTGGGATCGCACCGAGCAGGTGCTGATGGAGTCGCTGCGCCGCTCGGGCTGCGAGTTCGAGATCGCCCATGGCGAGGGTGCCTTCTACGCACCCAAGATCGAATACGCGCTCAAGGATGCCCTGGGTCGCCAGTGGCAGTGCGGCACCATCCAGATCGATTCCAATATGCCTTCGCGTCTGGATGCTGAGTTTGTCGATGAGGACAGCCAGCGCAAGACCCCGGTCATGCTGCACCGAGCTATCGTCGGCAGCCTGGAGCGTTTCATCGGCATCCTGATCGAACAGCATGCCGGCGCATTGCCGGTTTGGCTGGCGCCGGTGCAGGTGGTGGTGGCGAATATCACGGATGCGCAGGCCGATTACGTCGCTGAAATCGTGAAATCGCTGCAAAAACAAGGGCTTAGAGTCCAGGCTGATTTGCGGAACGAGAAAATCACGTATAAAATCCGCGAGCATTCTTTGCAAAAGGTTCCGTACATCCTCGTCGTCGGCGACAAGGAAAAGGCAAACGGAGCCGTTGCGGTGCGCGCCCGCGGCAACCAAGACCTCGGTGTGATGCCTCTGGAAGACTTCATTGCGAAGGCCTCCCAAGACATCGCCGACAAGGTCTGATGGCTGTCAGTCAGGCGCGCTTTTGCTTTGTTTGGGCCTCCTGCCTTGAGGCTCGTTGAAGGGTATGCACCATCGCTACATTTGCTGACCGTCGAGCCATTCCTGAGCGTAAGCATCGGCTGAATCGCGAAATCATGGCTCCTGAAGTCCGTCTGAACGGGCCTGAGAACGAGCCGCTCGGAATTGTGAGCATCCACGAAGCCTTGCGCATGGCGGGCGAACTGGATGTGGACGTTGTCGAAATTTCCGCCACCGCGACGCCTCCTGTGTGTCGCCTGATGGACTACGGCAAGTTCAAGTACATCGAGCAAAAGCGCGCTGCCGAGGCGAAGTCCAAGCAGAAGGTCATCGAAATCAAGGAAGTCAAGTTCCGCCCGGGTACGGACGAGGGCGACTACCTGATCAAGATGCGCAATCTGCGCCGATTCATTGCCGAGGATGGTGACAAGGGCAAGGTCACGCTGCGTTATCGCGGTCGTGAAATCACCCATCAGGACATCGGTATGCGCTTGCTGGAACGCATTCGCGACGAGCTGTCCGACGTGGCTGTGGTGGAAAACATGCCCAAGCTGGAAGGCCGGCAGATGATCATGGTGTTGGCGCCGAAGAAGCGCTGATCACCTGGCCCGCCTTGAGCGGGCATGGCGCCTCGCGAGGGGCGCAATTGAAAGCGGGCCGTGGCCCGTTTTCAATTGCAGCAAGGCCGCCCTCGGGTGGTTCGGCGAACATCCTGCAAAGGCAGTTCGCGCAAGTTCAGGCCTGCCGATTTGGTCGTCGGCAGGCTTATTAGTCTCCAGAGGCTGGTCAAAGTATTGCGAGGCCCGCAATCGCCCCTGGGACGTACTTAAAAGGAGCACTCACATGCCCAAAATGAAGACCAAGAGCAGCGCCAAGAAGCGCTTCCGCGTCCGCCCGGGCGGTACCGTCAAGCGCGGTCAGGCGTTCAAGCGCCACATCCTCACGAAGAAGTCCACGAAGAACAAGCGCCACCTGCGTGGCACGACGGCCGTGCACGAAACCAACATGGGCCACATGGCTCAAATGTTGCCCTTCGCTGGCCTCTGATCGACTTCTGAAGGAGAAATACTATGCCTCGCGTTAAACGTGGTGTTACCGCCCGAGCCCGTCACAAGAAGGTCTTGGCTCTGGCCAAGGGTTTCCGTGGTCGTCGTAAGAATGTTTTCCGCATCGCCAAACAGGCGGTGATGAAGGCAGGCCAATACGCCTACCGTGACCGTCGCGCCAAGAAGCGTGTGTTCCGTGCCCTGTGGATTGCTCGTATCAACGCAGCAAGCCGCGGTCTGGGCCTGACATACAGCAAGTTTGTGGCTGGCCTGAAGAAGGCTCAGATCGACATCGACCGCAAGGTCCTGGCTGATCTGGCCGTCAACGATCCTGCTGGTTTTGCCAGCATCTTCGCCAAGGTGAAGGCCGCTCTCGCTTAATTGCCCCTCAGCTGCAAGCTTTGCTTGTGGTGGCGGCAGCCCCGGCCCCTGGGTTTCCAGGATGGCCGGGGTGAGCACCCTCTAGGCCGACACCAGGGTGTCGGCCTTTTTTATTTGTTGCCCGAATTTTTCTGACAGTCCGCCCGACTGGCACCGCGATGAACGAGCTTGATCAACTGCTGCAGACGGCCCAAGGCGAATTCGCCGCCGCCGCCACTCCCGCCGACCTCGAGAACGCCAAGGCGCGTTTTCTGGGCAAGTCCGGTCGTGTGACCGAGTTGCTCAAGAGCCTGGCCGCTTTGCCTGTCGAGGAAAAGAAGGCCCGCGGTGCCGAGATCAATGTGCTGAAGTCCGGCATCGAGGCCGCGCTGACGGCCCGACGTCAGGCCCTGGCCGATGCCGAGCTGGAGTTGCAACTGAAGGCCGAGGCGCTCGATGTGAGCCTGCCCGGCCGTGCCCGAGGCACCGGCGGCCTGCACCCCATCACCCGCGCGATGGAGCGCATCGAGTCCATCTTCGGCTCTATGGGCTTCGATGTGGCCGATGGCCCCGAGATCGAGAACGACTGGTTCAACTTCACCGCGCTGAACACGCCGGAAGACCATCCGGCCCGGTCCATGCACGACACCTTCTACATCGAAGGCGGTCACGTGCTGCGCACCCACACCAGCCCCATGCAAATCCGCTATGCGGTCCAGCATGTCAAGAAACACAAGGCCCTGATTGACGCCGGCCTGCCCATGCCTGAGATCCGCGTGATCGCGCCGGGCCGCACCTACCGTGTCGACAGCGATGCCACCCATTCGCCGATGTTCCATCAGGTCGAAGGCCTGTGGGTGGGCGAGAACATCAGCTTCAAGGACCTGAAGTCGGTCTACCTGAACTTCATCACCTCCTTCTTCGAAACCGATCAGCTGGAGCTGCGCTTCCGCCCCAGCTATTTCCCCTTCACCGAGCCCAGCGCCGAGATCGACATCATGTTCGGCTCGGGTCCGCTGAAAGGACGATGGCTCGAGGTCTCGGGCTCCGGCCAAGTGCATCCGCAGGTGATCCGCAATATGGGCCTGGACCCCGAACGCTACATCGGTTTTGCCTTCGGCTCGGGCATCGACCGTCTGGCCATGTTGCGCTACGGCGTGAATGATCTGCGCCTGTTCTTTGATGGCGATCTGCGCTTCTTGAGCCAATTCAAGTAAGCCCCGCGCGCCGCCATCCACCAGAACACGCTCGAGAGAGCAGAGAAGAAGAGATTTCACATGCAATTCCCTGAATCCTGGCTGCGGTCCTTCTGCAACCCGCCGCTGAACACGCAAGAGTTGGCCGACCTGCTGACCATGTCTGGCCTGGAAGTCGAAGAGCTGCGCCCGGTGGCGCCGCCTTTCCACGGCATCGTGGTCGCCGAAATCCTGGAGGCGGAGCAGCACCCCAACGCCGACAAGCTGCGCGTCTGCAAGGTCAATGCCGGTGCGGCGTTCAATAACGGCGAGCCTCTGCAGATCGTCTGTGGTGCACCCAATGCACGCGTCGGCATCAAGGTGCCGCTGGCTACCGTGGGCGCTGAGCTGCCGCCGGGCGAAGACGGCAAGGCTTTCAAGATCGGCGTGGGCAAGCTGCGCGGCGTGGAGAGCTTCGGCATGCTGTGCTCGGCGCGTGAGCTCAAGCTCAGCGAGGAGCATGGCGGCCTGCTCGAGTTGGACGCGAGCGCACCCGTCGGCCAGAACATCCGCGAGCATCTGAACCTGGACGACACCTTGTTCACCCTCAAGCTGACGCCCAATCTGGCGCATTGCCTGAGCGTCTACGGTGTGGCCCGCGAGGTCTCTGCGCTGACTGGCACGCCGCTGCAGGCGCCGGCCATCAGCCCGGTGCAGCCGCAGCACGACGCCAAGCTGCCGGTGCGCATCGAGGCGACCGATCTGTGCGGCCGCTTCTCCGGCCGCATCGTGCGCGGTGTCAACACGCAGGCCAAGACCCCTGCCTGGATGGTGGACCGCTTGGCTCGCTGTGGCCAGCGCAGCGTCGCGCCGCTGGTGGACATCTCCAACTACGTGATGTTCGAACTGGGCCGCCCCTCGCACATCTTCGATCTCGACAAGATCGACCGCGAGCTGGTGATCCGCTGGGCCAAGAAGGGCGAGAGCCTCAAGCTGCTCAACGGCAACACCGTCGAGTTGGACGAGACCGTGGGCGTGGTGGCCGATGCCTCTGCGCCCGAGTCCTTGGCCGGCATCATGGGCGGCGACGCCACCGCTGTGTCGGACGACACCCGCAACGTCTACGTCGAAGCCGCCTTCTGGTGGCCCAAGGCCGTAGCCGGCCGTTCGCGCCGCTACAACTTCTCGACCGACGCCGGCCACCGCTTCGAACGCGGCGTGGACCCGGCCGACACGGCCCTGCACATCGAGCGCATCACCCAGCTGATTCTCGAGATCTGCGGCGGCGAAGCCGGCCCCCTGGACGACCAGATCAGCGCCTTGCCCGAGCGCAAGCCGGTGGCCCTACGTGTCGCTCGCGCCGCCAAGGTGATTGGCATGCCGGTGACGCAAGAAGACTGCGCCCGCGTTTTCAGCCGTCTGGGCCTGCAGTTCAGCGAAGCGCCGGGCGTGCTGACCGTGACGCCGCCGAGCTGGCGCTTCGATTTGCAGATCGAGGAAGACCTGATCGAGGAAATCATCCGCGTGATGGGCTACCCCAGCCTGCCCAACACCCCGCCGTTGGCGCCGGTGGTGGCCAAGGTGGCCTCGGAATCGCGCCGTGCCATCCATGCGCTGCGCCATGCCGTGGCGGCTCGGGACTATTTCGAGACCATCAACTTCAGCTTTGTCGAAGCCCGCTGGGAGGCCGAACTGGCCGGCAACAGCCACCCGATCCAGCTGCTCAACCCCATCGCCGCGCCCCTGGCCGTGATGCGCAGCAGCCTGATCGGCAGCTTGGTCCAGGCCCTGCGCCACAACCTCAGCCGCCGCGCCAGCCGCGTGCGCCTGTTCGAGATCGGCCGCGTGTTCCTGCGCGACGCCTCGGTGCAGGAGAGCGACAGCAGCATCGCCGGCGTGGCCCAGCCCATGCGTCTGGCGGGTCTCGCATTCGGCCCGGCGGACCAGCCGCAGTGGAGCCAGCGCGATCGCCAGGTCGACTTCTTCGATGTGAAGGGCGATTTGGAGGCCTTGTTCGCGCCGCGCCAGCTGCAATTCAAGCCGGCCCAACATCCGGCCCTGCACCCGGGCCGCAGCGCCCGCGTCGAGCTGGATGGCCGCGACATCGGCGTGATCGGTGAGCTGCACCCCAAGTGGCGCCAGGGCTACGAGCTGCCCAGCGCGCCGGTGCTGTTCGAGCTGGACCTGCCGGCCGTGCTGGAGCGCCAGTTGCCGGCTGCACAGGCGATCCCGCGCCAGCAGTCGGTGCTGCGCGACCTGGCCGTCATCGTCGTTGAAAGCGTCAGCCATGACGCGCTGATGCAGACCATCGCCAGTGCCCACACCGGCCTGATCCGCTCGGCCCGCTTGTTCGACGTCTTCAAGCCCACGCAAGCCAATGCCGAGCTGAAGGAAGGCGAGCGCAGCATGGCTGTGCGCCTGGAGCTGCTGGACGACGAGGCCACCTTGACCGACGAGCGCATCGAGCAGACGGTGGCGGCCGTGGTGGCTGCATTGGCTGAACAACTGGGCGCGCGCCTGCGCGGCTGATGGCAGCAACGACTGCAAGCAAGGCAAGACGCTGATGACTGCACACGACACCCGGGACGATGACGCGCTCGACGATCAGGCTCTGATCGCCGCGGCCCGCGTTCTGCTGCCCACGCTTGAAACCCCGACCTTGACCAAGGCCGAGCTGGCCGAACTGCTGTTCGACAAGCTGGGTCTGAACAAGCGCGAGTCCAAGGACATGGTCGAGGCCTTTTTCGACATCATCCACAGCACCTTGGTGCGCGGACAGGATGTAAAGCTGTCCGGTTTTGGCAATTTCAACATCCGCCGCAAGGCGCCGCGCCCGGGTCGCAACCCGCGTACCGGTGAAGCCATCCCTATCAAGGCCCGCGATGTGGTCACTTTCCATGCCAGCCACAAGCTCAAGGACGTGGTCCAGGGCGAGGTAGGCGGGGAAGATGACTTCGAGTAGAGTCTGACCTCCCCACCGAAAGCCCTTGATTTGCATGGAAAACGCGCTGCCCGCCATCCCTGCCAAACGTTACTTCACCATCGGTGAGGTCAGCGATTTGTGCGGCGTGAAGCCCTATGTGCTGCGCTATTGGGAGCAGGAGTTCATTCAGCTCAAGCCCATGAAGCGGCGCGGCAACCGGCGCTATTACCAGCACCACGAGGTGCTGCTGATCCGCCGCATCCGCGGCCTGCTCTACGACCAGGGCTTCACCATCAGCGGTGCTCGCAACCAGTTGATGGAAGGCGGCGCTGCCCGTAGCGATGCCGCGGCCATGGTGTTCAAGCAAGAGGCCGATGAAGCGCAACGCCTCGATGACGAAGCCAGCTTCGACGATGGCGACATCGTCGTGCGAACTGCTGCCTTGCCCGGCGGCGCGGGTGCCAGCACGGGTGTGGCAGCTCTGGTGGCCCAGCCTTTGGCCGCCCGCAGCACGGCAGGTCTGGACGAACTGGCCGGTATGTCGCTGCACATCGGTGGCGCGATGAGCGGCGTCGAACCCCTGACTCTGGCCCAGGTCAAAGAAGAATTATTGGCGATTCGACAAACACTCTTGCCATGAACGTAAAAACCCTCCTATAATGCAAAGCTCAGTCGGGGCGTAGCGCAGCCTGGTAGCGCACTTGCATGGGGTGCAAGGGGTCGTGAGTTCGAATCCCACCGTTCCGACCATTTTTATTGAAGTAGATCAACGGGTTAGCAGCGAAAGCAGCTAACCCGTTTTTCGTTTTCGCTCCGAACTTCGAAAAAGGGGTAAACAAAGGGGTAAACATTTTTGGGGCTGGGAGCGGATGCGGCCGGACTTGTACGGACGGAGAGTTGCGTTGAAAGCAGGCGTGCCCCGGAGCCCTTACTCGTTGGCATCGCGAGCCATCTGTAACACTTCGATCCAGGTCGAGATATCTGAGTCGACCCACAGACTGGCACTTCCAACTTTGATTGGTCGTGGAAACAACTTGGCTTTGATGAGTTCGTAGACGACGGTGACCGCACCGGTGGCTGGCACGGTGCAGCAACTGGCGGTGCACACACCGGGCGGCGTCGTCACGCCGGCCCAGGTCTTGCTCGTTTTGGTGCCCGACGACGCTGAAGTCACCGCCGAGGTGGTCCTCGAAAACAAGGACATGGGCATTGTTCACCCTGGCCAAATGGCAGAGGTGAAGCTCGAGACCTTTGCTTTCACGCGCTACGGCACCATCCCTGCTCAAGTGAAGAGCATCAGCGCTGATGCCGTCAGCGACGAAAAGCGCGGTGCCATTTTCCCGGCCACTTTGGTTCTCCACCAGACCCACCTGCAGGTTGACGGAAGGCCGGTCAAGTTGGTGCCGGGCATGAACCTTTCTGCCGAAATCAAGACCGGCAAGCGGCGGATCATTGAATACCTGCTCAACCCCGTGCAGCGTCACGTCCAAGAGAGTCTGAAGGAGCGCTGAGCATGCGGGTCTTGATCATTCACCAGAACTTTCCGGGGCAGTTTCGTCACGTGGCTCAGGAATGGGCCCAGCGCCCGGGCTGGCAGGTGGTGGCCATTGGCCGCGACACCGCGCCCGGTTTGCCCCAGCTTCCCGGCCTCCAGCTTATCCGCTACAAGCCCCATCGAGGCGTCAAGCCTGACCAGCACCCCTACCTGCGAAAGATGGAAGAGGCGGTGCTGCACGGCCAGGCCGTGGCGCGTGTTTTGCTCGATTTGAAGCGGCAGGGTTTCACACCCGATGTGATCTTGGCGCACCCAGGCTGGGGAGAGACCCTGTACGCCAAGGACGTGTTTCCCGACACGCGCTTGGTTCACTTCGCCGAATGGTTCTACAACGCGTCGGGGGCCGATATCGGATTCGATCCAGAGTTTCCGGCCAGCTTCGATGACCGAGCCCGCATCCGAAGCTGGAACGCCTTGCACCTGCTGAACCTCGAAAACTGCGACGCGGCCGTGAGCCCCACGCAGTGGCAGAAGGCCCAGCACCCCAAGGCCTACCTTGACAAGATCACTGTCGCACATGAGGGCATCGACACCGAGAACCTGGGGCCGGACCCTTCCGCCTGGATCAAGCTGCCCAGCGGCCAAGTGCTCAAGGCGGGGGACCCGGTGATCACCTACGTCGCCCGGAACCTGGAGCCCTATCGGGGCTTTCACAGCTTCATGCGTGCGCTGCCGCAGATCCAGGCCGAGCACAAGCACTGCCACACGGTGATCGTCGGCGGCGACGAGGTCAGCTATGGCAGCCGGCCCAAGGGTGGCCCGCACAAGACCTGGCGCGAAGCCTTGCTGGCCGAAGTGGGCGGCCGCCTGGACCCCGCGCGAACTCACTTCGTGGGCAAGCTGCCCTATGCCGACTACAAGAAGGTCTTGCAAGTCTCGGCGGCGCATGTCTACCTGACTTACCCCTTTGTGCTGAGCTGGTCGATGCTGGAGGCGATGGCCTCGGGGTGCCTGGTGATTGGTTCCGATACGGCGCCGGTGAGAGAGGTGCTGAGGGACGGCGAGGACGGATTGCTGGTCGATTTCACGGGCAACCATGAAATCGCTGAGAAGACCGTGCAGGCGATCAGTGAGCCACTGCGCTTTGCGTCCATTCGTGGCAACGCCACTGCTGGTGTTCAAGCGAAGTTCAGCAGAAATCAGGGTCTGCGCTGCTTTGAGGCGTCTTTGTAGTTGAAGTCCCCGACAGTTTTGGCGGCGAGCCGGACTCGGCCCTCTACCCAATAGGCGCGAAGTCTGTCCGGTGCGGCTGCATCAGTTAGGCAGCTGTTGTGGCCAACAGGGGGCGTGGCGGCTGGGTGAACGGGGCAGTCAAGTTGCTGATGAGGCACGATGAAGAAGAACGAAGTCAACGACCATCAGGATGAAGATTGATGAAGAATTTAGACAACTGCAATATTCAGCGCGCCACAAATGCGATTCGAAAGTGGCAAAGCCTCGTGCGCAATTCTCTAACGCTCGTTGTCGTCGTGGGGGCGCTGGCGGCCTGCGCTAACTCCAACGACCGGCGTGCCGCTGAACTTCGGCTTCAGCAGCAACGGCGTGCCATAGCCATGTGGCAGGAGCGTTGCAAGAAGTCCGGGGAGTTCATTCACAAGACCGTCGAGGGGGTCGAGGGTGTGTATCTGGTCAATGTGCGGATGCGTACCAATAGGGGCGAGTCTGAACGGGATCAGTTTGAATTGGATGACCCGTATGGCCATGACTCAATAAAGGATAACTACATCCTGAACTTCCTTCACGGTTTCTATTACCGCACGCCGGAAACTACACCAAAGATTGCTGGCGGGCCGCCACGCATCGGCTACAGCTACGTGGAAGCCATTGATCCGAACGACGGCCAGCTGACGCGATATACGGGCAGAGTAGATGAGCCATGGCAGCAGGACAAGAGCTACCTCAAGGGATACACCCGGTTCATGCTAGATCGAGCACCCATTGAAAAGCGCACGGCCCGCTACGGCGTAAGGTTTGAAGACATCTCAACACGCGTGGATCGCGAGCATTGGATCGCGGGCAGCTCGCTCAAGGTTATCGACCTGAAAACCCAGGAAGTGATCGCCGAGCGTGTGGGCTACATGGTGGACTGGGCGCAAGGCAGTAGGGCGGGCTCCCGACAACCTTGGACATTTGCTGCCGACAACGCTTGTCCAGACTTCTATCGCCACTACCCGCGACGCGGCGGCAATGCGTCTGGCGAGCAGCCCGGCCAAACACTTGATTTTGTTGAACAAGTTCTGAGACCTACCCGCAGGAAGCCATAAACATGACTACACCGACTTTACCTACTACTCCTACTACTGCTGAGCTTCTCAAATACGTGGACCTTCAGATGGCGGCCGAGGCATTCCTTGTGAATGCCTCCGGTTCAGTCCGCTCGGATCTCCAGGAAGCCCTGACCGAGGGCAACAAGCACGCCAGCGTCTTCACTGCCGTCGCCTATGGAGGCGCCGACAACGACATTCTTCGCGCCGGTGGCTCGCTCAAGCTGGCGACGGGCGTGGCGGAGGGCAGCGGACAAGACCTGCTGTACTGGACGGAGACCTTCTCGTTGCGACGCTTGGAGTGTTCATTCATCACCGAAGATGGGTCGGCGGGGCGTCTTCCCAGGTCCGAAGACAGTCGCGCGCCAAATCCTCCGTCAGGCGTCTGCGGTACAAACCTGGGTGCCATATCGCTTTCGTCTTTGTCTTGGCTCCTGCTGTATCGCAATTGAACCTTTAGCTGCTGGGCTGGAACTCAGGGTCTTTCGAGGATGAGCATGTTGAAGTGGCCCAGCACCCAAAGAATGCGCGAGGACGCCCCGGCTGAGGAGCGAAAACCACCGGCCGAGTCCATGGAACTGGCGCTGCTGGACGCCATCAAGGGTGGCCGGCGGGCTGAATTTGATGTGCTTTACCGCATCTATCACCCGCGGCTGTGGCGGTTTTTGCTGCAAATGTTGCGCCGCCCGGAAGCGATTGAGGAGGTGTTGAACGACACGATGTTGGTCGTTTGGCAACGTGCTGACAGCTTCGACGGGCGCAGCAAGCTGTCCACCTGGATTTTCGGCATCGCCTATCGCAAGGCGCTGAAGGCATTGACTCGGCAGGACCTGCCGGTGGACGGCGACAACGTCGATGAGCCGATGGACCCGGGGCCGGGGCCGGAGCAACGCTTGGATCTTGAGCAAATGCGAGAGCGGCTGCGAGCAGCCATGGCGGAGCTGTCCTTGGAGCATCGGACAGTGGTGGAGTTGTGCTATTTCCACGATATGGCTTATGCCGAAATTGCGGATGTGGTTCGTTGTCCGCCCGAGACCGTGAAGACACGAATGTTTTACGCTCGGCGTCGGCTACGTTTGCTTTTGGACGACTTGGCCGGGCGGCAAGGTGAACTGTGATGAGTGTGGTCGTACCCATGGAACAAGATGAACATGTGGCGGTGCAGTCCCTGCTGCCCTGGTATGCGAGCGGCAAACTTGGTGATGACGAAGTTCGACAGGTGCAGGAGCACTTGTTGCACTGCCAGGCCTGCCGCAACGAATTGGCCGCCGAACAACCCATGCAGACCTTACTGACCGTGGCAGGCGCCCTGCCCGAGTGCGGGGATGTCGAGCTGAGCCTCGCCAAGATGCACGCATTGATGCAGCCGACCAAGTCGATGGCGCCGCCGGCGCCTGTGGCGCCTCGGTGGATGGCCTGGGTGCTGGGGCTACAGGGGGCGGCGATTGCCATGCTGCTGGGGCTGTGGCTGCAGGCTCGCCCGCCTGAGCCGGCCTATGAGGGCTTGTCAGCTTCAGGCAGCGCGCCCGTCCTTGCGGACGCCTTGATCATGTTCAAGCCCGACACCAGCGAGCGGGCTGTGCGCGAACTGCTGCTGTCTGAGGGGGCCGGTGTCGTCGCCGGACCCACTGAAACAGGCGCCTGGTTGTTGCGCGTGGATGCGCGAGGCCTCGCGGCACTGCGCAAGGCACCCATCGTGGCGCTGGCAGAGTCTCTGCAAGCGAGACCGCCACGATGAGGACTTGCTTGCATGCGTTTTTGCTGCTGTGCTGCTGGCTGGCGGGTGCTGGCACATGGTCCCAAGCGCGAGCGCAGGAGTCGGCGCAGGCGCAGGTTCAGGCGGACGAGGCGCGACGCCAGGTGCTCGTCATGTTGCAACTTCCCAAGGCGCATTACCGGCCGGATGGCAGCTACGCGGGCACGTATGGCGAAGGTGTGGGCCGGCAGTCGCGCCGGCATGTGGCTCAAGCCTTGGCCCGAGCGCACGGGCTGGAGATGCTCAGCGAATGGGCGATGCCACTGGCCGGTGTGGACTGCTTTGTCATGCGTCTGCCCGAAGGCGATCCGCGTTCGGCGAGTGAATTGGCTCAAAAGGTGGGGGAAGACCACCGAGTCGCCTGGGCTCAGGCGGTGGGTCTCTATGAAGCGCAGGGCAGCACGTCCGTGAGCCAAGGGGAGCCGCTCTACAAAGCACAGCCCTCTGCCCAACAGTGGCAACTGGCCGAGTTGCACAAACATGCCACTGGCCGTGGCGTGCGCGTGGCGGTTGTGGACAGTGGCGTCGAAACGCGCCACCCGGATCTTGCCGGACAGGTCGCCTTCAGTGAGAACTTTGTCGATGACCGGCCGCTGCAGGCCGAAGCCCATGGCACGGCAGTGGCCTCCATCATTGCGGCGCGAGCCGACAACGGTGCCGGTATCGTCGGTGTGGCGCCCCAAGCTCGGCTGCTGGCATTGCGCGCCTGCTGGCAGGCCCCGCGTGACCAGACCCTGTGCACCAGCCTTGGCCTGGCCAAGGCCTTGCATGCAGCCATCCAGCATGGTGCCCACATCATCAATATGAGCCTGGGCGGCCCTGATGATCGCTTGCTGGCCTTGCTGCTCGACCAGGCGCAGGCGCGCGGCGCCACCATCGTCGCGGCGCAGCCCCTACGGGGCGGGCCATTTCCGGCCAGCCATCGTGGTGTGCTGGTCGTTGGCAGTGCGCCGCCCGCCCCGGAAGGCACTTTGTTCGCGCCGGGGCGTGATGTGCCTAGCGCCGCACCGGGCGGTGGCTGGACTGTGGTGACGGGCTCCTCGTTTGCTGCCGCGCATGCCTCGGGCTTGCTGGCGCTGGTGCGTGAGTTGGATGCAAAAGTCCCGCCCATGGATGGGGTGAAGGCGACGTTGATCACCGACAAAGGTCGCATCGATGGCTGCGCGACATTGGCGCACCATGCCGCTGGCCGCGGGCCCGTGTGTCTCGCGCTGGGGCAAACTTCCGACTGATGGTCCGCGCGCGCCTGCTTCGATTCACGCTCCTGATCGTTTCGCTGCTCGGTGCCACCGGGCCGGCGCGGTCCGATCTGGGTGGGACTTTGTCCGTGCAGACCGATGCGCGGAATCGAGGCATGTCCTACAGCAGCAACAGGCCCAGCGTTCAATTGGGTCTGGCATGGGACGGCCAGGCGGGCTGGTACGGCGGCCTGCAGCTGGCGCAAGCGCGTTTCACTGCCGACCGACAGGGCGCCTGGCTGCAGGCTTACGGTGGTCGCGTCTTCGCGATCCTACCGGGGATCGACGCCGAAGTAGGTACCTTGGCTCACACCTTTCAGCACTCAGGACCTTACGACTTCTACGAGGTCTACGTAGGTCTTTTGGGTGAGCGCTGGAACCTGCGGCTCTACCACTCGCCTGACTACTATGGCAGCGGCGATCGCAGTGCCTATGCTGAGCTCAATCTGCGTTGGCCACTGGCGACAGGTGTGGCGGCAATCGGCCACATCGGTGTGCTGCATGGCCGCGGAGGGCGGGCCTTGTCCTATGTCGTGCCGCTTGGCCCGACCCGCGTGGACCTGCGCCTTGGCGCGTCCTGGCAGCTTGGCACGAGCAGCGAGCTGCAACTGGCCTGGGTGTCGGCCAGCCGTGGCGGACCCTATATCTGGACGGATTCGAGCCGTCGCCAAACTGCGGTGCTCGGGCTCACGACTGCCTTCTGACTCTTGGCAGATTCTGCCGCCTCTCGCTCATTTCACCTTGGCTTGAACCCGCGCACAGCGGGCGGGTACTCACGGCGCAATGAGTGCCAAGAAAGGGCGGACATGAGGAAAGCTTCCAAGGTAATGTTGTACGCGCTATGCGCTGCGCTGGCGGCCATCGCCGGCTGTGGTGGCGGCAGCGGCGAAGGTCTTGATGCCAACGGCAGGCCGATTGGCGAGGGCGACGACCCGGCTGGACCGATGACGGCCAAGTTCAGCTCCATCCAGTCCCATGTGTTCACGCCCGCCTGCACGGCTTGCCATTCCGGCGCTGCGGCGCCGCGCGGTTTGCGCCTGGACGCGAGCAACAGCTTCGCAATGCTCGTGGGCGTGTCCAGCGGAGGCGTGCCAGCGCTCAAGCGCGTGGCGCCGGGCGATGCGGACAACAGCTACTTGATTCACAAGCTCGAAGGCCATCAGGCCGTCGGCGCACGCATGCCCCTGGGCGGCCCCTACCTGGACGCCCAGACCATCGGGCTCATTCGTCAGTGGATCAACAACGGAGCACAAAAATGAAGGCCTTTCGCTGGCTCATCGGCATGGCGTTCGCACTGCTGTTCTCAAGTGTCAGTGCCGAGCCCTATCTCGCCATTCGCAGCGGCCTCAAATGCGCCGCCTGCCATGTGAACCCCACGGGCGGTGGGCTGCGCAATGCGGTCGGCAACGCCTTCGTTCAAGGCGTCATCCCGGCCACGGCTTTGCCCGAGGCACTTCAGGGTTGGACGGGCTCGCTCTTCGATGAGCGCCTGCGCCTGGGCGGCGATTCGCGTAGCGCTAGCACGCGCACCTCTGTCTCTGGTCAGCCCGTGCGCAGCGTTGGCGGTACCGAGCAAGTGCGGCTTTATGCCGACGTGCAGCTGGTCAAAGACTATCTCGGCGTGTACCTCGATCAGCAGCTCGCACCTGGCAAGGCCGAGCGGCAGGAGGCCTACGTGCGGCTGCAGACGCCAGGTCTGGGCTGGTACGCCAAAGCCGGCCAGTTCTACTTGCCCTTTGGCTGGCGCCTTCAGGACAGCCTGTCCTTTGTGCGCCAGCTGAGCGGCGTGAGCATGACCGTGCCCGACAAGGGGCTGGAGTTGGGTCATGAGAGCGATGAGTGGTCGGTCCAGTTGGTGCGAAGCAATGGCCCCGGAAACACGGGTGCTTCCAAGGGGAACCAGACCACGGTCCAAGCCATCTGGATGCAGCCCTGGGGTCGTTTGGGTGCCGCTGCGGCTCAGGTCAAGTCTGCGGCAGGGGGGCGCCAGGCCTACGGTCTGTTCGCGGGCACGACAACGGGGCCGGTGGCCTGGCTGGCCGAAATCGACCTGGTCAGCGACGCCGGCTATCCGGAGGGCAAGCGGCGCCAAGTTGCCGCGCTGCTGGAAGCCAACTGGTTGGTGCAGCAGGGCCATAACTTGAAGTTCACGAGCGAGCTCCTCGACCCCGACCGCCGCGTGGCGCATGACGACAAAGTGCGCTACAGCCTCGTGTATGAGTACACGCCCATCGCCTTCTTGCAGCTGCGCATGGGCTATCGGAAGTTCGGCGGCATCCCGCAGAACGCAATCGACAACCGGCGACAGAGCTTCGTCGAGCTCCATGGCATGTTCTGAAGTCTTCATGGAGCGTCGGACTGAAATGGCCGAGCCGCTCACCAAGCTGTCTTTGGCGACGATCTACCTCACCGAGCGCTGCAACTCGCGCTGTGTGAGCTGCGACTATTGGCGGCACGGTCGACGAGACATCGAGCTTGCGACCGTGCGGCAGTTGCTACCGGGGCTTCGCGAGCTGGGTACGCAGACCGTGTTGATCTCCGGTGGCGAACCGCTGCTGCATCCGCAATGGGCTGAGATCGCTGCACTGCTGAAGGCAAGCGGCCTCAGCTTGTGGCTGTTGACGGCAGGCTTGAGTCTGGCCAAGAACGCAGCCGAAGTCGCGGCGCAGTTCGAGCAGGTGACCGTGTCCTTGGATGGCAGCACGGCCGCGAGCTACGCAGCCATCCGCGGGCTGGACGCCTTCGAGGCGGTCTGCGCCGGCATCCGTGCTCTGGTGCGCGAAGGTGTGCCTGTGGGGCTGCGCGTGACGGTGCAGCGGCGCAATGCCGGCGAGCTGGGCGAACTGGTCCGGCTCGCGCACAGGCTGGGCGTGAACGGGATTTCATTCCTGGCTGCCGACGTCAGCCATGGCGAGGCCTTTGGTCGCCATGGCGAAGTCGCCGAGGGTGTCGCCTTGCGGCCGGAGGACCTACCCGTGCTGGCCGCGGCGCTTGATGCGCTGGAGCGCGACCATGGCGACGACTTCGCCAGCGGTTTCATTGTCGAGACGCCGGCCAAGCTGCGCCGGATCGATGCCCACTATCGGGCCCTGCTCGGTCTGGGCGCAGCGCCTCCGGTACGTTGCAATGCACCCGAGCACTCAGTCGTCGTTGAAGCTGACGGTGGCCTGCGGCCCTGTTTCTTCATCGCCGGCCCTGCCCAGCTTGGCGAAGCCGGACTGAGCGAGGGACTGAACGCAGCCTCCATGCGCCACTTGCGCGCGGGCATCCGCGCTGGCCTGCGGCCCGAGTGTCGGCATTGCGTGTGCTCCAAGTGGTTTGCGACATGAGCCGCTTTGCCAATGAAGCGGCCTACGACCTGTGGGCCGAGAGCTACCCGCCGCTGCCGCACAACCCGCTGATGCGCGCCGAGCAGAGCGCTGTGCTGAGCCTGCTGCCGGAGGTGAATGGCCGGCGCGTGCTGGACCTGGCTTGCGGCAGTGGGCGCTATGGCCTTTGGCTTCAGCCTCGCGGCGCAAGCCTGATTGTCGGTACCGACCTCTCCTCCGGCATGCTGGCGCGTGCGCCACTGGCCCACCGTGTGCGGGCCGATATGGGGAGGCTGCCGTTCTCGGCGGCAAGCTTTGATGTCATTGTGAGCGGACTCGCCGTCGGCCATGCGCCCAGCCTCAGTGCCTGGATGGCCGAGGCTGCTCGCGTGCTCGCTCCTGGTGGCCATCTCGTGTATTCCGATTTTCACCCGGCGGCCGCGCGCGCCGGCATGACACGCAGCTTCACCGACGCTGCTGGCGAGCGCCACGAGCTGCTGCATGCCGTCTATGAGCTCGATGCCCACCAGGCGGCAGCCGAGCAGGCCGGCTTGGTGTTGGAGGCCAGCCGCGAAGTTTGTGTCGGGCGTGAGCTGTGTGAGCCCTTCACGGGTTCTGCTGTTTTCTATTCACGCTGGTCGGGGTTGCCTGTCGTCTTGGCCTTGAGGCTGAGGAAGCCGTGAGCTTTCACTTCTTCAATGCGGCCGATGGCATGAGCCTCAGCACGGAAGGTGGCTTGATTGCTGCCGGAGAGGGGGGCTTGCGTGTGGACCTCGGCGGTGCGCGCTTGCTGCCCGGCCTGATCAACGCCCACGACCATTTGCAGCTCAACGGCGCACTGCCGCGCCTGAAGTTTCGCGAGGGCTATCGCAATGCGAGCGAGTGGATTGCCGACATCACCCCTCGCTTGTCGACCGACCCGTGCCTGCTTGAGCACCGATCCAGGCCGCGTGTCGAACGCTTGCGTGCAGGCGGACTGAAGAACTTGCTGAGTGGCGTGACGACGGTCTTGCATCACGACCCGCGGGATCCCGTGCTGGACGAGCCCGGCTTTGCGGTCGACGCGCCGGCGCCTGGCGGATGGGCGCATTCTCTGGCGCTGGACGGCGATGAGGCCGTGCGCGCTTCGCATCAAGCGACGCCGCTCGGTCAATCCTGGATCATCCATGCGGCCGAGGGGGTCGACAGCGCTGCGGCGCTGGAGTTTGATCGGCTCGAAGCCCTGGGCTGCATCATGCCGGGCACGCTGCTGGTCCATGGCCTGAGCCTGAGTGCCGCGCAGCAAGACCGTCTTGTTCAGGCGGGCTCTGCTGTTGTCTGGTGTCCAGGCTCCAACTTGCATCTGTTCGGCCGGACGCTGGACCCCGACGCCTTGTTTCAACAGGGCCGGCTGCTGTTGGGCAGCGACTCGCGCATCAGCGGCGGGCGCGATCTTCTGGCGGAGCTGGCCCTGGTGCAAGACCTGACGGGCTGGCATGACGAACGCTTGGAGACCTGGCTGACCGAAGGCGCCGCCCGCCTGCTGGGCTTGAGCGATCGCGGTCGACTGGAGCCCGGCTTGCGGGCTGATCTGATTGCCTTGCCGCCTGGCCTGCCGCTGGCGCAAGCGACCCGGGCCGACCTGCGCCTCGTCGTCGTGGCCGGGCAGGCGCTGTATGCCGATGCCGATCTGGGCGAGGCGCTCCAGCTGGTGCCGGTGCGGGTGGACGGCCGCGCCAAGGCCCTGGCTCGGCATCTCCTCGCCCCTGAGCCCGGGTTGGAATTGTTGAACCCTGGGACCTCTGTATGAAGCGCGTGCTGCTGATCAACCCTCGCATCACCTCGAATGCGCGCTTCCCTCTCGCTGTCATGCATCTCGCTGCGGCGCTGAGGGGCCGTTATGCCACGCGCATCCTCGACGGCAACCTTGACCCCAATGTGCCTGAGGCGGCTGCTGCCGCGGTGCGCGAGGGTGGCTATGCCGCCGTGGGCCTGTCGGTGATGGGCGGGCCGCAGCTGCCGGCGGCGCTGGCCGTCTCACGCGCCATCCGCGCCGTGGCACCCGAACTGCCCATTGTCTGGGGCGGCTATTTCCCGACCCTGTGCACGGACGCCACCTTGAACAGCGACTGCGTGGACTACGCCTTACGCGGCCAGGGCGAACAAGGCTTTGTCGAACTGCTGGATGCGCTGACCCAGGGCCAGCCGCCGGGCGAGGTGGCCGGCCTGTCTTGGTGCCGCGAGGGGGAGATCGTGCACAACGCCGACCGCGCCTTCTCGACCGCTCCGCTGCAGCTCGAGCTCAGTTACGACGAGGTGGACGAGCCGCAGCGCTATCTGGGCCCGACCTATCTCGGCCACCGCACCACCGGCTATCAGGCCGCCCTGGGCTGTCGCTATCGCTGCACTTTCTGTGGCGTGGCCGCCATGTTCCGTGGCAAGACGGCCTTGCCCGAAGCTGAGCGCCTGGAGCGGGATCTGCGTCGGCTGCAGAGCCGCTTCGGTGCTGACTCGGTGCAGTTCTACGACCACAACTTCTTTGACCGAGAGGTGGAGATGGCGCCGCTGCTGGAGGTCCTGGCTCGCGTGCAGATGCCGTGGTGGTGCTATGCCCGCGCAGATGCGCTGCAGGGCCTGTCCGCTGCCTCTTGGGCCCAGGTGCGGCGCAGCCGGCTGCGCATGGCCTATATCGGGGCCGAGTCGCCCAGCGACAGCATGCTGCGCGATATGCGCAAGGGAACGCGCTCTGACCAGACTCTGGCCGTCGTCGAGACCTGCCGCGCCAACGGCGTGGTGCCCGAGCTGTCCTTCATGCTGGCGCCGCCGCACGACCCCGAGGGCGAGACGGAGAGAACCTTTGACTTCATCCGTCAGGTCAAGCGCCTGCACCCGCAGGCCGAGATCATGTTGCACATCCACACGCCGCTGCCGCCGCGGCGGCTGGGTGAGGGGCGCTGGACGCCGCGTGACCCGGCATTGCCCAAGGGCTTTGTGTTCCCCGACAGTGCCGATGCCTGGGCGCAAAAGGAATGGGTGGACTACTGGTGCCACAAGGACGCAGCCTGGCTCAGTCCTGCCTTGCGCGAGCGCATCCGCGACTTCCGAACGGTGCTGGGCTGCCGCTTCCCGACGCTGACCGATATCCGTGCGCCCGCTTGGCAGAAGACCGCCCTGCGCGCCGCTTCGGCCTGGCGCTACCGGACGGCGCGCTACGACCGGCCGCGCGAGCTTCGCTGGCTGGAGCGCGCCGTCAAGTTGTGGGATCCCCAACTGAATGCACTGTGATGGCACGGGTCGTTCAGATCAGTTTCCATCGTGACCCGCAGGGGCGGGCGCCAGCGCAGCTTTTGCAGGTCTGGCCGACTGTCCCTCAACTCGCTCAGGCCGCGGCCGCTGCAGGCGCTGATGTGGCGGTCGTACAGGCCTGTGCCTCTGAGGAGCAGCTGCGGCAAGGCGGCATCGGCTACCACTTTTTGCCCTGCGACAGCGAACCGGAGCGACTGGCCAAGCTGCTTGATCGTCTGCGACCCGAGCTGGTGCATGTCCAGGGCCTGGGCTTTGTCCAGCAAGTGAGGGCGCTCGCTTCCCTGGTCCCAGGTCGCCCCATGGTGCTGCAGGACCGCGCCGATGCACCGCCGCGTCCCTGGCACTGGCCGGCCTGGCGGCGCGCGCTGAAGACGGCCCGCGGCCTGATGTTCTGCGCGCGCGAACAGGCCTTGCCCTTTCGCCGCCGAGGCCTGATCGCTGCGCAGACGCGCATCTATGAAGTCCCTGGTTCGAGCTGCGCCTTCGAAACCCGCGACCCGGCAGCTGCGCGCGCCGACGCCCAGCTGGTTGGTGAACCCTGCCTGCTGTGGGTGGCACACCTGGATCGCAACAAGGACCCACTGACTGTGCTCGACGGCGTGGCCTTGGCCGTGCCGCGCCTGCCAGGCCTGCAGCTGTGGCTTTGCTATGGCCGATCGCCGCTGCATGACGCCGTTCGCGAACGCATGCGTGATCCCCTGCTCGCCGGGCGCGTGCATCTCCTGGGTGCCCAGCCGCATGCGCGCATCGAGACCTTGATGGCCGCGGCCGACATCCTGGTCCAGGGGAGCCACCGCGAGGCCACGGGCTACAGCGTCATCGAGGCCCTGGCCTGCGGCCTGGGCGTGGCGGTGACCGACATCCCGTCCTTCCGGGCACTCACCGGCGGCTGTGGAGCCGCTCGCCTGTGGCCGGCCGGTGACGCGTCAAGGCTGGCCGATGCACTCGTGGAGCTGGACACTTTGCCGGCGTCGCAGCGTCGCGCTATGGCCCGTGCGCGTTTTGACTCGCACTGCTCGGTGGAGGCCCTAGGCCGCCGCTTGATGGCGGCCTATGAGGACCTGCTTGCCGTATGAGCGACTTGGCCCTCGCTCCCGCAGTCGTCGATTTCCGGCGCGCCTTCCTTGTCAACCTCGCTTCATCGATCGGCGGCGTTGCGACACGTTTTTTGCTGGGAATGCTGTTGGCGCGCCTGCTGCAGCCGGCCGAATTGGGCTTGTATGCGGTGGCAGCGACTTTGTTCGGTATTGCTCAGTTGCTGCGTGACGTCGGCTTGTCGGCCTATCTGCAGCGGGAACCCGAGCTGACGGCGCAGCGCTTCTCGGCATGTCTGGGGCTGATGGCGGGCACGACCGTGGTGGCGACGCTGGCCCTGCTTGTTCTGGCAGAGCCACTGGCTCGGCAATTTGCGCAACCCGGTCTGGCGGCGCTGCTGCAGGTGATGGCGCTGGGCTTGCTGCCGTCGGCATTCGGCAGTGTCATGGCCGCACTGCAGTTGCGCGAGCTGGCTGCGGCGCGCATTGCCTTTGTCTCACGCATCGGCACGCTGGGCCATGCGGTCGTGGCTCTGTCGCTGTCGGCACAGGGCTGTGGCGCCCTGGGCCTGGCCTGGGCCCAGGTCGCCAACGCCTGCATTTGCGGACTGGCCTATGCCTGCCTGCCGTCAGGACGCAGTTGGCGGCCATCATGGCGTGGCTGGGGCGAGGTGCTGCGCTTTGGCCTCCGCGCCTTGCTTGTCAGCCTGCTAAGCGGGCTGAACGGCGCGCTCCCTGATCTGTGGCTGGGGCGCTTCGGCTCAGCCCATCTCGTGGGCTTGTTGGGCCGCGCTCAGGCCCTGGTCGGCCTGCTGCAGGCCTTGTCCGGCCATGCCCTGAGTTTCGGCGCATTGCCGGTGCTGGCCAGCCGGCATGCAAGTTGCCAAAGCTTGGAGCCCGCGCTGCGCCATGCCACGGCGCTCTTGACGGGCCTGGGCTGGCCGCTGCTGGCCCTCACCGTGGCCCACCGTGAGGCTCTGCTTGGGCTGCTCTATGGTCCCGCCTGGGTCGACTGCTCGCCGGCCGTGCTTCCCTTGGCGCTGATGACGGCGCTGGGGCTGGTGTTCGCGCAGCTCCATGCCGCGCTGGCCGCCATCGGCCGACCGGAGCTGGCTGCGCTGCCGACCGGCGTGACGCTGGCTGCTCGCCTGGTCTTGGGCGCCGCACTCTTCGACGGCAGCCTGCTGTCCTTTGCCTGGGCCTTGTGCGCGGCGGCGGCCGTGGCGCTGCCGGTGCAGCTCTGGCTGGCCGCCCGGCATCTTGGCCAGTCGCCACGTGCGCTGGGCGCTGCGCTGGGCGGCAGTCTGCTTGCGACCTTGGCGGTCTGGGCCGTGCCGCTGGTCTTCGCGCCGATCGCCTGGCTGGCGGCCATGTGCTGGGGCCGCCATCCGCTGCTGGACGAGGCGCTTCAGTTCATGCGCCGGCGCATGACGAGCAGGAAATGATCACCCAGTCGATTGATGCCCGGCCAGCCGGCCAGGCGCCTGTCCAGTGCCCACAGCCTCTTGTGCCAGCGTGGGTGGCGTTCGGCCAAAAAGGTCAAGTAAGGCGGAGGCACAAAGACACAGAGGCCGCGCTGCACTTCCAGCTCGAAGTGAGATGCGAAGGCCGCATGGAACTCGGCTGGCGTGTAATAGCGCGTCCAGATCGTGCGGCCGTTCATGCCCACGGCCACGGTGTCGCGCGCAAAGCGGATGCCCGCGCGTGCCCAGCGGCGCTGCCGCGCATAGTGGAGGATCTCCCAGGGGCAGTAGCGGCCGATGACGGTGAAGACCAAACGTCCACCGGGCCTGATGAGCCGCGCGCATTGGGCGGCGACGGCGTTCAGGTCAGGAACGCAGTTCAGCGGGCCGAGGTTGGAATAAGCGCCGTCGAAGCTGGCATCACCATCCAGACCCTGCAGCTCGTGAGCACCGATGGCGCGCGCGTCGATGTCCAGACCCGCTTCTCGGGCGCGGTCCCGCGTGCGCTCCACCATGCGCTCGGACCAATCCGTCGCCGTCACATGGTGGCCTTGGCCGGCCAGATGCACCGCATCCAGTCCGGTGCCGCAGCCAAGGTCGATGAGCCGGCTGCCCGGTTCGAAGCTGCGCGCCAGCCAGCGCCACATCTCGGCGCGCATGTCCTGGATGGCGGTGTTGTTGCCGCGTGGGCCGTCGTAGTCAGCGGCGACGCTGTCGAAGGCTTCTTGAGTGTCAAGCAATCGGGACTGAGTGTTCATACGGAGGGCTTGTTTTGAAGATCGCGATCGTGGTGCCAGGCGGTGTGGATCGCTCCGGCGAGGTGAGGGTGGTACCGGCTTTGTTGTCTTTGCTCAAGCGCCTGGCCGTGCTGCACGAGGTGCATGTGTTCGCGCTGCGGCAGGAAGCCGCTCCGGGCCAGTGGTGGTTGTGCGGCGCGCGCGTGCTCAACATCGGTGGGCCCAGCATGGCGCTGGGTCAGGCCCGTGCCCTGTGGGCCATTGCCAAGGAGCACCGGCGCGGCCGCTTCGAACTCATTCAGTCGATCTGGTCGGGCCCCGCCGGACTCGTGGCTGTGCTTGCAGCAAAATTGCTCGGGCTGCCGAGTGCGGTGCATGTGGCCGGTGGCGAACTGGTGGCCTTGCACGACATCGGCTATGGCGGCCGCCTGGCGTGGCGCGGTCGCCTGCGCGAGGCCCTGGTGCTGCGCGGCGCTGATGTGCTGACGGCGGCCAGCCGGCCGGTGCTTGATCAATTGGCTGCGCTGGGTCATGCGGGTCAACGCCTGCCGCTGGGCGTGGACCTCGCCGAATTCCCGCTCAGCGAACCACGACCGCGCGTGGCCGGTGCCGCGCTGCGCCTCGTGCAGGTGGCCAGCCTCAACCGTGTGAAGGACCAGAGCTCCCTGCTGCGTGCTTTGGCGCAAGTGCCGAGGGCTGAGCTCGACGTGATAGGCGAGGACACCTTGAACGGCGAGATGCAGGCGCTCGCTGCGCAACTGGGGGTCAGCGGTCGTGTGCGCTTTCATGGCTTTTTGACCCAGGCTGAAATGCGGCCCATGCTTGCGCGTGCCGATCTGTATGTCGTCAGTTCCCGCCATGAAGCCGGTCCGCTGGCCATGCTCGAGGCCGCCGTTCTTGGCGTGCCCAGCGTCGGCACCGCCGTGGGCCATTTGACCGAGTGGGCGCCGCAGGCGGCGCTGGTCGTGGCACCGGGTGATGTGCAGGGGCTGGCGGCGCTGATCGCCCGTGTGGACGGTGATGAGGCCTTGCGGCTGCGCCTGGCGCGCGAAGCTCAGCGCTTGGCGCGCGCCGAGGATGCCGACTTCAGCCATGAGCAGTTCGGGCAGCTTCATGCCGAGTTGGCCGGTCGGTAGCTGAGGGCGCGGTGCATGGAATACAGCGTCTGCGCCCGAGGCTGCGCGCCGAGCACAAAGCTCAGCGCCTTGCGCCAGTGCGGCCGGCGCGTCCATTCCGAGCTGGCCAGGGAATGCTGGCCTTGCAGCATCATCGCGGTGGCGGCCTGCTCCGGTGGATGCAGCCGCCGCCACGCCAGGCCCAGCGCATCGGCAGGCCCGCGCGACCATTCGACACCCGGCAGCAGCGGAATGTCCAGCCGCGACAGCGACACGTCGGCCAACTGCCAGCGGCCGCTGGCCCGGCGCAGCCAGGGCGGGCATGCTGCAGACGCTGCAGCGATGCTGGGCGTCAGGCGGGCGCTCATGGGCTCAGGGAACTGCAAGGGGAACAGTCGCTGCGTCAGTGTCAACACGGGCACGGCCCACCAAGCGGCGCGGCCGTCTTTGGCCGGAGCCAGCGCTTCGTTCCAATCGGCGCTGTTCATGCGCTCGGCGAGCTGCGCGATGTCGTGCAATTGGATCAGTCTGACGCTGCGAACACACAGATTGCCTGCTGCATGCAGGAGCAGATGGCGCATCAGCGCTGCGGGGCTGGCGTATGCGTTCAAGCCCGGCTTGGCGCCGGGGGCGAGCAGCCCCGCTGTGATGTCGACCTCGCGCAGCGGCAGTGGCTCGCGCACGGCTTCATGAAGCTCGATCTTGATCGGGTTGTGCTCGTGCTCGCCAAAGGCGCGCTCGGCCGTTTGCTGCAGCGGCTCGTAGGCGATGTGGCGCCGCTTGGTGATGCCGACTGCGTAGCCGGCGGCGAGGATCAAGCGGCCGCTGGCAGCAAGGTGGACCGGCAGAGCCAGCAGGTCCACGTCGCTCATGGGTCGTTCGCCCTCGCAGTAGATGCCCAGATGCAGCAGGGCCGAGCCCTTCATGGCCAGCAGCGGCAGACCGGCGTCCCGCGCCGCCAGGTGCAGGCGCTCCAGCAAGGCGCGCACCCGGCGCTCGCGGCGGCGCCCCTGCTCGACCTGTTCGGCCAAAAAGGCCTGCCAGGCCGGCGGCCCCGCCCACTGAAGCCGATTGGCCAGCAGCGCGCTCACGCCATGCATGACGGACACGGCCATCGCAGCCCGCCATTCGAAATCACTCCAGGCTGGCGCTTGGTGCGTGGCCTGGGCCAGCTCAGCGGACAGACGCTCCGTCGTGGCTTTCAGCGCGGCCCGCAGCACAGCTGCCGGCATCGCCGTATCTTTCTCCATCTCAACTTCCTTCACGGACGACTCCTTCATGAGCACCTGGCGCCCCGATCCCCGGCAGATTGCCGACCCGTTTGCCGAACAAGCTTTCTTGCCTCTGCGCCGCCGTTTCACTCTGCTCGGCGCTGAGCTCGAGTTCTGCAGCGACAGTGCCGAACTGCTGGCCCTGGCGGATGAGGCCTACGCCGGTTTGCCGGCGCATGCGATGGGCGGGCCGGCGCTGCAGGTCGAGCTTCGATTGGTGCAAGAAGGCGCAGAGTTCAGCCCTGAGCCGCCCTCTGCACGCATGTTGGGCGGAGCCGGTTTGTTGGGCGCAGCTATGGATGCGAACAACCTGGCGCTGGTGAATACAGCCGCCGGCCGCGCCGTCGTGCAGGTGTCGCGCGCGCTCCTGGCGTGGCCCTATCACGTGCGCTATGAACTCATCGAGTTCGCCGTCTTCACACTGGCCTGCCGGACACAAGGGCAGTTGGCTTTGCATGCGGGCTGCGTGGGTCTGGGCGGCATTGGCGCGCTGTTGATCGGTGAGAGCGGCGCCGGTAAATCGACTTTGACCCTGCACGCGCTGGGCGAGGGACTGGACTTCCTGACCGAGGATGCCAGCTTCGTCGACCCGCTGACGCTGCGCGCGACGGGCATCGCGAATTTCCTGCACCTGCGCCAGGACGCGTTGCGCTGGGTGGACGATGCAGCGCAGCGCCAACGCATCCAAGCCGCACCGGTCATCCGCCGACGCAGCGGCGTCGAGAAATACGAACTGAATCTGCGCGGTGGCTGGGCGTCGCTGGCCGCAGAGCCGCTGCGCTTGGCGCATCTGGTGTTCGCGGCGCCGGAGCCGGCGGGCGACGGTGAACTGCTGCGGCGCCTCGACGCCGATGAACTTTTGCATCGCCTGCAGCTGAGCCAGCCCTATGCGGCCGGCCAGCCCGGCTGGGCTGTGTTTGCCCAACGCTGCGCGCGGCTTCATGGCTGGGAGCTGCGCCGCGGCAGCCATCCTCGTGCCGGGGCGCTGGCCGTGAAGGGATTGCTCATGGCATGAGCGCCGCAGCCGGTTGCAGGGTGTCGATCAGCTGGGACCAGCGGCGCCTGATTTCGTCGCCCGCGTGCTGGCGAACTGAGGCGTCCAATCGGCCCAGGTCCACCTGTTCATGCAAGAGATCGCGCACGGCGCGGTAGACCTCGGTGCTGAAACTGCCGCGGAACATCATGGCCAGCTCGGCGCTGTCGTCCCAATGGGTCTTGCTGCCCAACTGGGCCTTGACCTGCTCGTGAAAGCTTGTTCCTGGCAGCGGGTAGGAGACGCTGACGCCGATGTGATCGGGCCGAGCTTCCTCGATCAACTGGCGAGTCTGCAGCAGCTCAGGCAGGCCTTCGCCGAGATAGCCGAGCTGGATGAAGAAGCCCACGCCCACGCCTGCCGCCTGCAAGTCCCGTCGGGCTTGCAGGATCTCTTCCACCGTGGTGCCTTTGTTCATGGCATCCAACACCTTCTGACTGCCGCTCTCGGCGCCAATCCAGACCTCGCGGCAACCGGCGTCGGCGAGAGCCCGGGCCATGGCCTCGGTGCTCAGGTCGGCCCGGGTCTGGATGGAGAAGGGAATGCCGCCGCCGAGTCGTGCCAGTTCGGCCGCGAACTGTTCTACCCAGTCAACGCGGAAACCGAAGATGTCGTCGGCGAACCAGATGTGATCCGGTGCGAAGCGTTCTTTCAGCTCCACCATTTCCGCCGCCACAGCCGCTGGGCTGCGCTGTTGGTAGCGCTGGCCCCAGATGGGCTTGGCGCACCAGGCGCAGCGGAAAGAACAGCCTTTGGATGCGGCCATATTGAGGCTGAAGTGTCCGTGGGCCGCCACCCAGGTGGCGCGGTAGCGATCGATGTCTACGAGCTCCCATGCGACCGGTGCTTCAAGTTCGGTGGTCTCTTTGCGTTTGAAGCTGATCGGCTGCTCAAACCCGGCGACCAGGTCCGCGTCGTCCAGTCTTGGTCCGTGTTCCAGGCGGTGCAGCAGCGCCGGAAGCACGTCAAGCCCTTCGCCGCGGAGGACCACGTCCGCACCTGCGTTTCGGTACACCTCGGGAGCGTCGCTGGCGTCGGAGCCAGCCACGACGATGCGCGCTCCGGACTGGCGGCCGCTGGCGATCATCTGGCAAGCGGCCTCGCGCATCTTGGCCAGGCACATCTTGCTGAGGTAGTTGTAGTTGTCCTCGTACAGCAGCACGACGTCGGGCCGTGTGGCAGCGAGCTTGTCGTTGAAGTCCTGCGTGCCGGCCGCCAGCATCGCGTCGAACAGGTCGACCTCGTGGCCGAGGCGCCCCAGCATGGCGGCAACTTGCAAAGTCGCAAGCGGAGGGTAGGGTTTGGCGCGTTCGAACTGTTTCGCGTCGAAGCGCAGGAAAAAACTGTGGGCGACCAGGATGGAAAGCACGCCGTCACCTTTCGTGAAGTCGGCCTGTATGTCCCAGCAGGCGAGCGGCAGGTTCAATGCACGAGCTGTTTCGTCGTGAGTTGATCTCGTGGCTGCCGCATCGGGCTCGATGGGCTGAAGGACTTGGCCTGCGCCAATCCCAGGGTTCATCGCCGTGCCGACGCGGTGGGTGTCATCTGCGCGCCCTCAACAAGCTTGCGAGCCAGGGCAAGAGCCTGTTGCTCTCGCCTTTGCTCGAGTTTGACCTTGACTCTGCACGGCCTCGCTCGCACCAGGATATGGAATTTCTAGAGTGCCTGACCTGATCCAAACAGCCGGCTGCGACGTATGCAGAGCATGCTCTCTCAACATCGACGGTATTCCCCCAGCGCAGCGGCCCGGTTTGTCCTGATTAGCCGCTGGCGCATGACCTGTTCCAGCCAGCCGGTCTGGGAGCTGCTGACGGATCTGCAGCGCTGGCCCCAATGGTGGCCGCATGTATCTCAGGTGCGTCTGCTGCAGCGTGCGCCGGTTGGCGAAGCGGGTACGCGTGCGGCCTTCATCTGGCGCAGCCCGATCGGCTATCGCTTCACCATCGATGTACTCAACACCCGTCGTGAACGAGCGGCAGACGGCCACTGCGAGATCGAAGGCCGGTCCAGCGGTGACTTGCTGGGCCAGGGTTTGTGGGTCTTGGATCCCGTGCCTTGCTCCCCTCTGGCGCCTGCTGTGCAAGAGGTCGACGTGACTTACCGTTATGAAGTTGAGTTAGGCCGGCGCTGGATGCGAGTGGCCGCGCCGCTGCTGCGTCTCGTGTTCAAGTGGAGCCATTTCAGGGTGATGGAGGCGGGCGCGCGCGGCATGGCCGCGCAACTCCATTGCCGCAGCAGCGAACCCAAGCATTGGACCGTGGTGCAGAGCTGAACTGACCGGCCTTGGATTCAGTGCGCGGTCAGTTCAATAGCCGGCCCGCATCGCCGGGTCGGCCGCGGCGGGGTCGATCGCACCGCAGAAGTACAGCAAGCAGCCGACATCAGAAAGAAGCCCCTCATGGCCGGTGCCAGCCGGGGCGAACTGGAACTCGCCGGCGCGCAGCAGCACATCACCGAGGAACAAATCACCTTCCAGCATCAGGCATTCCTCGCCCAGGCCATGCGGATGCGCGGGCACGGTGGCGCCGGGCTGGAAACGCACCAGCATCGAAATCCTCTCGCCCACCACATGCAGCGGCTTGATCTCCACGCCTTGGCGCAGAGGCTGCCAGCCTTGTTCACCTGCGGCGACGCGGTGTGAGGCAGCGGTTTGGCCAAATTCATGGGCGGCCGCCACGGCTTTCTTGCTGCTGCGCCAGTAAAGCAGAGCGCCCGATGTCGAGCTCAGGCCCGCGTCGGCCGGCCAGGGTTCGGCCAAGCCGATCAATTGATAGTCCTGAGCGCTTAAAGTCGGCGTGCCCAGCACTGCTACATCGAGCCGCAACTCGCCGCTGAGAAGCAGCAATTCATGCACGGCCAGGTCCGGGCCATGCAGGGCGGCTGCGCCTGCACCCGGAGTCCAAAGAGTGCCGGGAGCCAATTGAATCAAGCTGCTCTGGCCGAGTTCGTCCTGGTGCTGGCCGTAAACCCGCACGCCCGGGGCCAGGTCTTGCCAGACGGCATCGGCGAGGCGACGAGTTGTCATGCCCCGGCTGGCGGCAGCGCTTTGCGCCGCGCGCGCCTGCAGCCGCCGGCGCAGGGCTCCGGCCATCTCCGAGGGTGGTTCGATCGGCGTCAGCTCGACGGCCAGCGCGGGCAGCAGGCCGAGGCCCGCGGCGGGCGCCACCCCGGGCAAGGTGCTGGGCTCCAGGGCCAAGTCTGCGGCCAGATCGGAGGTCGTTCGTGAATGAGTGTTCATGTCAATTTCTGCTGAGGATCAAGCCGTGGACGTTTGCGGTCCCAGGCATTTGCGCAGAGCCAACAAACCGCGGCGCAGATGGGACTTCACCGTGCCCAGAGGCAGGCCGATCTGGCCGGCGATCTCTTCATGAGTCAGACCCTTGAAGAAGGCCAGCGCCACCAACTGCCTTGGCACGGCTTCCAGTTGCGCCAAGGCTTGGTGCAACTGTTGATGGCTTTGCACCGCTTCCAGCAAATCATGCGGATCGCCTGGGCCGCCACCGCAGCCTGCATCGCTCTGCTCTGCCAAGGCATCCATCGCTTCGCCCAGCGCATCGGCCGACACGGTGTTGGCCAAGGCCCGGCGGCGCGCGCGCAAGGCGTCGAGGGCACGGCTGCGCGCGATCGTCAGCAGCCAGGCCAAAGCGCTGCCGCGCTGCGGCTCGAAGCGAGGGGCCTGCCGCCAGACCTGCCAAAAGCAGTCTTCGGTCACTTCTTCGGCAATGGCCGGGTTGCGTACGATGCGAAGGGCCAAGCCATAGACGCGACCCACGCAGGCGCGGTACAGCGCGTCCAAGGCCGCTTCATCCTGGTGCACGATGCGCGCCAGCCAGGCTTGCAATTGGTGCTCGTCCGCACTGGGCTGGGCGCGTATCGGCGCCAAGTCCGTGTCGGCGCGCCCATCCTCCAGCAAGGCCTCGCAGTCTTGCGCTTCGGCCAGATCATCGAATTCCACGGGCTCGACGCCGACGGAGTCCGGAGCTTCAGCTGGACCAGCGAAGTGAGCCATTGCAGTTACCAAGCAAGGTGTTTGCCGAGGCGCAGCGGGCACCTTCCGGAGCAAGGAGAAAAAGCACTTGCCGCCGCATTGTGCCGCCAAGTGGCGAGGGCCTGGCGGGCAATCGCTCGGGCGCGGCTTGATTGGTTTGGACTGGCATAAGGTTTTTGGTTGGAGGCATGGCCCGCCAGTTTGAGAAACTGACGCAGGCGGAGGCGATCTCCTCGTGCTTACGCCGTCCGCGTCGACTTGGATGCAATCCGCCGAAAAAATAGTCATGGCTGCTCTTGCGAGAGCGCCTTGAGCCTGGGAATTGCTTTGGCCCAAGTCGCTCAGGCTAGAAGACTGAGGTTCAGGCTGCGCTCCAACAGCCACAGCAAGGCCAGGCTGCCGATCAGCGCCGAACCGGGGCGTACCAAGACTTGGCCATACAGCGGCTTCTTGCGCAGCGCAATGGCCAGCGGCAAGATCAGCACGACCAGCAGCAGCTGCGCCAATTCAACGCCCAGATTGAATCCCAGCAGGGGCAGCGCCAGATTGCCGCGCTGCAGGCCCAAAGCTTGCAGCGGCCCGGCAAAACCGAAGCCATGAACCAGGCCGAACACGGCCACCATCAGCCAACGCGGTCCACGCACAAAGGGGCGCAGATTGTCGAGGGCGGCGACCAGCACGCTGGCCGCAATCAAGGACTCGACCCAGCGCGAGGGCGGAGCCAAGACGCCGGCTGCTGCGAAGCCCAAGGTCAGGGAATGCGCCAAGGTGAAGGCGGTCACCAGCTTGAAGGCCTCGCGCCACGCCGAGCTGCTGCTGGACCTGGCCACCCAGGCAGCCCCGTCACGGCGCCAAACGGCCACCATCAGCAGACTGACCAGGAACAAGATGTGGTCCATCCCGACCGAGATGTGGTGCATGCCTTCGATCACGAAGCCGCCCAGCCGGCGCAGCTCATCTTGCGCATCGGTATGGAACTCGAAGGTCTTGAGGCCTAGGGCCGGCACCAGCACGGCGCTTTGCTCGTTCGAGGGCGACAAGACCCGCGCAATACCGCGATGCTTGGCATCACTGCCGGCAAACAGCCGGTAGTCCACGCCCAAGTTCTGTACCGGAGCCGCGCATTGCAGGGTCTGTTGCAAGACCGCATAGCTGCCATCGCTGTGTTGATCGAGTTGCGGTGCTGAGCTTTTGGCGATCTTGCAGATGTGGCCGTCGGCACTCACCTTGATGCTGTCGGCCACCAGGCGCTCTAACTCCGGCCAGCGCTTGCGCAATTCGCCCCAGCTGAGGCGTTTGTCGTCGTCGGTATCCAGGTCGAGGTCGCGATCCAGATCTTGCAGGGCGATGTCAACGCGCTGCGAAATCGTGTGGCCGCTCACCTGAAATGTCAGGTAGGCGTCGCTTGACTTGTGCGCTTGTGCGGGCCCGGCCAGGGCCAAGCCCAGGGCAAGCGAGATCGAGATGATGCGCATCATGGTTGTCTGCCTGTTAGGTTGGCTGCCCAACGCACATCCACCCAGCCCGCTCGAGCGAGCCCTTGGAGCTCCTGCGCGGCGACAGCGGGCTGACCGGCGGCCAGCGCGGCGCGTTGCAGCAGCAAGGCGTCGGCGGGCTCTTTCTGGTGCGCCCAGTTGCGCAGTGCCAGCTGCAAGGCAGGCTGGGCTTGCCCCATCACTTCAAGCGCCAAGCGCGCCTCTTCGCGGGCATGGTAGTTCTCGCCGCGCAGGCGAGCGGCTTCGAAGCGGGCCGTCAGGCTCGCCACGATCGCGGGCAGCAAAGGGCTTTCCAGGCGTTTCAAGGCAATCGCGCGGCGCAAGAGCAGGGCATCCGACTCGGCGTCGGCGCCTTCAACCACGCGCAGCGCTTCGGCGGGGCGGCCCTGCTCGAGCAGGTAGTCGGCATAGGCGCCGCGGGTGTAGATGTCGCCGCCTGAGCTGGCCGCCAGGGCCTCGCGGTAGCGTGAGCCGGCGCTGACGCTGTCGCCCATGCGCTGAGCGAGTTCAGCTCTCAACAAGGACAGCCAGGCATCATCCGGCGACTGCTTGGCCAGTGCGGCAAGTTCAGCAGCCGCTTGCTTGGGTTCACCCGACAGGCTGCGCAGCTCGGCCAGGCAGGCCTGCGCCGGCAGAGCCAAGGCGGCCCCGAGGCTGGCGAAGCGGGCTTCAGTCAAACTCTCACAAGCCTGCCGAGCCATGGCCAATTGGCCGGTCACCTGCAAGACCGAGGCGCGGATCAAGCCGGCCTGTGCCTGTACTTGCAGCGGCAGCTGGCTGGCTTGGGCAAGCAGTCGGTCGAGGTCGCGCAGCGAGCCGGCAAAGTCATGCTGGCTCTGGCGCACGCTGGCGCGCAGCAAGCGCACCTGCGGCGGCGCGTTTTCCTGCCCCCACCAAGGCGCAAGCGCGGCTTCGGCCACACCCAGCTCGCGTGGGTCGCCATGGCTGCGGGCTCGGCCGATGGCCGCTTGCGCTGTGGCCAGAGCCAAACTCAGCTGCTGCGGGCGGCGCGCCAATTCTTGGCGCTGAGCACGAGCGCTGGCAGGGAGCCGATTGGGCAGCTCCTGCACGATTTCTTGATCATGGGCCGGCGTGTAGAGGGCGGCCTTAGCGGGCTGCTGCAGGAGCAGGGCGCTCAACAGGCCCAAGAGGCTCAACAGACGCGGCATGAGTTGGGTCTTCAACTTGAATCCTTGATGGGGCCGCCGCTGCGCAGATGCACAAGGGCGGCCCCTGGGTCAGACTTGCTTCAGATGTCGGCCGGCTCACTCGTCTCGGACAGCGGCGCCTCGGTGACTTTGTCCAAGCCCAGCGGCTCGGCGACTTCGCTCAGGGCCAGGCCGGCGACGTAGCTTCGATACGCTTCGACCGAGACGATGGCCGAGCTCGGCACGTCCGTCGCCGGCTCCGGCGGCTGAACGACGGGAGGCGGGGTGGTGGGCGGGGCGTCGTCGTCCCCACCACTGCCGCAGGCCGTGAGGCCCATGGCAGCGAGCAGAACGCTGCACAGCAAGAGTTGCTTGTTCATGGTGTGTGGTCTCGCTGTTTACTTGGTGCCAGGAACCGGCGTGTTCAGGTAGGGGAAGCCGCTCAGCAAGGGCACGGTCGCCTGGTCAACGGCGTCATGCAGCTTGAATGAGGTGGCGCCCAGCGGCACAGCGGAAGGCTTGCAAGTGGCGCCGAAACCGAGCTTGTCGGTGTCGCCATTGGCCATGCACAGGCCGCCCATCACGGCCACCAGAGAGATGTCGACCACATCGTCCTTGGGCCGGCGGCCGTTCGGGTAGCCGGCGTTGTCATTGCCTCCGGCGAGGATGTTGCCGACGATGCCGAGACGGTTCTGCTGTGCAAACGCGACCGGCGGGATGGCGGTGTTGAGTCGCAGCATCTCGGATGCGACCACGTTCTTGGGTTGGTTGACGCCCTTGATCCCGGTCAGGAAGGTGGTGACCAGATCGCCACGCGGGAAATTGGTCGGTGCCGTGTTGGGCAGGGCCAGGGCAATTTCCAGCAGCGCCGGCAAGGTCGGGTGGGTCACGTAATCGGCAAACTGAGCGTCTGCACTGGGCTTGGACGCGTTGAACTTGTCCTTGTCCTTGAGGCCGATGACGACCTCATTGACCAGAGGCATGCCCAGGCGCGAGACCTGGACCCAGGCACCGCCGGCTTTCTCGCTGGCCTGATGGCCGGAGCCCGGCTTGCCGTTCAGCAGGCGTGCTTGGCGCATGCTGGCCGTGGTCCAGCCGCCGATCACGTCGTCGCTGCCATTGGTCAAGCAGCTCTTGTGCACTTCCAGGCCCAGGGTGGTGACGTTCTTGTCGTCGATGGTGTTGGGCGCAGCGCCGATCAGGCTGGGGTCGGTAATGACGCCGACGGGTGCGTTCACCAGGTCAAAGATCGTGCCCAGGTTGACTGCGAAAGCATCCTTGCGCTGGCCGACGAACAGCTTGGCCGGCATATTGCAGCCAGGGATATTGACCGTGTAGATGTGCTTGGCCGCATAGCCGGCGTAGTCGGCAATCGTCTTCTTGCCGATGTTGTCGACCGGCTTGTCGAAGGTTGCGCTGCCGCTGCTGGCATTGGTGACTGCCTGCGCGGTGCCGCTGCGGCGGTCACCGCGCACCACGGTGACGCTGTAGGTCTCGGCCAATTGCAGATTGGTGTCCTTGACATTGCCGACGCCGCCGAACTGCACCAGCGGGATGTTCACCATCTTGCCGCCCACATTGAGCGCTTGGCCGCTGCCGCCGTTCGACAGGGTGTTCTTGAAGCGGAACTGGAAGGTCAGGTCTTCTTTGGCGTCGCCGTTGTTGTCGATATGAATTTCGTACAGGGCGTTCGGGTCGAGGGCGAAGTAGTTCGGGCCGCCGTAGCCGTCTTGCAGCGGCAAGTAGTTGGCCAGCAGGGTCACATAGTCGCTGCGATTGGCCTCGTAGCTGCGAAACATATAGAAATCGGAACCGTCGACCTTGGGCACGGTGGTGATGAACGGTGCTTCACGATGGCTGGAGGCAAAGGCGGGCGCTGCGGTCAAGCTGGCCAAGGCCAATGAAACGGCCAGGGTCAGGGCACTGAATTTGACTGGGGAGATTGAATGCTTCACGCGAGGACTCCTTGGGGCGATGTGGGGATGGGGCGGCACAGGGATTTGTGTCGTCGTGCCCATCCATACGGCGGACCCGGAGGCCTGGATGCACAAGGCCGCAAAAAATATCGCCTCGCTTCTACGGCGACCGGCGCTGCGCGTGAGCTCAGGGAGCGACAGGCCCTCCATTGCTGATGCTCAGCGCTGGTTTTCTCGTCTAAGCGGCTGCTGTCCTTTCGTCCTCGACCGGCAGGAACTGCAGGATGCCGAACAGCAGCTCAATGGCCGTGAAGGCAAGCACGATCGCGCCGGCGCCGTTCAGGACCGCGTTGATTTGCCAAGTGGCGAACAGCAAGCGCGCCACGCCGTCCAGGCGGCCCAGGCGCACCGCCGGCGACAGGATGCGAGCCAGGGACCAGACGAGCACGACCGAGCCCATGAGGTTGCCGAACAGCACACTGGTGGCATTCAAAGGGGGCAGGGTGCCGGGCAGCCCGAGCGCTTCTGAGAGCGCGCTCAAGCCGCTGTAGAGAAGGGCCAAGGTCCAAGGGGTGGCGAAGGGCCAGGTGACGACGAGGTCGTACCAGGCGCTGGTCTTCATGAGTCTGAGATATCGGGCTTGTTTCACTGGGGTCATCTGAAAAGTTGCTGTGAATGTCAGTGTCAAGCTTGGGCTTAGCTCCAAGGTCAAGCACAATTTCAAGCACCATGCGAATAGGCCAACTTGCAAGCGCCACCGGCGTCAGCCGCGACACCCTGAGGTTTTACGAAGAGCAGGGGCTCATCCGTTCGCGCCGCTTGGACAACGGCTACCGTGACTATCCTGATGAGGTTCAAGCGCTCGTCAGCTACATCAAGACCGCGCAAAAGCTCGGCTTCACCTTGGCCGAAGTCGGCAACAAGCTGCCCGCCATCTGGAACGCCCCAGAGCCTGGTCCGGCGATCACCCAGCTGCTCGCGGAGAAGCTTCAGGACATCGACGAACGCATCGAGGGTCTGCGCGCCCTGCGAGAGCAGTTGGCCGCTCGCATCGCTCTGACCTGCCCCTTGGTGGCCGGAACACCGGCTCAAGTCTGAGGCGCTTGCGGCTTGAGCCTGCTCATGGCTCGCCGCGTCTCACCGGTGTCGGCTCGAGCTGCGCCTGCAACAGGATCTGCTCGCTGCAGAACGCTGTGACGGCCTCCAGCCACTGCTGCGTGGCGGCTTGCGCTGCGACAGCGCCGGCCACCGGGTCGTCGCGGGCGGCTGGCACCACGATGTCGAATTCACGCTGGGCCAGGGCTTGGCGCGTGGTGCCGTCCAGCAGCAGCACGCGCACGCTCAGGCGGACCCGGCTGGGCCGCTGGGTGAAATCCTGATGCAAGCGCAGCAGTTCGGTCTGCAGCCGCCAGCGGGTCGGCGCGGCCGCCGCGGCGGCCAGCACGATGCGAAAGCTGCCGCCTTGCTGCAAGGTGCGCAGCAGCAAAGGGCTCAGCATCTGAGCGGGCGGCGCCACCCATTCATGGAAGGAGAACGCCTCCAGCTCCAGCGGTCGGCGCAGATAGAGCATGCGCGTGCTGTCGTAGCCAGGTGCGGCGCGCGGCAGGTCGACCGTGAGGTCCGCGGCGCCCGGGGCGGCTCTGTGGGCGGTGGCCGCCGCTGAACCGCCGTCCAGGCTGAAGCGTGCCGGCAGTGGATCGGGCTTGGGCAGCAGGCTGCCGGAGCAGGCTGGCAAGAGGAGGGATGCGGTGGCGAGCAAGGCCCATAGGCCGCAGCGAGGCCGCCACAGACTCCCTGCCGTCTCGACCGCGGCCAAGCTGTTCTCGAACTTGCGCTGCTGTGTATTCACGGTGCCTGTTCTCCCGGGCCCGGCTGTGGTTTGGGCTTGCCCATCAGCAGGCTGTTGGGGCTGACGGCGGTCTGCTCGCTGAGCTGGCGCAGGGCGCCGGCCAGCTGCTGCAGCTCCGCCATCAGCCGGGCCAGCTCGGGCAAGGTCTGCCCGTCGATCTGGCGTAAACCTAGGGTGGCGGCCTCGGCCGTCTCGCCGGCGCGGGCGCTGGCCGAAGCGGCCAGATCGGCCATGCGTTCGACGGCTTGCGCGCTGCTGGCGATGCGGTCCAGCACCGGCTGCAGCTGCTCGCCAGCGCGGGCCGTCAGCGCCGCCGTGCGCGCGGCATCGGCCAGCGCCGCCTTGATCACCGCCTGCTGGCTGGCCAGCGTGTGCGCCAGCGCGGCGACATCGACCAGGGTCGACTTCAGTGCCGCCCGGTTCTCGGCATCGAACAGTGCGTTGAGATTGTTCGACACGCGGTCGACATTGTTCAGCACCGAGCTCAGCACATTCTCCAAGCGCGCGCTCAGCGAGGGCTTGAAAGGGATCATGGGCGCCAGGCCGTCGGCGCCGGCGCGCAATGCCGGTGAAGCGGCGCTGCCGCCGCTGAGTTCGACGTAGGCGATGCCGGTCAGGCCCTGGGTCTTCAGCACGGCCACGCTGTCGCGCTTGACCGGCGTGCCATGGTGGACCAGGAAGTGCAGGCGCACCAGCTCCGAGTTGTGCGGATCGATGCCGATGCGATCGACCTTGCCCACGTCCACGCCCAGATATTTGACCGGCGCGTCGATGCTCAGGCCGGCCACAGATTCCGCGATCACCGCCTGGTAGGGGTCCATCTTCTCGCGTGTGCCCAGGCCCGAGGCCAGCCACAGCACGGCGGCCACCAGCAGCGCGCCCAGCAGCAGCACAAAGGCACCGACGCGTGCGTAGTTGAGCTTGTCATCCATGGCGGCGCTTCATGGGGCCTCCTCGGACGTGGCCGAGTTCTTCTGCGCGGCCGCGTTTTGAGCGTCTGAGCGCCGGTCGTCGAAATAGGCCGCGACGATGGGTAAGGGGCTCCGCGAAAGCTCGTCCATGCTGCCCAGGGCCAGCACCCGGCCCTCGCCGAGCACGGCCACCCGGTCGCAGACCTGCCAGAGCAGGTCCAGATCGTGGCTGACGATGACCACGGTCGGGCCGAACAAGGCCTGGGTGCGCAGGATCAAGTCGTTCACGCCGCTGGTGCTTTCCGGGTCCAGGCCGGAGGTGGGCTCGTCGAGGAAGAGCAGTTCGGGGTCCAGGGCGATGGCGCGGGCCAGCGCGGCGCGCTTGAGCATGCCGCCGCTGAGCTCGCTCGGCCGCTTCGCTCCGGCGTCGTCCGGCAGGCCGGTCAGTGCAAGTTTCCAATTGGCGATGCGGGCTATCAGCGCGGGATCGAGCGCCGAGTGCTCCCGCAAGGGCAGGGCCACGTTCTCATGCACTGTCAGCGCGCCGAAGAGCCCACCGCGCTGGAACATCATGCCCCAGCGTTTGCGCAAGGCCAGGCCTTGCGCCGCATCGAGGCCGGCGAGCTCCTGGCCGAACACCCGCACCTGTCCTGCGCTGGGCTGCTGCAGGCCGATCATCTCGCGCAAGAGCACGGACTTGCCGGAGCCGCTGCCCCCGGCCAGACCGAGGACCTCGCCGCGCCGCACGCTCAGGTCCAGGCCCTGGTGCACGCTGTGGCTGCCGAAGCGGGTGCTGATCTGCTTGAGTTCGATCACGGGGGCGTCAGCGGCGGCCGTCGTCATCATCACAGCTCCAGCATATTGAAGAGCACCGAGAACAAGGCATCGGCGACGATGACCAGAAAGATCGCCTGGACCACGGCCAGCGTGGTTTGCCGCCCCACACTGTCGGCGCTGCCCTGGGTGCGAAAGCCTTGGAAGCAGCCGATCGCGGCAATGATCAGGGCAAAGACCAGGGACTTGCCCAGGCCCAGCAGCAGGGCTGAGCCCTGCATCACTCGGCTGAACCGTTCAGCAAACTCGCCGTAGCCGATGTCCAGGCGCCAACGCGCCATGACCATGCCGCCGAACACGCCGGTGAAATCTGCAAACACGGTCAGCAAGGGCAGGGCCAGGCTCAGGGCGAGGATCTTGGGCAGCACCAGGCGCTGCAGGGGGTCGATGCCCAGGGTGCGCAGGGCATCGACCTCTTCGGCCACCACCATGGTGCCGATCTGCGCGGCATAGGCGGAGCCGGAGCGTCCGGCAATGATGATGGCGCTGATCAGCGGTGCGAATTCGCGCAGCATGGCGTAGCCGACCAGCTCGACGACAAAGACGCTGGCGCCGTAATGCCGCAGCTGATCGGCGCCCTGGTAGGCCACGACCACGCCGAGCAGAAAGGAGGTCAGGCCGATGATGGGCAGGGCGTCGTAGCCGCCAATCTCGACCTCATGGCCGATGGCGCGCAGGCGCCAGAGCCGCCGGTGGGGCAGGGCGCGGCAGGCCGCGTGACTGAGCTCGCCAACAAAGTGCAGGAAGGCCTGTGCCTGCCGGCCCATGGCGACCGCGGCCTTGCCCACGCGCTGCAGCCGGCTGCCGTCCGGTGGGCTGGCGAGCTGCGCTTGCTCGCGCGCCAGGACTTCCTTCATCAAGGCCAAGGCTTGTGGCTGCCAGCCCTGCAAGGCGGGCTTTGCGCTGCCCAACCAAGCGCGTAGTACCCAGGCACCGGCCGAGTCCAGGGCACGCAGGGCGGTGGCATCGAGCACTCGCGCCGGGCCGCTGGCTTCGGGCAGGGCCTGGGTCGGCAAGCGCAGGCCCAGGCCGGCCAGGGTCCAGTGGCCGCTCAGCGCCCAGCTGTCGGCCGAGCCTGCCACCAGCGCCAGATCGGGTCGCAGCAGCGCCGGGTCCGTGTCGCTGACGCTCGGCTGGGTCTCCGCCGGGGCGGGCGGTTTGCTTGCATCCATATCAGGTGGGCATGACGCGGCAGCCCGTCGCTCGCAGTGGCCGGAGAGTTCGCCTTGTCGCGCTGGGGCAGGCCGGGCGCAGCGGCGCAGTCGTGTTCATGCAGAGCCCTGAAGTTTGAGGTTCCGCCTCACGGTAGAGCCGGCGCGCTGCCGGGTCTGTGCGCTATCGGACCGATCCGGCAGGCCGCTGTGCTGCGGCTAGACTGAGCGCCGCCACGATCGATCACCTGGGAGGGTGGGGAATGACGAAGAACGCAAGCGCGTCCACGCAGCGCAGGTTTGCCACACATCAACTCGGCTTCGGGCTGGCCCTCGGCCTGGCGCTGTGGACGCCGCTGGCGCAGGCAGCCACGGTCACGGTGTCGCCGAGCGGCGAGGTGCCGGAGTTTCGGCAGTTGCGCCTGAGCTTTTCCGAGGCCGTCGTGCCGGCCGGCGACCCACGCTTGCCTGCGCCCGTGAGCCTGAGCTGTGGCGGCAAGACCCTCAGCACCGAAGACGGCCGCTGGAACAACGCGCGGGAATGGGTCTGGCAGGCCAGCGGTCCGGCCTTGGGGCCCAAGCAGCGCTGCGAGGTTCAACTGCTGGAAAGCTTCAAACCCTTGGGCGGGCCCATCGTCGGGCCGCAGAGTTTCAGCTTCCAGACCGGGCCGGTGCGCTTGCAGCAGGTGCAGCCCTGGCCGGGCAGCGAGATCGAGGAAGACCAGCATTTCCTGCTGCGCTTCAACGGCGCCCTCAGCGAGGCGCAGCTGCGTCAGCGGGCCTGGTGCGAGGTCGATGGCCTCGGAGAACGCATTCCTGTGCAGCTCGTGCAGGGCGAAGCGCTGGCCGCGGTGCTCAAGTCGCACGGCCGCAGCCAGGCCGCGGCCAAGCTGCCGGGCAGCCACTGGCTGCTGCACTGCCAACGGCCCCTGCCGCAAGACGCCAAGATGCGCCTGATCTGGTCCAAGGCCGAGGGTGACAAACCCGTCCAGGCGCGGCGCGACACCGAAACGCACGCCTATCACGTGCGCCGCCCCTTCAGCGCCGAGTTTTCCTGCGAGCGCGAGCGCGCCAACGTGCCCTGCATGCCGGTGCGGCCGATGCGGGTCTTGTTCAGTGCGCCCGTGGCCCGCGAACAGGCGCTGCAACTGACTTTGAAATCCGCCTCGGGCCAGCTTCTCAAACCGCTCAAGCCCAAGGGCGAGGACACGGCCGAGCTCTCCATGCTGGAGTTTCCTTATCCCCTGGCCGAGAACGCGCAGTTCACCCTGCAGATGCCGGCCGGGCTCAAGGACAACAGCGGCCGCGCCTTGGCCAACGCTGCGAGCTTTCCTCTCAAGGTGGCCACGGGCGCCTCGCCGCCGCTGGCCAAGTTTGCCGCCGCGCCCTTTGGCGTGATCGAGCGTGAGGCGGGCGGCAAGGAGCCGTCCCTGCTGCCCATCACCATGCGCCATGTGCAGAGCGACTGGGGCGCTCCAGGTGCCACAGCAAACGCTGCGGCCGCGCCGGCGGCCCCTGGCGAGATCCGCGTCAAGCGCCTGAGCAGCGCGGCCGATGTGCTGGCCTGGTACGCGCGGGTACGGCGTTATCACGAGAGCGTGTTCAATGCCCGAGAGGCCGGCCTGCCGGAGAGCCAGTGGTACGAATCGGTCGCCGACACCGATTCGCGGGGTCAGGCGATCTTTCGCAAGCAGATGCGCCAGGTCGGCACGCGAGAGCTGTCTTTGCTGGACAAAGACCCGGAAGCCCGCAGCCTCAAGCTGCCGCCGCCGGCCACCCCGCCTCAGGGCGCTGAGCCACGGCCTTTTGAGGTCATCGGCCTGCCCTTGGCCGAGCCGGGTTATCACGTGGTGGAACTGCGCTCGCCGCGTCTGGGCCAGGCATTGCTGGACAAGACCGCGCCGATGTTTGTGCGCACCGGCGTGTTGGTCACCAACCTCGGTGTGCATTTCAAATGGTCGCGTGAGAACAGCCTGGTCTGGGTGACCAGCCTGGACCGCGGCCTGCCTGTGGCCGATGCTGAGGTGGTGGTGCATGACTGCGCCGGCAAGCCGCTCTGGGGCGGCCGCACCGATGCCCAGGGTCGCGCCCTGGTGCAGCAGGCCCTGGAGCCCCCGAGCTGGGACGACAGGCGCTGTGTCGCCGAGCGCGGCTTCTTCGTCACCGCTCACAAGGCCGATGCGGCCAGCGGCGCCACCGACATGGCTTTTGTCTTCAGCAACTGGAACCGCGGCATCGAGCCCTGGCGCTTCAATCTGCCGACGCTGTACGGCGCCGGCGGCGCCGAGGTGCGCGCCCACACGGTGCTGGACCGCAGCCTGCTGCGCGCCGGCGAGACCGTGTCCATGAAGCATTTCTTCCGCCTGGAAACCCGCCAAGGCCTGAAGCTGGCGGCGCCCGAGCAGCTGCCCACCAAGCTCAAGCTGACCCATCAGGGCAGCGGCAGCGAAGTGGAGATACCGATCTCTTGGCCCAGCCCGCGCAGCGCCAGCTCGCAGTGGCAGATTCCAGCGGGCGCCAAATTGGGCAGCTACAGCATCGAACTGGTTCGCGAGGGCCAGGCCGCCAGCTGGACGACGGGCAGCTTCCATGTCGAAGAGTTCCGCGTGCCCCTGATCAGCGCCACCTTGAGCGCGCCCAAGGCGGTGCAGGTGGCGCCCAAGGAACTGCGCCTGGGCGCGCAGCTTAATTACCAGGCCGGTGGCCCCATGGCCCAGGCGCCGCTCAAGTTCAGCGCCTTGCTGCGCCCGCGCAGCCTGCGTTTTCCGGGCTATGAGGAGTTCAGCTTCGAGCCGCCGCGCGGCCTCGGTGAGGCCGAACGCTTCCAGGATGAAGGCGAGGGCGAGGAGGGCGCCGGCCCGGCGCGTGACACCCGTCTGGTGCTGGACAAACAGCCCGCCGTCACCGACCGCCAGGGCGCGGCCGAAACCGTCATCAAGAACCTGCCCGCCCTGAGCCGGCCCAGCGAACTGCTGGCCGAACTCAGCTACAGCGACCCGAATGGCGAGGTGCGCAGCGTCAACCAGACCGTGGCGCTGTGGCCTTCCAAGCTGGTGTTGGGGCTGCGCACGCGCAGCTGGTCCAACAACCGCGGCAGCCTGGCCTTCAGCGCCCTGGCCCTGGACACGGCCGGCAAACCGGTGGCCGGCCAGCGCCTGGAGGTCAAGGCGCAGCTGCGCCAGACCCTCAGCAGCCGCAAGCGCATGGTGGGTGGCTTTTATGCCTACGACAACCGCACCGAACTCAAGGACCTGGGCACGGTCTGCAGCGGCAGCAGCGATGCTCAGGGCTTGCTGACTTGCGAGGCCAAGCTCGATGTGTCGGGCGAGGTGGAGCTGGTGGTCAGTGCCAAGGACAGCGAAGGTCGGCCCAGCCAAGCCGCGGCCAGCGCCTGGATGAGCCAGGAGGGTGAACTCTGGTTTGCGCAGGACAACGACGACCGCATCGATGTGCTCGCCGAAAAGAAGCGTTATGAACCGGGCCAGACTGCACGCTTCCAGGTGCGCATGCCGTTTCGTGAGGCCACGGCCCTGGTGGCGATCGAGCGCGAGGGCGTGATCGACACCCGCGTCGTCAAACTGACCGGCCGCGACCCCAGCTTCGAGCTCAAGATCGAGCGCGCCTGGGCGCCCAATGTCTACGTCAGTGTGCTGGCCTTGCGTGGGCGCATCCAGCAGGTGCCTTGGTACTCCTTCTTCAGCTGGGGCTGGCGCGAGCCGCTCAATTGGTGGGCCGCCTGGCGCGAGGGGCGCAACACCCCGGCGCCCACGGCCATGGTGGACCTGGCCAAGCCCTCCTTCAAACTCGGCGTGGCCGCCGTGCAAGTGGGCCTGGCCGAGCATCAGCTGCAAGTCAAGGTCAGCCCGGAGCGGAGCCAGTACGGCGTGCGCGAGACCGTACGCACCCGTGTGCAGGTGACGCAGGATGGCCGCCCGGTGCCCGGGGCCGAGCTGGCATTTGCCGCCGTGGACGAAGGCCTGCTGGCCCTGCGTGGCAACAGCAGCTGGGAGCTGCTGCCGGCCATGATCCAGCAGCGCAGCTGGGGTGTGGACACGGCCACGGCGCAGAGCGAAATCATCGGCCGGCGCCACTACGGCCGCAAGGCGGTGGCGGCCGGCGGCGGCGGGGGGCGCGCTCCCACCCGTGAGCTCTTCGACACGCTTTTGCTCTGGCGCAGCACGGTCAAGCTCGATGCGCGCGGCGAAGCGCTGATCGAGGTGCCGCTCAACGATTCGCTGACCAGCTTCCGCCTGGTCGCCGTAGCCGATGCCGGCAGCCACCAGTTCGGCACGGGTCAGGCCACGGTGCGGGTGACGCAGGATCTGCAAGTGCTGTCCGGCCTGCCGCCGCTGGTGCGCGAGGGCGATGAGTTCCAGGCCAATCTGACCCTGCGCAACAGCAGCGGCAGGGCGATGAATCTGCGGGCCGAGTTGCAGGCGCAGCCGCAAGCGGCGGATGGTGCCGCTCCTGCTCTGCCGGTGCTGCAGCTGCCAGCCCAGAGCTTGAAACTGGCGGCCGGCGAAGCGCGTGAGCTGAGCTGGACGCTCAAGGTGCCCGAGGGCGCGCAGGCCTTGCAGTGGCAAGCCACGGCGACGGAGCAGGGCGCGGCCAGCCCCGGCCCTGCTCTGGCGCGCGACCAGCTGCGCGTCAGCCAGCGGGTGCTGCCCGCCGTGCCGGTGCAGGTCTGGCAGGCCAGCCTGAGCCAGCTCGATGGCCGCATGAGTCTGCCCGTGGCGCCGCCTGCCGGCGCCTGGCCTGAAGCTGGTGCCAAGCGCGGCGGTGTGCAGCTGGTGCTGCAGCGCCGCCTGGCCGGCGATCTGCCGGGGCCGCGGCGCTTCTTCGAGACCTACCCCTACAGCTGCCTGGAGCAGCAAACCTCCAAGGCCCTGGGCCTGCATGATGCGGCGCTGTGGCAGTCGGTGCTGGCGGCCATGCCGTCCTACCTGGATCGCGATGGTCTGGCCCACTACTTCCCGCCGCGGCCGGATGAGGCCTCGCGTGGCAGCGAGCGCCTGACCGCCTACCTGCTGGCCGCCGCACACGAGGCCGGGCGCGACATCCCGGTGGCCCTGCGCGAGAAGATGCTGCAAGGCCTGACGGCCTATATCGACGGACGCATCAGCCGCCCCAGCTGGTCGCCGCGCAGCGTCGAGCTGGACGCCGATGTGCGCCGCCTGGCGGTGCTGGAGGCCTTGTCGCGCTACGGCCGAGCCACGCCCGCGGGGCTCAGCACCGTCAACGCCAAGGCCCTGGGGGCATGGCCGACGGCCGCCGTGATCGACTGGCTCAACATCCACAAGCGCATGGCGCAGGCGCCGCAGCGAGCCCAGCGCCTGGCCGAGGCCCAGGCCTTGCTGCGCAGCCGCCTGAGCTACCAGGGCACGGTGCTGCGTTTCAGCACCGAGGAGAGCGATGCCTGGTGGTGGCTGATGGACAACGCCGATGCCAACGCCTCGCGCCTGATGCTGGCCGTGCTGGATGAAGCCGGCTGGGCCGAGGAACTGCCGCGTCTGCTGCAGGGCAGCTTGGGCCGCCAGCAGCGCGGCGCCTGGAGCAGCACCACGGCCAATCTCTGGGGCGTGCTGGCGCTGGACAAGTTCGCGGCCCGTTTCGAAGGCGTCAAGCCCGCAGGCAAGACCGAGGCAACGCTGAGCCCGGCGCCGCAGCAAACCCTGGATTGGACGCGCCAGCCCGAAGGCGGCAAGCTCTTGCTGCCCTGGAGCAGCGGCACCCTGAGCGTGGAGCACAAGGGCGCGGGCAAGCCCTGGCTGACTGTGCAATCGCTGGCGGCCGTGCCGCTCAAGCAAGCGGCCAGCGCGGGCTACCGCCTGCAACGCACCGTGCAGGCCGTGGAGCAGAAGGTCGCTGGGCGCTGGAGTCGTGGCGATGTGCTGCGCGTGCGTTTGGAGCTGGAGGCGGGCAGCGATATGGCCTGGGTGGTGCTGGCCGATCCGCTGCCGGCGGGTGGCGCCATCCTGGGCGCGGAGCGCGTGGCCGAGCTCAGTCGTAGCAATGATGCGGCCGACGATGCACGCGTGCGCCCCAGCTTTGAGGAGCGCAGCCACGAGGCCTGGCGCGCCTACTTCGAGCGCCTGCCGCGCGGCAAACATGTGCTGGAGTACACCGTGCGCCTGAACAACGCCGGTCGCTTCCAGCTGCCCGGCACCCGGGTCGAGGCCATGTACGCGCCCGAGAACTTTGCCGAGCTGCCGCAGGCGGCGCTGGAGGTGGCGCCTTGAGGAGAGGCACTCGCGGGGCATGGCTGCTGGCCGGCCTGCTCGCCGCGAGTGCGCCGTCCTGGGCCCAGCCCAGCTTCCAGGAGCTGAAGGCCGCGCACCGCGTGTCGGACTACACCTTGCTGGACCGCCGTGGCGAGCCGCTGCAGACCCTGCGCCTCGATCCTCAGCGGCGCGCGCTGGACTGGCTGCCTTTGAGCCAGCTCTCGCCGGCCTTGCTGCAGGCGATTTTGCTGGGCGAGGACCGGCGCTTCTACGAGCACAGCGGCGTCGATTGGGGCGCCGTGGCCAGCAGCGCCTGGGCCAATCTCTGGAACCAGCGCACGCGCGGTGCGTCAACGGTGACCATGCAGCTGGCCGGCTTGATCGACGCCGGCCTGGCCCGCCCGGCCGGCGGCCGCAGCGCGGGGCAGAAGCTGGGCCAGGTCTGGCTGGCGGCCCAGCTGGAGCGGCGCTGGACCAAGGCGCAGATCCTGGAGGCCTATGTCAACAGCGTGCCATTTCGCGGCGAGCTGGTCGGCATCCATGCGCTCTCGCAAGTGCTGTTCGGCAAGCATCCGGCTGGCTTGACGGCGGTGGAGGGCGCCCTGGCCGCCGCTTTGCTGCGCGCGCCCAATGCCAGCGCGGCCGCCTGGAGCCAGCGCGCCTGCGGCCTGCTCAAGCTGCAAGGCCTGGGCTGCGAGGCCGTGGCCGGCCAGGCTGAAGCGGCCTTGCTGCGCCCGGCCAGCATGCCGCTGGGCGAGCAACTGGCGCCGCATATCGCCCGCCAGCTGCTGCGCCCTGAGGGCCCGGCGCGCCAGCGCAGCAGTCTGGACGCTCATCTGCAGCGTTATGCCGCCCAGCTGCTCAAGAACCAGCTGGCCGAGCTGAACGGCCGCAATGTCGAGGACGGTGCGGTGATCGTGCTCGACAACGCCAGCGGCCAAGTGCGCGCCTGGGTGGGCAGCAGCGGCGCGTTCTCGGCCGCCGCCCAGGTGGACGGCGTGCTGGCGCGGCGCCAGCCGGGCTCCACGCTCAAACCCTTCATTTACCAGCTGGCGCTGGAGCGGCGCCTGATCACGGCCGCCAGCCTGCTGGAGGATTCACCGGCGCAGATCAACACCCCTGCGGGTCTGTACGTGCCGCAGAACTACGACCGCCAGTTCAAGGGTTTCGTCTCCGCGCGCAGCGCCCTGGGCAGCAGCCTCAATGTGCCGGCCGTGCGCCTGATGGCCATGCTGGGCAGCGATGCGGTGTTCGAGCGCCTGAACCAGCTCGGACTGCTGCTGGGCGAGACGGCGGGCTTTTACGGCCTCTCGCTGGCCCTGGGCAGCGCCGATGTGTCTTTGCTGAACCTGACCAATGCCTACCGCAGCCTGGCCAATGGGGGTGTGCTGGGGCCGGTGCAGTTTCTGGCGCAGGTGCCCCAAGCGCAGTCGGGCCGCCGCCGTGTGGCCGACGCCGGTGCCAGCTTCATCGTCGCGGACATGCTGGCCGACAACAACGCCCGCGCCATCGGTTTCGGCCTGGACAGCCCGCTGGCCCTGGCCAGCTATGCGGCTGTCAAGACAGGCACCAGCAAGGACATGCGCGACAACTGGTGCCTGGGTTTCAGTGATCGTTACACCGTGGGCGTCTGGGTCGGCAATGCCAGCGGCGCGCCCATGCACGGGGTCAGTGGCATCAGCGGCGCGGCGCCAGTCTGGGCCGGGCTGATGCGCTATCTCCACCAAGGCCGGCCTTCGCGTGCACCGGCGGCGCCGGCCACGGTCCAGCCGCTGACGGTTCAGTTCGACGGCGTGGCCGAACCGGCGCGGCGCGAGTGGTTTGTGCGCGGCACCGAGCAGGCGCGCTGGGGCGCGGGCAGCCAGTTGCAGGGCCAGGCTTCAGCCCTGGGCATCGTCAGCCCGGTGGACGGCAGCCTGTTTGCGCTCGACCCCGACATGCCCCCGCAGGCGCAGAAGATCCGCTTCGAGGGGCAGGACGGCCAATGGGAGCTGGACGGCAAGATCCTCGGCCGCGGGCGCCAGCTGAACTGGGCGCCCTGGCCGGGGCGGCACCAGCTGCGCCTGCTGGACGGCCGCGGCCGCGAGCTGCAGCGCATCAGTTTCGAGGTGCGCGGCGCCCGCCTGAAGCCTGGCGCGCCGCCGTCTTCTCGCGCAGCGCTTGTGCCTTCGCCGGCAGGCCCTCGTTGATCCAGGCCTCCAGCAAGGTGTAGGTCACGGCCAGCACCACCGGGCCAATGAACAGGCCCACCAGGCCGAAGGCCAACAAGCCGCCGATCACACCGGCGAAGATCAGCAGCAAGGGCAGGTCGGCGCCTTTCTTGATCAGCCAGGGGCGCAGGAAGTTGTCCAGCGTGGTCACCAACAGGGTCCAGATCAGCAGCACCGTGGCCCAACCGTTGTCGCCACTCCAGTACAGCCAGGCCACGGCCGGCGCCAGCACCAGGGCCGGGCCGATCTGGGCCAGGCAGGCCATCAGCATCACGGCGCTGAGCAGGCCGGCGAAGGGCACGCCGCTGATCCACAGGCCCAGGCCGCCGAGCGCGGTCTGCACCAGGGCGGTGACCACAATGCCCAGGGCCACGCCGCGGATGGCCTGGCCGGCCAGGGTGACGACGGCGTCGCCTTGCTCCCCGGCCAAGCGGCGGACGAAACGGCGCACATGCTGGACGGCGTTCTCGCCCTCGCTGTAGAGGATGGCCGCGATGGCCACGGTCAGCAGGAACTGCAGGCCGACCATGCCCAGATTGCCCGCTTGCGCAGCCGTCCATTTGAGACTGCTGCCAACATAGGGCTTGATCATGGCCAGCAGCGAGCTCAAGCCCTCTTGCGCCACCTTGTGCCAGAAAGCTGCCAGGTTTTCACCGATCACGGGCAGGCTGGCCAACCAAGCGGGCGGCTCGGGGATCTCCGCATCGAGCAGCTTGGGCGCCCAACTCATCACCTGGTCGGCATGCGACACAACGGTGGACAGCGCAATCGACAGCGGCACAAAAAGCAGCAGCAGCAGACCCAGCACCATCACGCCCGTGGCCAGACCACGCCGGCCCCAGAGCCGAGCTTGCAAGCTTTCCATCAAGGGCCAGGTGGCCACCACCACCATGGTGGCCCAGACGGTGGCGCCCAGAAAGGGTTGCAGGACCCAAAGCGAGGCAAAGATCAGCAGGGCCACGGCCAGCACGGCCAGCAGGATGCGGGTGATGTCCTGGCGCGGTGCGTCAGGCTGGGGCAGGTCAGGCTTCATGAACCATGGCGGCGCGCGGGCCGGTTGCAAGATTGGCCCCGATTCTCGGGCCAGAACCGAGAGATTCAGCAGAGCGGCATGTTGCAGGGGCGAAAACGCGAACAGGCCTGCTGCGCGGGAAGCGCATGCAGGCCCGCAAGGGAAGTTCAGAAGCGCCACCGTCCCAGCTGTCGCTGTCACTCTTGGTGCTTGTCCATGCGGTGCTGTTGTTGGGGCGCCAGTCGATCATGTGCGAGGCGGTCAACAGGTGGCGCGTGAGCACCATCACGCCGCTGCCTGAGCCCAAGGCGTTGTCGACGCGGCCGTTGCAGCGCCAAGGATTGGCGGTGCTGTAGAACGCGCGCCAGCGATTGTCACCAGATCAGCAGCTTTTCGGCCAGGCCTGCCGGTAGCTTGGTGCAGGCCTTGCGGGGTTTGCGCTTGTGGACATCGTCATACAGGCTGGGACTGGGGAATTCAGGACTCAGTTCCAGCTCTGTTTCCATGGGATGCTCCTCGAGTGGCTTGACCGGGGCGGTCGAACCATGGGGTTGATGCGGGTGTTGGATGCGCGCATGACGCTGAATACAGGCGGCATGGGCTGCCAGTCCTGAGTGACGCATTGCTTCGTTCGTATGCCTGTGCCCGCCTGCCCGCAGCCTGGTCACCCTTGTACGGTGAAGGCGCAGCCGGCGCCGTTTGTGCTTCAGCGAGGGCATCGTGCAGCGCGACCTTGGCTTGGCTCCTCTGCCTGCTATTGATGTCAACTGGCCCTAGCTTGTGGCTTGCGAGCCCGTCCTTGCTGGTGGGTGCCGGTCTTGGGTGAAAATTACCCGCATGACCAAGAAGAATGCCCACGTCAGCGAGACGCCCGCGACCCAGTTCCTGAAACAGCAGGAGATCCCGTTCAGCGAGCATGTGTACGACTATGTTGAACACGGCGGTACCGCTGAGAGTTCACGTCAGCTTGGCGTGCCCGAGCATCAGGTGGTCAAGACTCTGGTCATGCAGGACGAGCGCGCCCAGCCTTTGATCGTGCTGATGCATGGCGACCAGAAGGTCAGCCTCAAGGAGTTGGCACGTCAGATCCCCTGCAAAAAGGTCGAGCCCTGCAAGCCCGAAGTGGCTCAGCGTCACAGCGGCTATCTGGTCGGCGGTACCTCGCCTTTCGGCACGCGCAAGGCCATGCCGGTGTACGTCGAGGCCAGTATCCTGGCGCTGGAGCGCATCTGCATCAACGGTGGTCGGCGTGGCTATCTGGTCGGCCTGGACCCGCGGGTTCTGCCGGAGCTGCTGCAAGCGCGGGCGGTGCAGTGCGCCAGTGCAGAATAGCGCCCCATGCAAGATACTCTTTTTCCACTTCTGGCCGCGTTCGTCGGCTACCTGATCGGTTCGCTGTCCTTTGCCGTGATCGTCAGCCGTGTCATGGGCTTATCCGACCCGCGCAGCTACGGCTCGGGCAACCCCGGTGCCACCAATGTGCTGCGCTCAGGGAACAAGGCTGCAGCCATCCTGACCCTGGTTTTCGATGCTCTGAAAGGCTATGTACCAGTCTTGCTGGTGCTGCACCTCGGCGCTCGCTTTGGTCTGGGCGAGGGCACGGCGGCCCTGGTCGGCCTGGCCGCTTTCCTCGGCCATCTGTGGCCTGTGTTCTTCCGCTTCGAAGGTGGCAAGGGCGTGGCCACCGCTGCCGGTGTGATCTTGGCGCTGAACCCGGTGCTGGGTGCCGCCACGCTGCTGACCTGGGCGGCGATCGCTTACTTCACCCGCTATTCTTCGCTGGCCGCCATCGTTTCGGCCGCCTTTGCGCCCATCTACGAGATGTTCGGTTGGGGCACCGGCCCCAATGTCGGCGTGCTGGTTCTCATGGGTTTGCTGCTGGTCTGGCGCCACAGCGCCAACATCAAGAAGCTGATGAACGGCACCGAGAGTCGCTTGGGCCAGAAGGCCGCCGCAACGCCGCCGGCCGGCAGCAGCAAGAAACACCCGCATGACCCCGAAGCAGCACAGGCTCACGGTCATTCGCACAAGCATCCCAAGAAGAAGGAAAGGCAAGGAACGAAATGACGATCCAACGTTTTGATGTCGGCGCCCGCATGTCCGAGATGGCCGTGCACAACGATGTGGTGTATCTGGCCGGCCAGGTTCCCGAAGACTCCAGCCAGGACATCACCGGCCAAACGGCCCAGGTGCTGGCCATGATCGACGCCTTGCTGGCCCGCGCCGGCAGCGACAAGAGCAAGATCTTGCGCGCCCAGATCTATATCGCCGATCTGGCCGACTTTCCCGGCATGAACATCGCCTGGGATGCTTGGGTGGTGCCGGGCCACACGCCGCCGCGCGCTACGGTCGAGGCCAAGCTGGCCCGGCCGGAGTGGAAGGTCGAAATCGTCGTGACGGCTGCGGTCTGAGCCGCGGATTTCGAGACATACCAAGGGCGGCGCCGAGATGAATCATCGACGCCGCCCTTTTCTTTGTTTCGGAGCCATCTCTTGGCGAGAGCTGGGTTCCTTGGCGTTGATTGTGGCCGTGGTCTGGGGTCTGAGTACTTGGGCACGCCAAGGATCTCACGAGACTCAGGCGCACAGCCTTCGGGAGACGGCCAAACCGGGCGATATCGTGATGCTGTCCAGCCTCAGCTGTGTCTACTGCACGCAGGCGCGCCAGTGGTTTGAAGCGGAGCGCATTCCCTACGCCGAGTGCTTCATCGAGAGCAATGCGCAGTGCGCGCAGCGTTACCGCGAGACCCTGGCGCAGGGCACGCCCACGTTTCTAGTCCGGGGTCAGGTCATATTGGGCCTGGACCGGGCGCGGATGGTGGTGTTGTTGGAGCAGACGAAGGCGGTGCAACCCTAGGAGCGCGGGCCGTGCGCGGGTGCAGCTTTCAGCCCACCTCTCAGGTTCATGTGCGCGAACTCAGTGTGCCCGCAAGCATGCGTGCCGTCCTGAGCGTGGATGAGCAAAGCCGCGCAGGCGGCTTTGCTCATCCACGCTCAGCCCCCGCGCTTGCAAGCGCGGGGGCCTGAATGAGGCACAAAAGGCCGCGCAGGCGGCCTTTTGTGTCCACATTCAGTCCTCGCTGCTGAAGACGAGTTTGACTTCGTGGGTCTGCTTTTCGCCGTTGCCTTCGAAGCGCCATTCCATCAAGGCGTCCGTCACGGCACGATCGAAGATGCGCGGCGGTTCGGCTTCGAGGATTTGCACATCAATCACCTTGCCGTCCGGTCCAATATTCATGCGGGCTTTGACCGAACCGGTCTTGATGTTCTTCTTGGTTGCTGCCGCCGGGAACTCGGGCGGGACCTTCTTCAGGACCTTGGGCGAAGCCATGGCGCTGGTCGCGATCAGCAGGGCACCGAGAAGGCCTACCGAGGCGCGCAGCATGTTGGCGCGCATTGAGGGTCGTTTGGAAGGGGTCATGTCTGTCCTCTGTCGGGGTTTGTCAGCGAAAAGGGCTGGGAGTTGGAAATTCAGGCTTGGGTGCGGAAGAAGCCCACGGCTTGCAACAGGCGTGAAGAACTGCTGGTCAGCGCCTCGGTGGAATGGCTGAGCTCACTGACCAGGCTGGCGTTCTGCTGCGTGCTGCGATCCAGCTCGTTCATGGCATTGTTGACGATGCCGACACCGGTCGCCTGCTCCTGCGCGGAGTGCGAGATCTCTTCGATCAGCTGACCCATGTCATTGACTTCGTTGACCACGCTGCTGATGGTCACGCCGGCGTTGTTGACCAGGTCGGTGCCGGTTTCCACTTTGACCGTGGATTCCTGAATCAGCACCTTGATTTCCTTGGCGGCCGAGGCGGCCCGAGAGGCCAGGGCGCGCACTTCCGAGGCCACCACCGCAAAGCCGCGGCCGTGTTCACCGGCGCGCGCAGCTTCCACGGCGGCATTCAGCGCCAGGATGTTGGTTTGGAAAGCGATGCCGTCGATGACGCCGATGATGTCGCCGATCTTGCGCGAGCTGGCGCTGATCTCTTCCATCGTCGCCACCACCTGGGCCACGGCCTTGCCGCCAGCACTGGCCGAGTTGCGGGCCTTGCTGGCGATGCCGGCGGCCTTGCGGGTCAGCTCGCTGGCACCGCTGAGGTTGGCAGCGATCTGTTCCACCGAGGCGGCTGTTGTTTGCAGGCTGGACGCCGAGCGTGCCGTCCGGTCGGACAGGTCGTTGTTGCCGCTGGCAATCTGGCTGGAACTCTGCGCCACATCCGCAGCGGCTGCGCTGACGCTGCTGACGACGCCAGACAGCGCTTCCTGCATGCCTTGCATGACGTCGAGCATCTGGCCCAGCTCGTCACTGCCCGATACGCCGAAGGTGTGGGTCAGGTCACCATTGCGGATCGCATCGGCCGCGGCTTGCGCCTGCTTGACCGGGTTGACGATGGAGCGCGAAATGGCCAGGCCGCCAGCCCCGCCGATCACCACGGCGACGATCACCAGGACCACGGTGACCAGCACCGAGTTGCGGGCCAGTTCACCGCCGGCCACCGCCAGGTCGTGGGCGTTCTCGAACTGCATATCGACCAAGCCTTTGAGACCGTCCTGGTAGGCCTGCTGGGCCGGGCGCACGTCGGTGATCAGGCTCTCGCGGGCCTCGTCTGGGCTGCCGTCCTGCTGCACCTTGCGGAACTTTTCCACCGAGGCGAAGAACTTGGCCTGGGCTTCCTTGACCTTGCCGACCAGCTCATTCTCGGCGCTGCTGTCCAGCGTAGCGACCAAGCTGCTCAGTTGCTTGTCACTTTCCTGCACAGCGCCGTCGATAGCCGCCTTTTGCTTCTTGATCTGGCGCGCTTCATCGAGCAGCAGCAGATCCCGAGATGCGCGGGCAATGACATTGACATTGCCCTCCAGTGAATTGGCGGCGGCGATCTTGACCAGGCTTTGGTTGGCCGTGCGGTCAAGGTCCTTGGCCAGGCGGTTGGCGCTGTACGCCCCGTAGCTGCCAATGATGATCAACAGCACGATCAGCACGGCATAGCTCAAGCCCAAGCGCTGGCTGATACGCAATTTTGAGAGAAGACTCATGGCGGGCGCTTTCTTCCTAATGACAACAAACATCCACGGCTGACGCTGCCACCCTGTTTTATTGTGTGTGCAGCCTACCCGTGGATCATCGGCAAGCTGCTTGAAGACTTGAGGATCATCGCAAAGCGGTTCCGGTGGTCAAGTTAAAAAAGCCCCAGACTGGCTGCATTTCCGCGACCCTGGCGAATCAGTTCCGGTGTTTCATGGCTCAGGTCGATGATGGTCGTCGGTTCGCGTGCGCAAGCCCCGGCGTCCAGAATGGCTTGCAGTTGCTTGTCCAAGCGTGCGGAAATTTCCTGGGCATCGTTCAGAGGCTCGCTGTCGCCGGGTGCAATCAAGGTGGTCGCCAGCAGGGGCTGGCCGAACACGGCGAGCAAATCCTGGGTGACCCGGTGGTCGGGCACCCGCAGGCCTATGGTGCGCCGCGATGGGTGAGACAGGCGCCGCGGCACTTCCTTGGTCGCCTCCAAGATGAAGGTGAAGGGGCCGGGCGTGGCCATTTTGAGCAGGCGGTACTGGCGGTTGTCCACGCGGGCATAACTGGCCAGTTCACTGAGGTCGCGGCAGAGCAGGGTCAGGTGGTGCTTGTCATCGACGCCGCGGATGCGTCGCAGCGCTTCGGCCGCGGCCTTGTCGTCCAGATGGCAGACCAAGGCGTAGCTGGAGTCGGTCGGGATGGCCGCGATGCCACCGCCATGAAGGATCTGCGCCACCTGCTTCAGGAAGCGCGGCTGGGGGTTGTCCGGGTGGACTTCGAAGAACTGAGCCATGGGCCATTGTGGCGCTGGCTTTTGTGCGCGTGCGCGCGGCGGTGCGAAAAAGACACGCGCGCCGCCGCGGCAACTTCACTGGGGCGGATGAACGCGATCGGCCAGTGCCATCCAGACCGGCTGCAAACGCCCGGACAGAGCGTCCAGACGGCCCAGGTCGATGCGGCTTTCATCCGGTGAGTGAAAGTCGGAGCCGCGCGAAGCCAGCAAGCCAAACTCCAGCGCGGTTTCGGTGTACTTGACAGCCTCGGCGGCGCTGTGACTGCCAGTCACGACCTCGACGCCACGGCCGCCGTGGGCGATGAACTCGGTGAACAGGGCGTATTCCTCGGTCGGCGTGAAGGCGTAGCGCGCCGGGTGGGCGATCACGGCCAAGCCACCGGCTTCGCGCAGCCATCGCACGGCGTCGCCCAGGCTCGCCCAGCGGTGCTCGACATAACCGGGCTTGCCCTCGGTGAGGAAACGGCGGAACACCTCGCTGATGTCGCTGCAATGGCCGGCCTCGACCAGGAAGCGAGCGAAATGGGTGCGCGAGATCAGTTCCGGGTTGCCCACGTACTGCAGTGCGCCTTCGAAGGCGCCCTGGATGCCCACCGCCGCCAGGCCTGCTGCCATTTCGCGGGCGCGCGGCTCGCGGCCGCCGCGGGTGGCGCGCAGGCCCTGGATCAAGGCCTCGTTGCGGTGGTCAAAACCCAGGCCGACGATGTGCACCACGCGGCCTGCGAAGCTGACCGAGATTTCCACCCCAGTCAGGTAAGCCAAGCCTTGGGCCTGGGCGGCCTCCAGGGCGCGCTGCTGGCCGCCCACCTCATCATGGTCCGTCAGGGCCCAGAGTTCGACGCCATTGGCCTTGGCGCGTGCGGCCAGTTCCTCGGGCTGCAAAGTGCCGTCGGACACCCGCGAATGGCAATGCAGATCGGCATTGCTGAGGTGGTGGAGGGCGAAGGGGCTGGTGGCGTTTGGATTCACCGGGCCATTTTAGGCGCCGGCCTCCTCCGCCATCGCCTCGACGATCATCTGCACCCGTTGCTGACCCTGGTATTCGTCCAAGCTCAGTCGGTAAGCGAGCAAGCCGCGTTCGGGCACCGGTTCGATGTGGCCGAACCAGATTGCGTCGCGTAAAGTGCCACCCTGGCGCAGGCGCAGCTTGAGATGGCGCTCACCGACGATGCGCTGGGAGACGATTTCCACCCGGTCGCAGAACAGCGGCGCTTCGAAGGCCTGACCCCAGACCTGGGCGTCCAGGCTGCGCACGGTCTCGGCGGTGAACAGCTCCGGGGCGAGCGGCCCGTCCGTGCGCAGGGTGCGGGTCAGGGCCGCGGCGTCCAGCCATTCGGCCGCCACGGCTTGCAAAGCCTGGTCGAATCGCTCAAAGCCATCGTCGGCCAAGGTGCAACCCGCCGCCATGGCGTGGCCGCCGAACTTTTTGAGGAGCTCGGGGTGGCGCTTGCTGACCAGGTCCAGGGCATCGCGCAGATGAAAGCCGGGGATGGAGCGGCCCGAGCCCTTGAGCTGGCCGTCGGCGCCGCGGGCGAAGACAAAGGTGGGCCGGTGTATGCGGTCCTTGAGGCGCGAGGCAATGATGCCGACCACGCCTTCGTGGAACTCGGGCTCGAACAGAGCCAGGGCGGCCGGTGGCTCACCCTTGAGGCGCGGGTCCTGCATCAGTTCGTCGAGTTTGAACTCGGCTTGCTCGCGCATATCGGCCTCGATTTCGCGCCGCTCCCGGTTGATGGCGTCGAGCTGGCGCGCCAGCTCCAGGGCGCGCGCCGGGTCATCGCTGAGCAAGCATTCAATGCCCAGAGTCATGTCCGAGAGCCTGCCCGCGGCATTGATGCGAGGGCCCAGTGCAAAGCCCAGGTCGAAAGCGTTGGCACGGCTGCAGTCGCGGCCGGCGGCAGTGAACAGGGCGGCGATGCCCGGCTGCACCCGGCCGGCGCGCATGCGCTTGAGCCCCTGCGCCACCAAGCGGCGGTTGTTGGCGTCCAGCTTGACCACATCGGCCACCGTGCCCAAGGCCACCAGGTCCAGCAGGCCGTCGAGCTTGGGCTGTGGCGTGTTTTCGTAGCGGCCGCGTTGGCGCAACTCGCTGCGCAGGGCCAGCAGCACGTAAAAGGCCACGCCCACGCCGGCCAGGTTCTTGCTCGCAAAGGCGCAGCCGGGCTGGCTGGGGTTGACCAGGGCGTCGGCCGCGGGCAGCTCGACCTGGCCATCGACGAGCGCCGGCAGGTGGTGATCGGTCACCAGCACCTTCAGGCCCAGGGCTTTGGCATGGGCCACGCCGGCCATGCTGGCGATGCCGTTGTCCACCGTCATCAAAAGCTGCGGCCGCAGCGGCAGGGCCAGCTCGACGATGGCCGGGGTCAGGCCATAACCATGGATGGCGCGGTCGGGCACGACGTAACAAAGCTGCTCGGGGCCTGCGCCCAACAAGGCCAGGCCGCGCAAGGCCACGCTGCAGGCGGTGGCGCCGTCACAGTCGTAGTCGGCCACCAGGCAGATGCGCTCGCGCTGCTCGATGCAGTCGGCCAGCAAGCGTGCAGCCTCTTGGATGCCTTTCAGGTCTTCGGGCGGCAGCAAGCGGGCCAGGCCGTCATCCAACTCCTCGGCCGAGCTGACACCACGCGCTGCGAACAATCGCGCCAACAGCGGCTCGACACCGGCTTGCTCCAGGGCCCAGGCGGTCCGTGGCGGCACTTCACGGCTCAGCAGGCGGGGCGCGTTCACAGTGCCCCCAGCACGGCGGCGGTGTTGGCGCGCGGCGGGCGTATACGCTGCCACAGGTTTTGCATTGCGCTGCTGGGGACCGAGGCATAGCTTTGCGCCAATCGTTCGCCGCACAGGGTCAGGCAGACCGGGCGTCCAGCGCGAGCCAGGTCCAGGCCGCGCGCCACCGGGCCGGCGTCCAGCGCCACCCAGGCCTCGGCCCAGGCGGCCCAGTCGCCAGTCAGCAGCGGCGCGCGCAGGCGCTCGTCCACTTGCAGCGCTGCCGGCAGCGCGCCACCGTCATGGCGGCCGCAGCCGCTGATCCAGACGGAATTGACCGGCAGCAAGCCGCGTTGTTCGCGAGCTTCGTTCAGGGGGTGCTCGTGCAGCAGCATCTGGATCTCGTTTTGCAGGCGTCGCAGCAGGCGGGCCTCGGGCATCCAGGCCGCGACATTGCGGGCCAATACCCGGTCCAGGCTGGCGCAGGCCAGGCCTTGCAGGCTGGCGTGGCCGATCAGCCAGCACTGTGCGTCCACCCAGTGGGCGGCCCAGCTTTCGCTGCTGGGCCAGAGCTCGGCCAAGGCCTCGAACAGCGCACGCGAGTCGAACTCGCTCAGTTGCAGCTCTTCCGGGTTGCGGGCGGTGATGTGGTCGCTGCCCACGGCCAGGTGCAGCGGTGTCAGGCGCGCCCAGGCCAGGCTGGCATCCAGGCCCAGGCTGTCGGCCAACCAGGCGGCGGTGGGCAACGCTCCCGGGGCTGCTGTGTTGCCGCGCAGCTGGGCCAGGGCCAGCTCCTGCGGGGTGTTGAGGCTGTACTCGTCGCCGCCGATGGCCGCGCCATCTGAACTCAGTCGGCCCAGCAGCTCACTCAAATGGGGCAGGTTCAGTTCGCCAAGACTGTGCTGGCAGGCGTCGCCCAGGGCGCTGGCGTGGGGAATCATCAGATGCATGGGGCGATTATCGAGGCCAGCCTTGATGGCTGCTTGCGTCACACAAGCGTCACAGCCTTGCCATGGCAGCGACACGGCTGCGGTCGAGACTGCCGGTCATGCAGCACGACCCCGCCATCACACGCGCCGCCTTGGCCAGCGCTGTCAGCGCCGCAGCAAGTGACGAGAGCGTGAACGAGATCCCCAGCCGCAGCTATCGCACGGTCTGGATCTCGGACCTGCACCTCGGCACGCCGGGTTGCCAGGCTGCGGCTTTGCTGGAATTCCTGCGCGAAGTGGAATGCGAGCAGCTGTTCTTGGTCGGCGACATCATCGACGGTTGGCAGCTGCGCCGTAGCTGGTACTGGCCGCAGGCCCACAACGATGTGGTGCAGAAACTGCTGCGCAAGGCGCGCAAGGGCTGCCGGGTGATTTTCATTCCCGGCAACCACGACGAATTCGCACGCAAATACCTGGGCCACAACTTCGGCGGCATTGAAGTCGCCAAGGAGTGGGTGCACGAGACGGCCGACGGCCGCAAGCTCTGGATCACCCATGGGGATCTGTTCGACGGGGTGATTCAGTGCGCCAAGTGGTTGGCCCATGTCGGCGACACCTTGTACGAGCTGACGCTCAAGCTCAACCGCCATCTCAACAGCCTGCGCGCCCGCCTGGGTCTTCCGTACTGGAGCTTGTCCAAGTACCTGAAGCTCAAGGTCAAGCGGGCGGTCAGTTTCATTTCCGATTTCGAGGTGGCGGTGGCGCGCGAGGCGCGCAAGCGCGGCGTGCATGGGGTCGTCTGCGGTCATATCCACCATGCCGAGCTGCGTGAAATCGACGGCATCCTCTACGCCAATGACGGCGACTGGGTGGAGAGCCTGACCGCCCTGGTCGAGCACGCCGACGGTCAGTTGGAAATCTTGGACTGGAGTGCCCACAGCAGCCTGCTGGCCGGGCGCACGCTGGCGCTGCCGCGGCCGGCCATGGCGTCGGAGGCGGGGCGTACGCTGGCATGAGCCGAATGGCTTTTGTGATTGTCATATTTGGTCCATAGAATGACCCGATGACCGTATCTCAAGCGCCCGTGGTGCTGCTCAACCGTGAGCAGGCAATTCTCGAATTCAATCGGCGTGTGCTGGCTCAGGCTCAGCGCCCTGACGTGCCGCTGCTCGAACGGCTGCGCTACATCTGCATCGTGTCCTCCAACCTCGATGAGTTCTTCGAGGTTCGCTTTGCCGACATGCTGGATGCCGCGCGCGATCCGGAGAGCCTGGTCAATAACCGCGATGTCGAACGGGTCGGGCGCGCCGCCCATGCATTGATCGACGAGCAGTACTCGATCTTCAACGACCATGTGATGCCGGCCCTGCGTGCCGAGCGCATCGTCGTGCTCAACCATGCTGACCGCAACGAGGCGCAGCGCCAATGGGTGGCCAAGTTCTTCGAGCGCGAGGTGAGGCCTTTGCTGGTGCCGGTGGGGCTGGATCCGGCTCATCCTTTCCCTCAGGTGGCGAACAAGTCCCTGCATTTCATCGCACGGCTGTCGGGCAAGGACGCCTTCGGCCGCGACAACCGCATTGCCATCGTCAAGGTGCCGCGTGTCTTGCCTCGCGTGATCAAGCTGCCGGCCTCGGTCAGCGACGGACAGCAGGTGTTTGTCTTGCTGACCAGCGTGATCCGCGCCCATCTGGAGGATTTGTTCTCCGGCCGCAAGGTCGAGGCCTTCTCGCAGTTCCGCGTCACCCGCGATTCCGACCTGGAGGTCGATGAGGAGGAGGTCGCCAATCTGCGCCATGCTCTGCGCTCGGGTCTGACCACCCGTCACTTCGGCCGTGCCGTGCGCCTGGAGGTGGTCAACACCTGCCCGGCCGAGTTGTCTCAGTTCCTGCTGGAGCAGTTCGCGCTGCCGGTGGCGGCCTTGTACCGGGTCAACGGCCCGGTCAATCTGGTGCGTTTGAACGAGCTGATCGACCAGACCGAAGCGCCGCAACTGCGCTTTCCTGACCATGAGCCGGTCTGGCCGCAAGGCCGGCTGCCGCGCCAGAAGTCCATGTTTGACCGTCTGCGCAAGGGCGATGTGCTGCTGCACCACCCCTTCGAGAGCTTTGATCCGGTGGTGGAGTTCCTGCGCCAGGCGGTCGAAGACCCCGATGTGCTGGCCATCAAGCAGACCATTTACCGCACCGGCGCCAAGTCGGCGCTGATGGACTTGCTGATCGAGGCGGCGCGGCGCGGCAAGGAAGTGATGGCCGTGGTGGAACTGAAGGCGCGCTTCGACGAGGAGGCGAATATCAACTGGGCCGAGCGTCTGGAAGCCGTGGGCGCGCAGGTGGTGTACGGCATCGTCGGCTACAAGACGCACGCCAAGCTGCTTCTGGTGACGCGCCGGGAGGGCGCCAAGTTCCGGCGTTATGCCCATCTGTCCACCGGCAACTACAACCCGCGCACGGCCCGCTTCTACACCGATCTCGGTTACCTGACAGCCGATCCGGAACTGACCTCGGATGCCGACGCGGTGTTTCGCCAGCTGGCTTCGTTGGGCAAGATCAAGCCGCCCAAGCGCCTGCTGCTGGCGCCCTTCAATATGCACAGCCGCATGATGGAGTACCTGGCTCAGGTCGAACAGGCGGCGCTGGCCGGGCGGCCGGCGCGCGTGGTGTTGAAGATCAATGCCTTGACCGATCTGGAACTGATCCAGGCCTTGTTGCGGGTTTCGCAGGCCGGCGTGAAGATCGATCTGATCGTGCGCGGCGCCTGCATGCTGCCTCCGGGCCTGCCTGGCATCAGCGACAACATCGTCGTGCGTTCGGTGGTGGGGCGTTTTCTCGAACACACCCGCATTTGTTACTTCCGCTGGGGACCCGGCGAGGGCGACGAGGCGCTCTACCTGTCCAGCGCGGACTGGATGAGTCGCAATATGTTCCGCCGCATCGAGGTAGCTTGGCCGGTGCTGGACGAGCGCTTGCGCCAACGCGTCATCGATGAAGCCTTGCTGCCCTATCTGCATGACAGCCTGGATGCCTGGCAGCTGGGTCCGGACGGGCGCTCCAGCCGAGTTTCTGACCAGGGTCGCAGTGCCCAGCAGGCCTTGATGCGCCGCTATCAAGCCGACCATTGAGCCGCCGGATATGGACCTGATCCTGTGGCGCCATGCCGAAGCCGAACTCTTGGCAGAGGGCGGCACTGACATGGCGCGTCGCTTGACAGTCAAAGGCGAGCGCCAGGCACAGCGCATGGCCGCCTGGTTGAATGAACGATTGCCCGACGATTGTCTGGTGCTCAGCAGCCCGGCTGCGCGCACCCATGCCACCGCCTTGGCACTCGGTCGGGACCTGCACTTGCTGCCGGCCTTGGTGCCCGATGCCGAGCCGCAGGCCTTGTTGGATGCGGCAGGCTGGCCAGAGTCGACCCAGCAAACCGTGCTGCTGGTGGGGCATCAGCCGACGCTGGGGCGTTTGGCTGCGCGCTTGCTGGCCGGTCAGGACCAGGCCTGGGCGGTGAAAAAAGGCGCAGTCTGGTGGCTGCGAGCGCGCGAGCGCGCCGGTCGACGTGAACTGACCCTGGTGGCGGTGCAGGGGCCGGATCAGCTCTGAGCTGCACTCGCTGCGCTCAAGCGCTCAATTGCAGCGCCAGCACCTCGGAGCGAGCCCAGGCCTGGGCTTCTTCCTGTAGCAGATAGAGCGCGCGCGGCTGTGTGTCGGGCAGGGCCTTGGGCAGGTTCAACACGATCTGACGGCCGTTGCGGCGCAAGGTCAGGGCCTTGGGTTCGGTCACGCCGCGTGCATGGCAGGCGATCACGGCCAGGCGCAGACTCAGCAACTGCCAGAGCAGGCTTTCGTCGCTCATCTGGGTTTCCAGCTTGCGCAGGCCGCCGCGTTGACCCAGAGCCAGATCGGCCAGACGACGCAGCTGGTCTTGCGAGAAGCCGGCCGCGTCGACATGCGAGAGCAGGTAGGCGCTGTGGCGATGGTGGTCGTGGTGCGAGACCATCATGCCGATTTCATGCAAGGCGGCGGCCCAGGCCAGCTCGCGCTGCAAGGCCCGGCTGGCACGCGGCGCCAGCTGCTTGTACAGGCGTAGAGCCAACTCTTGCACGCGCGCGGCCTGCGCCAGGTCGACGCTGAAGCGTTTCTGCAGCGCGGCCACCGAAGCTTCGCGCATGTCCAGCACGGTGGCGCCATCGCCGGCGCGCTCGGTTTCCAGACGTTCCACCAGATCGAAGATCACGCCCTGGCGCAAAGCGCCTTTGGCGGGCAGCAGCTCAGGGATGCCGAACTGGGTCAGCAAGGTGTAGAGGATGCAGAGGCCGCCGCCGACCACGGCACGGCGGTCTTCCTTCAAGCCGGGCAGGCTGAGCTGCTCCATGCTGCCGGCTTCCAGGGCGCGTTCGATGCACCAGCGCAGCGCCTCCGGTGTGATACGGCCATCGGTCTGGCCGCTGGCGGCAAGAATCTGCGCGACCGCGCCGACCGTTCCGGAGGAACCCAGGGCTTCCTGCCACATCGAGGGTTTGAACAAGGCAAAGGCCTCTTCCAGTTCAGCGCCCGCCGCCACTTGTGCGGCACGGAAGGCCTCGGCGGTGAACTGGCCGTCGGGGAAAAAGCGCAGTGACAGGCTGACGCTGCCGACCTGGAAGGATTCGGCCGTGATCGGCTTGCGGCCGCGGCCCAGAATCATCTCGGTCGAGCGGCCGCCGATGTCGATCACCAGGCGCGGCAAGGCTGAGGGCTGCAGACGGGCGACACCGGCGAAGATCAGGCGTGCTTCTTCGCGGCCGGAGATGACCTCGATCGGGTAGCCCAGCGCTTCTTTGGCGCGGGCCAGAAAGGCATTGCGGTTGCGCGCTTCGCGCAGGGTCTGGGTGGCCACGGCGCGCACGCGTGCGGCCGGGAAGCCTTCCAGGCGGCTGGCAAAGCGGCGCAGGCAGTCCAGACCGCGCTGCATGGCGGCTTCGGTCAGCATGCCTTCACCGTCCAGTCCGGCGCCCAGGCGCACGGTTTCTTTCAGGTATTCCAGGCGCTTGTACTGGCCGCGTGGCAGGTGGGCGATCTCCAGTCTGAAGCTGTTGGAGCCCATGTCGATGGCGGCAAGCGGGGCGGTGGCCGGCACGGAGAGCTCGGCGGCGCGGGAGGCGGCAGGCAAATTCATGGCGGCATTGTCGTGGCAAACCGATGGCATCTCTGTGTCGGAGTCGCGCGGTCGCTCGCTTGACAGGCTTGCTAAGATGAAGAAGAAAGTCAATGCTGGGTGCCAGATGCACCGCCGCTTGGCTGCAGGGAGGCTGGTTCAGCCTCCCCTTGTTTTTGTGACCGGCACTTTTGGGGCCGGTGTGGGCGCCACGAGGCGCTCGCCACCTGGAATGACATGACTCTGTTTTATATCGTGCTGGCCACCTTCAGCGGCGGCCTGCTCTCGGTGCTGATTGCCGCCAGCGTCACCGTCAGCCTGCTCGGGCGGGTGGTCAAGCACCTGGTTGGCCTGTCCACCGGGGTGCTGCTGGGCACGGCCTTGCTCCATGTGCTGCCCGAGGCCTTTGAAAGCCAGGCCAGCCCGCATGCCCTGTTCATGACCTTGCTGGGCGGCCTGATGTTCTTCTTCCTGCTGGAGAAGGCCGAGCTCTACCGTCACACCCACCACCACGAAGGTGATGGCCATCACCATCACCACCATTTCGATGTCGAGCAGGCGGGCCGGGGCGGCTTGAGCGTGCTGGTCGGTGACAGCATCCACAATTTCTGCGACGGCATCATCATCGCGGCCGCTTTTTTGGCCGATCCGCATCTGGGCTTGGTCACCTCGCTGGCCATCATTGCCCATGAGATTCCGCAAGAGGTCGGTGACTACATCGTGCTGCTCAATGCCGGCTTCTCGCGTGGCAAGGCCTTGCTCTTCAACGCCATTTCGGGTTTGGCCGCGGTGGTCGGTGGGGTGCTTGGTTACTTCGTGGTCGGCCCCTGGGAGAGCCTGTTCCCGTTTCTGTTGGTGGCTGCCAGCAGCAGCTTCATTTATGTGGCCGTGGCCGACTTGATCCCACAGTTGCAGCGCCGTTTGCCCCTGCGCGAGACCTGGCTGCAACTGCTCTGGCTGACCGCTGGCCTGGCCATTCCCCTGGTCGTGGTGGCGCTGTCAGGCAAGCATTGAGCTGAGTCGAGCCAGCGAGCTCGTAAAAAAGGGCCGGCGCTGCGTTCTTGCAGCCCGGCCCTTTGTCTTGTGTGCGCTGAGTTTCAGCGCACGACGAGCACCGGCACCTTGCAGTGGGTCAGCACCTTCTGGGTCTCGCTGCCCAGCAAGAGGGCTTGCACGCCGCGTCGGCCGTGCGAGGCCATGACGACCAGGTCGCAGTCGTTCTTGGCGGCGTACTCGATGATGGCTTCCCAGGCATGGAGGGCTTCGAGCGTGTGGCCTTCATGGGGCACTTCGGCCGCTTCGCACAAGGCGAGCACGGCCTTGACGCGCGCGCTGGCAATGCGCTCCTGCGCGTCGAAGAATTCCTGCGGTGGGGTCGGCTGCATTTCCGACACGGCGCTGTAGGGAAAGGGCTCCTTGACGCTCAGGGCATAGACCTTGGCGCCATGGAGCTTGGCCATGGCGATGGCGGTGTGGATGGCCTTGGTGGAAATGTCTGAACCGTCAGTGGGCACCAGAATGCGCTTGAACATGGCGAACCTCCGTTGTTGTGGACTTCAGTTTCGTAGCGGCAGAGCTCGCCCATCTTGCGCTAGGTCAAGTGAAATGCCCAGCAAATGCTTTCAGCCCTTGGCCACTGGCCGGCTCGGGTCGGACGACCACTCGCTCCAGGAGCCGGGGTAGAGGCGAGAACCGGGGAGCCCTGCGTGCTCCATGGCCAGCAGGTTGTGGCAGGCCGTGACTCCTGAGCCGCACTGATGCACCACGTCCTCGGGGCGGTAGGGGGCGAGCAATGCGCTGAACTCACGGTGTAGCTGCTCGGACGACTTGAAGCGGCCATCCTCTTGCAGATTGTTCTTGAACAAGCGATTGCTGGCACCGGGAATATGGCCGGCCTGTGCGTCCAGGGGCTCGACCTCGCCGCGGAAGCGCTCGGGCGCACGCGCGTCGATCAGGCGCACGCGCCCCAGCTCCGCTCGCAACTGTTCGGCGTCGAGGCTGCGGACCTGGCTGTCTTGCAAGACCGGACGGGCGGCCTGGCCCAGGGCCGGGGCATGGCTGAGCGCGCCGCCGCTGGCCAGCCAAGCTGCGTGGCCGCCATCCAGCACCGCCACTTCGGCGTGGCCGATCCAACGCAGCATCCACCAGAGCCGCGCTGCATACATGCCGCCTTGGCCGTCGTAGACCACGGCTTGCAAGCCCGGGCGCAGGCCGATGGCCGCCATGCGTGCGGCGAAGTCAGCGCGGTCCGGCAAGGGGTGGCGGCCACGGAACACGCCGTCCGGTCCGGTCTGCGCTGCGCTGAGGTCGCGGTCCAGATGCAGATAGTGAGCGCCGGGGATGTGGCCCAGGGCATGGTCACGCTCACCGGCTCCGGGGTCTGCCAGGTCGAAGCTGGTGTTGACCAGGAGCAAGGGCTGGCCGGCGGCCAGGGCTTGCTGCAACTGGGCGGCGGAAATCAAGGTTTGATAGTGGCTGTGACTCATGGGCGGCTTTGGTCTTGGGGTGGCGACGCCGGCGATTGTCTACCGGCTTGCGCCCAGCTGGCGCCGACGCCGGCCGCCACAATCAGGGCCATGCCGGCCAGGGTGCCGGCATCCACGGCCTCGCCGAAAAACAGCAGGGCGTAGCCGACCGAGAAGACGATGCCGAGGTACTGCAATGCGGCGTTGACCAGAGCTTTGCCGCGGCCATAGGCGCGCGTCATCATCAGCTGGGCTGCGGTGGCCAGCAGGCCCACGGCCAGCAGCAGCGCCAGGCCTTCCGGGCTGTGTCCGTGCAGCCCTTGCGTCAGGCCCAGTTGCAGCAGGCCTGCGGTGATCAATGCGCCGGCCAGCACGCCGCCCAGCGAGAAGTAGAAGACCACACGGTATTCGGGCTCGCCGGCCCGGCCCAGGCCGGCCACTTGCAAATAGGCCAGGGCCGAGAGCATGCCGGCGACCAGGCCGATCAGGCCGGCGCTGATTTGGTCTTGCGCCAGGGTTGGGCGCAGCACCAGGGCCACGCCGACAAAGCCCAGCAGCACGGCCGCCACCAGGCGTGGCCGCACCGGCGCCGTCTTGAACAGCAGGGCGCCCAGAATCATGAACACTGCCATCCAGACCGAGGACATGTAACTCAGCGTCATGGCCGTGCTCAAAGGCAGCTGGCCGATCGAGTAGAACCACAGCGACAGGGCCAGCACCCCGGCCAGGCTGCGACCGAAATGCTTGAGCGGCACTTGGGTGCGCAGGCTCTTGCCCTGGAAGGCTGCCATGCCGGCCACGATCAGCACGCCGATCAGGCTGCGGTACATGACGATTTCGCTGGCGTCGTAGTGGCGCGAGGCCAGCTTGACGCAGACGCCCATGCTGGCGAACAAGAAGGTGGCGGCGACGATCAGCAGGGAAGCGGACATGGAGGGCAGGGCAAGCTTGGGCGTGGACTCAGAAAAGACAACGCCCCGGCAGGCTTGCTGCGCAGGGCGTCGAAGGAGGTTTTGTCGGGCTGGGCGCTCAGCGGTCCAGCTTCATCTCACGCCGGTACCACTGGTGGAAGTGGCGCATGCCGTCTTCCATTGGGCTTTGGTAGGGGCCGACTTCGTTGTCGCCGCGTTCCATCAGCGCGCGTCGGCCTTGGTCCATGCGCAGGGCGATCTCATCGTCCTCCACACAGGTTTCCATATAGGCGGCTTGATGAGCTTCGACGAAGTCGCGCTCGAAGGCGGCGATTTCCTCTGGGTAGTAGAACTCGACGATGTTGGCGGTCTTCTGTGGGCCCTGGGGGAACAGGGTGGACACCACCAGCACATGCGGGTACCACTCGACCATGATGTGCGGGTAGTAGGTCAGCCAGATCGCACCGGACTCGGGCGGGCGGCCTTCGCGGTACTTGAGCAATTGCGCGTGCCAGCGCTGGTAGACGGGCGAGCCGGGCTTGGCCAGATCCTTGTGGATTCCGACCGTCTGCACCGAATGGTGTTCACCAAATTCCCAGGACAGGTCGTCGCAGGTGACGAACTGCCCCAAGCCAGGGTGGAAGGGGCCGACGTGGTAGTCCTCGAGGTAGACCTCGATGAAGGTCTTCCAGTTGTAGGCGCACTCGTGCACATGGACCTTGTCCAGCACATAGCCCGAAAAATCGAGTTGGGCAGCTGCCCCTAGATTTTTCAGCGAGGCGGCGACGTCGTGACCGTTGTCCTCGAACAGCAGGCCATTCCACTCGCGCAGCGGGTAGTTGTTCAGGTTCAGGCAGGGATCGTGGTCGAAATGCGGCGCACCGATCAGCTCGCCCTGGAGGCTGTAGGTCCAGCGGTGCAAAGGGCAGACGATGTTGCTGCGGGTGTTGCCGCGGCCGCGCAGCATCACGGCTTGGCGGTGGCGGCAGACATTGGAGATCAGCTCCAGACCCTGCGGCGTGCGCACCAGGGCGCGCCCTTCGTTTTCCTGTGGCAGGGCGTAGTGATCACCCACCTCCGGCACGGCCAGGGCGTGGCCGATATAACGCGGGCCGGCCTTGAAGATCAGCTCTTGCTCGCGCTGGTACAGCTCCGGGTCGAAATAGGCGGGGACAGGCAGCTGGCTGGCTGCACTGGGTGCTGCGGTCGATGCTGCATGGGCAGCCGTGCCGGAGCTTTGTGGTGTTTCAATCAATGAGAGGTCGATGCTCAGGTCGGACATGATCCAAGTGGGTCTCCTAGAAACCGGGGTGTCGGCCTGTGCCGATGTAGCCCTTGGCGGGGCTCGATGGGAAAATTGGGTGAGGCGACGGGCGCCTGGGCCCCAGCCCCAGCAGGGGGCGAGCCGTATGCGCTCTGCCCGGCACGTGACCATCGGGCCGCGAGCAGGCAAAGAGGCGGGATTGTACCCAGGCCAGGCGAAATGCGCTGTCTCATGGCGTGACAGATGGCCGGCGCTGCGTGGCAAGCTTGTTACAGATCAAAAAAGTCGTGCTGAGCGGACTGACTACAATCGAGGTTTGCTTGAACGAACAATGACCCGATCCAGCAGTGCCTCCAAGGCCTCGACGAAGTCTGTCTCGACCGAGGCAGCTGCGTCCGAGGTTTCTCACCTCAGCTACGAGCAGGCGCTCGTTGAGTTGGAGCGCTTGCTTTCCGATATGGAGGGCGGCCAATTGCCTCTGGATCAATTGCTGGAAAGCTACCGGCGGGGCGCAGGCCTGTTGGGGCTGTGCCGTTCGCGCCTGCAGGCCGTAGAACAACAAGTCAAGGTGCTGGAGGTCGAAGGGTTGAAACAATGGGGAGAGTCCTGAGCGTGGATGCCGGTGTGTTTGAACAATGGATGCAGCGATCGCTCGCTGCTTGTGAAGTCGCGCTGGACGGTTTTGTCCCTGCCGATGCCCCGGTCGGCCTCGGCGAAGCGATGCGTTACGCCGTACTCGACGGCGGCAAACGCTTGCGCCCGCTGCTGGTGCTGGCCACTTGCGAAGCGGTGGTGGGGAACGGCGCAGCCGCCATGCGCGCGGCCTGTGCCGTGGAGCTGATTCATGCCTATTCCCTGGTGCATGACGACATGCCCTGCATGGATGACGATGTGCTGCGCCGCGGCAAGCCCACTGTGCATGTCAAGTTCGGCGAGGCTCAGGCCATGTTGGCCGGCGATGCGATGCAAGCCCTGGCTTTCGAGGTGTTGACGCCGGACCCGTCCGAATCGAGCGTGACTCCAGAGTTGCAGGCCCGTTTGTGCGGCTTGCTCGCCCGCTCGGCCGGTCATGCCGGCATGGCCGGTGGTCAGGCCATTGATTTGGCCAGTGTGGGCAAACAACTGGACGAATGCACCCTGCGTGATATGCACCGCCGCAAGACCGGCGTGCTCCTGCAAGCCAGTGTGATGATGGGGGCGGCTTGTGGCGACATCAGCCCGATGGCCCGTCAATGCCTGTCGGACTACGGCGCGGCCCTGGGCCTGGCCTTCCAAGTGGTCGATGACATCCTTGATGTGACCCAGGATTCTGCGGTGCTGGGCAAGACCGCCGGCAAGGACCAGGATGCCAACAAACCGACCTACGTGTCGGTGCTGGGCCTGGAGCCGGCTCGCAATCTGGCGCGCCAGCTGCGCGATGACGCACACCGCGCCCTGGCGGCCAGCGGCCTGAGCAACACCGCTTGGCTTGGCCTGTTGGCCGATATGGTCGTGGAACGAGACAACTGAGAAGCCGCGGCACCATCCATGAGTGACTCCCTGCTGCATACGATCAACAGCCCGGCCGATCTGCGCCGGCTGCCGCGCACCGACCTGCCCAAGCTGGCCGGCGAGTTGCGTGCCTATGTGCTGGACACCCTGTCCAATTCGCGCATCGGCGGCCATCTGGGCTCCAACCTGGGTACGGTCGAGCTGACCGTGGCTCTGCACTATGTGTTCAACACCCCGCATGACCGCCTGGTCTGGGATGTCGGCCACCAGACCTACCCGCACAAGGTCCTGACCGGCCGCCGCGAGGCGCTCAGCACCATCCGCCATATGGGTGGCATCAGCGGCTTTCCGCGGCGCGACGAAAGCGAGTACGACACCTTCGGTACCGGCCACTCGAGCACCTCCATCTCGGCGGCCCACGGCATGGCCATGGCCGCCAAGATCAAGGGTGAGGACCGCAAGGCCGTGGCCATCATCGGCGACGGCGCGATGACGGCCGGCATGGCTTTCGAAGCGCTGAACAACGCCGGCGTCGCCCATGGCGGCGTGCTCGGCGATGTGCTGGTCATCCTGAACGACAACGACATGTCGATTAGCCCGCCGGTGGGTGCGCTGAACAAATACCTGGCCCGGTTGATGAGCGGCAGTTTCTACACCACGGCCCGTGAAGGCGCCAAGTCGGTGCTCAAGAACACGCCGCTGTATGAATTCGCCAAACGCTTCGAGGAGCACACCAAGGGCATGGTCGTGCCCGGCACCATCTTCGAGGAGTTCGGTTTCAACTATGTCGGCCCGATCGATGGCCACGACCTCGATTCCCTGATTCCGACGCTGGAGAATCTGCGCAGCAAGAAGGGCCCGCAGTTCCTCCATGTGGTCACCAAAAAAGGCCAGGGCTACAAGCTGGCCGAGGCGGACCCGGTCAAGTACCACGCGGCGCCGGGCAAGTTCGACCCTTCGGTCGGCTTCGTCAAGTCGGCCACACCGGCCAAGACCAGCTTCACCCAAGTCTTCGGCGACTGGCTCTGCGATATGGCCGAGGTCGACAGCCGCCTGATCGGCATCACGCCGGCCATGCGCGAGGGCTCGGGCATGGTCGAGTTCCACAAGCGTTTCCCGACCCGGTATCACGATGTCGGCATTGCCGAGCAGCATGCGGTGACGGTGGCCGGCGGCATGGCCTGCGAGGGCATGAAGCCGGTGGTGGCGATCTATTCCACCTTCCTGCAGCGTGCGTATGACCAATTGATCCACGACGTGGCCCTGCAGAACCTGCCGGTGCTGTTCGCGCTGGACCGCGCAGGACTGGTTGGTGCCGATGGCGCCACCCACGCCGGCAATTACGACATCGCCTTCACCCGCTGCATCCCAAACATGGCGGTGCTGACTCCGGCCGATGAAAACGAGTGCCGCCAAGCGCTCTACACCGGCTACCAACACAGCGGCCCGGTGACGGTGCGCTACCCGCGCGGCGCCGGTGTCGGCACCGAGATCCAGAAGACCATGAGCCTCTTGCCCTGGGGCAAGGGTGAGTTGCGCCGGCAATCGAGCAAGCCGCAGCTTTCGGGCGCTGCCGGTGCGCCGCGCATCGCCATCCTGGCTTTCGGTACCTTGCTCTACCCGGCCCTGGAAGCGGCTGAGCAACTCGATGCAACCGTGGCCAATATGCGGTTTGTGAAGCCGCTCGATGTCGAGCTGGTCACCGAACTGGCGCGCAGTCATGACGCCCTGGTCACCGTGGAAGACGGTTGCCTGATGGGCGGTGCCGGTTCGGCGGTGATGGAGGCTTTGCAGGCGGCTGGCCTCAATCCGCCGGTGCTGGTGCTGGGCCTGCCCGATGAATTCATCGAGCATGGCGAGGTGCCCAAGCTGATGGCAGCTTGCGGCCTGGACGCCAGCGGCATCGAACAAGCCATCCTCAAGCGCTTCGGCGCTCGGCCCAGCTTGCTGCGTCCCGCGGCCAATCAGTGAGCGTTTTGCGAAGACCTTGCCTCGGCAAGGTCGGTCGCTTGCTGGCAAGCTGAGGCTCTCAGGGTTATCCCGATATTTCAGCGGCCGCATTGCCGGGCTGCGCACCAGATTGCATGAACCAAGTCACCAGCGCCCTCCACATTCCCGACACCCAGAGCGAGCGCGATGAGCGCCACCTCGTCATCCAGCGCGTCGGCGTCAAGGATGTGCGCTACCCGCTGCAGATCCAGATCGGCACGCAGGCGCAGCCCACCGTGGGCACCTGGACGCTGGACGTCAGCCTGCCCGCCGAGAAGAAGGGCACGCACATGTCCCGCTTCGTCGCCTGGCTCGACGCCTTGCAAGCGCCGCTGGATGCAGGCTCCTTGCGTGAACTGCATGGCCAGATGCTGGCCAAGTTGGAGGCGGTCGAAGGGCGCATCGAAGTGGCGTTCAGCTTCTTCATCCGCAAGCGCGCGCCGGTCTCGGGCATCGAAAGCCTGTTGGACTACCAAGGCCGCCTGATTTCAGAAACCCGTGCTGGCCAGACGACGGTCTGGGCCGAGGTGGCCGTGCCGGTCAAGAGCCTGTGCCCTTGCTCCAAAGAGATCTCCGACTACGGCGCCCACAACCAGCGCTCGCTGGTGACCGTGCGTGCCGAAATCGGCGCTCAGCCGGTCAGCTGGCAAGAGCTGGTGCGTTTCGCCGAAGAAAGCGCCTCCAGCGAAATCTGGCCTCTGCTCAAGCGCAGCGACGAGAAGTGGATCACCGAGCACGCCTACGAGAACCCCAAGTTCGTCGAGGACTTGGTGCGTGATGTGGCTCTGCGTTTGAACGCTGATCCGCGCATCGGCCGCTACACCGTCGACGTGGAGAACTTCGAGTCCATCCACAACCATTCGGCTTACGCGCGCATCGAGCGGCTCTGACAGATTCAGCGGAGCGCTTGCTCCAAGGCGCGGCTCATGCGCTCAGCCTGAGCCTGCAGCGACTGCAAAAAGCTCTGTGCCAGCGGCTGCGCCGGCCGGTACAGCGGCAGCAGGGCCGAGACCTGAAAAGGCACGGATACGCTGAATCGGCGTAGCTGCAGCCCAGAGCCGGCCAGGGCCAGCGCCGTCAAGGGATTGACGATGGCCAGGCCTAAGCCTTGCTGCACCATCGCGCACACGGCCACGGCGCTGTGGGTTTCCACGCGCAGACGGCGCTGTACGCCGGCATCAGTGAACAAGGCATCCAGCTGAAGCCGGTAGGGGTCCTCGGCCGAGAGGCTGATGAAGTCCTGGCCTTCAAAGTCGGCCGGCTGCAGGACCTTTCGCTCCAGGAGCGGGTGGCCCGCGGGCAACACACACACCTCATCCAGGGTCAGCACCGGCACTCGCTGTGTGCCCTCGGCGCTGTGCGCCTGCTGCTCGCTCAGGCCCAGGTCGAAGCGCTGGGCGGCCATCCATTCCTCCAGCAGTGGAGATTCCTGCGGCGTGATGGACAGCTGGGCCGCCGGGTGGGCGGACAGAAAGTCGGCGCAGGCGGCGGGTAGCAGGGCATGGCTGAGCGCCGGCAGGCAGAGCACGGCCAGCTGCACCTGTTCGTCTCGACCCAGCTGAGCCGCGCGGCTGCGGATGCGGTCCAGTCCCTGGTAGCTGCGCTGCACTTCCTCGAACAGGGCCAGGCCCCGCGCCGTGGCGCGCAGGCGGCCGCGTTGACGCTCGAACAAGGCATAGCCCAGCAGTTGTTCCAAGCGGGCCAGCTCGCGACTCAGCGTCGGCTGCGAGCTCCGCAGCAGCAAGGCCGCCTCGGTGACGCTGCCGGCCGTCATGACGGCGCGGAACACTTCGATGTGGCGCAGGCTGATGTCAGGGCTCATGCCGACAGCATATCCAAAGTGAATGAGCTGTAGACAATTCAATATTTGAATGAATGACGTGGCGCTGGCATTCTTCGCTCATTCCCTGAACCCCGCCCGCGAGAGACTGCCCATGCCTGCTGCCACCCTGACCCCCACCCGCTTGCAAAACCTGGCTCAGACCTTAGGCACGCCTTTATGGGTCTACGACGCCGGCACCATCCGTGAGCGCATCGCCGCGCTGCGGGCGTTCGATGCCATCCGCTTTGCGCAAAAAGCCTGTTCCAACACCCACATCCTGCGGCTGATGCGCGAGCAGGGCGTCAAGGTCGATGCCGTTTCGCGCGGCGAGGTGCTGCGTGCCTTGGCGGCCGGTTACCGCGCCGATGGCTCGGTGCATTCGGACATCGTCTTCACGGCCGACCTGCTGGACCGCGAGACCCTGGCGACCGTGATCGAGCACCAGGTGCCGGTCAATGCCGGCTCCATCGACATGCTGCACCAGCTGGGCGCGGCCTCACCGGGCCACGGCGTCTGGCTGCGCATCAACCCCGGCTTTGGCCACGGCCACAGCAACAAGACCAACACCGGTGGCGAGCACAGCAAGCATGGCATCTGGCACGCCGACCTGCCGGCCGCCCTGGAGGCGGTGCAGGCGCACGGCTTGCGCCTGATCGGCCTGCACATGCACATCGGCTCGGGCGTGGACTACCGCCATCTGTCCGAAGTCTGCGGCGCCATGGTGGACTTGGTGCGCCAGGTGCAGGCCGCGGACATGGACCTGCAGGCAATCTCGGCCGGCGGCGGCTTGTCCATTCCTTACCGTGAAGGTGAGCCGGTCATCGACACGGCGCACTACTTCGGCCTCTGGGACCAAGCTCGCCAGCAGGCGCAAACCCTGCTGGGCCACGCGCTGCAGCTGGAGATCGAGCCGGGCCGCTACCTGGTGGCCGAGAGCGGCGTGCTGCTGGCCGAGGTGCGCGCCAGCAAGGACGTGGGCCGCAACCATTTCGTGCTGGTCGACGCCGGCTTCAACGAGCTGATGCGCCCGGCCATGTACGGTGCCTTCCATGCCATGAGCCTGCTGCCCGTCGATGGCAAAGAGGCGCGCGCCGAGCGGCCCACGGTGGTCGCCGGCCCGCTCTGCGAGTCGGGTGATGTGTTCACGCAAGTGGACGGTGGCGTGGTCGAGCCGCGCCTGCTGCCGGCTGCCCAGGTCGGTGATGTGCTGGTCATTCACGACACTGGGGCCTACGGCGCCTCCATGTCCAGCAACTACAACAGCCGGCCGCTGGCGGCCGAAGTGCTGGTCGACGGAGAACAGCAGCGCTTGATCCGCCGCCGGCAGACCGTGGAAGAGCTGCTGACGCTGGAATCCTTCTGAGAGCTTGAGAGTTTTCTACTGCGCGGCCGCCATGCGTCGTTGGTCCGGTGTTGGCTCCGACATCACATTCGCTTCGCGAATATGAGTCTCGCCGCAACTGCGTTGTCGGAATCCTCACGTACAGGAAGTACGTTCCGGTTCCTGTGCTCCGTCCGCCTAGCCTGACGGCCGCTCACTACGAAAACTCACAAGCTTTGCGCGCATGACGGTGGCATGACGTTCCGACATGGTCCCCGATAGTCCGGCTCAATAGGCACAAGCAATGACAGTGATTTGATTAATCAAACCAGCAAGCCGGGGCTTGCTTTTATGATTCGTCCATCGCAGGTTTTCGAGCTTGTCCTGTTCTTTCTGCTCTGTTCCGTTCTGTCTTTCAACCCAAAGGAAACGTCATGTCCCTGATCAACACCCAAGTCCAGCCCTTCAAGACTGAAGCCTTCCACAACGGCAAGTTCATCACCGTCAGCGATGAAAGCCTGAAGGGCAAGTGGTCTGTGCTGATCTTCATGCCGGCTGCCTTCACCTTCAACTGCCCGACCGAAGTGGAAGACGCGGCCGACAGCTACGCTGAGTTCCAAAAGGCTGGTGCCGAGGTCTATATCGTCACCACCGACACCCACTTCTCGCACAAGGTCTGGCACGAAACTTCGCCGGCCGTGGGCAAGGCCAAGTTCCCCCTGGTCGGCGACCCGACCCACAAGCTGACCCGCGCTTTCGGCGTGCACATTGAAGAAGAAGGCCTGGCTCTGCGCGGCACCTTCGTGATCAACCCGGACGGCATCATCAAGACCGCCGAAGTGCACTCCAACGAAATCGCCCGCGACGTGTCGGAAACCCTGCGCAAGCTGAAGGCCGCCCAGTACACCGCCGCCAACCCCGGCCAAGTGTGCCCGGCCAAGTGGAAGGAAGGCGCCAAGACCATCGCTCCTTCGCTGGACCTGGTCGGCAAGATCTAAGTAGTCGTCTGACCTTGATCTGATCGAATGAAGATTGAATTCGCAGGCCCGGGAGGGCTTGCGAATCCCCCAGCGCAAGGCTTGATGTCAAAGCAACGCTGAAAGCGTCCCGGCCTCCGCCAGGGTGTTTTCAGAGTGGCTTTGTAGCGCCACGCCTGAACAACACCTAGGAGAGTCACCATGTTGGACGCCGCCCTGAAGTCCCAGCTCAAGTCTTACCTTGAGCGCGTCACCCAGCCTTTCGAGATCATTGCCAGCCTGGACCAGCGCGAGGCCTCGAGCGAATTGCTCGGCCTGCTGCAGGACATCGCGGCCATGTCCGACAAGATCATCCTCAAGACCGACGGCCAAGCCGAACGCCGCCCGTCCTTCGCGCTGAACCGCGTCGGTTCGGACATGAAGCTGAGCTTCGCCGCCATTCCGCTCGGCCATGAGTTCACCTCCCTGGTGCTGGCCCTGCTGTGGGTGGGCGGCCACCCGCCCAAGGTCGAGCCGGAAGTGCTGGAGCAGATCCGCGGCCTGGACGGCGACTACAGCTTCGAGGTGTACATGTCCCTGAGCTGCCACAACTGCCCGGACGTGGTGCAGGCGCTCAGCCTGATGGCCGTGCAGAACCCGCGCATCCAAACCGTCATCATCGACGGCGGCCTGTTCCAGGACGAGGTCAATGCCCGTGAGGTCATGGCCGTGCCCAGCATCTACCTGAACGGCCAGGTCTTCGGCTCCGGCCGCATGACGGTGGAAGAAATCGTCGCCAAGCTCGACAGCAGCACCGCTGGCAAGGATGCGGCCAAGCTCTCGGCCAAAGAGGCGTTCGATGTGCTGGTGGTCGGCGGTGGCCCGGCCGGCGCGGCCGCCGCGGTTTATGCGGCGCGAAAGGGCATTCGCACCGGCATCGCCGCCGAGCGCTTCGGTGGGCAGGTCAACGACACCTTGGCGATCGAGAACTACATCTCGGTGCTGGAAACCGATGGTCCCAAGTTCGCCATGGGCTTGGAAGCCCATGTCAAAGCCTATGGCGTCGATGTGATGAATCTGCAGCGCGGGGACAGCTTGATCCCGGCCGCTGAACCCGGCGGTCTGGTCGAGATCAAGATGGCCAATGGCGGCTCGCTGAAATCCAAGACCGTGATCCTGAGCACCGGCGCGCGCTGGCGCAATGTCAATGTGCCCGGCGAGCAGCAGTACAAGAACAAGGGCGTGGCCTACTGCCCCCATTGCGACGGCCCGCTGTTCAAGGGCAAGCGCGTGGCGGTGATCGGCGGCGGCAACTCCGGCGTCGAAGCCGCGATCGACCTGGCCGGCCTGGTCGCTCATGTCACCTTGATCGAATTCGGTGAGGCCTTGCGGGCCGACGCGGTGCTGGTCAGCAAGCTCAAGAGCCTGCCCAACGTCAGCATCCACACCCAGGCGCAGACCACCGAGCTGACCGGCGACGGCCACAAGCTCAACGGCCTCAGCTACACCGACCGTGCCACGGGCGAGGCGCGGCACATCGAGCTGGACGGCGTGTTCGTGCAGATCGGCCTGGTGCCCAACACCGAGTGGCTCAAGGGCGTGGTCGAGCTGAGCAAGCATGGCGAGATCGTTGTCGACGCCAAGGGCCAGACCTCGGTGCCGGGCGTGTTCGCGGCCGGTGACGCCACCACCGTGCCTTACAAGCAGATCATCATCGCTGCCGGTGATGGCGCCAAGTCGGCCTTGAGCGCCTTCGATTACCTGATGCGGCAGCCGGCGCTCTGAGCGTGGCGCTGCTGCGGCGCTGGATTGGCGCCTGGGCTCCTCTTTCAGTTCAGCCGGCTCCTAGGCTGCGCCAAACCGGGCTCAGGCCCCAGGCCCAGGCCGCTGCAGCCAGCGCTGCGGTGTAGAGGCAGGCCAGCAGGCCGGCGCCCAGCGCGTACAGCACCAAGAGGCCGTCGCGCAAGGCCAGAGCCAGGCCCAGCAGCGCCAAGCAGAGGGCCGGCAGCACATTGCCCAAGGGCAAGGGCAGGAAGATCAGCGCGCCCATCAAGGCCACCAGCGCCGCCATCCCTGGCTGCGGGCCGGGCTGCGGCAGCAGGCCCGGCAGGCGCTGCGGGCGCGCGAAACGGCCCGCTTGGCCGTAGAGCCAGGCCATCAGCAGCAAGGCCCGGCGTGCCCAGCGGGCCGGCATCTGAAAACCTGCCACCCGCTGCGGCAATGCGCCCAGGCGCTCTCCTCGCCACAAGGGCAGGGCCAACATCATGAGCGCCAGGCCCATGACATTGCCCACCCCCGGCACAGGCAGCACGCAAGGTGCCGCGAGGAGCAGCAAGAGCGAGCCCAAGGCAGCAGAGCCCTGCCAGGCGGCCAGCTGAGCCAGGGTGACAGGTGCTGTCGTCAGACCCTCGGCCGCAGCGCGCAGGCGCTGTTGCGGTGAATGTGGCGGCGGCTCCTCCGTCGCTGGCAGTGGGTGAGCTGCTGGGTCGGTCGACATAGGGATCCAAGTGTCCCTGGCGCATGTGACGGCCGTGTGCGGCGCTGCTGTGACAGCGCAGGCGCGGCTTCATGACAGCGTCACGGCTTCTTCATCAAGCCTGCCTAGACTCGCCAGCCATTGGTCGACCCGGCCGCTTCTTCGACCACACCCATGATGGCCCGACTCCTCGGTCTGCTCTTGCTGGCCAGCCTGCTCAGCGCTTGTTCACCACGCCTGCTCCTGGTGCGCGGCGTGGCCGATGAGTTGGCCGGTCAGGGGCAGGCGGAGGAGGAAGACCTGGGCCTGGCGCGCGAGTCCGGCGCCTTTTACCTGAAGCTGTCGGAATCGTTGCTGCGCCAGACCCCGGACCATCTCGCCCTGGCCGAATCGGTGGCCGGCGGCTTCACGCAGTACAGCTATGCCTTTGTGGCTTTCGAGGCTGAGCGCCTGGACGGCCGCGATGCCCGCGCCGCGCAGCTGCTGCGCCAGCGCGCCGCACGCCTGTACCAACGCGCCCAGCGCCACGCCATGACGGCGCTGGAGCTGCATCACGGCGGCACCCTGCTCAAGGCCTTGCAGGGCGGGCAGTCACTGCCGGCGCTGCCGCCCGAACAAGTGGGCCTGGCCTACTGGGCCGCGGCTTCTTGGGGCGCCGCCATTTCTCTGTCCAAGGACCGCCCCGAAGCCGTGGCTGATCTGCCCATGGTGCAGCGCCTGGCCGAGCTGGCCTGGGCGACCCGGCCCGAGCATGGCGATGGCGCGCTGGCCGGCTTGCTGGGCACGCTGGAGTCGGCCCGTCCGGGCGGCAGCAGCGCTCGCGCCGAAGCCCTGTTCGCGCAGGCCATCGCCGCCGGCGGCGGCCGCAATGCCGGTGTCTACGTCGGCAAGGCCGAGTCCCTGGCCCAGCCGGCCGGCGACCGCGCGGCCTTCGAAGCCTTGCTGCGCCAGGCCTTGGCCGTGCCCGGCAACAGCCTGGGCAACCAGGTGATGCGCGTGCGCGCGCAATGGCTGCTCGACAGCGCCGACGATTTGTTCTGAGGCCGGCGCGGCCTCTTGAGCCCCTTCCTCTCACACCGCCGAACTGCGAATCCACCATGACACGATTGAACCGCCGCCACGCCGCCGCCCTCTTGGCGGCCCTGTTCACCGCTGCCACCTCCTGGGCGCAAGCGCCGGTGCAGCTGCGCATCGGCAGCCTGGTGCCCAAGAATTCGCAGTACCACCAGCAGCTGATGGAGATGGGCGAGGGCTGGCGGGCGGCCCAGGGCGGCAATGCTCGCTTTGTGGTGTTCACCGATGGCAGCCAGGGCGGCGAGGCCGAGCTGGCGCGGCGCATGCGCATTGGCCAGTTGCAAGGCGCGCTGATGTCGGTGGTGGGCTTGCGCGAGATCGAGCCGACGGTGGCCGCCTTGCAGAACCTGCCCCTGCTGTTCCGCAGCTGGGAGGAGGTCGACCATGTGCGCGAGAAGATGCGCCCGGCCATGGAGCAGCGCTTTCTCGAGCGCGGCTTTGTGGTGGTGGCCTGGGGCGATGCCGGCTGGGTGCGCTTCTTCTCCAAGGAGCCGGCGTCGCGGCCCGATGACTTCAAGCGCATGAAGTTCTTTGCCTGGGGTTCAGAGCCCGAGCAACAGGCCATCATGAAGAACCTCGGCTACACGCCGGTGCCGCTGGAAACGGCCGACATCCTGCCGGCCATGCAGACCGGCATGATCAGCGTGGTGCCATCGACGCCGTATTTCGCCCTGGCCAGCCAGATCTACAACACCGCCTCGAACATGCTGGACATCAACTGGGCGCCCATCGTCGGCGCCCTGGTGGTCACCAAGAAAGCCTGGGACGCCATGACCCCGGCGGCCCAGCAGGCGCTCAAGAGTGGCGGCGAGAAGGCCGGCTTGGCGATGCGCCAGCAGGCGCGCCGCGAGGTGGACGAAGCGGTGGAGGCCATGAAGAAGCGCGGCCTCAAGGTCAACAAACCTTCGCCCGAGCAGATGCGTGAATGGAACGAGCTGGCCGAGCGCCTCTACCCGCGCATCCGCGGCAGCATGGTGCCGGCCGAGACCTTTGACGAGGTGTTCCTGCACCTGAAGGCTTACCGCGCCGGCAAGGGGCAGTGAGCATGCTCTTGGAAACGACGTCGGACCCCTCCAGCACATCAGCGCCCAGCAGCTTGGCTCAGAAGCTAGGCCGGTTTGACGAAGGCCTGGCTTCACTGGCCCTGGCCCTGATGGTGCTGCTGCCTCTGGCCGAGATCGCGCTGCGCCCGCTGATGGGCCGAGGTATCGAGAACGCCTCCGTGCTGGTCCAGCATCTGGGCCTGCTGCTGGCCATGTTCGGTGCCGTCGCGGCCGAGCGTCATGGCCATCTCAGCACCTTGGGCAGCGGCTTGGGGCAGCGTGGCAGTGAGCGCAGCCGGGCCCTGGTGCAGGCGGCGGCCAAGGGCAGCGCCGCGCTGCTCTGCGGCATGCTGGCCTGGGCCAGTTGGAGTTTTGTCGCCAGCGAGCTGGAGACGGCGCATCCGCTCGCCTACGGCCTGCCGACCTGGTGGGTTCAGGCGGCCATGCCGCTTGGTTTTGCCCTGCTGGGGCTGAGGCTTGCCAGCCGTTGCGCTCAGGGCTTGTGGCTTCGCTTGGCCCTGTGTTTGGCCCTGCCGCTGGCCGGCTGGCTGTTGGCCGCAGCCGCTGATGGTCAAGGTGGCCCGCTCTGGCCGGCGCTGACCCTGCTCCTGCTGGCGCTGCTGGCCGGTGCGCCGGTGTTCGCGGTGCTGGGCGGCTTGGCGCTGGCCTTGTTCTGGAGCGATGGCCTGCCGCTGGCCTCCATCGCGCTGTCGCATTACCAGATCACGGTCAACCCTTCGCTGCCGGCCTTGCCGCTCTTCACCCTGGCCGGCCTGGTGATGGCGCGCACCGGCGCGGCGCAGCGCCTGGGAGCCTTGTTTGTGGCCTTGTTTGGCGGCGGCGCGCGCGGCACAGTGTTGGCGGCGGCGGTGCTGTGTTCGGCCTTCACCGCCTTCACCGGCGGCAGCGGCGTGACGATTCTGGCGCTTGGCGGCCTGCTGCTGCCCTTGCTGCGCAATGCCGGCTACCCGGAGCAGCGCGGCATCGGCCTGGTCACCAGTGCCAGCGCCCTGGGTGTGCTGCTGGCGCCCTCGGTGCCGCTGATCATGTATGCCGTGATCGCCCGCGTGCCCATCATGGACATGTTCCTGGCGGGCCTGCTGCCGGCCCTGGTGATGGTGGCGTGTCTGCTGCTGTTCGGTGGCTTCTTGCGCGGCAGCGCGCCAGCTGCATCAGAAGCGGGTGTGCGCCCCAATCTGCGCCAGGCCCTGGCGGCAGCCTGGACGGCCAAGTGGGAGCTGCTGGCGCCTGTGGTGGCGATCGGCTCGCTGGCCAGCGGCCTGGCCACACCGACCGAGAGTGCGGCGCTGACGGCGGCCTACGCGCTGCTGACTCAGGCGCTGGCCCACCGCGAACTCAGCTGGCGCCTGCTCGGGCGCTGCCTCTCGGAATGCGCGCAGCTGATCGGTGGCGTGATGCTGATCTTGGGCATGGCCCTGGCGCTGACCAATTTCCTCGTCGATGCGGGCATCCCCGATCTGGCGGTGGAATGGGTGCAGGGCGCGATCCCCAACAAATACCTGTTCCTGCTGGCGCTGTGCGCGTTTCTGTTCCTGGCCGCCGCCTTGATGGAGATCTTCGCCGCCATCGCGGTGCTGGTGCCCCTGTTGCTGCCATTGGCCCAGAGCTACGGCATAGACCCGGTCCACTTCGGCATCATTTTCCTGGCGGCCATGGAGGTCGGCTTCCTGTGCCCGCCCGCCGGCATGAACATTTACTTTGCTGCCGCGATGTTCGACAAGTCCATCCGCTATGTGGCCCGCGCGGTGCTGCCGGCCATGCTGGCCATCTTCGTGGGCACGCTCTTGGTGGCGGTACTGCCGGTGCTCAGCACCGGGCTGGCGGCGCTGTTGGCACGAGCACCCGCCGGCTGAGAGCTTGTGAATTTTCTACTGCGCGACTGCCATGCGTCGTTGGTCCGGTGCTCGGAATCCTCCCGTACAGGAAGTACGTTCCGGTTCCTGCGCTCCGTCCGCCTCGGCCAGAGGCCGAGTCCTTCGCTAGGCAGATCCAGTCCTCAGGACTGGATCAGTCCGAGCTCAGCCTAGCCTGACAGCCGCTCGCTACGAAAATTCTCAAGCTCTAAGCTGCGCTGCGGGGGGGGGGCTGTGTCCCGCCGCTTTGGTTTCAGTTCGTGGTGGCGGAAACCTGACGGCTTCGCAGCAGGCCTTCAATGCTGTAGATCGCCAGCGCCGCCCAGATCAGGCCAAAGCCGACCAGGCGGGTGGCAGCAAATGGCTCGTGATACAGCCAGACGCCCAGCATGAACTGGATGCTGGGCGAGATGTACTGCAGCAGGCCCAGCGTGGCCATGGGAATGCGGCGCGCGCCGGCGGCAAATAGCAGCAAGGGCGCGGCCGTCAGGGGGCCGGCGAACAGCAGCCAGAGCAGGGTGGAGGGCGCTTCGGCGCCTTGCGCCAGGGCGCTCTGGCCCTGCCAGGTCCACCAAGCCATGGCGGCAGCGGCCAGAGGGGCGAGCAGCAGGGTTTCCAGGGTCAGGCCTTCCAGCGCACCGAGCGGGGCAATCTTGCGCAGCAGGCCGTAGACGCCGAAGCTGGCCGCCAGCACCAGTGCCACCCAGGGCAGGCGCCCGGTCTGCAGCGTCAGCCAGAGCACGCCGGCCGCGGCCAGGCCCACGGCCAGCCACTGCAGCGGCCGCGGCCGTTCGTGCAGCACCGCGAATCCCAGGGCCACATTGACCAGGGGGTTGATGAAATAGCCCAGGCTGGCGTCCAGCACATGGTCGTTCTGCACCGCCCAGACGTAGGTCAGCCAGTTCACCGACAAGAGCAGGGCCGAGAGCAGAAAGGCCGCCAGCACCTTGGGCTGGCGCAGCACCTGGCCCAGCCAGGCCCAGCGCTTGAGCACCGCCAGCACGCCGAGCAGAAACACCATGCACCAGAGCGTGCGGTGGGCCACCACCTCCAGCGAGGGCACTTGAGCGATCTGCTTGAAGTAGAGCGGGAACAGGCCCCAGAGCGTGTAGGACAGGGCGGCGAAGAGCACGCCGCGGCTGAGACTGTTGGAAGGGCTGCCGCTGCTGTTCATGCCCCATTGTCGGCCCGAAGTTTGGGTCTCTGGCTGCCGTCGATCGGGAAACTCTGCTCGGGCAAACACGGGGTGCGCAGCTTGGAGGTCACGTGGCCCAATCGCGGCAGCCGTGGCGCGCCGCCCGCGGGGGTCAGGTCTTGCGACAGCTCGCCTTGACGCCCGCAATTGAGCGCGCTGGCGCCTCTTTTTGTCATTCAAGGCCAGACCATGCTCCCTCGTTCACTTGCCGCTGCACTGATCCTCGGGCCCATCCTGCTGAGCACGGGGGCCGTTCAGTCCCAGACCCCGGCGCCGACCTCCGCCGGCGCCGCCGCGCCCTACGACTTCAAAGCCAACTACACCAAGTACGAATACCGCATCCCGGTGCGCGACGGCGTGCGCCTGGCCACCACGGTCTACGTGCCCAAGGACAGCAGCAAGAAATACCCCATCCTGATGACGCGCACGCCCTACAGCTGCGCGCCTTATGGCTCCGACCGCTACAGCGGCCGCCTGGCGCCCAGCGAGGATTTCCTCAAGGCCGGCTACATCCTTGTCTGCCAGGACGTGCGCGGCCGCAATATGTCTGAGGGGCGCTTTGTCGAGATGACGCCCCATGTGCCGAACAAGAAGAGCAAGAACGATGTCGACGAGAGCAGCGATATGCACGACAGCGTGCAGTGGCTGCTCGACCATGTGGCGGGCCACAACGGCCGGGTCGGCATCTGGGGCAATTCCTACCCCGGCTTCTACAGCGCCGCGTCCATCATCGATTCGCACCCAGCCATCAAGGCTGCCTCGCCGCAAGCGCCCATTGCCGACTACTACAAGGGCGACGACGGCTACCACGGCGGCGCCTTCATGCTGGCCCACAACTACGGCTTCTTCACCAGCTTCAAGCCCCAGCCCAACCCCACCTCCGAGCCCTCGCGCTGGGGTGATTTCCGCTACAGCAGCGGCGACGCCTACAACTACTTTCTCAAGCTGGGCAATCTCAGCACTATCGCCAAGAGCCTGGGCACGCCGGGCAACCCCTATTTCAACGACCTGATCGAGCACGACAGCTACGACGAGCACTGGAAGCCGCGTTCCATCACCCCGCACCTGAACGGCATCCGCGCCGCCGTGCTGACCGTGGGCGGCTGGTTCGACGCCGAGGACCTGCCCGGCCCCTTGGCCATTTACCGCAGCATCGAAAGCCGCAACCCGGGCATCAGCAACCAGATCGTCATGGGCCCCTGGCGCCACGGCGGCTGGTTCCGCACCGCGGGCAAGTCCCTCGGTTCGGTGGGCTTCGGTGGCAACAACAGCGAGTACTTCATGAAGCAGGTGATGCTGCCGTTCTTCGAGCAGCATCTGCGCGGCCAGGGAGAGGCAAAGATCGCTGAAGCCACCATGTTCGAAACCGGCAGCAATGTCTGGCGCCACTACCCGGCCTGGCCGCCGGCCGAGGCGAAATCGCGTCGCCTCTATTTCCAGGCCGGCGGCAAGCTGGATTGGCAGTCGCCGGCTGCAGCTGCAGGCACCGAGGCGATGGACCGTTACGTCAGCGACCCCAGCAAGCCCGTGCCCTTCACCAGCTATGCCGCCCAGGGCATGCCCGCCGAGTACATGGTGGGCGATCAGCGCTTCGCCGCCACTCGGCCCGATGTGCTGGTCTACCAGACCGAGGTGCTGGATCGTGACCTGACCGTGGCCGGCCCGATCAAGGCCCGGCTGTATGTGTCCTCCACCGGCAGCGACAGCGATTTCATCGTCAAGCTGATCGACGTCTACCCGCATGACATGGAAGACGAAAGCCCCTCCGGCCCACCGCCCAGCGACGTGCCGCCGCCGCGCCAGACCCTCAACAGCTACCAGCAGCTGGTGCGCGGCGAGCCGCTGCGCGCCCGCTTCCGCAAAGGCCTGGACAAGCCCGAGGCCGTCGTGCCCGGCGAGGTCATGGCCCTGGACATCGAGCTGCCCGACGTCAACCACAACTTCCGCCGCGGCCACCGCCTGATGGTGCAGGTGCAAAGCAGCTGGTTCCCCTTGTTGGACCGAAACCCCCAGCGCTTTGTGCGCATCAAGGACGCTGCACCCGAGGATTTCCAGCCGGCCACCCAGACCCTATTCCGCTCGGGCGAGCGGGCGTCTCAGCTGGAGATGCGGGTGATTGAGGGGCCATGAGCCTGCTCAAGCAGAGCGCTGCAGGGTGAAGATCGGCCATTCTGAAGTTCTTGCGACTGATGAAGGCTGAGTCTGGAGTTGCCGCTTCGGCACTCCGCCATGTGCTGTTTCGCCAGTCCAAGGGCCTCTGACTTGCGAGTTGGCGTGCATCAGCGCGGGTCGGGGCAATCTGGCGTCGAACTCACGGTTTGGCCGCAGCCGCAGGCTTCGCCGGCACCATGGCCACGCGCACGGCTTGAACTTCGACACCTTGTGCGGTCGGGCGCAAGACCCAGAATGCAGAGAACTCGACCATGGCGTTCATGCTGCCATCGGCCTTGATGCGCCCGATGACCGCTCGGCTGTCCATACTGCAGAACTCGCCCATTCTCTTGACACGGCTGACGCTCATCTTGTGCTTCAAGTCTGCCGGCAAGGTCTGGAAGGAATGGTTGAAGTAGGCTTGCACTTGTTCCCGGTCGCTCAGTTGCACGTTGTCGGCGGCGACGGCAAAACTGGCATCGCTGGCATACAGGGCGGCCAGCGCGCCGGCGTCGCGAGCATTCCAAAAGGCGTCAACTTTTTCGGCAAAGGCTTGCAAGGCTGCCTTGGGAGCGTTGGCAGCACAGCCCGCGAAGGTATCCACCGGCGGCGTATCGTCGGCCAAAACTGGGCTGTTGAGCGCGCTTGAAAGCAGGGTCAAGAGTAAGACGGTGCGAGTGAGTGACATGCGTAGGCCTTTGATGAGTCGCCGTGGCGAAGTGGAAGAGGCCTAACGGTACTTTTTCAGTGGATTGACCGGCAAACACCTTGTGACGAAGCAAGGCATTGGCGATCCGAAGGACGGCGGAGCGGTATCAACGGCCCTGACCTGTGTCTTCGTTGGATGTACGCATGCACCAAGCCATTGCGAGAACTATATGTTGACAGGCTGCTCTGCGCACAGCGCGGTCAGATTCCGGGTCGAAAGAGGCCAAACCTTAGTTGTCGAGTTCAGCCACTGGCTGCCTCCAGGCGCAAATGGCCATGGGTCCTGCGCCCTTCGTTCAGTCAAGACTCAGCGCAGCGCTTAGGCGCGTACCGGGCCAAGCCGTCCCCTCGAGCGTGCGCCACTCCCCGCGCCCCAACATCGCCCCCCACTCTGGCCCCGGCGTCGCATGCAGCTGCAGCGTCTCGCCAGTCCACGGGTGCCGAATGCTCAGCTCCAGTGCGTGGAGCCACAGCCGCTGCTCGCCCAGAAATGCCGCCACGGCGCGGTTGTGCGCACCTTTGCCGTGGGTGGCGTCGCCGATGATGGGGTGGGCGATGTGCTTGAGGTGGCGGCGGATCTGGTGGCGGCGGCCGGTCAGCGGTCGGGCTTCGAGCAGGCTGTAGCGGCTGGTGGCAAAGCGCGGGTCCAGGGCCAGCGGCCATTCCACCCGTGCCAGGGCGCGCCAGTCGGTGCGTGATTCCAGCAGGGGCTGGCCGGCCGAGGGCAGCTCGGGGTCGCGGGCCAGCGGGTGCTCGATGGTGCCCTCCGTTGCTGCCGGCCAGCCGCGCACCAGAGCCAGGTAGCGCTTGCGTGCCTGGCCCTGCTCAAAGGTCTGGCCCAGCAGCGAGGCGGTATCGGCATCGAGTGCGAACAAGAGCAGGCCCGAAGTGCCACGGTCCAGCCGATGCGCCGGCCAAACCTGGCGGCCCAGTTGGTCGCGCAGCATCTGCAGAGCAAAGACCTGCTCCTGTGCGGCCAGCTGGCTTCGGTGCACCAGCAAGCCGGCGGGTTTGGCGATGGCGACGAGGTGCTCGTCGATGTGGATGATCTGCAACATGGAGGGGGTGAGTATTACCGGCTCCGAGGAGGCCAGGCACGGGCCTATGGCGTTTTCTTCACTCTGACAGCAGCGGCAGGCGTGGAACCCCACTTCGGGGGGTGTGGTGTTGGCGCGCCGCGGTCGAAACAATGCTGTCACACGCCGAATTCATCATCCCTCTCAGTGCCAACCCTAGGTACCAAGGAGACCAAGACCATGCCCCAAATCTTCCATGTCGGATACCGCTCACCCTGGGTCAGCGCCGTGGCCTGGGTCTTGATGTCGCTGGGCTTGGCCGGCTTGGCTTTGCTGGGCTATTGGTTGGGAATTGGTGTGGGTTCGGGCCTGCCCAGCTTGCGCAGCTGGCTGGGCCTGAGCCTGCTGCTGGCGCTGTCCGCCAGTTCGGCCCTGGCGATTGCTGGCGGCCAGGGCTTGTTGCGCCGCTATGAGTGGGCGCGTCGTCTGTGCCAGGGTCTGCTGTTCAGCTTTTTGTTGGCGTCGCCGCTGTTGCTCTGGGTGACCGGATCGCATCTGGTGCTGGCCGCCCTGTGCTTGATCTGGAGTGCCGCCATGCTGTGGTCGGTGCACACGCTCAACACCCGCAGCGTGCGACAGGAATTTGCTTGATCGGCCGCTTCAGCTGAGCTCGCCGTCCAGGTAGAACCACACCCCGTTCTCGCGCACAAAGCGGCTGCGCTCCTGCAGGCGCTGGGCCCGTCCGCCGAGCTTGCAGCGGGCCACGAACTCCACCCAAGCATGGTCAGCGTCGAGCTCACCATGCTTTTTTACGTTCAGGCCCAGCCACTTCAGCCCGGGCTCATTGGCTGACAGCTCGGCGGGCCGCGTGCTGGCGTGCCAAGTCGCTTGCAGATAAGCCAGCTCGTCGCGCACGAAGGCGCTGTAGCGCGAGCGCATGAGGGCCTCGGCGCTGTCTGCGATCAGCTCGCCGCTGGCAGCAAAGTGGGCATGGAGGCGGCCGCAGCAAGCGGCGTAAGTGGCGGCGTGACGGGCGGCATGGCCGCAAGGGCAGGGCAGGTCTTCTGGCGCATTCATCGGCCGCATGATGCCGCAAACCTAAAATGCCGCGATGAACATGCCCCACGACCCGCGCCCCGAAGCCCCGCCCGAAGAACTGAACGAGGATTTGTTTGCCGAGGCCGAGGCCGAGTTCGCGGCAGAGGTCGTGCCTGAGCCCCTGGTCCAGCCTCAAGCCAGCGGCCTGCTCAAGAACCTCAACCCCGAGCAGTACGCCGCGGTGACCCTGGGGCAAGAGCCGGCCCTGATCCTGGCCGGCGCCGGCTCGGGCAAGACCCGGGTGCTGACCACCCGCATCGCCTGGCTGATGCAGACCGGCCAGCTGACGCCGGGCAGCGTCATGGCCGTGACCTTCACCAACAAAGCCTCCAAGGAAATGCAAACGCGCTTGGGCGCCATGTTGCCGGTGCAGGTGCGTGGCATGTGGATCGGCACCTTCCACGGCCTGTGCAACCGCTTCCTGCGCGCGCACTGGAAGCTGGCCGGCCTGCCGCAAGGCTTCCAGATCCTCGATGCCTCCGATTCGGTCTCGGCCATCAAGCGCGTCATCAAGGCCATGAAGCTCGATGAAGAGCGCTTCGTGCCCAAGCAGGTCAGCTGGTTCATCGCCGGTGCCAAGGAAGACGCGCAGCGCCCCGGTGACATCGAGCCGCGCGACGAGCAGACCAAGACCCTGATCGAGATCTACAAGGCCTACGAGGACCAATGCCAGCGCGAAGGCGTGATCGACTTCGCCGAGCTGATGCTGCGCTCTTACGAGCTGATGCGCGACAACCCGGCCGTGCGCGACCATTACCAGCGCCGCTTCAGCCACATCCTGGTCGATGAATTCCAGGACACCAACAAGCTGCAATATGCATGGCTCAAGATGTTCGCGCCCCCGGGCCGTGGCCAGGGGGTGATGGCGGTGGGCGACGACGACCAGAGCATCTACGCCTTCCGCGGCGCGCGGGTCGGCAATATGGCCGATTTCGAGCGCGAGTACCGCGTCAAAAAGGTCATCAAGCTGGAGCAGAACTACCGCAGCTTCTCCAACATCCTCGATTCCGCCAACGAGCTGATCAGCCGCAACAGCCGCCGCCTGGGCAAGACCTTGCGCACCGATGCTGGCGCCGGCGAGCTGGTGCGGGTGTTCGAGGCGGCCAGTGATTTCGCGGAAGCCCAGTGGCTGATCGAGGAGGCGCAAGCCCTCCATCGTTCGGGCATCGATCGCAAGGAAATCGCCGTGCTCTACCGCAGCAATGCGCAGTCACGGGTGATCGAATCGGCGCTCTTCAATGCCGGCATTCCTTATCGCGTCTACGGCGGCCTGCGCTTCTTCGAGCGGGCGGAAGTGAAGCACGCGCTCTCCTACCTGCGCCTGCTCGAGAACCCCAACGACGACACCAGCTTTTTGCGCGTGGTCAATTTTCCGACCCGCGGCATCGGCGCGCGCGCCATCGAGCTGTTGCAGGACGCCGCCCGCATGTCCGGCCGCAGCCTGTACCAGAGCGTGGGTGCGGTGGCCGGCAAGGCGGGCAGCAATCTGCAGGCCTTCACCGGCCTGATCGACTCGACCCGCAATCTGACCCAGGGCCATACCCTGCGCGAGATCATCGAGCAGATCCTGGAAATCTCCGGCCTCAACGAGTTCTACCGCAAGGACAAGGACGGCGCCGAGCGCCTGGAGAACTTGGGCGAACTGATCAACGCTGCCGAAGCCTTTGTCACTCAAGAGGGCTTCGGCAAGGACGCCGTGGCCCTGCCGGTCGATGAGTTGTCGCCCGGCGCCATCTCGGAGGGCTTCCCCGCCGCCGTGGCGCCCGCCAACTTCACGCCCGATGCCGAAACCGGCGAGATCATGTCGCCCCTGGCCGCCTTCCTGACCCATGCCTCGCTGGAAGCCGGTGACAACCAGGCGCAGGCCGGCCAGGACGCCGTGCAGCTGATGACGGTGCATTCGAGCAAGGGCCTGGAGTTCGACGCGGTCTTCATCACCGGCCTGGAAGAAGGCTTGTTCCCGCACGAGAACTCCATGTCCGACAGCGACGGCCTGGAGGAAGAGCGCCGCCTGATGTATGTGGCCATCACCCGCGCCCGCCAGCGCCTCTACCTGGCCTTCAGCCAGACCCGCATGCTGCACGGCCAGACCCGCTACAACGTCAAGAGCCGCTTCTTCGATGAGCTGCCGGAGCACGCGCTCAAGTGGCTGACCCCGCGCAACCATGGCTTCGGCTCCGGCTTCGCCAAGGAGTATCAGAGCGCCTGGGAACGCGGTTCGGGCCTCAAGTCGGTGGTCGGCGCCGGCCGGGTCGAGAAGCCCGCCTACGACACCACGCCGGTGCCCAAGAGCATGAAGCAGGCCGCCGCCCAGAAGGTGGCCGAAGAGCATGGCGGCCTCAAGGTCGGCAAGGGCGTGTTCCACACCAAATTCGGCGAGGGCGTCTTGCTAACGCTGGAAGGCAGCGGTGCCGATGCCCGCGCGCAAGTCAACTTCGGCCGCCACGGCATGAAGTGGCTGGCGCTGTCGGTGGCCAAGCTGACGCCGATCGACTGAGCGAGTGGGGCGCGCGTCACGGTGCAAGGTCTGCGCGCCCAGCCTGCCGGGCGCGGGGCCTTTCATGCCACGCTTGAACTGGCCGCCGATGCGGCGCCATCGCCGTCGCGTCGCATCTCCAGTTCGACCGCCTCACCGGACAGGCGCACGCCGTCCAGCAGTCGCGCAAAGACCTTGACCTCCTCCAGACTGGGCGGCCAGACCGTTCTGAACTCGGCCTCATGCCGCTCGATCAGCGCTTGCGCCGTGCTGCCCAGCGGGCGGCCTTGCACCGGCGACGCGCCATAACCGCGCGACAGGTCGCGGCCGAGTTCGTCCAGCCAGGCGGGGCCAAACGCGTCAGTGAGGGCGCCCAGCGCGACCAGCTGCGGTGTGGCGATCTGACGATTCGGGGCCTTGGCTGCGGCATCGCTACCGGCCTCGCTCTCCCCTGCGCCCGCCACAGCCTGGCTGGTGCTGCCGCCGCGCCAGGCCCGCCATTGCTGTTGGGCAGCCTCCAGCAAGCTCCGATCGCTGGCCTCGCCCTGTTGCAACATTTCAAAGTAGCGCAGCTTGTTGCCAAAGCGTTTGACCGCCCGCGGCGTGCCGCCATGGGCCCGAACGAGTTCGCTCCAGAGCTTGAGCGCGTGGCGGAAGTCTTCCGAGTCGCGCACCTGCTGATGGCGACGGGACATCTGCCGCAGCATCAGCAAGGCTGCGAGGCCGGTACCGGCCAGCAGCCCGCCCAGGCTTAGCCAGACATGCGCTTGGCTGTCCGCTCCTTCCTCCACCATGGCGGCGTACTCGCGTTCAGGCTCTGGCCTGCGCAGCGCTGCGCTGGCGGGTTTGGCGGGGCTGTTGGCCTTGTCAAGCGTGGGCGGGCTGGCGCTTGGACTTGCTGCTGCCGCCGCGGTCGAGACGGCGGCAGGCGGTTCGCCCGCGGGGGCGGCGGGCGACAGCCAAGTGCTGGCCAGCATGCCGGCCCAGATGCCCAGGCCCACCGACGCCGCCAAGGCGCCCACGGGCCAATGTCGGCGCAGCGGCCGCAGGGCTGAGCGCCAGGAGCGCGCAGGCCTGCCTTCGCTGGCTGCGTCGTCGTCGCTGAGCAGCTTCCAGGCTTCGAAGTCCTTTGCGGTGGGCACCTTGATTTCAAGGTTGATCAGCTTTTGCAGATAGTTGGCGGCATAGGCGCTGCGTTGCTGGCGTGCGGCTTCATCCTTGTCGCTTGCGCCCGCCTGGGGAGGGGCGATGTCGGCCATCTCCTTGGCGATGCGCTCGAAGGCCACGGCCAGTGCGGCCTGCACCTTGTCGGTGGCCATGCCGAAGATCACGAAGCACTCGCCCGAGGAGGTGAGGAAGTTGACCGCTTCCATGATCTCCAGCACCGCCTCGGGGCGGCAGCGGTCCAGGTCGTCGATCACGATCACCAGCCGTTCGGGCAGGGCGGCCGTCACTTCGGCGAACTGCTCGGCAAAGCGGGTTCGAAAGCTGTTCTGCTCCGCGGCCAGGCCGACGCTCAGCGCCTTGGCGCCGCCGGCGAGTAGGGCGGCGGGGTCGGCACCGAAGGCGGTCAAGGCGCGGCGCAGGGCAGTCAGGCTGGCGGCCAGGATGGTGGTCAGGCCCAGCCAGTGCGCCAGGCCAGTGGGTGCGTCCGAGGGTGTCGGTTGGCTGGCAACCGAGGCGCTGGCTGCTGCGGTCGGTGCCTCGGCCTTGCTGGCTTTGTCGGGCTTGTCGCCCTTGTCAGCCCCCGCGAGGCTGCCGAGCGTGCCGCTGAACTGCTGCAGCCAGCGCAGCTGAGTGACGGTGTCTGGGGCCTGCGCGTGCAGGGTGGCCGCGGCGGCCAGCGCGGCGCACAGCACCAGGCTGAGGAGTGCGTGCTTGCGCGAGCGCAGCCACAGCAGGCGCAGCCGGAAGCTCAGCCCGTCGACGCTGAACCAGGGCGGTATGGCCTTGCTGCGCAGTGCTCCCAGCAGAGCCGCGAACAGATGCTCTTCCTTCTGGTGATGCCAGGCATTGAACCAGACCGAACGGATGCCGTGCTGGCGCAGATCGGCGCACAGCAGGCCCATCAGCGAGCTCTTGCCCGAGCCCCAGTCGCCGGTGATGGCCAGCGTCAGCGGCGGTTCGGTGGCGGGGTTGCGCAGAAAGCGCGAGATGCCCGCGGCCAGCGGCGCGAAGTTCAGCCGGTCCTGCTCTGGGCGGGTCAGTGCGGCATCGGTCGCGTTCATGTCGGCCATGCGTGCGGCCGCCTGGCCGGCGGCAATCCAGCGCCGCTGGGCCAGCAGCAGCATCGGTACGCACAACAGCAGGGCCACCCAGTACCAAGGCGCCGGGTAGCGGCGGTAGGGGCGCGGGTCTGCCCAGGTCTGGCCGCCGTCCTTTGTGGCGATCAATGTGCCGGCATGACCCACGGCCCAGCCGCGCTGGCCATCCTCGGCGAACTGGATGTCCCATAGCGTTTGCCGCGTGTCGGAATCGAGGCTGCGCCAGTGCGTGCCGTCGTCGTCCGTCACTTGCAGCAATCCCAGCGCGTCAACGGCCCAGGCTTTCGAGCCTTTGCTGCTCAGGTACATCGCTTTCACGAATGTCATGTCCTCGGGCAAGGCTCTCTCCGTCCAACTTGCACCCGCATCCTGGCTTTGCAACAGACTGTCTTCACTTCGGGCTGCCCAAATACGCCGTCCGTCGGCGCTGCAAGCCAGCCTGGTCATCCACTCTGTTCGGTATGCCCTCGCAAGCTCACTGAACTTGCGCCTTGGCTGCGGGATCGTCTGGCGAACCCAGCGCTTGCCAAAGTCGGTCGAGGCGAAGACTTGGTGTTCGGTGATGGCCCAGACGCGTTGCCCCCCGCTGGTGAGGCAGATGCTTATCACGTCATCTTGGCCTGCTGGGGATTGATCGCGCCAAGTCGCTCCGGCGTCGGCGCTGTGGAGTAGGCGGCGTGCATCTGTCAGCACCCAGGCCTGGCGTGCATCCGCTGCCAACTCAAGGGTATGCAGGTCCTCGGTCAAGCCCGTGCGTGAGGCCAGCCAAGAGCGCCCTCCATCGCGGCTGAGCAGCACGCTGCCGGCGTCGCCCACGGCCCAGCCGATCTGGCCGTCGGCCTGCAATTGCAAGGCATTCAGCGCAGCGCGGGTCTCGACGGCCTCGGCACGCCAGCGCTGCCCGCCGTCCTCGGTGCTCAGCAGGGTGCCAGCCTCACCGACGGTCCAGCCGCGCCGCCCGTCCGCCGTGAAGCGCACACTGTTGAGCGCCAGCATGGCCCCGCGCGTTTGCAGCGCCCAGTGCCCCCCGCCATCCAGGCTGCGCAGCACGGCGCCATCGCGCCCCACCGCCCAACCCTGCTTGCCGTCCGCTTGGAACTGCAACTGGCGGAGGTCTTTGCGCGTGCCGCTGTCTGCCTGGAACCAGAGCTTGCCCCCGTCCGTGGTGTTCAGCAAGGTGCCGGCGTCGCCCACGATCCAGCCGACGCGGCCATCTGGGCGGAACTGCACCTGTTTCAAGGCTGCCTTCGTCTGCGAGGCTTGCACCACCCAATGCTGGCCGCCGTCCTCGCTGGCAATGATGAGGCCGCCGCTGCCGACCACCCAGACTCGCTGCCCATCCGCCCCGACGTGTACGCTGCGCCATTCGTTGCCAAGCTGCGTGACGGGGGTGGCTTGCCCGGTCCAGGTCTGGCCCCCATCGCGCGTGGCGATCACGGCCGAGCCCTGGCCGACTGCCCAGCCGTGCAGGCCGTCAGGGCTGAAGTGGATGCTGTTCAGGACGGCCTGTTGGCCGAGTCCATGCCTTTGCCTCGCCCAGCGCTTGCCGCCATCCTGGGTGGACAGCAGGGCGCCTTCGATGCCGACCACCCAGCCGCGCTGGCCGTCCTGGTTGAAGTGCACGCCCTTCAACATGCCAGTGGAATGCGGCTCTTGCAGGGCCCAGCTCTTGCCGGCATCTTGGCTGGCCATGACATGCCCGTTGGTGTCGACCACCCAGGCGCGGCGCCCGTCGTGGTGGAGGGAGGCGCCGGTCAGCAGCGGGTCTTTGATCGGCATCTGGGTGGGCACGCCGGACCAATGCTCGCCCCCATCGCTGCTGCTGAACACCGTGCCTCTGGCGCCTACAGCCCAGCCATGCCGGCCATCGGCCTCGAAGTGCATGGCGAGGAGGGTGTCCGGTATGTCGGGCAGGCGGCGCCAGGGGTTGAGCTCCAGCGGCGAACGCCACCAGTCGAGGCCGGTTCGCACTTCGCTGCTGGTGGGCTGGCCGGACCGCAGCGCGCCGGGCGACTGCCAGATGGCCAGGCCGGTGGCCAGCAGGCCGCAGGCCAACGCGGCCAATGCCCAACGCAGGGCCGCGCGTCGCAATCGCGGGCCAGCGGCGATGCCACTGCTCTGGCTAGTCTTCAAGGTCGCGCTCCCGCTCCACATTGCCGATGCGGGCAAGTATCCACAGGCCGCAGGCCTCTGTGACCTGCTGAAAGCCCCTGCATCGTTGCGAGTGGGCACGACGCCGATGATGATGGTGTCGCCCGCCAGAATGCAAAAAAAGGGCACCCCTATCCAGGGGCGCCCTTTTGCATTGGAAACTCTTGGTACTGGAGGCTCAGAGTTTGTTCAGCTTGATGCTGGTGGCTTTGGCCGTCACGGCATGAAGTAGCCGGCGCTGTCGGTGGCCAAGCTGACGCCGATTGATTGAGGAGCTTCGACTGCGTTGACGGGTGCTGTGGCGGCTGCGTTGGCGGCCGATTTTTGAGGCCGTGCCACAGCCGCCCGTCGACGGCAGGCCATGGTCCGAATGGCGTCATGAAACTGTCATCGCACGTTCATGGACGTTTCACTGCTGGTTTTTAAGCTGCGCACATCTTTCAACGCGAGCTGCTGCCAGCCGGAATTTCATGACCAAGCGTACCGATGTGACCATCGTCGACTTCAACGACGAAAACTCCAACACCTCTGCCAACCCGAGCTTCGACAGCGTGCTCGCAGCGCGTCTGAGCCGTCGCAACATCCTGCGCGGTTCGATTGGCAGCGTGGCCACGGCCGTGCTGGGCGGCGCCTCCTTGAGCGCCTGCGGTGGTGGTGATGATCCGGCGCCTGCTCCGGCTCCGGCTCCTGCGCCCGCTCCGGCACCTGCCCCGGCCCCCGCACCCCTGGACAAGCTCGGCTTTGGTGCAGTGGCCAAGTCCCTGGCTGACGCTGTGGTTGTGCCTGCTGGCTACACCGCCACAGTGCTGTTCGCCTTGGGTGATCCGCTGACCGCCACGGCTACCGCCTTCAAGAACGACGGCACCGACGCCGACTTCGACAACCGTGCGGGCGACCACCACGACGGCATGGAGTACCTCGGCCTGTCGGCTGACGGCAAACCAAGCCGTACCAGCAGCGACCGCGCGCTGCTGGTGATGAACCACGAAGCCACGAGCCATGCTGGCAATGAGCGGGCCTCGGCCTTTGTGCACGCCAATGGCGGCACCAACGCGCTGCCGCGTCCTGCCGCTGAAGTGGACCGTGAAGTGCCCCTGCACGGCCTGTCTGTGGTCGAAATCAAGAAGTCTGGCGCCACCTTCGCCTACGTCAAGGAATCGGCCTTCAACCGCCGCATCACGCCGCTGACCCCTGTGGTGCTGTCGGGTCCTGCCGCTGGCAATGCGCTGATGAAGACCAAGTACGCCGCCGATGGCAAGACCGCCCGTGGCACGCTGAACAACTGCGGCACCGGTTACACCCCCTGGGGCACCGTGCTGACCGGTGAAGAAAACTGGGCCGGCTACTTCACTCGCGGCGCGGCTGACGATGCCGCACGCGGCAACGACAAGAGTGTGGCTTCGCTCAAGCGCTACGGCCGCGCCCAAGGCGGTGCCAGCCGTCACGGTTGGGAGACTGGCGGTGCAGACGACAAGTACGCCCGCTGGGACATCAGCAAGAAGGGCGCTTCTGCAGATGGCTCGGATGACTATCGCAACGAGTTGAACACCTTTGGCTACCTGGTCGAAGTGGACGGCTACGACAAAGCCACCCCGATCAAGAAGCGCACCGGTCTGGGCCGCTTCGCGCACGAGAGTGCAGCCTTCAGCGCATTGGTCGTCGGCAAGCCCCTGGCCGTTTACATGGGCGATGACTCGCGCGGCGAGTACATCTACAAGTGGGTGTCCGAAGCCACCTGGGTGGCCGCGGATGCCAACCCGGCCGACCGCATTGCCACCGGCGACAAGTACCTGGACAAGGGCAAGCTCTACGTTGCCAAGTTCAACGCCGATGGCGCTGGTCAGTGGATTGAGCTGTCCATCGACAACCCCACCATCAAGGCTGCCACCAACTACGCCTTTGCGGACCAGGCCGATGTGGTCGTGAATGCCCGCTTGGCTGCTGACGCCGTGGGCGCCACCAAGATGGATCGCCCCGAGTGGTGCGCCACTCACCCGACGACGGGTGAGGTCTACTTCACGCTGACCAACAACAGCAATCGCAAGGTTGAGCCGGTCTCGGGTGAGTTCACCGTCGATCCGGCCAACCCGCGTTCGTACATCGACAGCCGTGCCGGTGTGGCCAGCAAGCCTGGCAACATCAACGGTCACATCTTGCGCCTGGCTGAAACAGGTGGCGATTCGGCAGCCGCCGGCTTCAAGTGGGACGTCTATCTGTTCGCGGCTGAGTCCGATGCCGATGCGTCGAGCGTCAACCTTTCGGCACTGACCGCCGACCAGGACATGTCCAGCCCGGACGGCCTGTGGTTCAGCAAGTCCACCGGCCTGTGCTGGATCCAGACCGATGATGGCTCGTACACCGACAAGACCAACTGCATGATGCTGGCTGGCATCCCCGGCAAGGTGGGCGACGGCAGCAAGAAGACGCTGAGCTACACCAAGAAGGACGGCAGCGTCATGACCGTGGACACCTACGCAGGCAAGACGCCCACGGCCGATACGCTCAAGCGCTTCCTGGTTGGCCCGGTGGATTGCGAGCTGACCGGTTGCTGCGAGACGCCTGATGGCAAGGCGCTGTTCGTCAACATCCAGCACCCGGGCGAAACCATCAAGTCGGCCGACGCTGCAGATCCGACCAAGTATCTGAGCCAGTGGCCCAGCAATGCTGGCTACGGCGCTGGCAAGCGTCCGCGCTCGGCCACCATCGTCATCACCAAGACCGACGGCGGCCGCATCGGTTCCTGATGATGAGCAGCTCCGCTTGCGGCACCCTCGGGTGTCGCAGGTGAAGGCCTAAGCAAGTAAAAAAGCCCCGGCATGCCGGGGCTTTTTCTTTGTGGGGCCGGCGATGCTGGCGCGGCAGGTTCAACGCTCGGCCGCCTGCCAGGCTTGCACCAACTCTCTCGCCCGTTCGCCCACCATGCTCGCGCTGTCACCCGCGCGGTAGATCGCCGAGCCCAGGCCGGCGCCCGTGGCACCGGCGCGGCGGTAGGCCGCCAGGTTGTGCAGGCCCATGCCGCCGACCGGGTAGATCAGGGCCTCGGGCAAGACCGTGCGCCAGGCCCGCAAGGCCTCGGGCGGCAAAGGCCTCGCTGACCGTGGCCACGCCGGGCATGGTCCAAAGGCCCAGGGCCACGCTGTGGCGCACCAGATCCGGGTCCAGATGGGGCGAGATGGCCAGGCGGCCGCCGGCTTCGCGCAGTGTCTCCGCTTGCTCGGGGCTTAGCACCGTGCCGGCGCCCAGGTGCGTATCGGCCGGCAATGCCTAGCGCATCAGGCTCAGGGCCTGCAGGGCACCGGGGCGCTTCTGTGGCATCTCGATCAGGTGCATGCCTGACAACAGGCCCGCCGCGGTTTGCAGGCGGACCACGTCCACCTTGCTGTCGGGCCGAAGCTTTCAGCTCAGCCAATGCCTTCGTCAAAGCTCGACCGGCTCAGCGGACGGCAGCGCTCACGGGTCAATAAGGATTGGCAGCTCACGATTTGAGCTTGCCATCGATGAGCCTGTTGATGAGGTCGCTTGCTGTGTGAGCCTGGAAAGACGAACCAAGTTTCGTCATGATCACGTCGCACAGACCCCGCTGTGCTCGTTCATCAAAGCCTTCGGGTTCCCAACCAATGAGCCTCCTTGAAACGACCGCGTCCGACGGTTTCGCCAGGCCCGTTGAAGCCGGCGGATCACGTCGGATGACTCGCCGGCAGATCCTTGGGCGCGCCGAACATGAAGCAGTCGATGAAGCTGAAGTAGAGCGATGCGTAGAACACCGTCGTCAGCAGCAGGCCTGCCGGCATGGCCAGCAGGGCCACGTACTGGCCCAGACCCAGGATGCCGAGCAAGACGCTCAACACACCCGACAAACCCAGGACCGCGCTGGCCCAGAGCAAGGCGTTGTAGGCAAAAGCGCCCTTGTTGCGCCAGACGCCCAGGGTGCTGGAGAACAGCGCCTGCAGCAGACCTTGGCCGCCCCAGTGCACCAGAGCCGGCGCGTGCCAGAAGGGCACCGACACCAGGCCGGCCAGGCCCAGGCGGGTGACGGCGCCCCAGAACAGGCGCGGGTCGGACGTGACGGCTTCGATCTCGGCGGCCGGTGCCCCCTTGCTCATCAGCACTTGCAACTGCTCCAGCGTGCCGCCGTCCACCCATTCGGACAGCAGGCTGATGCCGACGGTGGCCAGGGCATAGAGGGCGCCCAACATCAGCTGGGTGTTGCGCCGCTCCCGGGTCAGGCGCAGCGGCGCCAGGAAGACCGCGGCCGTTGGTGTTTTCTCCTGCAGGACCAGGTGGGTGGCCAACATGAAGCCCAGGGACAGCAAGGGCACGGCCATCAGCACAATGACGATGCCGACGCCCGGCAGCAGCAGCAAGGCGAAGGCCAGGAACACAAAGGTGGCGAACAGGCTGGCCAGGGCCATGGGGCGGCGCTGGAAGACCTTCATGCCATGGCGTATCCACAGCTGGCCATTGCGGGCAGGCACGGTCTGCAGATGCAGGACCATGGGGTTGGTGGGGCGACTGGCTTCGCTCATTCCGTCAGATCACTCGATGTTGGGTGGGGGAGGCGGCCTCAGGCCGGCAGCGCATGCCAGGCACGCGCGATGCGCTCGCGCAGCACGCGCTCGAAATGGGCGGGGTCGTGGGGCTTGAGCATGCTGGCTTGGCGCGGCAGGTACACATCCCAGAGCCGCGAGATCCAAAAGCGCAGGGCCGCGGCACGCAGCAGGCCCGGCAGCAGGCGGTGCTCGGTGCCGCTCAAGGGGCGCACGGTTTCATAGGCCTGCACAAAGGCCTGGGCGCGGGCTTCGTCGAGGCGGCCGCTGGCCAGGTCAATGCACCAGTCGTTCAGGCACACGGCCAGGTCGAAGAGCCAGGTGTCGACGCCGGCAAAGTAGAAATCGAAGAAGCCGCTCAAGCGCTCGCGCCCGGGCAGGGTTTGGACGCCGGCCTCTTGCGGCACCGGCTCGAACATCACGTTGTCGCGGAACAGATCGGCATGGATGGGGCCGCGCGGCAAATCCGCATAGCCGGCCGAGGCGGCCAGCTGCTGCTGGTAGGCCAGCTCGCTGCTGAGCAGCTCCGCTTGTTCCGGCGCCAGAAAGGGCAGGATCACGGGCACGGTTTCATTCCACCAGGCGAGGCCGCGCAGATTGGCTTGCTGCAGGGGGAAATCCTGGCCGGCCAGGTGCATGCGGGCCAGCTCGGCACCGACTTGCTGGCAGTGGTGCAGGTCTGGCGCCAGCTGGTGGCCACCGCGCAGCTTGTTGACCACGGCGGCCGGCTTGCCTTGCAGCTCGAAGAGGATGGTGCCATTGGCATCGGCTTGCGGGTCTGGCACGGCCAGGCCGCGCGTGGCCAGGTGTTTCATCAGCTGCAGGTAAAAGGGCAGCTGCTCGAAGCTCAGGCGCTCGAACAGGGTCAGCACAAACTCGCCGCGCTCGGTGCTCAGGAAATAGTTGGTGTTCTCGATGCCGGCACCGATGCCGCGCAAGCCCAGCACCGCACCCAGGTTCAGGCGCGTGCTCAGGGCTTGGGCCTGATCCAGCGTCACTTCAGTAAATACAGCCATGTCAGCACTGCCGGAGCAGGAAGGGTGAAGCCGCAGCGCCGGGCCGGTGCCTCGGAGGCCGGCCGGCGCGCAGTCTTCAGAAGTTGAAGAGGTTCCAGACGCGCTTGCCGCCGCCGCCGCGGGTCGAGCCCGGGCCGGCCGACAGGTCGCGGCCGCCATCGACCATGAGGATTTCGTAGCCGGGCAGTTTGCTGTTCTTGGGCTGGACCGTGACCTTTTGGGTCTGGCCGCGCACGCGCGTCTCTTCGATGCGGGTGCTGTCGTCTTCGATCACCGCCTCTTCCACCAGGGCCTCGGCCACGGCGGCGCGGCGGATCTCCTGGCGTGACTCCTCCCGTGGGCTGGCGCTTTGGGCCTGGCTGGCCGGGCAGCAGATGCCGAGCGCCAGAGCCAGCAAGGTGGCGGCCAGGGCCCGGTTTTGCGGGCGGCTCGGGGAGGTGGCGAAGGCGGTGTGGGTCATGGGCGGATTCTATGTCGCGCCCGCTCTTCAGCCCGGCGGAGGCCCGGGGCTTGTGCACGACAATGCCGCGCATGAGCGAAGAATCGAAAAAGCCCGTCCTGCTGCTGGTTGATGGCTCCAGCTACCTCTACCGCGCCTACCACGCCATGCCCGATCTGCGCGGCCCCGAAGGCGTGGCCACCGGCGCCATCCATGGCATGGTGGCCATGATGAAGCGCTTGCGCGAGCAGGTGGCGGCCGAACATGCGGTGTGCGTCTTTGACGCCAAGGGCCCGACCTTCCGCGACGAGTGGTACCCCGAGTACAAGGCGCAGCGCGCGCCCATGCCCGACGCGCTGCGTGAGCAGATCACGCCCATCCACGAGGTGGTGCGCCTGCTCGGCTGGCCCATTCTGGAAGTGCCGGGCATCGAGGCGGATGACGCCATCGGCACCCTGGCCCGGGTGGCGGCCGAGGCCGGCCATGCGGTGGTGGTGTCCACCGGCGACAAGGACCTGGCCCAGCTGGTGACGAACGACACCACCTTGATCAACACCATGAACAAGGCCGCCGCGGCGCCCGGCACCCTGGCGCCCTGGGGCGGGCCGGCGATCGACTGCGAAGTGCTGGACCCGGCTGCGGTGGGCCTCAAGTTCGGCGTGCCGCCCGATCGCATCATTGACTACCTGACCTTGATGGGCGACACCGTGGACAACGTGCCCGGGGTCGAGAAGGTCGGCCCCAAGACGGCGGCCAAGTGGATTGCCGAGTATGGCTCGCTGGACGGCGTGATCGCCAGCGCCGACAAGATCAAGGGCGTGGCCGGCGAGAACCTGCGCAAGGCCCTGGACTGGCTGCCCATGGGTCGCAAGCTGGTGACTGTCAAGCTGGACTGCGACCTCAGCGGCCATGTGCCGGACTGGCCGGCGCTGGAAGCTCTGGCTTTGCGCGAGGTGGACCGCGTCGGCCTGCAGGACTTCTACACCCGCTATGGTTTCAAGACCTGGCTGAAGGAGATCAGCGGCGGCACGGCCACGGCGGCCCGCGCCGCGGCCCCGGTCAGCGGTGATTTGTTTGCCGAGGCGCCTGTTTCGGCGCTTGAGGTGGAACGTCGCTACGAGACGGTGCTGGAGACGGCACAGCTGCAGGCTTGGATCGCCCGCATCGCCGCCGCGCCTCTGGTGGCCCTGGACACCGAGACCGATTCCCTGGACCCGATGCAGGCCCGCATCGTCGGCATCTCCTTCGCGGTGGCGCCGGGCGAGGCGGCCTATGTGCCGCTCGCCCATGAGGGCCCCGATGCGCCCGCCCAGCTGGACCTGGCCGAGGTGCTGGCCGCGTTGCAGCCCTGGCTGGAGGATGCGGCCGCGCCCAAGCTGGGCCAGAACCTCAAGTACGACACCCATGTGCTGGCCAATCACGGCATCGCCCTGCGCGGCGTGCAGCACGACACCATGCTGCAAAGCTATGTGCTGGAAGCGCACAAGACCCATGGTCTGGGCGCTCTGGGCGAGCGCTACCTGGGCCGCGCCGGCGTGAGCTATGAAGAGCTCTGCGGCAAGGGCGTGCACCAGATTCCTTTCGCTCAGGTCGATGTGGCCAAGGCCTCCGAGTACTCCTGCGAGGACTCGGACATGTGCTTGCAGCTGCACCAGATCCTCTGGCCGCAGATCGAGGCCGAGCCCGGCCTGCTCAAGGTCTACCGCGACATCGAGATGCCGACCAGCGCCTTGCTGGCGCGGATCGAGCGCACCGGCGTGCTGATCGACCCGGAGCTGCTGCAGGCGCAAAGCCATGAGTTGGGCCAGCGCTTGCTGGCCCTGGAGCAGGAGGCCTACGACATTGCTGGCCAGCCTTTCAATCTGGGCTCGCCCAAGCAGATCGGCGAGATCCTGTTCACCAAGCTGGGCCTACCGGTCGTGAAGAAGACGGCCACGGGCGCGCCGTCCACCGACGAAGAGGTGCTGGAAAAACTGTCCCTGGATTACCCGCTGCCGGCCAAGCTGCTGGAATACCGTGGCCTGGCCAAGCTCAAGAGCACCTACACCGACAAGCTGCCCTTGATGGTCAACGCCCGCACGCACCGGGTGCACACCAACTACGCGCAGGCGGTGGCGGTGACCGGGCGTCTGTCCAGCAACGAGCCCAATCTGCAGAACATTCCTGTGCGCACCGCGGAAGGACGGCGGGTGCGCGAGGCCTTTGTGGCGCCACCGGGCTGCTGCCTGGTCAGCGCTGACTATTCGCAGATCGAGCTGCGCATCATGGCGCACATCAGCGAAGACCCGGGCCTGCTGCGCGCCTTCGGCGAGGGCCTCGACGTGCACCGCGCCACGGCCTCCGAGGTGTTCTCCACCCCGCTGGCCGATGTCACCAGCGAGCAGCGCCGTTATGCCAAGACCATCAACTTCGGCCTGATCTACGGTATGGGCGCTTTTGGCCTGGCCCAGTCTCTGGGCATCGAGCAAAAAGCCGCGCGCGATTACATCGAGCTCTACTTCCACCGCTTCGCCGGCGTGAAGCACTATATGGACAGCACCAAGGCGAGTGCTGGCAAGCTGGGCTATGTCGAGACCTTGTTCGGCCGGCGCATCTATCTGCCCGAGATCAAGGGCGGCAACGGCCCGCGCAAGGCCGGCGCCGAGCGCCAGTCCATCAACGCGCCCATGCAGGGCACGGCGGCCGACCTGATCAAGCTGGCCATGATCGCCGTGCAAGCCGAGCTGGACGCCCAGGGCAAGTCCACCCGCATCGTCATGCAGGTCCACGATGAACTGGTGTTTGAAGTGCCCGAGGCCGAGCTGGACTGGGTGCGCCGTGAGGTGCCGCGTCTGATGGCTGGAGTGGCCCAGCTCAAGGTGCCGCTGCTGGCCGAGGTGGGTGTGGGGCCGAATTGGGAACAGGCGCACTGAAGCGCTCTCCTGCGCCAAATGGCGCAGGCCCTGGTGAAAACCCTTGTCATCTTTTGCTGCTAAGGCAGGGGCTCTCAGGGTGCGCCCTCTAGGTCGAGTGGATTCGATATGAGAAATTGTTCACAGCCCCTGGGAGTTGTGGGCACGATTTTTACGATTCATTTCTCATCCAAGGAATCCAAGATGACAACGATGCAAACCGCACGCAAGTTGGTGCTCGGAGCTGTGGCTGCCGCCGCCCTGGCCATGACCGGCGCCGCTCAAGCTGATGTCAAGGCCACCAGCTCGGCCCTGGGCCAATTCGCCAATCGTGCGATCCCAATCAGCGGCGCAGCTTTTGAGTCCAACGTCAATGCCCTGTCCTCCCAAGTGGTGGACGTCGCCGGCATCAAAAGCTTCGGCGAGTACGGCGCCGCTGGCAATGTGGTGCTGAATTTCTTCGTTGGCGCGAATGCCACCATCACCACCGTGGACTGGAACGTCAACCTGACGGCCAACGACCCCAGCTGGTTGTCGGAACTGACCGTAGCCTTCGGCAGCTCGGCCGGCGGTGATGGCGTGGTCTTCAGTCCCGGTTATGGTGATGACGATTTCGGCACCAGCACCTACAGCGGCTCGGCCAGCTTGGTCGATCTGGGCCTTTCCTTCCAGGTCGGTGCCGACGGCATCCTGCGTCTGGAGTTCCACGAAGTTTATAACGACCCCAGCGTCAACCCGGACGGCGTCTGGAATTCGGGTAACCTCACCTTCGGTGTCGCCGCCCCCGTTCCAGAACCCAGCACCTACGGCATGATGGCCCTGGGCCTGTTGGGCGTGGCCGCCGTGGCCCGCCGCCGCAAGAGCGCCTGATCGCACGCGGTTTTGATCGAGAGACCCGCCCGGCTCGAAAGCCCGGCGGGTTTTTCTTTGTCCGCGCCGGAGCGGCACAGGCCCTCGGTTAGCATCGCGGCCATGAATTGGCCTTATGAATTGCAGATCGGCTGGCGTTACACGCGGGCCGGGCGGGGAGGGCGGCGCAACCGCTTCATTTCCTTCATCTCCGGGGTGTCCATGCTGGGCATTGCCCTCGGCGTGGCGGCGCTGATCATCGTGCTCTCGGTGATGAACGGCTTCCAGAAGGAAGTGCGCGACCGCATGCTTTCGGTGATCGCCCATATCGAGCTGCAGTCCTACCAGGGTCAGGCCTTGCCCGACTGGCAGGCCACCGCCGCGCAGGCGAAACAGAACCCGGCCGTGATCGGCGCGGCTCCCTTCATTGCCGCCCAGGCCTTGATCGCCCGCGGCGCGGACATGCGCGGTGCCATGGTGCGCGGCATCTCGCCGGCCGAGGAGGCCACGGTCACGCCGCTGGCGGCCGAGCTGAAGGAGGGGCCGTTGGCGCGCCTGCGCTCGGGCGAGTGGGGCATCTTGCTGGGCTCCGAGCTGGCGCGGGCCCTTGGCGTGCGCGAGGGCGACAAGATCACCTTGGTGGCGCCCAACGGCCAGGTCACGCCGGCCGGCGTGGTGCCGCGACTCAAGCAGTTCACCTTGGTCGGCACCTTTCATGCCGGGCATTACGAGTACGACACCGGCATGGCGCTGATCCATGTCGACGATGCGGCGCGGCTGTTTCAGGTCGAGGGGCCGACCGGTGTGCAGCTCAAGCTCAAGCAGGCCTTGAGTGCGCGCCAGGTGGCAGCTGAACTGGCTCCGATCATGGGTCCGGAGATCATGGTGCGCGACTGGACGCGGACCAATGCCACTTGGTTCGATGCTGTGCAGGTTGAAAAGCGCCTGATGAGCATCATCCTCACCCTGATCGTCGCCGTGGCCGCCTTCAATCTGGTCTCGACCCTGGTGATGACGGTGACCGACAAGCAGGCCGACATCGCCATCCTGCGCACCCTGGGTGCCAGCCCGCGCTCCATCATGGGCATCTTCATGGTGCAGGGCGCCGCATCGGGCGTGATCGGCACCCTGTCCGGTGTTGGCCTGGGCCTGCTGGTGGCCTTCAATATCGATGTGATCGTGCCGGCCATCGAGCGACTGCTCAACGTCAGCTTCCTGCCCGGCAGCATCTATCTGATCAGCCGCATGCCCAGCGACCCGCAGTGGGGCGACATCGTGCCCATTGGCGTGACGTCCCTGATCCTGGCCTTCCTGGCCACCTTGTATCCGAGCTGGCGCGCCAGCCGCGTTCAACCCGCTGAGGCGCTGCGCTATGAGTGATCCTTCATCGTCCTTGATTCTGGAAGGGCGGGGCTTGAGCCGCCGCTTCAGCGAAGGCGATCTCGATGTGCAGGTGCTTTCAGGCGTGGACCTGCAGGTGCGCCGCGGCCAGACCCTGGCCATCGTTGGCGCCTCGGGTTCGGGCAAATCCACCTTGCTGCATCTGCTCGGCGGCCTGGACAAACCCAGCGCCGGCCGCGTCAGCCTGATGGGCCGCAACCTCGCCGAGATGGGCGAGCCCGAGCTGGGCCGCTGGCGCAACCAGCACCTGGGTTTTGTCTACCAGTTCCACCATCTGTTGCCCGAGTTCAGTGCCCTGGACAATGTGGCCATGCCCCTTCGCATCCGCCGCCAGACCCAGGAGCAGGCGCGGGCCCGTGCCGCGGCCATGCTGCAGCGTGTGGGCCTGGGCGCGCGCCTGGCGCACCGGCCGGCTGAGCTGTCGGGCGGCGAGCGCCAGCGTGTGGCGATTGCCCGCGCCCTGGTGACTGAGCCAGCCTGTGTGCTGGCCGACGAGCCCACCGGCAACCTCGACCGCAGCACCGCACAAGCGGTGTTCGAGCTGATGTTGACCACAGCCCGCGAGCTGGGCACGGCCTTTGTGCTGGTGACCCACGACCAGACCCTGGCGGCGCAATGCCAGCAGCAGCTGAGCCTGGTCGGCGGCACCATGCAGCCGGCCCTGGCTTGACTGAACCCTCCCATTCCCCTGATTTCCCTGCTTCCACGAGTGACCATGAGCCAAGACACCCGCTTCATCCTCAAGCTCAGCTGCCCGGACCGCGCCGGCATCGTCCATGCCGTGACCGGTTTTCTGCTGGAGCAGGGCGGCAACATCCTGACCTCGGCCCAGCATGGCGACGCCGACCACCAGCGCTTCTTCATGCGCATCGAGTTCGAGTGCGCGGCGCTGACCGAGGTCGCTGCGCTGCAAGCGGCCTTCCAGCCCCTGGCCGAAGGCCTGCAGATGGACTGGGAGCTGGTGGCGCGCTCGGCCAAGACCCGGGTGCTGCTGCTGGTGTCCAAGCTGGGCCACTGCCTGAACGACCTGCTGTTCCGCGTGCAGACCGGGCATCTGCCGATCGAGATTCCGGCCATCGTGTCCAACCACCGCGATTTCTACCAACTCGCGGCCTCGCACAACATCCCTTTCCATCACTTCCCGCTGCTGAATTCGAGTGCGGAGCAGAAGCAGGCCCAGGAGCGCAAGATCCGCGAGGTGATGGCCGAGAACCAGATCGATCTGGTCGTGCTGGCTCGCTATATGCAGATACTCTCGCCCGAGCTCTGCCGCGACTTGTCGGGCCGGGCCATCAATATCCATCACAGTTTCCTGCCCAGCTTCAAGGGCGCCAAGCCTTACCACCAGGCCTATGAGCGCGGCGTCAAGCTGATCGGCGCGACCGCGCACTATGTGACCTCGGACCTGGACGAAGGCCCCATCATCGAGCAGGAGGTGGCCCGCATCGACCACAGCCTGCCGCCCGAGCAGCTGGTGGCCATCGGCCGCGACACCGAGTGCGTGACCCTGGCCCGCGCCATCCAGTGGCATGCAGAGCACCGCATCCTGCTGAACGGCCGCCGCACGGTGGTGTTCCGCTGAGGTCAGCATCGATGCGTTCTAACGCTGTCGCGGCAGGAGTTGACGGCTGTGCTGCTGGCTGGCTTGCAGTAGTGCGATGCGCAGGCGGCGAGATCGATGCAGCCTCCTTCAGCGATGTTGCGGAATTGTTCGCCAATCTTGGTGGGGCGAGGGTCGCTATCGACGTCCCTGTCGGCCTGAGCGAAGAATCGCCTCGAACATGTGAAGTTGAGGCGAGACGCTTGTTGGGCAAACGCGCTAGCAGTGTTTTCAATTGTCCGCCACGGTCATGCTTGGCGTTTTGCGATTCTTATGCCGAGGCAAGTGCTCAGTCGTTTGCGAGTGTCGGTAAGAAACTGAGCAAGCAATCTTTTGCCATCCTTCCGAAGATTGCCGAAGTGGATCGTTGCCTTCAGCGAGATAGGGACTTGGCGTCGCGTGTGCTTGAGGTTCACCCGGAGGTCTGTTTCTCAGTTTGGGTCGGCGAGGCGGGGATTCGGCATTCCAAGACTTCCGGGTTCGGTTTCTTGGAGCGCTACAGATTGGTGTCTCAGGCCTTTCCAGGATTGCCAGAAGAGATTCGGACAAAATTCAATTCGGCGGATGTCGCCGACGACGACATCTTGGACGCATGTTCTGCGCTGTGGACTGCAGAGCGCTACTTGCGGGGCGAAGCTAGAGCATTCGGAGACCAGTCAGTATTGGATGCGACAGGTTTGAGAATGTTGATGTGGGCTTGAGCGTCAAGCCATCTTTGCCTATATGTGGACCGACACCCACTGCCACTTGGATGCGCCCGAGTTCGAGCCCGACCGCGCTGCGGTGGTGGCGCGTGCGCGCGCCGCCGGCGTGCATCAAATCGTGTTGCCGGCCGTGGCGGCCTTTGACTTCGACACGGTGCGCGAGCTTGCCCATGCGCATGGTTACGTCTACGCCCTGGGCATCCACCCACTGTACGTGATGCAGGCCAGCGAGCAAGACCTGACCCTGCTGGCCGAGCAACTGGAGCGTCACCACGGCGACCCGCGCCTGGTGGCCATCGGCGAGATCGGCCTTGATTTCTTTGTGCCCGGCCTCGATGCCGAGCGGCAGCGTTTTTTCTATCTGGAGCAGCTCAAGCTGGCGCGGCGTTTTGAGCTGCCGGTGCTGCTGCATGTGCGGCGCAGTGCCGACCAATTGCTCGCCGGGCTGCGGCGCTTGCCGGTTTCTGGTGGTATCGCCCATGCCTTCAACGGCAGCGCGCAGCAGGCCCAGGCGTTCGTGGATCTGGGCTTCAAGCTGGGCTTTGGCGGCACCTTGACCTTCGAGCGCTCACAGCAGATCCGCCGCCTGGCGGCCGAGCTGCCGGCCGACAGCCTGGTGCTGGAGACCGACGCGCCCGACATCCCGCCACACTGGCTCTACAAGACGGCGGAGCAGCGCGCGGCCGGCGAGGCCACGGGTCGCAACGAGCCGGCCGAGCTGCCACGTATCGCCGAGAGCTTGGCCGCGCTGCGCGGCTGGAGCCTGGCCGAGACGGCGGCCATGACCAGCGCCAATGTGCGCGCAGCCTTGCCGCGCTTGGCTGTGCCCGCGCATGGCTGAGATGGACCGCAAGTCAGTGCCGCGCCTGCAAGGCCTGGCACCCCATGTGTTCGTCGACACCCGGCTGCTGGTGCTGGGCAGTTTCCCCGGCGTGGCCTCGCTGCAGGCGCAGGCCTATTACGGCCACCCGCAGAACCAATTCTGGCGCCTGCTCGGCGAATCGCTGGGCCTGGCCCTGGCGTCGGCCGGCTATACCGAGCGGCTGGCGCTCTTGCAGCAGGCCGGCGTGGGGCTGTGGGATGTGATCCAGACGACGCAGCGGCGCGGCAGCCTGGACAGCGACATCCGCAAGCCCGAGGCCAGCGATCTGCTGGGCCTGATCGAGGCGCGCCTGCCGCGCCTGCGTGCCATCGCCTTCAACGGCGGCACGGCCGCGCGCCTGGGCCTGCGCCAGCTGGGCGATCAAGCCGGGCGCTGGCGCATCCATGCCCTGCCGTCCTCCAGCCCGGCCTACACCCTGAGCTATGCGAAGAAGCTGGCCGCCTGGGCCCAGCTCGGGCCTTCGCTGCAGGCGGCCATGGGCGACACTTGAGGCATGAGCCTTTCCAATAAGCCCAAGAGTCCATCCAAATCCAAGACCGGCGCCATGCCCTGGGCGCCGGCCACCATGTCGGAGTTCGACGGCGTGCGTTTTCTGCACCTCGATTCCATCTGGGTGCAGGGCGCCATGCGCATCCGCAAGCCTCAGCATCTGGAGCTGGAATACATCCAGCGCATGATGGCCTGGATGCTGTGGCGACCGAGCGCCGAGCTGCGCAGCGGCCACGCCCTGCAGCTGGGCCTGGGGGCGGGGGCCATCACCCGCTTTTGCCACAAGGTGCTGCGCATGAAGACCACGGCTGTGGAGCTGAACCCCACGGTGATCCAGGCCTGCCGCATGTGGTTCCACCTGCCCGAGGACGACAAGCGCCTCACGGTGATCAACGAGGATGCCGGTCAGTGGGTAGCGAACCCGGAGCATCTGCAAACGGTCGATGTGCTCAACATCGACCTCTACGACCACGAGGCCGCCGGCCCGGTGCTGGACGATGAAGACTTCTACCGCCATTGCCACGGCCTGCTGGTCGACGGCGGCCTGATGTCGGTGAATCTCTTCGGCCGCGACGCCAGCTTTGCCGCCAGCGCGCGGCGTGTGGCGGCCATCTTCGGCTCGGACCAGGTCTGGAGCCTGACGCCGACCAAGGAGGGCAACACTGTGCTGGTGGCGGCGCGCGGCGTGGTGGTGCCGGATCGTGAGGAATTGGAGCGCCGAGCGGCTAATATCGAGTCGCTGTTCGAGCTGCCTGCGCGCAAATGGCTGCGCATGGTGCGGCCCCTGCCTTTGAGCATTCTCAACCCCCAATGAGCGCGGAGCGACCCATCGCCATGAGTGCCAAGTCCAAGACCAGCGCATCCCCTGCTTCTGCCGCCGCTGCCTCGGCCGCTGTTCCTGCCGAAGGACGGCTCGAGTGGCGAGCCTTGCTGCATTGGCTGCGCGACGATGGCTTGATCGATGACGAACAGGTGCTGCGCACGGAGGCCCGTTTCGCAGCCGGGGACAGCTCCCTGCACCCGCTGGTGCGCTTGGGGCATGGCGGTTTGAGTCGGCTCAGCAATGGCAAGCCGCTCGATGTCGACGCGCTGTCCGAGTGGCTGGCCGAGCGTGCCAAGCTGCCTTACCTGCGCATCGACCCGCTCAAGGTCGATGTGGGCCGGGTGTCCGATGTCATGTCGGTCGGCTATGCCGAGGCCAAGCGCTGTCTGCCTTTGTTGGTGGGCATCAATGATGTGACCATCGCGACCTCGGAGCCTTTCGACACCAGTTGGGTGGCGCAGATCGAGGCCCATGTGCGCAAGCCCATCAAGCTGGTGGTGGCCAACCCCTTGGAGATTGCGCGCTACACGACCGAGTTCTTCACGCTGGCCCGCTCGGTGCGCGCCGCGGCCAAGGCCGGCGAGTCCAGCCAGGTGGCCAGCTTCGAGCAGCTGGTAGAACTGGGCCGCAGCAACAAGCAGCTCGATGCCAACGACCAGGGCGTTGTGCAGGTGGTGGACTGGCTCTGGCAGTACGCCTTCGACCAGCGCGCCAGTGACATCCATCTGGAGCCGCGCCGCGAGATGGGCGTGATTCGTTTCCGCATCGATGGGGTGCTGCACACCGTTTACCAGCTACCGCCCACGGTGATGAGCGCGATGACCTCGCGCATCAAGCTGCTCGGTCGCATGGACGTGGTGGAGCGCCGCCGGCCGCTGGACGGCCGCATCAAGACGCGCAACCCGGCGGGCGATGAGGTGGAAATGCGTCTGTCGACGCTGCCCACGGCCTTTGGCGAAAAGATGGTGATGCGGATCTTCGACCCGGACACCGCGGTCAAGGACCTGTCCATGCTGGGGTTTTCCAGCCATGACAACGAGCGCTGGGAAAAGCTAGTGACCCAGCCTCACGGCATCATCTTGGTGACCGGCCCGACCGGCAGCGGCAAGACCACGACCCTGTACTCCACACTCAAGCGCCTGGCGACGGAAGAGGTGAATGTCTGCACGATTGAGGACCCGATCGAAATGATCGAGCCCGCCTTCAATCAGACCCAGGTGCAAAGCGCGCTGGACTTCGGTTTTTCCGAGGGCTTGCGGGCCTTGATGCGCCAGGACCCGGACATCATCATGGTCGGCGAAATCCGCGATCTGGCCACGGCCGAGATGGCGATTCAGGCGGCGCTGACGGGGCACTTGGTGTTCAGCACTTTGCACACCAACGACGCCGCCGCGGCCATCACGCGCTTGACGGATCTGGGCGTGCCGTCCTATTTGATCAGCGCTACGGTGATCGGCGTGCTGGCCCAGCGCCTGGTGCGCACCTTGTGCAATCACTGCAAAGTGCCCGACCCCAGTGTCACCCGCGACACCTTGAATGACATGCTCAAGCACTGGCGCATGAATGGCGGCGTCAAGCCCTACAAGCCGGTCGGTTGCCTGGAGTGCCGGAACACGGGCTACCGAGGCCGGGCGGGTCTGTACGAGCTCTTGACGGTGGGTGAAGCGGTCAAGGCCCATCTTCACCCGACCCCCGATATCTCGGCGCTGCGGCGCCAGGCCATGCAAGAGGGCCTGCGACCGCTGCGCTTGGCGGGGGCGATGAAGGTGGCGGAAGGTGTGACCACGCTGGAAGAAATCCTGCGCAGCACGCCGCAGTGGCAGACCTGAGTCCACCGCGCGCGTGATGCGCGCGGTGGGAGTCTGTCGAGATTACGTGTAACCCACAGGCCGAGCCGGGATGGTGCTGCCTAGAATCGCCCGTCATCGACAGAATCAATAGAGGGCGCACCCATGAAGATCAAGAGTCAAAGAGACTTCTTCTCCGGCTTGATGTTCGTGTTGCTCGGGCTGACGTTCGCCTGGGCCTCCACCGAATACAGCTTTGGCTCCTCCGCGCGGCCTGGGCCGGGCTACTTCCCGTTTGGGCTCGGCGTGCTGCTTGCCTTGCTGGGCGCCTTGGTCCTGTTCAAGGCTTTGACGATTGAATCCGATGGGGGCGACCCGATCGGCGCGATCGCGTGGCGCCCCCTGCTGGTCATCACGGCGGCGATTGTCTTGTTCGGCCTGTGCTTGCCGAGACTGGGTCTGGCCATGACCTTGCCCATGGTCGTGACCCTCGCTGCCGCAGCCGGTGATGAGTTTCGTTGGCGCGATGCCCTGCTGAATAGCGTGGTGCTGACCCTGGGAAGCTGGGTGATTTTTGTCTGGGGCTTGAAGCTGGTGATTCCGGTGTGGCCCGTCATTTTCGGCAACTGAGGGCTGACGCATGGACTTGCTCAACAATCTCGCGCTCGGCTTTCACACGGCCCTGACTCTGCAGAATCTGCTCTACGCCTTTGGTGGCGCCTTGCTGGGCACCTTGATTGGCGTCTTGCCCGGCCTCGGCCCGGTGGCCACCATTGCCATGTTGCTGCCCTCCATCTATGCCTTGGACGCGACACCGGCTCTGATCATGCTGGCCGGTATCTACTACGGCGCTCAGTACGGTGGCTCGACCACAGCGATTTTGATCAATGTGCCCGGTGAGTCCAGCTCGGTGGTCACCGCCATCGACGGCTACCAAATGGCCCGGCAGGGCAGGGCGGGTGCGGCCTTGGCGGCAGCTGGCCTTGGTTCATTCTTCGCCGGCTGCGTTGGCACCGTCATCATTGCTGCCTTCGCTCCGCCATTGACCGAACTGGCGTTCAAGTTCGGGCCGGCAGAGTACTTCTCGCTGATGGTGCTCGGCTTGATCGGTGCGGTGGTGCTGGCGTCGGGTTCGCTGCTGAAAGCAATCGCCATGATCTTGCTGGGCCTGCTGCTTGGCCAGATCAACACCGACGTGATTTCGGGTACGCCCCGGTTCTCATTCGATATTCCGGAGCTGACCGACGGGCTGGGCTTCGTGGTCATCGCCATGGGCATCTTCGGCTTCGGAGAAATCATCTCCAACCTCGGCAAACCGGCCGAGCACCGTGAAGTGTTCACCAAGGACGTGAAAGGCCTGTGGCCCACCAAGCAAGACTTCCAGGAAGCTTGGCCTTCGGTGATCCGCGGCACTGCGCTCGGTTCAATTCTTGGTGTGCTGCCGGGCGGCGGTGCTTTGCTGGCATCCTTTGCCGCCTACACCCTTGAAAAGAAGGTCGTTCGCAACCCCCGGGTTCCGTTTGGCCGTGGAGCCATTCAAGGCGTGGCCGGCCCTGAGGCTGCCAACAATGCCGGCGCTCAGACCAGTTTCATTCCCATGCTGACCTTGGGCATTCCTCCGAATGCCGTGATGGCCTTGATGGTCGGTGCCATGACCATCAAGGGCATTCAGCCAGGCCCACAAGTGATGAGCAGCAATCCGGAGCTTTTCTGGGGTTTGATTGCCTCCATGTGGGTCGGCAATCTGATGCTGATCATCTTGAACTTGCCCCTGATCGGCATCTGGATCAAGTTGCTGACCGTGCCTTATCGATTCCTGTTTCCGGCCATCGTAACCTTCTGCTGCATCGGCTCCTACACGCTGAACAACAACAGCTTTGACGTCTTTGTGACCGCAGGATTCGCCGTCGTGGGCTATCTCTTCTACAAGCTCAGCTGTGAACCGGCGCCTCTGCTGCTGGGTTTCATCTTGGGTCCCATGATGGAAGAGAACCTGCGCCGGGCCTTGCTCCTTTCACGAGGGGACTGGACCACCTTCATGTCCCGCCCCCTGTCAGCGGGGCTGTTGATTGCAGCACTGTTGATGGTGGTCGTGGTGATGCTGCCATCGATCAAGAGCAAGCGGGAAGAGGCCTTTCAGGAAGACTGACTGAATGAAGAGAGCTCAGGAGCGCTGCGCCCGACTGAGGCCAGCCTGAGCTGGAGGCCGCCGAGTTCAGGTGGCCTCACTTCTGCTTCAGAATTTCTTTGCAGAGTCGAAAATTCCTGTGCTACAGTAGAGGGCTTCGCTGCTCGCAAAGACTGCTTTTAGTGGTTGCGCAGTAGGATTCGCAAGAGTCTTGTTGTGGTGTGTAGTGAGGATCGAAGCGATTCGATTGGAATTGAGATTCAAAACAAATC